>NZ_CP040004.1:0-600000 GCF_005697565.1 Candidatus Nanosynbacter featherlites | reverse complement strand
CCTGCCGCTAGCCATGGACCACGAATGTGTTGGTTGTGTGTTGTTTGGCAGACGAGCCAAGCGCTACACGCGGCGAGATATTTCCCTCCTGGAAACCATGAGCGGTGAATTGGTGGTGGCAGTCAAAAACTCACTCGCCATGGCCGAAGTACGGCAGCTTAACGAGACGTTGCAACAGAAAATTATCGATGCAACGAGGGAACTCAGGATCAGTAACCGCCAATTGCAACGACTGGACGCCGCCAAAGACGAATTCATCTCTATGGCATCACACCAGCTGCGAACCCCGCTGACCAGCATCAAGGGCTATTTGGATATGATGTTAGAGGGTGACCTGGGGCCGATCAACGCGACGCAGCGCACTGTATTGACCGAAGCTTTTGGCTCAAGTGAAAGAATGGTGCAGCTCATTGGTGACTTTTTGAGTGTGTCCAGGCTGCAAACGGGCAAATTCGTCATCAACCGTCAAGCGACTGACTTGGCGCAACTGGTCAAGGACGAGGTTGCATTCCTAAAAACCATGTCCAAACAGCGACATGTCAAAATAGCAGTGGACATCGACAAAGACATCCCGCAGCCCATGGTGGATGGTGAAAAATTGCGACAGGTGATGATGAATATGATTGAAAATGCACTGTATTACTCAAAGCCCGACACGACCATCAAAGTAAAACTGACCAGAGATGATGACGATGTGGTGTTTACCGTCAAAGACACTGGTATCGGCGTTCCTGACGCGGAGAAAGCAAATTTGTTCAGTAAGTTTTTCCGTGGCTCAAACGCTCGCAAAAAACGCCCAGACGGTACGGGGATCGGGCTGTTTTTGGCGCGCAAGGTTGTCCTGGCGCACGGCGGTCAGATGGTATTTGAATCAAAAGAGAGTAAAGGCAGTACCTTTGGGTTTCGTCTGCCGGTAAAGTAGGTGGTGTCAGAATAAGCTCATGACGCCCGAAACGATGATGATAAGCGTAACGATGATGATGGCGACAGTGCGTGCAATGCTGAGCTGTCGTTGGTGATCATGACGCCACTGGCCAAACCGTGAACGGTTGACTGCACTAACGCGAGTGATTGATGGCCGCTTGGTGGCAGCGTCCGCACCAGTGTACTTTTTGTTGCGTTTCTTCTTTTGCTTTGCCATGGATATTATTATATAAGAAACGACGCCAAATGAGAAATGAAGCGGAAAATTGCTTTGGCCACCTGTAGACAACTGACTGACAATTTGCTATAATTCGTGACGTTGGCCTTATCGTCTAACGGTTAGGACACCAGGTTTTCATCCTGGCAATCCGGGTTCGATTCCCGGTAAGGTCACCACAGAGAAATTATCAAAATATAGGCAGCTTTGGCTGTCTATATTTTCGTTGTATATTGCTTGTGGTTGGGTTACAATGAAAGCATAAAGATAAGACTGTTGGAGGGTTTGATGTCCAAGAAGCGCAACCAGAAAAAGAACAAGCAATATAGATTATTATTGTTCCTAGGTAGCTTAGCAGTACTGCTTATTATTGCCGTGGCTGGGTTATATATTCGAAATGAGAATAAATTAGCTAGTGTTCAGGGCAAGATGTCAGAGTATTTAAAAGGTAAATATCATGAGGATTTTAAGGTAGAGAGACCTGAATATAAACATGGAGGCCTTGGGGTCAACGGTATATGGATGTCGCAAGCATACCTAGTGTCAAACCCAAAACTAAAGTTTGATATCGATTGCAACTATTTAAATCCCTCTGACTGTAGCGACCAATATATCGCCGCCATCTGGTCAGTCCAAGCCAGCAGGGAGTTAGAATCTATCGTCAAAGAAGTTAACGCTAACAGCAATGGCTATAAAGCAGATAGTGCACGGGCAGAAATTGTCTTATCTGAAGATTTGGTAGATTCTGTAAATAAACAGTCTAAGTATGAGGACAATAAAACCAAGGACAAAGGCTTCCTGTACAGGTTAATAATAAACGCTCCGAACGACAGCCAAAAGTCTTCTTATGCATTTAGAATAGTAGAGAAGCTACGAAAAGAGGGGATATACAGTGTAGATCTAGACATAAATAGAAACAATAACTCGCAAATAAGATGTGAAATATTTTTTGATAAAAATAAATTAGGTAGCAAAGACGACGTAGAGTCATGCATTGTTAAGATGGGAGAATGATATGTCATTAAATACACTAGAATATCTGAGCTTAAGTGCTATAGCATATTTAGATTTTGATAAATCTCTTGAAGGTGCAACCATTGAAGAACTTATTTCGCGTAAGGCTGTTACGGAAAAAGATTTAAACAAGCCTGAGCTCTCTGTCCTCAAAGATCCCTCTAGCCCTCTCCGTTCTTATACTCTCGTATATTTTGAAAAAGATGATGTTTCTGGTTTTGCTGGGGTAGCTTTTAGATCTCCTTCCGGAAAAATTATTCTTGCCTTTCGTGGTACCGAACTCGACAGAGGGTTTCTGCCGGCCTTGAGTGACATTGCTACAGATACACAAATTGGTTCCATGGTTTTGTCGCCCTTGGCGCAATTTTGGGATACGTTGGAATTTGCTCAGTCTGTCGTCGCACGAGTTACAGGCAATGATAATATTAGCAAAAAAGATGCCCTCAAATATCTTCGACACAACAACGCTACTGCTACCGGTCATTCACTGGGTGGTGGCCTGGCCTCCTATCTGACATATAGAACCTCAGATTTTTCGTCAGGAGGTAATTATGGAGGTATTCAGGCGATTACCTTTAATGCTGTTGGAATAGGAACTAATCTTCTTGACGTGTCTGCCCTGGCTAGGCTTAACGAGTACAATATAACCGACCACGTAAACTCTCTAGATTGGGTTGGGATGTATGGTGTACCGATTGGTAGCACGATACAGCATATAGATACCTCAGATCTGGACTACAAACGAGTCAACTTTAATGCCCTTGGTAAAATGCTGGCCGTTAGGCTGCGGCTTAGTAAGGGCAATATAGATATGCTAGAATATAAGCGTCAAATAAATAATATAAAAAATACTATCGCAGGCGGGCCGGGTAGGTATTCGGTTACTGATACGATGGCTGTCTATAGTGGGTATGAGGGAGTTGGGGGTAAAGATGGTTCGGGCCTCTTCAATACTTCTCGGCACAATTTGGACAGGTTTCTATGTGATGATCCAAGTAAGCCTGGCCTGCAATACAAAATGACAGAGACTGTAGCAGATCAAAAACTTTCGGTTCGTAATCTGCGTGATTTGTTTAATTTAATTAATGCTTTTCAAGTTATTGAGCGTGCAAAGATTGACAAGAACTATACCACGGATGTCATTAGCAAACCTCCATTACCAACGACTATGTCACAGGATGGCGTCATATATTACAATAATTTTATAATCCTACCTGATGGTTCTGTATCTAATCGTCCGTATAGCCACGATCAAATAGCATATGCAAATTATGTTGTGCAACAATTTGAACGTCGCTTGGCTTCAGGTGATTTCATGTCAGCATATGTCGATACGCAGAAAGCTCAAGCTGATCAAGACCGCCGTGTTGACCCGCTGGTGTTTGACTTGGATGGTGACGGAATAACGACAATATCAATTGACGAGTCGAATACATTTTTTGACTTGGACAATAGTGGTTTTGCTGAAAGAACGTCGTGGATTGGATCGGGAGAGGGGTTGCTAGCTTATGACAGAAATGGTGACGGAATCATCAATGGTGGTAACGAATTATTTGGCGACCGTACACTGATGAAAGATGGTAAGACATTGGCATCAAGTGGCTTTGCGGCGTTGGCAGAATATGACGATAACAAGGACGGTAAGATTGATAGTAATGATGCAATATACACGTTGTTACGAATCTGGCAAGATTCTGACGGTGACGGCATCACCTCTGTTGGTGAATTAAAACAGTTGGTTGATTTGGGGATTGTGTCCATTGGACTGTCGTACAACAACACCGGCGTGACCGATAGTGCGAACAATGCTCAAGTGCGAACGGGGACATTTACTCTAGCAGACGGTAGTTCTCGAATAACTGGTGAATATCTACTAAATCGCGATCCGTTACAATCTGTAGACTCCTCGCTAGTTAATATTTCTGACGACGTTGCATTATTACCAAACGTGCAAGGGGCGGGCAACGTCGGTTCACTACATAAAGCAATTATGCAGGACGAGTCGGGTCTACTGCGTAGTTTGGTCGAACAGTTTATTCAAGAAAAAATATTACAAAACGTGAAACTTTGGTTGCGGATATTTTGGCGAATTGGGCTGGAGTTACTCCTGTTGATCCAAAGAGCCGCGGCGATTTGTTTGACGCTCGGAAGTTGGCTGTACTGGAAAAGTTTTTTGGCACGGAATTTCGAGGATCGCCGAATGCTAATGCAGCGCCTTTGCTACAGAGGTCGTATGATAAATTATTTGAAGTTGTATATGTGTCATTAGTTTCACAGGTACAATTAAAAGATGCAATCGCAAGCATGAAGACTGAGTCCGAGGATGTTTCATTTAAAGATACTTTCAAGGTGCTAGATGCTGCAATTTTTCAAGATGCTAAAGCTGGTATTGATTTACTGAGTGAATTTGCACGAGTCATGAAATATCATGGGCTGAAAAAGAGCGTAGAGTTCGAGAATTTGCGCAATTACTATGTTAAGCAATCAGCAGAGTATGGTCGTATTATTGACTTTGCGGGTGAGAAAGTACTCAATGGTACAGATAAAGGAGACTCTCTCAATACTAAAGATGACTACACGCTAATTGCCGCTGGAGATGGTGATGATGGTCTATATGCTGATAATAACGACAATGTTCTCTACGGCGATGCTGGCAATGATACGATTTATGGCATGGGTGGCGATGATGTGCTTGTTGGTGGTGCAGGTACTGACCAACTCCGTGGTGGAGCTGGTGATGATATTTACCGTTTTTCGAGAGGAGATGGCACCGATTATATTGAAGAAACAGACGGTTTTGATACGATCCAACTCGGTGAGGGAATTTTGCCAGAGGATGTTATTTTGCAGACTGTCTCAGGCTACGGTAATAAAATATCTTTGGCGATTACCATCAAAAATACAACCGACAAGATTGTAGTAGACGGCCATTTTGGTACGCGTATTTACAATAGTGATCGTTTGCACACTGATAATCCAGGGAGTCAAATTGAACGAATTATTTTCAGTAACGGTGTGTCTTGGGGCGTTGCTGAGATTCATCGTCGTGCGCATGATATGGTTGGTACGAATAATTCAGATCATCTGGCGTCGTTTGAAGACGGGGCTTATACCTATCATGGTTTAGGCGGCAACGATAGTGTAATCGGCGGTTTTGCTAACGACTCTTTGTATGGTGATGACGGAAATGACACGATATATGGCTATGGTGGAAATGACGTTTTGTCTGGCGGAGTGGGTGATGACCAACTTCGTGGTGGAGCTGGTGATGATGTCTATTTATTCTCTCGCGGCGATGGTGTCGACTATATTGAAGAAACTGACGGTTTTGATACGATTCAATTTGGCGAGGGAATATCACCGAATGATGTCGTTGCTCGCGTCGTATCGACTGATGGAAATAGTATCTCATTAGAGTTATCTATTGCGGGTACGAATGATAAGATGACTATTCATCGTCATTTTGGTCAATACAGTTACTATCAGCAAGAGGATATTGCTAGCCCTGGCAATCAAATTGAGCGGGTTATGTTTGCCGACGGAACAGCATGGGATATTGATGAAATTTATCGTCGTGCACATGATATGGTGGGTACTGATGGTAACGATAATTTTAGCATGGTTGGCAATGCGCCGGTGATTTACCACGGGCTAGCTGGTAATGATAATATTAGTGGTCGGAGCGGTAAAGATGTACTCTATGGTGATGCTGGTGATGACTACATTTCTGGTGGCGGTACGCTCATTGGTGGACCAGGCAATGATAATATCCGCGGAAGCAAGGGCGATGACGTTTATATATTCAACCGCGGTGATGGGCAGGATCTAATTACTGATACCGGTGGCGTGGATACAATTCGTTTTGGTGATGGTATTCGTCCTGATGATATCGTCATCAAGCGTGTTGGTAATGGCTATGGACATAATCTTGAGTTGTGCATCAAAGATACTGATGACAAAGTGGCGGTATATGAACATTTTGGTACAAATTCATACTGGGGCTCGGTAGACAATCCAGCAGTGCAAATCGAACGGGTTGAGTTTGCCGATGGTACGGTGTGGACGAAGGAAGATATTGACGACAAGATGCACAATAGAACTGGCACTGACGGAGCAGATACGATAGAAGCGTATGGTAAGCGCGGCGTAGTATATCATGGACTGGGCGGTGACGATAACCTCAGGGGTGCTATGGGTGATGATCAGCTCTACGGAGAGGACGGCGATGACAGAATCTCTGGCGGGGAAGGTAATGATTTAATCGCCGGCGGTAGAGGTAACGATATAATTGATAGCTTCCGTGGAGACGACACCTACGTCTTTAACCGCGGTGACGGTAAGGACATCATTACGGACTATAACGGGTTTGATACGGTTCGGTTTGGTGAAGGGATTAAGCCAGGGGACATTGTACTGAAACGAGTTTACGCGAATAGAGAATTGAGTCTTGAAATATCCATTAGAGGTACTGAAGATGCGGTTACTTTTATCAGCCACTTTGACCCAGTAAAGTCATACTTGACCGCAAATTATGCGTTAGAACAGATTGCGTTTGCCGATGGTACTGTGTGGACGAAAGATGACATCGATTACAAAATGCATCATTTGACCGGCACGGAAGAAAATGATCAGCTAGCGGCGTACGATAAGGCGGACGTAGTGTATTACGGACGCGGCGGCGACGATAATCTCAGAGGTGGTGTAGGCAATGATCAACTCTACGGCGAGGATGGTGATGACCAGCTCTACGGCGATGAAGGTAATGATTTAATCGTTGGCGGGAAGGGTAATGACAAAATAACTAGTATTGCGGGTGATGATGTTTATGTCTTTAACCGTGGCGATGGCAAGGATATCATTACGGACTATAACGGGTTTGATACGGTTCAGTTTGGCGAGGGAATTAAACCAGAAGATGTTGTATTAAAACGGGTGTATGTAAATAGGGATTGGAGCCTTGAAGTCTCTCTAAAAGACACTGAAGATACAATAACTTTCATTAGTCATTTTGACCCAGTAAAGTCATACTTGACTGCAAATTATGCACTAGAGCAAATTACATTTGCCGACGGTACCGTTTGGACAAAAGAAGATATTGATGATAAGATGCATCATTTGACTGGCACGGAAGCTGACGATCGGCTGGCGGCTTACGATAAAGCAAGGGTGGTATATCATGGACGTGGAGGTAATGACACGCTTGTCGGTAGTGAGGGCAATGACGAACTTTATGGCGAAGATGGCGATGACAGAATCTCTAGTGGAGAAGGCAATGATTTAATCGCCGGCGGTAGAGGCAACGATATAATTGATAGCTTCCGTGGTGATGATATTTATGTCTTCAATCGCGGTGATGGACAAGATGTAATTAATGATTACGACGGCACTGACATTATTCGTTTTGGTGAAGGTGTAAAACCAGAAGATATTATCGTTTCACGCGTCCCTTGGTATAGTGATTATAATCTCGTTCTGTCGCTTAAAGACACTGACGATAAGATTACTGTTGTCAGTCATTTCGGCTCATCAAACTACAGTGGCTACTATGCAACGCCGCAGCGAAGAATTGAAAGGTTTGAGTTCGCTGACGGTACTGTGTGGACTGCTGAGACAGTTGATGATAAGATGCATAATCTAGTTGGTACTGATGCGAAAGATAATCTCACTGCCTATGATGATAAGTCAGTGACGTATTATGGTATGGGTGGCGATGATACACTTCAGGGGCGTAAGGGTAATGATATGTTGATTGGTGGTATAGGTGATGACTATTTGCTTGGCGATGTAGGCGATGATACCTATGTCTTTGCTCGAGGCGACGGTAAAGATAGAGTGTTCGACTTTGGCGGCAACGACACAATACGCCTTGGACATAATCATACGGAGGTTATGTTTAAGAAAATATACAGTAGTGACTTATTGTTAGAGATGTGTGGTTCAGCCGATTCTGTCCAGATACAAGAATGGTATAATTACAATAGCGACCGAAGAATTGAAACAATTCAGGCCGAAGATGGCTATACTATTCAGCCCGAAAAGGTCCAGCAGTTAATTCAAGCTATGGCATCGTTCGGTAATTCACATGGTATGAATTGGCAACAAGCTCTTGAAGCACATCCAGTTGAAGCACAATCTATTATTTCACAATATTGGACGGTGCCAACCGCTTAAGCTTTGGCGCGCGCCGCTATTTTGCTACACTAGTGAAAACTGAGGTGGGAGTAAGTAGTGTTTTGTTGTGGCTAAAGAGCAGAAAAAACTTGACCCCGGTCTATATTGTTTCGTGAATATCGCGCAGTTTCATGGTTTACCGGCTGATCCGGAGCAGATTTCGCATGCCTTGGCTATCGATCCTAAGGTTGGCATGAGCGATGCGGACATGTTGCGTGCGGCGCGGTCGCTGAAATTAAAAGCCAAAGCAGCTAGTGTTTCATATAAGACGCTGGCAAAATTACCGCTACCTGCCGTGGTCGGTTTGAAGAAAGAAAAGTTTGCACTGCTCGCCAGGATAGACAACGATAAATTATTGATGCTAATGCCCGATGGCACGCCGCCGACCATACTAACCAAAGCGCAATTTGAGCGCAAATGGACTGGCCGCGTAGTGTTATTTACGCAACGCTTTTGGAAAGAGGCGGATAGAAAGTTTAACTTGAAATGGTTTATTCCGACGATCATCAAATATAAAAAGCCATTGCTTCAAGTATTGCTGGCGGCGCTGGTGGTACAAATCATCGGGATTTTTACGCCAATTTTGACGCAGGTTGTTATCGATAAGGCTCTCGCGCATCATAGCGTATCGACGCTTGACGTCATCGTTGGCGGGCTTGTAATTATCGCGCTGTTTGAGGGCATGCTCGGCATCGCTCGCAATTATATTTTCACGCACACCACTAGTCGGATTGACGTGATTTTGAGTTCGCGGCTGTTTCGGCACTTATTTGCCTTGCCGCTAAGGTACTTTGAAACCCGTCGAGTTGGTGATACCACGGCGCGGGTGCTGGAGCTGGAGCGAATTCGGGCTTTTTTGACTGGTACGCCGATGACGGCACTGATTGATATTAGTTTTATGTTTGTCTACATTATCGTCATGCTGTTCTATAGCACAACATTGACGTGGGTGGTGCTGGGCAGCCTGCCGGTATTTGCGATATTGTCTTGGATAATAACGCCGCTGCTTCGCCAGCGTTTGGATGAAAAGTTTAATACGGGCGCCGAATCCCAATCGTATTTGGTTGAGTCGATCACTGGCGCGCAGACTATCAAATCGTTTGCGCTGGAGCCGCAACTGCAGAAAAATTGGGAGGGCCGGCTGAGTAATTATGTTCGCGCTAGTTATAAAACTAATTTATTGTCAGGCAATGCTGGCGCGCTCGGTCAACTCGTTCAAAAGATTTTCGATATCGCTATTTTGTGGGTTGGTGCGCACATGGTGATGGCGGGTAATTTGACGATTGGCGGGCTAATTGCTTTTCGAATGCTGAGCGGTCGGGTGAGCGGACCTGTGTTGCGACTGGTGCAATCGTGGCAAGATTTTCAACAAACGGGCATTTCCATGAAGCGGTTGGGTGATATTTTTAACACCAAGCCTGAACCAACGCTTGATCCGAGCAAGTCGCGCTTGCCGAGCATCACTGGTGATGTGCGATTTGAACATGTACGTTTTCGCTATGCGCCAGATAGCCCGGAAGTCATCCGTGACGTGTCGTTTGGCGTTCGTCCTGGCACGGTGGTCGGCGTGGTTGGGCGCAGCGGTTCGGGCAAAAGTACGATTTCCAAATTATTGCAGCGATTGTACGTGCCAGAATCAGGCAAGATTTTGATTGACGGCGTCGATATTGCCACGACTGACCCGAGCTGGTTGCGCCGGCAAATCGGTGTGGTTTTGCAAGAAAACTTTTTGTTTAATGCCAGCGTGCGCGATAACATTGCGGTACATGTGCCGAGTAGCAGCATGGATGATATCGTAAGGGTGGCGAAAATTGCTGGCGCGCATGAGTTCATCACCGAATTGCCAAATGGTTACGACACGATGGTTGGCGAAAAAGGCGAAGGCCTGAGCGGCGGGCAAAAGCAGCGCATCGCTATCGCTCGGGCGTTGCTACATAATCCTAAGATCCTCATTTTTGACGAAGCGACATCAGCGCTTGATTATGAGTCGGAAAATATCATTCAGAAAAATCTCAAGCAGATTACGGCTGGTCGAACGGTTATCATCATCGCGCATCGTCTGTCAACGCTCAAGTCGGTTGATAAAATTATGGCGATCGATCGCGGCCAATTGGTTGAGTATGGTACGCCGGCGGTGCTGCTGAAAAAGAATGGTTTGTACGCGTACCTGCATAAGCAACAGTTAGGGGATGAAGCATGAGTTGGCTAAAACGTGACCGGCTGCAGTATGAATTTTTGCCAGCGGCGGAGGAAATTATTGAAATGCCAGCGGCACCGTTGGGAGCGTTGGTAGTTTGGCTAGTTGCATTTTTGTTGGTCGTAGCGTTAGCGTGGTCATACATTGGTAGGATTGATATCGTTGCGGTAGCTAATGGTAAAATCTCCACTGAAGGCAGTACTAAGATTATCCAGCCGGCGATTTCTGGCGTGGTGACAAGCATTAACGTGCATGAAGGTCAGCGCGTCAAAAAAGGTGAAACTTTGCTGGTGCTGGATAAAACCACTGCCGAAAAAGACGTTGCTACTGTCAATCAAAGTCTGAACACGGCACGAGTCGAGCGCGATATTTTGCGGAGGCTAGCTGTTGGCGGCAACACCGACGATATTATTAATAATGCAGATTTGCCAGACGAGGCCAAAGCTATGTTGCGCCAATTTGCTGGCTTGCAAACCGCGTTGTCCGCCGCCAGGCAGCAAGCTGCAAATGGTACGATTTCTAATTATCAGCAGCAACTACAATTTAACCAGCAAGCGAAAAACCAGCTGGAAACCAACGCTCAAAATCTGAAAAATCGCAAAGCCGAGATCGAAAAGCAGTTACCAAACGCCAATCCTGTCGACAAGCTGCGCCTGCAGAACGAGTTGAGTAATATTGACCAGCGAATCACCAGCGCGGACAGCGCTGTCCTTGGTCAAAATCAGCAACTATTGCAATCGCAGTCGGCGCTCACTCAGGCGCAAAATCAATCGCAAACCCAAATTGCCGAAACCAATAGTGCTTTTAACAATCAAATCATCACGGCAGAAAAGAGAATTATTGAACTGGAAAATAATCTGGTCAAAGCCAAACAAATTTTAGCGCAAACTACCATCACTGCACCCGTCGATGGTACGATACTGTCGCTGACGGTGAAAACAATTGGCGGTGTGGTCAATGCTGGGCAGCAGCTGGCACAAATTGTACCAGAAAAAGTGCCGCTCTATGTTGATGCGGCGCTGGACAATCAAGACATCGGCTTTGTTAAATCTGGCCAGCGCGTGGTCGTCAAAGTCGCTACCTATCCATTCCAACGTTACGGCTACCTGGAGGGGACAGTTGAAAATATTAGCCCCGATGCTATTCAAGACGACAAGAAAGGCCTCATTTACAAAGCTAAGATTAAACTGAACGACGACAAAAGTTCCAAACAAAATCAACTCAAATTACTGCCAGGTATGAGCGTCTCTGCCGAAATCACTACTGGTCAGCGCCGTATCATTGAGTTTTTCCTTGACCCGCTGATAACCAAGACAGAAGATAGCCTGAAAGTCAGATAACACAACCATTTTCCATCACTGTTATTTCGTGATATAATTTAAAAAATGAGTAAACCTATTTTTAAACGTACCAAAATTTTGGCAACAATTGGTCCTGCAACCATGAGCCAGGAAAAAGTATCGGAGCTGATGGCCGCTGGCGCCAACGGTTTCCGTCTTAATTTTAGCCACGGTAGCTACGAAGAGCGCACGCAGCAAATCGAGTGGATTCGTACTGCCAGCCGTGAACAAGACAAGCCGGTTGCGATCTTGCAAGACTTGCAAGGTCCAAAAATTCGCCTGGGTATCTTGAAAGACAACATGCTGGAAGTGAAAACTGGCGATATGTTGGTGCTGGATTCGGAAATTGCTGAGCATGACGGAAGCTTCAATCTTCCAGTGCAGTACAACTTGGCCAGCAAGATGAAAGTTGGCGAGCCACTGTATATGTTTGACGGTAAAATTCGTTCAATTGTGCGCGAAATCGTCAGTGAAACTGCCATCAAGGTTGAGATTCAAAACGATGGCTTTTTGATGAGCCGAAAAGGTTTGAATTTGCCTGACACTGATTTTGGCGGTGATATTTTGACCCAGAAAGACCTAGAAGATATTGAGTGGGGGGCTAGCCGAGACTTTGATTATGTTTCTTTGAGCTTCGTGCAGTCAGCATCTGACATCGTTGACTTGCGGCAGCGTTTGTTGACGTTTGGTTCTGAAGCGCAGATCATCGCCAAGATTGAGACAAAATCTGCCATCTCTCCAGAAAACCTGGAAAAGATCGTGCAGTTGAGCGATGGTGTCATGGTGGCGCGAGGAGACTTGGCGGTGGAAGCTGGTGCTGAGATTGTGCCAGTTGTGCAGCGCCGGGTTATCACGTTGTGTCGCAAACACGGCAAGATGGTGATCGTAGCAACTCAGATGATGGGTAGTATGGTTGACAATCCTGAGCCAAGCCGCGCTGAAGTGAGTGACGTGGCAAATGCTGTCATTCAGGGTGCTGACGTGGTGATGTTGTCTGATGAGACTGCCAATGGTAAATATCCAATTGAAGCTGTTGAATCAATGCGAAAAACCATTCTTTACACTCAGGAACACAGTGACGTCATGCCAGTGGCGAAGAGCGAATCTCGCCAGAAGAATGACGCAGTCATCAGCTACACAGCCGCTCGTTTGGCGCGTGACCTCAACGCGGACGCCATCGTGGCGGAAACAGACACTGGTGCCACAGCGGTCAATATTGGTGCATTCCGTCCAAACATGCCAATCATCAGTCTGACAGACAACCTCAAGACGGCGCAAAAGCTGGCATTGAACTACGCAACTCGTGTATATATGCGTCCACCAGAGAACTGTCACGGTGTTGATTTGGCACGTGATTTGAAAAATGAAGGCTACTTTGGCGACGGTGTAGCAACATTGGTATTGGTCAATGGTCACCGTCCTGGTGCTGGCAAAACTGATACAATACGCGTTTTGACATTGGAGTAACCAATTAGTACATAGGATATCAAAGGGTGGGCAAACGATTTTTCAAACAGACGATTCATGACGTTGACTTGCGCCATAAAACAGTGTTGGTGCGCGTTGACTACAATGTGCCATTGCTTGAAAATGGCGAGATTTCTGATGATTTACGAATTCGTGCCAGTTTGCCCACTTTGAAATATCTGTTGTCGCAGCATTGCAAGATTGTGCTGATCAGTCACTTGGGTCGCCCGCAAGGTCGAGACGAAAAATATAGTTTAGCACCAGTCGCTGTGCGCTTGTCAGAATTGTTGGACTATCCAGTGAAATTTGTTGATGATTGTGTGGGCGATAAAGTTCGTCAAACAGTGCGGCGATCTTCTGGTGCAGTCATTTTGTTGGAAAATTTGCGATTTTATCCTGAAGAAGAAGCTGACGACACGCAGTTTGCGCGCTCAATTGCTCGGGCTAGCCAAGCTGATTATTTTGTGCAAGACGGCTTTGCAGTGGTGCACCGAAAACACGCCAGTACACATGAAATTACCATGTACGTGCCTGGGGTGGCGGGTGATTTGGTTCGTGCTGAATATGACGCCATCACTCGCGCTATGCTTAGTCCCAAGCGGCCGCTAGTTGCCATTATCGGTGGCGCCAAAGTTTCTGACAAAATTGGTATGATTCATGAGTTTATCAACAAGGCTGATCAGATCTTGATTGGTGGCGCCATGGCAAATACCTTTTTGGAATACAAGGGCTACAATATGGGCAAAAGCCGCGTTGAACCAGGTCAGCACGACGTCATTCGCCAGATCTATCAAGCAGTGGAACGGAAAGTTGGTCGTGAACGTAGTGATGCATTTTTACTACTGCCAACAGACGTTGCAGTAGCTGAAAGCCCTGACAGTCAAGAGAGGCGTGAAGTCAACGTGGCGAATATTGGTGTCAATGACATGGCGTTAGACATAGGCATGCAAACCATTGAACGTTATACTGCAGCGCTGGCGCATGCAGGAACAATCGTCTGGAACGGTCCAGTTGGTTTGGCTGAAACGTCAACTTTTGCCATTGGCTCTGCTCGTCTCAGTTTGGCGATCGCCCAGAATAAGCACGCTTTATCAGTAGTTGGTGGTGGTGATACAGCCGACTTTGTATTGAAATGGGATGGCCATGACGGTGCGGCATTTAGCCATGTTTCCACAGGTGGTGGAGCTAGTTTGGCGCTGATGGCTGGAAAAAAACTGCCAGGAATTGAGAGTTTACTAGACGCATATGGGCTTGGAGTGGTACACTAAAAAGCATAAGGGGAATATATGGGCAAAAAGTTAATCGTTGGCAACTGGAAAATGCACCTAACCATGCAAGAAGCGAGTCTTTATCTGCACAAGTTGATGAAGATGATTTCGTCGCATCGTGATGTAGAGACGGTGGTTGCGCCAACGATTTTGACGCTTCAGAGTTTGAGTCTGCAAGTGAATCGCCGACTGATCAAGCTGGCAGCTCAGAATTGTTACTGGCGTGACTACGGTAATTACACCGGCGAAGTACCAGCGGCGCATCTGCGCGGGCTGGTTGATTATGTCATTGTTGGACATTCGGAGCGACGCTATGTTTTTCAGGAGCGCGACCGTGATATTAGGTTGAAAGTTCAAGCCGCGCTGCGTAATCATTTGCAACCAATTTTGTGTATTGGCGAAACGCTGCAAGAAAAAACCCTTGGTGAAACGGCTGATGCACTGCACGACCAGCTACTGAGCGGCTTGGCCAATGTGACGGCTGATGAGTTTGACCGTATTGTGATTGCGTATGAGCCAGTTTGGGCAATTGGTACTGGAGAAAGCGCCAACCCAGCTGATGTGCGACGAGCCATTAAAACCATTCGTCGCCAGATACAACAATTGTTTGGCAAAAAAGCTTCAACTGAGGTGAGAATCTTGTATGGCGGCAGTATAACAGTTGAAAAGGCAAGTGATTATTTGCGTATTGATGGAATCGATGGTTTGTTGATTGGTGGTGCTAGTTTGGACGCCTATCAATTTATCGATATTATAGAAAAAGCACATAACAGCAATCGGGAGGGGAAATGACAGATATTGACTTTGAGGAACTGGACAGGGCGGTGAATTCACTGATGAATCAGCGCCAGCAGGACAGTGACCGTGCTTCAGGCAGCCCAGCGGCTGATGACAAAAAGACCGAAATAGCTTCCGTGGCTGATGATAAAAAACCTGAAACAACTTCGGTAACTGACAGTCAGCCAGCCGACACTGCTCCTGTGGTGGAAGCTGAGAAAACTGAGATTAAACCTATATCTGAGAGTAATGAACCTAAAGAGCCAGCGCCAGCTGAAGAACCGACGGCGCCAGTGTCAACATCTGGTCATGTTTTCATTGCGCCTGAGGCAAAGCCCGAGGTTGTGCCTGAAGTGAAGCCTGAGATCACACCTGAATCAGAAGCTACTCACAGTCCTGAAGTTACCAACACCCAGCCAGGGTTTGTTGTAGAAGAGCCAGCTCAGTCGGAGCCATCAGAGGCAGCTGCGGCAGATCAGGCTACTGATAAAACCCCAGCGCCCGAAGCTGAAGACAAGACGGAGAAACCAGTGTTTGTTCCACCAGTCACTCCACGGCACACTGGTCGCGTCATGGACGTGGTAGCGCCATCGTCAATGAGTGCAGCTGCTATGAGCACGCGTCCAGTATCGGCAGTTCGCACTAACACGGTGGTGGCTGATCCAATGGTTAACCCAGTGCGGGCACCACGCATGGATATGTCTGGCGGTCACGAGTCAGTATCAAGCAACACGCCAGTTGAGACGGCAGCGCCAACCTTAGATACTACAGACTTGGCAAGTGCTATCTCTCAGTCGTTGTCATCAACTGAGCAGCCAGCGGATACGTCGAGCTTTGCTGAAGCAGCGTCAGAGCAGCCAACCTCGTCATCGTTGGCTTCACCATTTTTGAGCAATGCTAGCGCAACCATAGAAAAGCGTCCATTGGGCTCATATGGCACAAGCAACGGTTCTGACGAGAACAGTGAGGTTTCCATGGTGAGCCCAGACTTGATGGGCACTGGAGCGACGGATGATGCACAGCCAGCGCCAGAGAAAAATGATCTTGGCGGTAAACCACGGCTGAGCCTTGAGCCAAGCTCAGAGGTAGCAGCTGAAGAGTCAGTTGGCATGAATTCTGACCTCGATCGAGAGCTCATGGCTCTGGAGATGGGGATTAAGAGCGAATTGGCTGACGGCGATGCTGACGCCTCTGAAGAAGAGCAAACACCAGAAGTGGCCGCTACGGTTGCTGAGCTAGACTCATTGACCAATGAATCTAGCGCTGCTGAGGCGGACACTCCTGAAGAGAGCGCTGTGGAAAATGACCAGCCTGCGGCGGAGTTAGCAAGCGACAGCGCTTCTCAGCCAACGCCAACGTTTGATCAACAGGCAGCAGTGGCAATGAACGCAAATGAGCCAGCGAAGTCATCAACACCAGAGCCTGCTCCAATGTTTGAAGCGGCTGCAGCTCAACCACAGCCTATTGAAGAGAAGAAACCATCTGGAGTGATGAGCTTTATCATCATTTTGATCTTGTTGCTGCTGGGTGCGGGTGGCGGAGCTGCCGCATATTACTTCTTGCTGGTACAATAGTACAATGGATATATTGACGGAACTGAATCCAGAGCAACTCCGGGCAGTTAAGCATGAATCTGGGCCATTGTTGATTTTGGCTGGTGCTGGTAGTGGCAAAACGAAGACATTGACGCACCGCATAGCGTATTTGGTGTCACAGAAGAATGTTTGGCCAAGCCATATTTTGGCAGTAACGTTTACGAACAAGGCTGCCAAAGAGATGAGGCAGCGACTAGCTGTGTTACTGCACGAAAATCCAGACGACCGTCGGTTTATGTCGTGGATGGGAACATTTCACAGCATTTGTGTTCGCATCTTGCGCATGGATGGGATGGCTTTGGGTCTGGACAAACGATTTGTGATTTATGACACAGATGACCAATTGAGCTTGATTAAACAAATTATGAAAACGTACAATATGACCGACCGTGACATCAAGCCGCGTTCGGTATTGTCCGCCATCTCTCACGCTAAAAATGACATGATAGATCCGGAGGCGTATGCGGCGTCAGCATCAAGCCCTGTGCAGCAGCGCATCGCTGCGCTATTTCAGGCATACGAGAAGGCACTTCGTCAGGCGGCGGCCCTTGATTTTGATGACTTACTACTGAAGGTTGTTGAATTGTTCAAGACGCATCCTGACATTCGTCAAAAATGGCAGCAGCAATTTCAGCACATTCTGATCGACGAGTATCAAGACACCAACACGGTGCAATACACGTTGATTAAATTATTGGTTGGGCCGGAGCGCAATTTGTCAGTGGTTGGTGATGACGCCCAGTCGATCTACAGTTTTCGTGGCGCTGACTATACCAATATCCTCAATTTTGAACGGGATTTTCCTGGGGCGGTAGTCATCAAACTGGAACAAAATTATCGTTCGACTGGCTCAATTTTGCATTTGGCAAATAGTCTCATCCAACATAACGTCAATCGGACTGACAAAAATCTATGGACCAACAGTGGTGATGGTGCGGAGCCGCAGCTGTGGCAGCTGTACTCTGAAGCTGAAGAGGCTCAGGTGATTGCCAATGAGATTCGTCGTCAGTTGAATGTCGGACGCTCACCAGATGACATCGCTGTGTTGTATCGGACCAATGCCCAAAGTTACGCAATTGAGCGGGCGCTGCGCCAAAACTATTTGCCATACAAAATTGTGGGCGGATTGCGATTTTTGGATCGAGCGGTCGTCAAAGATGTTTTGGCGTATTTGCGGCTGCTCTATCAGCCGAGCGACAGGATGAGTTTTTCACGCATTGTCAACGTGCCGAAACGAGGTATTGGCGCGGTGAGTGTGGCTAAATTTTTGGCGTGGAATGATGAGCAAGGGACGCCTATTATCGATGGGTTATTGGCGGTGAACGAGGCGCAGGGGCTGACGCCACGTGCCAAGCATTCACTGCATGAGCTCGGGGTGTTGCTCAGTGATTTGCAAAAGTCGATTGACGAGGCGCCGGCTGACGTGATTGAAAAAATTATTGACCAGACAGGGTACGGCGCATTCATCAATGACGGCAGCGTGCAATCAGAAGAAAAAATGGAAAACCTGGGCGTCCTGGTGGCTGAGGCTAAAGCCTATGTTGATGTACCGACGTTTTTGGAGGAAATGGCATTGATGTCTGCTAGCGATGATCAAGCACAAGAGCAAATCATCCTGATGACACTGCACGCCGCGAAGGGCTTGGAATTTCCAGTAGTGTTTCTGACTGGCTTGGAGGAAGGGATATTACCACACTCCCGCGTGTTTGATGGCGGCAAGTCTGAGGACGTCGAAGAAGAACGGCGGCTTTGCTATGTCGGTATCACGCGTGCTCGCCAAGAATTATTCATCACCTGTGCTAGCTCCAGGACGCAATTTGGACAAATAGCGTACAATTTGCCGTCACGATTTTTAGACGAGATGGGTATTTTGAGCGGCGGCTTGGACAAGCCTGCTTCGTCGAGTTTTGTCCCCGAACCTGAATTTTACAGTGATGAAATTGGTTTGGATGTTGGCGACAGGGTGCGCAGTCCACAATTTGGTGTTGGTGAGATCATGGAAGTTGATGGCTTAGCGGTGGTGGTGGCCTTTGAAAATGATAAAACCAAAAAGCTCAACGTTGAGTTTGCTCGATTAGAAAAGTGCTAGTCGGTTGCTAATATAAGTGAGTTCTGCTATAATGAATAGAGCGTTTTTCGCTATGAGTATGAAATTTGGACTGAAAATTCACCACAATACAGCTCGAATGATGATAGTCGTAGCGATTGCTGTCTTTGGAATTGCGAGCGTAAAGCTTGTCGACAATGCTTTGGCTCGGGATCAGGTTCAGGAATCAAATACGGCTGCTCCAAATGGCGAAAAGATAGTAACGATTCATGACCGGGGCCAAGAACGATCCATCGTCACTACTGTTGGGACCGTCAAAGAAGCCCTGAAGGCGGCCGATATTTCGGTTGATGAAAAGCATGATGTTGTTGAACCGAGCCTTGACACTCAGCTGGTGTCCACGAAGTATAACGTTAATATCTATCGTGCACGGCCAGTAACAGTGGCGGACGGCACACATCGAGTTCGTGTGGTGACCGCTCAGCAGACCACGCCACTGATAGCGCAAGCCGCGGGTGTGACCATTTACCCTGAAGATAAGACAACCATTGAACCGCCAAGCGATTTTTTGCTAGACGGTGCTGATGTTATTTTGAAAATTCACCGAGCTACGCCATTACAATTGACGCTTTATGGTAAAACTACAGAGGTGAGAACGATGGCTCGCACGGTTGGGGACCTATTACGCGAGAAAAATGTGACTTTGGGTAAAGATGATGGCTTGTCCGTTCCTGAGTCAACACCCATCACCGCTGGCATGCATTTGAGTGTTTGGCGTAATGGTAAGCAGACGGTTACTGTTGAAGAAGAGATTGCCGCCCCTATTGAACAGGTCAAGGATGCTAACCGAGAAACTGGCTTCAAGCAGGTCAAAGAAGCCGGCGCACCAGGTAAAAAGAACGTTACCTATGAGATTGAGATGAGAAATGGGCAGGAAGTCTCGCGCCGGATCATTGCCAGTGTTACAACTGTTGAGCCAAAGAAGCGAGTTGAGGTGGTGGGTGCCAAGAGTGCAAATACCTTCTCTGGTAGTTTTTCTGAGGCATTGGCACGGTTGAGAAGTTGTGAAGGAAGTTATACATCAAACACCGGAAACGGCTATTATGGTGCCTATCAGTTTGACAAGCGCACATGGGGAGGCTTTGGTGGTTATTCGGTAGCTTCTGAGGCTCCGCCGTCAGTGCAGGACGAAAAAGCATGGCAGACATACAAAGCCCGCGGTTGGCAACCATGGCCAAGTTGTAAGGTAAGGATGGGTCTACAGGATATCTATCGGTAACGTCAGGTAATCTCTAGGAAGTACATGAAGCGGTATTGGTTTTTACTGAGAACTCCAAAAGTAGCAGTGATGGTAACAGGATTGATGGCTGCAGTGGCATTAACTGTCTTTTTGGCGGTATCGTCAGTCCAAAGAAAACTCGCTCAAAATACTGAAAGAGAATCAGTTCACGAATATACCGTCATCACCGAAGAGCCGGTCCAGTTTGAGGTACAATCAGCAAAAAGTTACGCACACGCCGTTGGTTTTAAGCAGGTGCAACAGGCGGGTGCTGTTGGCTCTAAGCAAGTCACACATAGCGTGAAAGTGAAGGGTGATGGCACAGAAATTGCAAAAAATAAAGTTGCTGAACAAATTACCAATCAACCCGTGGCACAGATAGAGATTGTTGGTGCCAGGTTGCCCAATGCCTTGACCAAAGCCAAAAGTGCCCAGCAGTTTACCGACTCACGAGGTATATCACATCGCGAAACCTACTATGACTTGCCGATGAATGTCGTCATCAATGCCTGCGGCGGCGGTGGCTACATGGTGCGGGCAGACGGTGCCAAGGTAGACAAGGATGGCTACATTTTGGTGGCGGCAAATTATGGTAATTATCCGCGCTGCTCGGTAGTGGAAACCAGCATGGGTCCTGGCAAGGTGTATGATACCGGCGGTTTTGCCGTGCGACATCCACATGGGTTTGACCTGGCGACTGACTGGACGAACGGGGACGGACGTTAGATGGCGTCAGCGCGTGGGCCGAAAAAAGAATTAGGCCAGCACTGGCTGCACGACCCAGAGGTTTTGGCAGAGATTGCTGAGGCGGCGGAGCTGAGCAAAGATGATGTGGTTTTGGAGGTTGGGCCAGGACTTGGCACGTTGACCAGCCGGTTGTTGGCGCGAGCCGGGCGCGTGGTGGCAGTAGAATTTGACAGGGATTTGGCGCGCAAGTTACCGGGGCAATTTCCTGGTAAGAACCTGCAAGTGATCAATGAGGATATTTTGCAATTTGACTTAAATCAATTACCAACTGGCTATAAAGTAGTCGCCAATGTTCCATACTATATCACGAGCAAAATTGTCGAAAAGCTGATGACGGCGGAAAATAAGCCGAGTTTGGCGGTGCTACTGGTGCAAAAAGAAGTCGCCCAGCGCATCGCGGCGGAGCCTGGCGAAATGAGCATTTTAGCGGTTAGCGCGCAGCTGTTTGCCGAGGCGGAACTAGACATTGAAGTGCCACGGCAATTCTTTACGCCACCGCCAAAAGTTGATTCACAGGTGGTGGTATTGAGGACTTGCACCGAACCACTAGTCGCCCCTGAGGACCACAAAGCTTTTTTTCGCGTTGTTAAGGCTGGTTTTTCCGCCAAACGTAAAAAACTGCGCTCTAGCTTGAGTGGTGGACTAGCTATCAGTAAAGATGCTGCCGAACAGTTGTTAAAAAAGGCTGACATTTCACCTGATATCCGCGCCGAAGACCTGGCGATTGACGATTGGCAGCGAATACTGAGTGAGTGGCGGGCGCGATGATTGCGGCAGATCAGCCGACATGCTTTCCGTCTGATCTGTTAGTTGCGGTTTCGTCGAAAGACGACGGTACCATGCTTGATCGTATTCGTGGTCGTCACGTAGCCGACGTACTGGAGAATCGGCGGCGGTTTTGTGATCAACTTGGCATTAATTACGACGACGTTGTCTATCACGTGATTTCATATGACCAAGCACAAACGTTTGATACTACCATCGAAGTCACTGAAGCTGACACAGTGAAATACAACAACGAGGGGATTTTTGCTGACGCGCTCTATACCGAAATGGCTGGCGTCGGCTTGTTGTTACCAGTGGCGGACTGTATCGCCACCGTCATCTATGATCCAAAACGCCGGGCGCTTATGCTGGCACATTTGGGTCGGCATTCGACGGTTGTGCAGTTAATGTCTCAGGCGGTGCAGTATTTTGTTAGGCGGGGTAGTCAGGTAAAAGATTTAAAAATTTGGATGTCGCCAAGCATCACACAGAAAAATTATTGTATGGATTATTTTGATCATACAAATGATACAAATTGGCACAATTTCTGCCGTCAAACGGCTGATGGAATTTATCTGGATATGCAAGGGTTCAATCGTTCGTTGGCTATCCAGGCGGGCGTTCCTGGTGATGATATTTTCATTTCGCCAATTGATACGGCGGATAATCCAAATTATTTTTCGCACTCATCGGGTGATACGGCGGGGCGAATTGCAGTGGTAGCAATGATGCGCGGGTGAGCCCTCGGCGAATGTATATCGGTGAAAATTGTTCCAGATAATGATACAATGGGTAGCATGACTAAACAACACGCCTATATCACTACTGCTATTCCTTATGTCAACGGTTTGCCACACATTGGGCACGCCATGGACTACATGTTGGCGGACGTGTGGACGCGCTATCAACGGCAAAACGGCCGCGAGGTGCGTTTCCAGACGGGCGTGGATGAGCATGGCAATAAAATTGCCGCCAAGGCTGCCAGCCAAAATCAGACACCGCAAGCCTATGTCGATCAAATGCATGGTAATTTCCAAAATATGATCGCCGAATTGAATATTTCAGCGACGGATTTTATCCGCACGACTGACCCGCATCATGTTAGTGCGGTGCAGTACATTTGGCAGAAGCTGGCTGCGGCTGGCTACATCTACAAAAGCACGTACGAGGGCTGGTACTGCCAAGGCTGTGAGGCGTTCGTCACCGACAAAGAAGCAGCTGAAAATAATGGCATTTGTCCCGACCACCAGTCGCCATACCAACGACTGAGTGAAGAAAATTATTATTTCAAAACCAGCGCATTTTCGGAGAACATTCGTCAGGCTATTGAATCAAACAAGATGAAAATTGTGCCAGAATTCCGCAAAAAAGAGTTTTTGGAATTGATGAAAGATGGCTTGAAAGACGTGTCAATTTCGCGTCCGCGCAAGAACCTCAGCTGGGGCGTGCCGGTGCCAGGCGATGATACACAGGTGATGTATGTCTGGTTGGATGCGCTGAGTAATTACATCACGGTTATCGGCTATCCTGATCGTCCAGAAGAATGGCAGGCATTTTGGCCAGCAAATGTGCAGGTGATTGGCAAGGATATCCTTCGTTTCCACGCTGGAATTTGGCCGGCAATGTTGATGGCGCTAGATTTACCACTACCAAAAGTACTGTTAGTGCACGGCTTTATCAATGTTGGTGGCGCCAAGATGAGTAAGAGTCTCGGTAATGGTGTCGGTCCAGCTGACATCATCCCGCACTACGGTGTCGAGGCCTTTCGCTATTATTTCCTGCGTCACGTGCCAACGCAAGATGACGGTGATTTCACCTGGGAGAAATTTGAAGCCGCGTACAACGGTGAGTTGGGCAATGATCTCGGTAATTTGGTGCAGCGCGTGGCTAAGATGGTGCAGTCATATCAGGCAGGTGTCATTGGCGATGCGCCACAAGCTGAACACGACATGGGCCCATACCGCCACTTCATGGAAAGCTTTGCTTTTAACCAAGCTATGGATGAAATTTGGCAAATCATCCGTTCATTGAACCAGTACATCGAGCGCGTCCAGCCGTGGCAAGTTGCCAAAAAACGGGCCAAAGACCCAGAAGCTGAAGCACACCTAGGCGAGATTTTAGCGTATGCTTGCGGTACATTGCTACAAGTGTCTGACATGCTGCGCCCATTCATGCCACAAACTGCTGAGAAGATTCACGACATGTTTGCTAGTGGCGTTGTGCCACCAGAGCCGACACCACTATTCCCGCGCAAATACCTCCACACGCCTGACCCACGCGCGCCAAAAACAGACGCACAAGGTAGCAAGTGATGAACCAAGCAGAAGCGACTCAAGCGACGGACTTGCGTTTGATCGATTCGCATTGTCATGTGCACGACACTGAGTTTTTCGCGGATAATCGTGAGGAGCTATACCAACAGTCAATTGCAGCGGGCATTGGCATGATTTGTGTTGGCACTGACCAGCGCAGTAGTCAGCAAGCCGTGGAGTTTGCCGCAAATCGCGACTTTGCCTGGGCGGCAGTTGGCGTTCATCCGCACGACAGCAAAGATGGCTGGGGTGAGATAGAACAATTGTTGAAGAATAGAGCGGAGAATTCACCAATTGTAGCGATTGGTGAGATTGGCCTTGATTATTATTACAATCACAGCCCGCGCGAGGTGCAAATTCAGGCGCTGGAGGCGCAGCTGCAGTTGGCGGTGGATTATGATTTGCCAGTGAGCTTTCATATTCGCGATGGCGCACCTGACCAGCCGTCGGTGTGGGATGACTTTTGGCCGATTTTTGATAATTTCCATGGCGTGCGCGGTGTACTACACAGTTTTACTGATACGCGCCGCAATTTGGAGAAGGGATTTGCCCGCGGGCTGTATGTTGGCTTGAACGGCATTAGCACGTTCACCAAAGACCAAACGCAGCGAGAATTATTCGCTTCTGTCCCGCTGGAGCGATTATTACTAGAAACCGATGCACCGTTCTTGACACCAAAGCCATTTCGTGGTAAGATGAATAAGCCAGAATATGTGGAGTTGGTGGCAAAGTATTGGGCGGCGGAGCGCAAGCTAGCGCTTCACGACCTCGAAAAAGCAGCGACCGATAACACGGTAAAACTTTTTGGCTTGTAAAAGTGGAGAAATATGCGAGAGAACAACACGGGTACGTACGACAAAGAAGTTAATGCGGCGTTGGAAGCTGCCTTGGAAAAGGCAAACACGCTGAATTTTGAGACTACTCCTGTCGGTCGTGCTGACGAGCTTGCTGCGCATCAAACTGCTGATACTCGTTCACTATCAAGTGCTGCTATGCGTGGCAGTACAGGCGAGAGTGAAGCATCAAGCTTAGCCAAGTCAATGGAAGCTCCACAGACATTATTGATTGAATTTCCTAAACACCCCAAAGATCCCGTTGAAGCAGTGCGATATTCTAAGGAAATTGGTGAGTATCTGGCCAAGATGCGACAGACTGACTCTGTAATTAACCCTGATTTTGATTTAGCAGCATAAGGAGGTTTGGTGTATGAGTAAGATTCTTAAAAAAGCTGCAAGCCTGGTTTTTGCAGACGAGTCGGTGAAGCCGTTGATGCGAATTCGGCGCAAAGACCGACCAGCTAAGCCGCTGACCGAGCGACAACTGATTCAGATGGAGAGCCAAATTGGTGCGACGATTTTTGGTGATAAGCCTGAACATGTGCAGCGCCGAGAGTTTTTCAATTTGGATAAGAAGACGTGGATTTGGTACGAAGAAGTGGTTGGTGCTGACGGTAAAGTGAAAGAATTGACAACCAAATATGAGATTCAGGAAAAGGGCGTGTTGAAGGTTCAGCCAAACTATCAGTACAGCTACCTGGAAGGCGAGGAACTACACAACTTTGTCTTGGCAGTGAAAGAATATTATGAGCGTGTTTCGCGCAAATTGTATAAACAAGATCCAGACACAGGCAAGCCCCTACAAGTGGTATAATAGATAGCAGTGAATGATAAGTTGATATATCTTGATCATGCGGCGGCAACGCCGATGGACCCGTTGGTGGTTGAGGCGATGCAGCCCTATTTTTCTGAGAAATTTTTCAATCCATCCAGTCCGTATGCTGCTGGTGTTGCCGTGAAGCGTGACTATCAAGCAGCCAAGGCGCGCATTGCGCAGGTTTTGGGTGTTGTTGCTGATGAATTGGTGATGACAGCTGGCGCCACGGAGTCAGTTAATTTGGCGTTTCAGGCGGCAGAGCGAACAGTCTGTGCGGTTGCGACCATTGAGCACGCGTCAGTTCTGTCGGCTGCTGGACGTTACCGAGAAGCAGTGTTGATCCAGCCGGATCATAAGGGAAGAATTTCTCCAGAAGCAGTGAAACAGGCTCTCGCTCCAGATGTTGGTTTCGTGTCAATCGCCCTGGCAAATCATGAGCTGGGCTATGTGCAACCAATTGAAGAGATTGCTCGCGTCATTCAAGTAGAGCGGGAACGGCGTCGGTCTGCTGGGGAGAGCACACCGCTATTATTCCATACCGATGCATCTCAGGCAGCAGCGCTGTTGGATATAAAAGTGAAACGATTAGGCGTTGATTTATTGACGCTCAGCGCGGCAAAAGTCTACGGACCAAAACAAGTCGGTCTGCTGTGGGTACGTCCGGGTGTACATATTGCACCAACTATTGTCGGGGGTGGACAGGAGCTGGGTCTTCGCAGTGGCACGGAAAATGTCGCTGGTGTAATTGGTTTTGCTGAGGCTTTGGAGCTGGCTGCCAAACGGCGCAAAGCTGAAGTGAAGCGACTGCAGGGATTGCGCGATGCTATGATTCGGAAGATGAAAGCTGAGCTACCTGAAATGATCATTTCGTCTGATCGTAAAAAGTCGTTGGCGAATTTTTTGAATATTTCTTTTCCAGGTTTGGACGCTGAACGATTGGTCTTTTTGCTGGAAATGAATGGCGTGATGGTGGCGACAGGTAGCGCGTGTGCCGCTAACTCCGGCACACGTTCGCATGTACTGTCGGCTATTGGTTTGAGCGCCTCAGATATTGATGGCAGTTTACGCATCACCCTTGGAAGGTTAAATGATGAAGCAATGGTTGTTCGAGCAGCTGAGTTCATCATTCAGTCGGTCCGAAAAGAGCAGGAGAGAATCAAATGATCCATCGATTGATTGGACTGGCTGTTGTTTTGGTAGTGATTATCATTGGTTTGACGATGTATTTGGCGCCAGACGATTTGGCGAAATGTTCTGCTCCTGGCTCTGGTGAGTGCGCGCCGGCTGATGCCATTGTGGCGGTTTCTGGCGGAGACACTGATGCACGGACTGACGAAGCAATTCGTTTATATAAGCAAAGATGGTCGTCGCTGCTCATTATGTCAGGTGCGGCAGCTGATAAGACGGGGTTGTCCAATGCTGAGGCCATGAAGCGTCGTGCGTTGTTGCAGGGTGTGCCAGATAAGCATATTATCATTGAAGATCATTCTGAGACGACAAAACAAAATGCAGTTGAAGTAAAATCAGTTATCACTGCTCGCAAAATGAAGCGCATCATCTTAGTCACCAGCGGCTATCATATGCAACGAGCCCGGTCTGAGTTTGCGGCGCAAGTGCCTGGTGTAGAGGTGCTATCACACCCTGTCAGCCGTGATAAACATTGGGGCGATTTATGGTGGCTCACACCGTGGGGCTGGTGGCTAGCAGTTGGCGAGTTGATCAAAATTGGGTTATTTACCATTGGGGGAACACGCTGATGGCTCGGGTGTTCGTCGGTATGTCGGGCGGCGTTGATTCATCGGTGGCGGCAGCACTATTGGTCGAGCAAGGTCACGACGTGACTGGCGTGTATATGAAAAACTGGTCGGAAGACCTACCTGGTATACACTGTCCGTGGGCAGAAGATGTGGCTGATGCCAAGCGCGTGGCGGTGGGACTAGGGATTGATTTTCAGGTGTTTGATTTTCAGAAAGAGTATAAGCAAAATGTTGTTGACTATATGATCCGTGAATACCAGGCGGGTCGGACGCCAAATCCTGATGTGATGTGCAATCAAGAGGTGAAATTTAAGCTATTTTTAGAGGCGGCGTTGGCGGCGGGTGCGGAGTATATTGCGACGGGGCATTATGCGCGAGCTGAACATTTAACAGACGGTGCAGTATTGGGTAATTCTGACGCGGTTGTCTCACGCCATGGTGTTCACGCTGATCCGTCGCTGTCGCCTGCGGAACTCACTACGTTCAGACAGTCCTCGGTGATTCAGGACGAATCAATATTCACGCCTGGGTTCGTCAAAGCGCCATCATTACCCAGTGCTGTACGCTTACTCCGCGCTCATGATGATAACAAAGACCAGACCTATTTTCTGTACCGCGTGACGTCCGAGGCACTGGCAAAAACTATGTTTCCGCTGGGTGATTTCACCAAGGCTGAGGTGCGCCAGATGGCCAAAGAGCGGGGTTTGTGGACCGCCAGCAAAAAGGAATCGATGGGTATCTGCTTTGTTGGACAAGTGGGAATTCGCGAGTTTTTGTCAGAATATGTTGCAACGAGCCCGGGCGATATCATCGATCAACAAACGGGCGTGGTCGTTGGTTGGCATGACGGGGCGATATTTTACACTTTAGGGCAGCGACATGGGTTGGATATCGGTGGCGGCTTGCCGTATTATGTCGTCGGCAAAGACATGGCAAAGAACGAAGTTTACGTGTCGCGCTCAATTGATAATGCGAACTTGTGGCGCAAAGAATTGACGTTAACCGACGCCCACTGGATTGGTCAGCCGCCAAAAGACGGCACCTATCAAATCCGGGTACGACACCGAGCGCCATTGATTGATGCGGAAGTTGCGCGCGTGAATGACGATACTGGCGAAAAGGTGGCAGTGAAGTTGTCTGAACCGCAGCGTGCTGTCGCCCCAGGCCAGTCAGCCGTGATATATGACGGCGAGGAATGCTTGGGCGGTGGGATTATCCAAACAGATTGACGCATGCGGTAAAATAGTGTACACTGGTACAGAATAAGAATTAACCTAAGAGTGTAAGAGAAGGAATAAGATAATTATATGTTAGCAATTCGTTTGCAACGTTTGGGTCGCAAGGGCTACCCAGTCTACCGTCTGGCTGTACAGGAAGCACAGCGCCACCCATCAAGCGGCCGTGTTGTCGCCTATGTTGGTAGCTACAATCCACACACAAAAGTAGCAAATATTCAGGTTGAATTGGCACAAAAATATTTGGACAATGGTGCTCAGCCAACACCACGTGTTGTTAAGTTGTTGAAAGAAGCTGGCGTCACATTACCAAAGTGGGTCAAAGAACCAGCTGCCGACAAGCACAAAGCCATTCGTAACCCAGAAAAGTTGCGTAAAAACCAGCCAAAGGAAGAAGCTCCAGCTGAAGACGCGGCTGAAGAAACAGCAGCGTAGAGACAAATAGTCTGAATCATAAAGCACCGATGTGATGTCGGTGCTTTTTTGTGGAGGTGGCTATATCTCCATCAGGGGTATGTGCTATAATAACCAGCATGAATGCACAAGATATCCGCAACGCCTATCTCCGATTTTACAAAGATCGCCATCATGCAGTTTTACAACGCGCCCCGTTGGTTTTACACAACGACCCGACCACGCTGTTCACTGGCTCTGGCATGCAGCCACTTTTGCCGTATTTGTTGGGACAAGATCACCCAGAGGGAACGCGATTGACAGACAGCCAAACTTGCCTGCGCGCTCAAGACATTGAGGATGTTGGTGACAATCGCCACACTACCTTTTTCGAGATGTTGGGCAACTGGAGTATGGGCGAATATTTCAAACGCCAGCAGATTGAGTGGTTTTTTGAATTTTTGACAGAGGTTGTTGGCTTAGATCCGCACAAGATTTACGTCACTTGTTTCATTGGCGATGAGAAACATAATATTCCGCGTGATGATGAGGCGGCGCAAATTTGGCAAGAAGTCTTTGCTAAAAAGGGCATTGACGCTAAGATTGTAGAATTAGGTACGGCAGAGGCTGGTGATCGACTGGGTATGCAAGGTGGTCGGATATTTTTCTATGACGACAACGAGAACTGGTGGAGCCGTGGTGGCGGTATTGAGAGTACGCCAATTGGTGATCCGTGCGGGCCGGACAGTGAAGTGTTTTATGACTTTGGTGAAGAAAACCACGATCCTAAGTTTGGTCTGGCTCACCCTGCCAGCGATAGTGGTCATTTCATGGAAATTGGTAACCAGGTGTTCATGCAGTACCGTCGGCTTGAAGACGGTAGCTTTGAACCACTGGCGCGCAAAAATGTTGACTTTGGTGGCGGCTTGGAGCGAATCGCTGCTGCGGCGATTGATAGTCCAGATGTTTTTAAAATTAGCTTGATGTGGCCGATCATTGAAAAGTTGCAACAATTGAGCGGCAAATCGTATGAGGATAACCTGGAAAGTATGCGCGTCATAGCCGACCATTTGCGAGCGGCGACCTTTTTGGCGGTTGATGGCTGCGTGCCAAGTAACAAGGAGCAGGGCTATGTGATGCGTCGTTTGCTGCGCCGAGCGATTCGTTTTTCTCATGACCTTGGTATTGAGGAAGAATTCTTTGAGGAAATTGTGCCAGTCATCGCTGATCTGTACGTTCAAGATTTCCCAGAGGTGGCCGAGCAGCGTGACAAAATTATCATTACACTGATGAAGGAAGAGAAAGCCTTTGCTCGCACATTGATGAAGGGAACGAAGCATCTGTTGAGCTTTTTGAGTGATGGTCTGACTGGTAAAGAAATCTTTACCATGCACGACACCTATGGCTTTCCGTATGAACTGAGTGTTGAGATTGCCAAGCGTAATCACATCCAGCTTGCAGCGGATTGGAAGGCTGAATTTGACACATTGATGGCGGAACAGCGACGTCGTTCTCAGACTGCTGCCAAAGGTACATTTAAGGGTGGATTGGAAGGTCAGACCATGGCGCATCGCCGTTTGCACACCGCCAACCATCTGATGTATGCAGCGCTCAGGCGAGTGCTGGGTGACCATGTTATGCAGCGTGGCAGTAATATTACTACTGAGCGGCTGCGATTTGACTTTAATAATGATGCCAAAGTTACGCGTGAGCAGTTGGACGAAGTTGAGAGATTGGTTAATGGCTGGATCGATGCGGACCTACCTGTCAGCTACACCGAATATCCAACTGATGAAGCTTTCAAAATGGGTGCGGTTGGTGCGTTTGGCGACCGCTACGGTGACACCGTCAAGGTCTATCAGATGGGCGAAGGTGACCAGCGAGCTAGTTTCGAGATTTGCGGCGGTCCGCATGTGGATCATACTGGTCAATTGGCCCAGGACGATGATGGTACGCCAAACGGTAAACGATTTAGGATAATCAAAGAAGAATCCAGTTCTGCTGGTGTGCGGCGCGTTAAAGCAGTACTGAAATAGCTCATAACGTTTGCTCAAAAAGCATCAGCAGTATATAATTTAGGGTATGGTACTAAAAGACTTGCTCAAAAAAACCGAAAAAGAAGAACGAGAGTTATTAGTTAGTCTGGACATTGGTACAGAAGCTGTTAAGGCTTTGATCGCTGAAGTGCGAAATGATGTCATTGAAGTGATTGGCGTTGGCCGTAAACAGCAAGAGCTGGGCGATATGCACTCCGGGGCTATCGCTGACATATCTGGTGTGGTCGCCAACTGTGAAGCAGCTCTGGCCGAAGCCGAGGAAAAGGCGGGTGTCCAAGCGCGACGCGTGGTGATTGGTATTGCAGGAGAATTGGTCAAAGGTGTAACAAACACCATCCGTTATCGTCGTCCGCAGCCAGAACGAGCGTTGGATGTTACTGAGATGGAATTTATCATCGAAAAAGTTCAGGAACGAGCACAGGGTAAAGCCCAGGCACAGATTGCGCTGGAAACTGGCAATGAAGACGTTGAAGTGAAGCTGGTCAACTCAGCTTTGGTGAGTTTGCATATTGATGGCTATAAAGTATCAAATCCAATTGGTTTTCAAGGCAAGGATGTGGCAGTGCAGATCTATACGGCGTTTGCGCCAATGGTACATATCGGTGCTTTGGAAAAGGTGGCTGATGAGCTGGCACTAGAGCTAATCGCTGTGGCAGCCGAGCCATTTGCGGTCAGTAGAAGTGTACTAGGGACAGATGCGAACAGCTCGTTTACCGCAATTTTGGCAGACGTTGGTGGTGGAACGACCGACATTGCAGTGGTTAATGACGGTGGTGTGGAAGGCACGAGGATGTTTGGAATCGGTGGTCGTAGCTTCACCAGGACGATTGCTACGGAGCTTGATCTTAGTTACAAAGATGCGGAAAAACTCAAGCTCAATCTTGGCCACGAGTACGTTAAACCTTCGGTCAAGAAACGGCTTGATAGTGCGATTGATAAAACCCTTGAGGTGTGGTTGTCTGGGGTAGAGTTGGCATTAAGCGAGTTTGATAGTGTTGATCATTTGCCAAATAGGATTTTACTGTGTGGTGGAGGCGCCAGCTTGGAAAAGTTGGTTGACGCCCTGGGTAGTGAACCATGGTACAAAGAACTACCATTTACGAAAAAACCAGTAGTTCAGCGCATCAAACCGTCTGAGGTGGTCGGTATTACTGATACAACAGGTGACATCACTGATCACACATTTGTAACTGCCATGGGTTTGTTGCGCGTGGGGTATGATACAATGGTAAGTGGCCAAGACGCTCATGGCTTAATGGATAAAATTAATCGATTATTGAAAATATAAATGAACAAAGACGTTATCTATATTGATGTTGAAGACGATATTACCAATATCGTCAGCAAGATAAAAGATTCAAAGGCGCGAATCGTTGCATTGGTGCCGCCTAAGCGGGTTGGCATATTGCAGAGCGCTGTCAATATGAGATTATTAAATCGTGCGGCGGAAAATGCCGAGAAGCGAATCGTGCTAATCACGAGCGATCAAGCGTTGAGCGGATTGGCAGCAGCAGCGCGCATTCCAGTTGCTAAGACATTGCAGTCTCGCCCAGAGATTGCGGAAATTCCAGCTATTGATGTGGATGACGGTGATGATGTGATTGACGGTAGCGATATACCAGTTGGCGAATTGGCTGATAAGGCGACACCAAAAGCACGAAATAAGGCAGACGATGCTATTGATGCAGCAATAGCCGAAGACGAAAAGCCATCAAAACCAGTAAAACCAGCTAAGTCGGCTGGCAAAGGTAAGCCAAAAGTTCCAGATTTTAGTGTTTTCCGTAAGAAGCTAGTCTTGATTGGCGGTGGTATTGCTCTGTTTATTGTATTCATAGTTTGGGCGATTTGGTTTGCGCCACATGCTACAGTCGTGATTACAGCTAAAACGACCACTTCTACGGTTGATAAATCCGTTACGTTAAAGCAGGACGGAAAGGTTGACGCTGCTAACAATATCGTCAAGTCGTTGCGTCAAGAACAAAAGAAAGATATTTCCGTCGATTTCACCCCTACGGGTAAGAAGAAAGTTGGTGAAAAAGCAAGTGGTACGATGCACCTTGTTCGAACATCGGTATCAAGCTTGACGCTAATAATTCCGGCTGGAACGTCCTTCTCGTCGGGCGATTATACGTTTGTCAGCACAGAGCCAGCCAGCTTGTCGGGCACCTCAATTGGTCCTGGCGGTGTCATCCAATCGGTGGCAACCGTCAAGGTGCAAGCAACTCAGGTTGGTAGTGAATACAATCTATCGTCACGAAGCTACTCTTCAAATGTGAGCGGTTTTTCGGCGGCGGGCACCGCAATGAGTGGCGGCTCGAGTCGGGAAGTGACTGTGGTGTCGGCTGATGATGTTGCCAAAGCTAAAGTTAAGCTTGACGCCCAAAAAGACGCTTCACTGCAATCAGCAGTCAAAGCACTCTTCCCATCTTCAAGTATTGTCATCAATGAAAGCTACCAAGAAGCTCGCTCAAACCCTACTCCTTCAGTGGCGGTTGACCATGAAGCCAGCGGTACAGTTCAGTTGAAAACAACAGTGACAGCCAGCATGCAGGGTATTGATCGCTCTGATATGAAGCAGTTCTTGGAGGATACGCTTAAGAAAGAAATTGGTAGCAAGAAGAACCAGAAGATCTATAATGATGGGTCTAATGAGGTAAAATTTGCACAATACAGTGAGCGTAATAATGCCGTGCAGGTTCGATTGACTACTAACGCGAAAATTGGCCCAGAGATCGATGAGCACAAAGTTAAGGAGCAGGTCAAGGGGCGCAATTATGGTGATGTCCAATCGAGTTTGGAAGCCATCGAGGGCGTTCAAGATGTTGACACGAAATTTTCGCCATTTTGGGTGCGTACTGTTCCTAATGACGATAAACATATTAGCATAGAATTTAAGTTGGATAATGGCCGGTAAGAACTTGCTGGCACTAGACGTCGGTGAACGACGAATTGGTTTGGCTATGGCTGATACGTCGGTGAGGATCGCTGTGCCGTTTGGCTGGCTGGAAAATAACGATGATATTTTTACCAAATTGGCTGAAACAGTACTGCGCCATGGTATTGACATCATTGTCGTTGGCTATCCTCGCAATCAGTCAGGGGAGCCAACCAAACAGACAGAGTTTGTAGAGCAGTTCGTTAATGATTTCTCTGAAATTGAGCTTGACGCTGAGTTGGTCTATCAGGATGAGTCGCTCAGTAGCGTTGAAGCTGAGCGTCGGTTAGGTCGCGTTAAAGATAAAGGTGAAATTGACGCTGAGGCTGCCAGTATTATTTTGCAGGATTATTTGGAGGTACGTTATGCAGATTCGTAAGTCGAGAAAATGGATGATTATAGTAGCCAGCTTGGTGGCGGTGCTTGGCCTGTCTTCTGCGGCTGGAGCTGGTTGGTACCTATACAATCTTTCGGCGGTGAACTTAGGTGATCAAGCGGTAACGCGAGTCAATATCACCAGCGGCATGACGGCTCCTCAGGTGGCATCTGCCCTGGAAGAGAAGAAGCTCATCCGCAGCCGATATGCATTTTTGGGATATATTAAATTGAAACGAATTGATGCTCGGTTTAAGGTGGGTGTATACGTCGTTAAACCATCGCAATCGACGCCCGAGATCATCAAACATCTGATCAATGGTCAATCTGACGAGGTGGCTGTTCGCTTCTATCCTGACGGCACACTACGAGGAAAAGACTACCGCTCGGTCGAAAGTGCCCTTAAGAAGGCTGGATATAATGACGCCGATATTGAAGGCGCCTTTAAGGCCGACTATGACAGTTATGTCTTCAAATCACGCCCGGCAGGAGCTGATCTTGAAGGTTTTGTCTATGGCGATACGTATTTTATGAGCGGTGACGCAACTGCCAAATCAGCAATTCAGCGAGCATTGGCGGAGTTTGACCAAGTAGCCAGGAAGAATAATTTGGAAGAGAAGTTCAAAAAACGCGGATTGACGCTCTATCAGGGCATAACTCTCGCTTCCATTGTCCAGAAAGAATCAATTGGCTGCGGTGTGGGTACCGAGGTTTGTGAAGACCAGCGGAAGATTGCTAGCGTGTTTTACAACAGGATGAAGGCAGGTATGAATTTGGGCTCGGATGTAACCTACCAGTACGCGGCTGACAAGCTGGGTGTCGCCCGTAATACGCAGCTGGATTCTCCGTATAATACTCGAGTACACAAAGGGCTACCGCCAGGGCCAATAGCCACCCCTGGTCTGAGTGCATTGAATGCCGTCGCCGATCCAGCGCAGACAGATTATCTCTTTTTCCTCAGTGGAGACGACAATGTGACTTATTTTGCCAAAACAGACGCTGAACACACTGCTAACGCCAAGGCACACTGTCGTCAAAAATGTCAGCAATCTTGACAAATTGCATTTATAAAAAATGTTTTGACTTAAATGTCAATATAGACTATAATAGATATCAGCTTAACCATGAACAGTTAGCCTTGTTTTAGCTGTCTGGGGTTGAGCCTGCCAGAACGGTCGTACGGATACAGTACAAAACTAATCGTTTATGAAAATATCACTAATATATTAGGTCGACAAAGTATCCCGTTCTATTGCGAGAAGAAAGACTCATTATGGTAGCAGCACTGGTGGTAACACCAATGCAGGAGAACGATTATTCGTAACACATCAAAGACTCGTCAGAGTCGTTTAGCGCGAGTACGGTCAGCTTCTATCTATGTAGCACTATTTGCACTTATTGTTTCATTTTTGACTATTAACAATTATCATCAGGGAACTGGAGTCGTCGGAGTAGAAGTCTCCGCTCAAGAATCTCAGGTTGCCAATCCAAATTCAAAGCCTACAGCCGCAACTAAGGAAAAAATATCAGTCGATCAATTGGAAGTGGCTGATGCGGTGGCTAGCCTCGCGGAAGCTACTGATTTGCCATCTGCCGGAGACTTGCGTGAAGCAACTACTTCTTTACAGATCCAGAAACAGTTAGCTCAAACTGACACAGAGGTGATTTCTAAGCCACAGCTGATTCAGCCAGAAACATCATCTCAGCGTGGTATTACCGAGTATGTCACTAAGCCGGGCGATGATTTAGCTAAAATTGCTGCTAAATTCAAAATTTCAACTCAAACATTGCGTTGGGCAAACAATATGACCTCTGACGCAGTTGAGCCAGGTAGGACGCTGTTGGTGCCACAAGTTGATGGCGTGGTCTACACTGTTAAAGAAGGTGATACCATCGCCGCCATCGCTTCAAAGTATAAGGTTGATACCGAGCGAGTCTTATTGTACAACTCACTAGATCGCGTGGCACAGCCAACAGTAAATACGCGCATCGTCTTGCCTGGTGGTGAGCTGCCAGAGAATGAGCGCCCAGGATATGTTGCGCCACGTGGCGGTCGAAGCGGTAATAGTCATTCTGGTTATAGTGGCGTAAGTTACGGTAACGTTGCTGCATCTGTCGGTAACCGATATGCACCAGGTAACTGTACGTGGTACTCATATGAGCGACGTTTGGCACTTGGTCGTCCAATCGGTAGCTTCTGGGGTAACGCCAATACCTGGGCTGCGAGTGCACGCGCTGCTGGCTTTACGGTCAATAAGACACCAGCTCCGGGTGCTATCTTCCAGAGCTCAGGTGGCTATTACGGACACGTTGGAATTGTTGATCGGGTTGAGAACGGTCGGGTGTTCGTCAGCGACATGAACTTTGCTGGGTATAACGTCATTACCCATCGTGAATTGACCAACCCGGGTGCTTACAACTACATCCATTAATACAAGTATTGAGATAATCATGAACGCTCCTGTATATTCAGGGGCGTTTTGCTATAATATAGATATGTTTGTAGATACAGCGAAAGTGTTAGTACGAGCTGGCAAGGGCGGTAACGGCGCGGTCAGTTTTCGGCATGAGAAATATGTTGACAAAGGCGGTCCTGATGGTGGTGACGGCGGACGCGGCGGTGATGTGGTGTTTTTGGCGACCAAAGATCTGAATACGTTGCTTAACTTTCGCTACAAGCCAGAACTAAAAGCAGAGAATGGCGGTGACGGCAGCAAGCGCAACAAGCGCGGTAAAAGCGGTTCGCCGCTGGTCGTCAAAGTGCCGATGGGTACATTGGTCAAGCGTGACGGCAAGGTGGTGGCGGATTTGACAGTGGACCAGCAGCAGGCAGTCGTTGCCCGCGGCGGTGACGGTGGTTTTGGTAACGCACATTTTACGTCCAGCACCCGCCAAGCGCCGAAGATTGCTGAACTTGGTGAGGCGGGTGAAGAATTTGAGGCAGAGCTGGAACTAAAATTACTGGCTGATGTTGGTTTGGTTGGTTTTCCGAATGCTGGTAAATCAACATTTTTGAGCGTGGTTTCCAATGCTCGACCGGAAATCGCTAATTATGAATTTACGACCTTGACGCCAAATTTGGGCGTGGCGGATGTTGATGATGGCTCAGTGTTGATTGCCGATATTCCAGGACTGATTGAAGGCGCCTCGGAAGGCAAGGGCTTGGGTGACCAGTTCCTGCGTCACGTTGAGCGGACGGCGGTGTTGCTGCACATGATTGACGCGTATAGTGACGACCCAGCGGAAAAATACCAGACCATTCGCCGCGAGCTGGAAAAATATTCTGAAGAATTGGCGGCGCGTCCAGAAATCATTGCCCTGACGAAATGTGAAGGGCTGGATGATGAGATTATTGCCATGCAGTCGACGGCGCTACAAAACGTAGCAAACGGTTCACCAGTGGTGGCGATTTCCTCGCAAACGCATGCTGGCGTGACTGAGCTGCTGCGTTTGCTACGCCGTGAAGTTACTGACTATCGGGCGCATGAGGCGGAGATGGTTGAGGAAGAGGGTGATGATCTGCCAGTAATCGCGCTGGATGCACAAGCAGCGTCTGATGCCTGGACGGTAGAGCGGGTTGTTGGTGCGGAGCCTGAAAAGGTAGATGATGAAGATGCGGTCAGTTTCATTATCCACGGTGCTAAAATTGAAAAGTTTGCTCGCCGTACTAACTTTGATCAGTTTGAATCAGTCAATCGCCTGCGCGATATCATGCGAAAAATGGGCATCACTCATGAGCTAATTCGTCAGGGTGCAGTGGGCGAGACCGTGGTGCAGATTGGCGAATCGATGCCGTTTACGCTGGTTGAGCAATAGCTTGTCATCGTCAATAGTGGTATAATTAGATATAAATCGCTAATCAGACGGGGAGGTATCATGGGTAGTAGTAACACAGAGCGGCAGATGACCGTGCCGAGCTATTGGGAGATCGGGCGACTGGAAAACAAAATTGCATATAAATCAAATCGAGAGGCCACCGTAGGGGCAGTTGGGGCTGTCGGGTTGACCTCGTTGGAGCTTGCGTTTGCTCCTGCGGTACGTCGCTATCATTTTGGTCCCAACGTCCGGAGGCATGTGGCTTTTAAGGACGCACAGAACGATATTCTCAGAGCGTTGGGGGGTGAGGAGCCACTCAGCGGTGATCATTATTTGAAAAATCAGCCTAAAGAATACGTCGGGCGTCTAGCGGTAGAAGTTCGTAAGGGAAATGTTGAGTTGCTGCTCGATGGGCCAGTTGGCAAATTGACACAGTATGTATTGGCTGGCCTTAAAAAGAAACAGTTTGGTTCTGAAAAGGCGGCTGGATATTATGCTGACTGGCTTGAGGCAACGAAGGCCGACTATGTGAGGCCAGAGGAACAACCTGCGTTGAGCGCGGAAGAATTGAAGAAAATTTATCGTAAACTAGGCGGGGCGTATAATGTGCATTTGGCCCTGGCTGGTGCTGAGCTGCGTACTCCTGATGTATCTGATGATTTTGGGGAGAACGTTGAACAGTTGATTGCACTAAACCATCTGGAATCGCGCTGGAAAGGTGGTAGGACTCATGTGCCAGAAGAGGTACTTAAAGAAGCGTCAGTTGACCCTCAGGCGTCAGTGGACAAGACTCTTCGTTCACCTGTCATTAGGGAATGGAGAGATGATACGCGCTCGGATGCTGCAAAGGCATTGAAGCTGGATGTGTACGATTTGTTGCACGGAGAAAAAGATCTCATGCCTGGTCCTGAGCGCTCTAAACGGTTCCTTGCTCGAGAAGCGATAGCGGCAATTAACAACGATTAATAATCATGGCAGAAACATTTTTCTTCTATGACCTAGAAACTAGCGGACTAAATCCGCGGCAAGATCGGATCATGCAGTTTGCTGGGCAGCGGACGGACATGAGTCTCGAGCCGATTGGCGAGCCGTACAATCTGCTGGTAACGCTGAATGATGACACCTTGCCGAGTCCTGATGCGCTGATGGTAACGGGCATTACGCCGCAAAAAACAGTCGAGGAGGGTTACACCGAAGTGCAGTTTGCTCGGATGTTATGCGAGGAGATCTTTACGCCTGAGACTATTGCGGTTGGTTTTAATAATATTCGGTTTGACGACGAATTTATCCGCCATTTGTTGTGGCGCAATTTTCATGATCCGTACGAATGGAGCTGGAAAGACGGTCGCTCGCGTTGGGATTTGCTGGATGTTGTGCGATTGACGCGGGCGCTCAGGCCGGAAGGAATCAATTGGCCGCTTGATGATAAGGGTGAGCCAAGCAATCGCCTGGAGCTGATCACTAGTGCTAATGGCATAGCACACGAAAATGCTCACGATGCTTTGGCGGACGTAACAGCGTTGATTGCCGTGACGAAACTGATCAAGCAAAAGCAGCCGCAACTGTATGATTATTTACTGAAAATGCGTGACAAAAAAGTAGTCCAGCGACTGGTCAATGTGGATGACAAAAAACCGTTTGTCTATGCCAGCGGGCGCTATGATAAGGAATTTGCTAAAACTACGGTGGCCTTTCCGCTGACGACCAGTCGAAACGGCGGTGTGGTCGTCTATGATCTGCGCTATGATCCGACGCCGTTTGTTGGGCTGAGTGCGGAGGAGCTGTCGGCAAAACTATTTGCGTCGTGGGAGGAGCGGCAAGCTAAGGATTTCGTCAAATTGCCAGTCAAAGAATTACAGTACAATCGCTGTCCGGCGGTGGCGCCGCTGGGTGTGCTGGAACAGGGCGATGGCTGGCGGAAGATCTCACTTGATCTAGAGACGGTGCAAAAGCATCAAAATATACTGCTGGACAACCCAGACTTTGCCGAAAAATTACGGACTATTTTTGAAAACAAGCCAGCCTTCAAAAAACTGCCTGATCCAGAAGCGCAATTATATGACGGCTTTTTGAACGACCGTGACCGCTTGCGAGTGGAGGCCGTACGCAACGCTGATGAACGTGAATTGGCGGATTTTCATCCAGAGTTTCAGGACGAACGGTTAACGCCGCTGTTGCTACACTACAAAGCACGTAATTTTCCGCGCTCACTCAGTGAAGATGATTTGGCACAATGGGAAATCTGGCGGGCTCAGCACCTGCAGGCACAACTGCCAGGGTTTATGGCGTCTCTGCAGCGCTTAGCGCCGGCAGCGACTGACGAGCAGCAGTTTATATTGCAAGAATTGCAATTGTGGGCGGAGGCGGTGTTGCCGGCTGGCGACTTGTGATAGGACGTGTGCTAGGTTAGAGACGGAGCGAGTTTTTGGGCGCCCATGCGAGTGTCTGGCTCGCTGGTTTCGGTTTTTTTGGCTTCATGTGTCAGATAGATAAGTAGCAAGGTGAGATAATCTTTTGGATATACTATGTTGTTGACGCGACGTTTTCGAGAAAGATACTGAATGAGCTCTTTGATATCATCAAATGATACGGGGATGGCTGCTCGTAAGATGCGACAGATTGGTATGATGACGATCCAAAAAATGATCATGGACATAGCTGACAAATTGACGTTCAAAAACGGAATTTTGCCGAGAAAAACGAACATGCAAAGCTGATCAAATAGCACCGGTGTAATAACAATCGCACCAATAATCAGTAATACGTAAACACTCAACCGTCGCATATAATGTAACTGTAACAGATAAAAGCTTGACTTGCAATCATAAGCAATATGTGGTGATATATAATCTAATTTTTAGGAAATGTCTGGAAAAAATCATAAAAAGCCGGTATAATATAGCGGTTATGCCGGAGGTTATTCGAGTCAAAGGTGCCCGCGAGCACAATCTGAAAAACATCAACGTGGAATTGCCGCGTGATAAGTTTGTGGTCATCACTGGTCTGAGTGGTTCAGGTAAATCAAGCCTGGCGTTTGACACGATTTACGCTGAGGGCCAACGCCGTTACATGGAGAGTTTGAACTCGTATGCTCGGCAGTTTTTGGGGACGATGGATAAGCCAGATGTTGACAGCATTGACGGCTTGAGTCCAGCTATTTCAATTGACCAAAAGTCAACCAGCCGCAACCCACGCTCAACGGTAGCCACGGTGACTGAGATTTATGACTATTTACGTCTCTTGTTTGCGCGCATTGGTGTGCCACACTGTCCAATTTGTGGCAAAGAAGTCTCGCGACGTACCACTGAAACCATCATTCAAGAAATCATCAAGCAGTACGACGGACGCCGGATTTTACTATTGGCGCCAATCGTCAAAAATAAAAAAGGTGAATTTGCGCACATTCCTGAGCAGTACCGTCGGTTGGGTTATGCTCGCGTCAGGGTTGATGGTGTGGTGTATGCCCTGGATGAATTTCCGGAATTACAAAAGAGCTATAAGCACTCAATTGAGCTGGTAGTTGACCGCTTGGCATTAACCAGTGAATTGGCTGGTCGCTTGTCTCAGAGTGTTGAGCAAGCGTTAGAATTGGGCCAGGGAATTGTCGAAGTATTGGACGCTGATGATGATCAGGTGCGGACGTTTTCTCAGAGATATGCGTGTGTTGATCACCCTGAAGAAGATATTCCAGAGCTGGAACCGCGGTTGTTTAGTTTTAATGCACCACAGGGAGCCTGTCCAAACTGCACTGGTTTGGGTAGTCGCATGGAAATTGACCCAGAGTTGGTGTTTAATGACAATTTGACCATCGCCGAAGGCGCCATCAGACCGTACAACCGCGTCAATGTCGACAATTTCTATATGAAAAAAATCATAGCTGTTGCAGAAGCTCATGATTTTAGTATGCGAACTCCTGTTAAGAAGCTGTCAAATGAGGCTAAACAGAAAATTTTGTACGGTACGGGGGCGCAGAAATATCGCATTGAGCTTGGTAATGGCCGGCATTATGATACGACCTATGAAGGAGTCATTCCGAATCTGGAGCGTCGACATCGCGAGACTGACAGCGAGTTTATGCGCAAAGACATTGAACGATTTATGCGCGAACGAGCCTGTTATGTTTGTAAAGGCGCTCGTCTCAAGCCAGTGGTCTTGGCGGTGACGGTTCATGGGCTGAATATTGTTGATATTTGTGATCTGGGCGTTGACGATGCGTTGGATTTGTTTACTCGCAAGCTGAAGTTGACGGAACAGGAAACGATGATTGCGCGGCTGATATTAAAGGAAATCAATGCGCGGTTGGGCTTCATGAGCAATGTCGGTTTGAACTATTTGGAGCTGGGCCGAGCAGCTAACACCTTGAGCGGTGGAGAAGCTCAGCGCATTCGGCTGGCTACGCAAATTGGTTCCGGTTTGCAGGGGGTACTGTATGTCCTGGACGAACCATCCATTGGGTTGCATCAGCGAGATAATGATAGGCTGATTGATACTCTGAAGCGCTTGCGTGATCTTGGCAATACGGTGCTGGTCGTGGAGCATGATGAAGATACCATTCGCCAAAGTGACTTTTTGGTCGACATGGGGCCGGGGGCTGGTTCAAAGGGTGGACAAATTGTTGCCATGGGAGCGCCTGAGGAAGTAGCGAAAAATCCAGACAGTATCACTGGTCGGTACCTGAGTGGTGCAGAGAAAATTGCAGTACCAAAAAAGCGCAGGAAGCCAAATCAAGATCAGCAGCTCATAGTGCGTGGTGCTCAGGAAAATAATTTGAAAAATATTGACGTGGCGTTTCCTTTGGGATTAATGACGGTGGTGTCTGGTGTGTCTGGTAGCGGTAAGTCAACCTTGGTTAATGACATTGTGGCGAGGGAGCTGGCAGCTCGCCTCAACCGGTCTCAAGTGGTGCCAGGCAAGCACGACCGCATCGAAGGCATCAAGCTATTAGATAAAGCGATTGTGATTGACCAGTCGCCAATTGGTCGCACACCGCGTTCCAACCCAGCCACCTACACGGGTATTTTTACGCCAATTCGTGAATTATTTGCTGCCACGCCAGAAGCTAACGTTCGCGGTTACAAGGCAGGCCGATTTAGTTTTAATGTCAAGGGTGGTCGCTGTGAAAATTGTCAGGGTGATGGTGTGATAAAAATTGAAATGCACTTTTTGCCAGACGTGTATGTGATGTGTGACGAGTGTAAAGGTAAACGGTATAACCGTGAAGCATTGGAAATTACCTACAAAGGACACACTATTTCTGATGTATTGGAAATGACAGTAGAGCAAGCGGCCGAATTCTTTGACAGTATTCCATCTATTCACCGAAAACTTGAGACGTTGGTGGAAGTTGGCTTAGGTTATATTCGTTTGGGTCAGCCAGCAACCACCTTCTCTGGCGGGGAAGCGCAGCGCATCAAATTGGCGACTGAACTGTCAAAACGCTCGACGGGTAAAACCATGTATATTTTGGATGAGCCAACCACTGGGTTGCATTCGGCTGACGTTAAGCGATTGTTGGGGATTTTGCATAAGCTTGTCGAAGGCGGAAATAGCATGATTGTAATTGAGCATAATTTGGACGTTATCAAATCAGCAGACTGGATCATTGATATGGGTCCAGAAGGTGGTATGGGCGGCGGGACGGTTGTCACCAGCGGAACGCCAGAAGACATTACCAAAAACGCAGATTCGTTCACGGGCAAATATCTCAAGCCATTGCTTACGTAAGATGGACTCTCGAGTTTAGATGAATTACTTGCGCTTTTTAGCAGCCGACTTTGGCTGTTTGTCTTTTGAAAACAGGACAGATAACTGTTTTTTGAGGGCTGCTTTGGTGGATTCTTGCTTGAGCGCGTGAATGATCATTGGCAGGACTGACAGGAAAATGATAATTAGGGCAGCGACCTCAACGTTAATGCCAGCTTCAGTCAGTGCCTTGCCAGCAAAGAATCCCAGGTAAGTGAACAGCGAAGCCCATAAAATGCCACCAATGACGTTGAAGAGCAAGAAGGTTCGATAATGCATTTTGCTTGCGCCGGCTACGATTGGGGCAAACGTGCGGACAATGGGCACAAATCGTGCCAAGATGACTGTGATGGCGCCATGTTTTTCATAAAATTTTTCAGCTTGAATGAGATATTTACGTTTGAACAAGCGTGAGTTTTTCCGCTCAAACAGTTTTCGGCCCACCTTGTGGCCAAAGGTGTAACCAACTGAATCTCCGGCAATGGCCGCGATGATGAGTAATAATACAAAGATTGATATGTCGATTGGGAGGATATGTTGTTGCACCATATATCCAGCAGTGAATAGTAAGCTGTCGCCAGGGAAAATAAACCCAAACAATAGGCCTGATTCGGCGAATACAACAAACAAAACGGCAACAATACCAAAGTGGATAATAAAGTCTACAAAAGCGTGCATCATGGGTACTCATTATATGACAAAAAACAGTAGTTGACAATTTGACAGTGCAAATTTGCTTATGCTACACTGGTAACAGGTAGTTTTTAATACACAAAACTGAGGAGAGGGAGAAAAAATAGGGATGGTACGTCTTCGTATATCAAGAAGGAATCAACGTGTCGCCAAGATAGCAATACCAGCAGCTGCAGTGGTGATGGTGTTTGCTTTGGTTTTGACAAATCCGTTTATGGCAAAAGCGGCCAGTGTTCATAAAAAATATAAAGCAATGGATACTAACTATCCTGTGCCGACAACTAATGTCGCTTGGATTTCTCCAGACGGTAATGACAATTCTGGTAACGGAACAGAAGCACGACCTTTCGCGACATTTCGACGTGGACTGCAGGCTGTCTCTGACGGCGGAACAGTTGTGGCAAAAAGCGGTGTGTACCGAGAGCCACACTTTTTTGTGACCAAGAAGAACATCACTTTCCAGGCTGCTCCTCATGCTGAAGTTTGGATGAAGGGTAGCGATGTTGTCTCGGCAGGTCAATGGACTAAAGAGGGCAATATGTGGAAGACGACGGGTAAATTCCGTAATTTTTGCCGTGTTTGTACCGTGAATCCTGACCCATCCAAAGAAGGCATGGCTGCTTACCCAGAGCAAATGTTTATCGATGACGAACCACTTGAGCAGGTCGATGCAAAAAGTAAGGTTGGCCCTGGAAAGTTTTACGTTGAAGACAAAAACCCAACTACTTTGAAAGATCCAACAAATAACCGAGCAGGCTTTAACGTTGGTACAGAAGATGATCTGACATACTATGTTGGCTCTGACCCATCTCGTGGCACCACAGAAATTACTAACCGAGCTCGTGCCTTTTCCGTAGGTGGTCGTAATGCTGACGATGGTTCTAACTTCACCATGAAAGCTATCAATGTTGCCCAGTATTCGCCAGTGCAAAGCTGGTCTTGGGATCGTCAACTGCCTGATGATCAGGTTGGAACGAGTATGATCGTGGTCAACGGTCGTGGCTCAGTTGTACAAGACTCCATCTTCACACAAAGTTCCTCAGTTGGCTTCAACACTGATGCAGAAGGTGCACGTATTGTTAATAATAAATTCATCGGCAACGGTGGTAATGGCGCAGGAGCCAACCGTGCACACAATACAACATTTGAAAACAATATCTTTACAGAGAACAATGCGGCAAATTACCTCACTAACGGTTCAGTCTGTTTAGCGTGGTGTACTGTTTCTGAGATAAAAGTCACGCACATTGAGAACTTTACGTTCCGAGGTAATGTGGTTGATAACTCAAAGAATCCTGCTTCAACTGGCAACGACTATTATGTGCGCAATGGTACAGCGGGTGTCTGGTGTGATGAAGGCTGCATCAAAGCAAAAATTGTCAACAACTTCTTCATCAACACGACAACAGCGATCTTTGATGAGGTTTCAGATGGCACAATCATCGCATCAAACATTATTGAGGGCTCGGGTGCGGGTATTGGCGTATCGAGTAGTTCGAACTCCAAAGTATACAATAACACTATCTCTCGAACCAACCGACCTATCATGCTGAATGAGGATGCTCGTACTGACGGTTGTAATGAGCGAGATCGTAATAATCCACAAATTTGTAAATCGCTCGAGTCGTGGTCTGCTGGCAAGGGTCTGAGCTGGAACTTGACTGGTCTAGAGATGTACAATAACATCATCTCATCTCGTGCAGTCATCTCTGGTGACACTGGCGCGCCACTGTGGTCCTACCCTGTTAGGAGCACTGGCGGCCCAAACCACACTGGTCCAGGCACCTATACAAATGACATGTTCAAGGGCTTTGACTACAACGCCTACTACCGCAGTAGCTTGCAAAATGAAGGCACAATCATGACCTGGGACTTGGCAGACGTGCCGAACCGCCTTGATATTTTGTTTGCTAATGTGAAAGACATCGCTAAAGATAGCCGCGTAAGGTCGTCAATTGATGGTCGCGACACCCACTCGTTCGACCTGTTTGGTACACGCGCAAACAACCCATACTTCATCAAAGAAGCTGAACAGAACACCGACTACCGTAAGAGTAACTACAACTTGAAGGCAGGCAGTCCGGCGATTGGTTCAGGTAAGCCATTGTCAGCTGAGGTTGCATCAGCAATTGACCCAAGCGGCCAACACGTAAGGCCTGGTGTGGCGGTAAACCGAGGTGCTTTGGTAAATGCTTATATGGATTCAACCAATTCTCCGACACCTCCACAGCCTCCGGCAGCGCAGGGCGTTAACATCCCTGATGCCAGGTTGCGCCAGTTGTTGAACAAGAGGTTAGCTGAAATCTCAGGGAAAACCCGTAGTGATGCTCAAGCGATTACTGCTCAAGAAATGCTAACCATTGATCGCATGTATGTCGATAATACTGGCAATATCACGGAAGACCAGAGGATTAAGGATTTGACTGGTCTGGAGTACGCTAAAAATGTCACTGAGCTATCACTCGGCAATCACGCAATTACCAATTTACAGCCGCTCTCTGGCCTAACTAAATTGCGCGCATTACAGCTGTCAGGCAACAAGGTTGCTGATATTCAACCGCTGGCTGGCTTGTCTGAGTTGCGTAGTGTGAACTTGTCGGAAAATGTTGTTACGAACTATAGTCCTTTGTCGTCTCTGAACAAGCTCGAGCAAGTCTCGATGAGCGGTGCCAATCAGACGTTAGACCTATCAACATTTGCAGGTAGTAAGAACTCATTAAAGAAAATCTCTTTCTATGACTATGGTCGAAATACTAAAGTTGTCAATGCTCAATCTCTTGTTGGTGCACCAGCTCTGACCTCTTTGCGCTTGACCGGGGGGCAATTGAGCGAGAATGAGATTACTGCAATTGGACGAATGACTCAACTTACTGAACTACGGTTAGACTACAGTACGGTCATGAATGCACAGCCTTTAGCAGGCTTAAATCGCCTTACCTCTTTGAAGCTAGAAAACCAGCAGGGCAGCATGACCACTGAATCTGAGGTATTCAATTCACCTTTGAAAGACGCAACTGGCGCACCAATTACTATTGAAAATACGGCCACTTTGGTTAATGAAGCGGCTGGCAAATTAAAAGTGGCAGCACCAGCATATGACGGTCAACCACATGCGTTGCAGGCCAACTGGAACAAGCAAATAACCGTCAACGGTAAGCCATTTACTTTCTCTGGGACACTGCATGTGACTGCTACCTTGCCAAAGCCTGACCTATCTGCCCTCCGCACCGCCATCGCCAACGCCGAGAAAGAACCGGCCTACATTACCAATGACGCGACCGTCAAGCAAGCTCTCGCCAAAGCCAAAGAAGTAGAGAAACAACCAAACCCAGCTGCTACTGCCATCCAGAAAGCAGCCAACGACCTCAACACTGCCGTAGCCAACGCTAAGAAGAAAGAAGCAGACGCCCAGACAGCCGCTGAACAAGCAGTTGCTCAGGCTGAACACAACCAGGATCCAGACGATGTTACCAGCGCCAACGCCAAGGTAGCTGCCGTCCAAGACCCAACGAAGAAACAAGCCTTCCAGGATCGCCTCAACCAGGTCACCGCTAACGTCACCGCTGCTCGCAACGCTCTCTCCGCCCTGATAACCAAAGCAAAAGACCCAGCAACTACTGCCGGCATGTCCCAAGAAAGCAAGGACGCCTTAGCAGCACAAGTCACCCAGGCAGAGCAGGTAGCTGCCAACGCCGGTGCCTCTGTTACCGAGCTCAATGCTGCCAAAGCAGCACTGCAAGCAAAACTTGACGCCCTTCGTCCTGACCTATCTGCCCTCCGCACCGCCATCGCCAACGCCGAGAAAGAACCGGCCTACATTACCAATGACGCGACCGTCAAGCAAGCTCTCGCCAAAGCCAAAGAAGTAGAGAAACAACCAAACCCAGCTGCTACTGCCATCCAGAAAGCAGCCAACGACCTCAACACTGCCGTAGCCAACGCTAAGAAGAAAGAAGCAGACGCCCAGACAGCCGCTGAACAAGCAGTTGCTCAGGCTGAACACAACCAGGATCCAGACGATGTTACCAGCGCCAACGCCAAGGTAGCTGCCGTCCAAGACCCAACGAAGAAACAAGCCTTCCAGGATCGCCTCAACCAGGTCACCGCTAACGTCACCGCTGCTCGCAACGCTCTCTCCGCCCTGATAACCAAAGCAAAAGACCCAGCAACTACTGCCGGCATGTCCCAAGAAAGCAAGGACGCCTTAGCAGCACAAGTCACCCAGGCAGAGCAGGTAGCTGCCAACGCCGGTGCCTCTGTTACCGAGCTCAATGCTGCCAAAGCAGCACTGCAAGCAAAACTTGACGCCCTTCGTCCTGACCTATCTGCCCTCCGCACCGCCATCGCCAACGCCGAGAAAGAACCGGCCTACATTACCAATGACGCGACCGTCAAGCAAGCTCTCGCCAAAGCCAAAGAAGTAGAGAAACAACCAAACCCAGCTGCTACTGCCATCCAGAAAGCAGCCAACGACCTCAACACTGCCGTAGCCAACGCTAAGAAGAAAGAAGCAGACGCCCAGACAGCCGCTGAACAAGCAGTTGCTCAGGCTGAACACAACCAGGATCCAGACGATGTTACCAGCGCCAACGCCAAGGTAGCTGCCGTCCAAGACCCAACGAAGAAACAAGCCTTCCAGGATCGCCTCAACCAGGTCACCGCTAACGTCACCGCTGCTCGCAACGCTCTCTCCGCCCTGATAACCAAAGCAAAAGACCCAGCAACTACTGCCGGCATGTCCCAAGAAAGCAAGGACGCCTTAGCAGCACAAGTCACCCAGGCAGAGCAGGTAGCTGCCAACGCCGGTGCCTCTGTTACCGAGCTCAATGCTGCCAAAGCAGCACTGCAAGCAAAACTTGACGCCCTTCGTCCTGACCTATCTGCCCTCCGCACCGCCATCGCCAACGCCGAGAAAGAACCGGCCTACATTACCAATGACGCGACCGTCAAGCAAGCTCTCGCCAAAGCCAAAGAAGTAGAGAAACAACCAAACCCAGCTGCTACTGCCATCCAGAAAGCAGCCAACGACCTCAACACTGCCGTAGCCAACGCTAAGAAGAAAGAAGCAGACGCCCAGACAGCCGCTGAACAAGCAGTTGCTCAGGCTGAACACAACCAGGATCCAGACGATGTTACCAGCGCCAACGCCAAGGTAGCTGCCGTCCAAGACCCAACGAAGAAACAAGCCTTCCAGGATCGCCTCAACCAGGTCACCGCTAACGTCACCGCTGCTCGCAACGCTCTCTCCGCCCTGATAACCAAAGCAAAAGACCCAGCAACTACTGCCGGCATGTCCCAAGAAAGCAAGGACGCCTTAGCAGCACAAGTCACCCAGGCAGAGCAGGTAGCTGCCAACGCCGGTGCCTCTGTTACCGAGCTCAATGCTGCCAAAGCAGCACTGCAAGCAAAACTTGACGCCCTTCGTCCTGACCTATCTGCCCTCCGCACCGCCATCGCCAACGCCGAGAAAGAACCGGCCTACATTACCAATGACGCGACCGTCAAGCAAGCTCTCGCCAAAGCCAAAGAAGTAGAGAAACAACCAAACCCAGCTGCTACTGCCATCCAGAAAGCAGCCAACGACCTCAACACTGCCGTAGCCAACGCTAAGAAGAAAGAAGCAGACGCCCAGACAGCCGCTGAACAAGCAGTTGCTCAGGCTGAACACAACCAGGATCCAGACGATGTTACCAGCGCCAACGCCAAGGTAGCTGCCGTCCAAGACCCAACGAAGAAACAAGCCTTCCAGGATCGCCTCAACCAGGTCACCGCTAACGTCACCGCTGCTCGCAACGCTCTCTCCGCCCTGATAACCAAAGCAAAAGACCCAGCAACTACTGCCGGCATGTCCCAAGAAAGCAAGGACGCCTTAGCAGCACAAGTCACCCAGGCAGAGCAGGTAGCTGCCAACGCCGGTGCCTCTGTTACCGAGCTCAATGCTGCCAAAGCAGCACTGCAAGCAAAACTTGACGCCCTTCGTCCTGACCTATCTGCCCTCCGCACCGCCATCGCCAACGCCGAGAAAGAACCGGCCTACATTACCAATGACGCGACCGTCAAGCAAGCTCTCGCCAAAGCCAAAGAAGTAGAGAAACAACCAAACCCAGCTGCTACTGCCATCCAGAAAGCAGCCAACGACCTCAACACTGCCGTAGCCAACGCTAAGAAGAAAGAAGCAGACGCCCAGACAGCCGCTGAACAAGCAGTTGCTCAGGCTGAACACAACCAGGATCCAGACGATGTTACCAGCGCCAACGCCAAGGTAGCTGCCGTCCAAGACCCAACGAAGAAACAAGCCTTCCAGGATCGCCTCAACCAGGTCACCGCTAACGTCACCGCTGCTCGCAACGCTCTCTCCGCCCTGATAACCAAAGCAAAAGACCCAGCAACTACTGCCGGCATGTCCCAAGAAAGCAAGGACGCCTTAGCAGCACAAGTCACCCAGGCAGAGCAGGTAGCTGCCAACGCCGGTGCCTCTGTTACCGAGCTCAATGCTGCCAAAGCAGCACTGCAAGCAAAACTTGACGCCCTTCGTCCTGACCTATCTGCCCTCCGCACCGCCATCGCCAACGCCGAGAAAGAACCGGCCTACATTACCAATGACGCGACCGTCAAGCAAGCTCTCGCCAAAGCCAAAGAAGTAGAGAAACAACCAAACCCAGCTGCTACTGCCATCCAGAAAGCAGCCAACGACCTCAACACTGCCGTAGCCAACGCTAAGAAGAAAGAAGCAGACGCCCAGACAGCCGCTGAACAAGCAGTTGCTCAGGCTGAACACAGTAAAACCCAATCTGCAGTAAATGACGCAAGGGCTTTGGCAGCGAAAGTACAGGATGCTACGAAGCGAACTGCGTTGGAGAATCGGTTGAACGCAATCATCATTCCAGGACCACAAGCTCCACGGAACAAGATGACTGTTGCCCAGCCGCACCACCGTTCTTTGACAGTAGAAACGTCTGGGAACTCGTGCTACAACCTGGCGACAGCGCAGTCGGCTTCAACACCGGATCGCTACAATAACCGTGTCCTTCGCGAAGGAGTGGATTTCACCATTAACTGTAACAATCAAGCTCCTGCGGTTGGCTTCACGGCTCGCGTGACCTTAACATTAAGTCGGCGCTACGCTAATACGAACCGTCTAACAATTGGCAAGATCATGAACGGTCGAGTATACCAAGACATCACTAGTCGAGTCACTTTTGGCAATACGCCAGATGGTAACTATACCACCATTTCTTACGATCTGACTGACGGTGGCTTTGGTGACGGTGATGGCGCGGCAAACGGCACTATCATCGACCCAGTTGGTGTTTACGAAGAAGAGGGCGCTACTCAGAATGGTAACCAAAATGCCAATAGCGGCAGCAACAGCGCAGTTGCTAAGATTGCGAAGAAAGCATCAAATGCGTTGGCTGACACAGGCAGCAACGCCATCGTGATCGCTCTCGGTTCCATCGCGGTGGTTGCTACTGGCGCCTGGATAATCATCAAACGCCGACGCTAAACCAACCGTCACACGGCTCAATAATAAAGCGGCTATCTCACATAGCCGCTTTATGTTAATCTTCGATAAATCCGCCAGACTGCCGCGCCCATAATTTGGCATAAACACCGCGTTTTTTGGCAAGCAGTTGCTCGTGCGAACCGTCTTCGATGATGCGTCCATTTTCTAGAACAATGATGCGATCCAGTTTGGCGATGGTCGACAAGCGGTGAGCGATGACGATCGAGGTTCGGTCTTTCATTAATGTCTCCAGCGACTGCTGGATAAGCGCTTCTGACTCTGAGTCCAAGGCTGAGGTTGCTTCATCAAGAATTAGAATTGGTGTATTTTTCAAAATCGCCCTGGCAATAGCGATGCGCTGCCGCTGTCCGCCTGAAAGTTTCACACCGCGCTCACCGACCATGGTGTCGAAACCGTCTTGTAGCTTAATGATAAAATCATAGGCACCAGCTTTTTTGGCGGCACGTTCAATTTCAGCATCAGTTGCGTCAGGTCGGCCGTAAGCGATATTTTCGCGGACTGAACGGTGAAATAGTAGTGGCTCTTGCGGCACGTAGGCGATTTGTTCGCGCAGGCTTGCTTGGGTGACGTCGGCGATGTTTTGTGCGTCGATGGTAATCTCCCCTGAGTCGATGTCAGCAAAGCGTAGCAATAATTTGGTCAGGGTAGTTTTGCCAGAACCACTTGACCCAACCAAACCAATTTTTTCACCTGGCTGAATGCGAAGAGAGAAATCATGAAACAGCGTGTCACCTTCACCCTCATCATGAGTAAAGGTCACATTATCCATGGTGATACTGCCGTGCGTAATAGCAAGCTTTGCGTCACTTTGATCGACTAGTGTCGTCGGCGTGGTAAGAATCTCCACCATATCGTGAGCGTCACCAAGGATGCGGTTGTAACTACGCATGATGCTGTTCATATTCCACAACTCATGCGCCACGCTACCGGTGTAGGTGATGATGAGATAAACCGCCGCTACTGATACGATGTTATGCTGAGCGGCATATATTGCAAAGGCAATTGCCCCAATTTTTATCGTTATATTAATGGTCGAATACACAGTACTGACTTTTAAAAGCCCGCGCATTGTGCCCAGACTAGCGCCGCGCCATGATGTAACAGTTTTTGCAAAGCGTTGCTGCTCCAATGCCTCGGCACCAGACGATTTTACTGCCAAAATGTTTGAAACGGCGTCCGCTAATTGTCCGCTCACTTTGTTGCTGGCTTTAGCTTCTTTCTCGTTCAGTTTAGCCATCGGCCGAGAGCCAAAATAGACAACGACACTGAAAATGATTGAGAAGAGTAGGAGAAATACGGCGTACTGCCACAGCAGGGTTGATAGGATGATGATTGAGCCAACCAGGGAGATGACCAACGGCAAAATTGACCAAATGATCGTGTCCCAAAAACGTTCAACTGCGCCGTTTAATTTATTGGTTTGGCTGACAAGTGAGCCACCAAATTTATTGGCATGGAAAAACATTGTTTGTTTGGTTAGTTTGCTAAAACACTGTGCGTATAGATCACGTTGTAGGGCAGTTTCAAACGTCCAAGCGAGATACAGGACTAAGCGCCAGCTGATGACATTTGACCATAATTCGCTCATGCCGTAGAGCGCGACTAATTTCCATAGTTTCTCCGCGTTGTTTAGTTGACCGCTTTGGATGGTGTTGAGCAATTCTGCAATAATCAGCGGGCCAACAAAAATTGTGATGGCAAGTGTGATGATTGTAAAGAAAATAGTCAAATTTCGCCGATGCTTGTAGGGCTGTGATATTCGCCAGAACAGGCATAATATTTCTTTGTTTGATACTTTTGTCAACGTAAATACTCCTTTGGTTAGTTTCTGTATTCAGTGGTTCGCTGGTAAGTTAACTATTACGAACGTGAGGGTTTAGAGGAACTCGCCTCAGACAAGTTCATACATGTTAGGTAAGTATATGATATAGTTATGTCATGAGTCAAGAACGTGCTGTAGTTTTACACCGATCTTCAACACGAGTACTGCTCGGTATCAACCTCTTTTTTGTGGCGCTGTGGTCGATAACGTTACTAAATCCACAAAAGCTTAACATCCTGTGGTTTTTGGTTGTTGTTTTATTGGCAGTTTTATTTATCGTAAGGAACAAAAATGTTTCTAGAACTGATGTTGTCATTGCTGTAATTTTAGGCTGTCTGGCTGCACCATCCAGTATGTTCATGGGAGTGTGCTCTGCTGTTGCGTATGTTGGAGGTGTTAGTGTGCTCAAGAAAAGTAAGCATGCAATTGTCCTCTGTAAAATGGTCAACAAAAAAGAAATACTAAAAACAATTTGCCTTGCCCTATTGGTAGGATTGGCGCTGGGAACCGTCAATATTCTCCTGGCAAAAATTTCTTGGAATATTGCTTTTTCGCTCAAGCCAGAATGGTTCTTAAACGCCATGCGTGCTGGTATTTCGGAAGAAATTATTTTCCGCTTCTTTTTCTTTGCTACGTGCATCTATTTCATTAAGGATAGATTACTGTCAAAATTAGATAATTTTTTGTGCTATCTTGTTATGATATTACCTCACGTCTTGCTTCATTTTAATACAGTTAATTTTGCGCTGGGTAGCGTCCTGGCGTTGGCGCTATTGTTTGGTCTGCCGTTTGCCGTCATGCAACGAAAGCGCGATGTTAGTTCGGCCATAGGTGCACATACAGTGGTTGATGTGATAAGATTTTGTTCATTTGGCGTGTAGCTGCTGTATAATAGAATATGAACAAAGGAGGAAATAATGGCGTTATATGAGATTACAACAAAACAAGAATTTGAAGAGAAAGTGCTAAAAAGCGACAAGCCAGTGCTGGTTGATTTTTGGGCGCCATGGTGTCCGCCGTGCCGAGCGATGGCGCCAATTTTGCATCAAATTGCTGAAGAAACTGAGTTTGATGTCGTCAAAGTTGACACTGAAGCCAGTCAGGAGAACGCGCAGTTGGCTATTGACTATCGTGTGCAGGGAATTCCAAACATGAAAATTATCGCTGGTGGCGAAGAGGTTACTGAGCTGATTGGCATGAAACCAAAGCAAACACTGATTGACGCTTTGGAAAAAGCTGCGGCAAAATAGTATCATGACTACTCGTCAGCGCGACAGGACTAAAGATAACGGATATCAAAAGTTATTTATTAAAAAGCTCTTGCGATATTTGCCGCACCATCTTTTGCTGGCAATCACCCACAAGGTTCGGTTGCGCTATGCAGAGAAGTTGTTAGGCAGTACAGCTCAGAAGCGGATTATTACAACAAAAACACTACGCCGGTTTAGTAGCTCTGAGATAGCCGAATATCAAAAACTGACGCAAGACACCCAGTTTTGGCATGGAACCGGTCGTTGGCAGCATGGTGAGCGCGGTACAATTAATGTTTTGAAGAGCTTTTGTGATACTGGTGGGCTCAAGCCAGCGCGTGATGTATATGCAGTTTTTGGCGGTAGCGACCAGCATATCATACACTCAATTTCGTTATGTCGGAGCCGCATGGTAGCGCGATCATACGCTGACATGCACGGCCTTGGTTGGAAAGAGAAAAATCGTTATGGCGATGCGCTGACTTGGACGTCATATTACTATAGTCTATTTTATGCGCGTTTGTTCACAGTCAGCGGCATCACAATGCTGCGTCGCTGGAAAACATGGCGCAGCTTGTCGCATGATGAACATGGTGACAACACATGGGGTAAGAAGGTGAATAGACAGGCGCGTGATGTGTGGGATATCTTTTGTTTGGGCAGTGATATTCCTGGTAACTACCCAATACTCATTGGCGTTAAGGAGCTTGCGTCACAGGTGGAATTAGAAAAACCGATGCGCTACTATGAAGTGCGCGCTGATAGGCTAATAGCCATCACTAATATTTCACACATAGAAGTGCCGTATGATAAACAGGAAGAAGTTCACGCGGTATTACTTGCGCATAATATTGCGCTGCCGGTGACGAGTATCGAACTGGGTGAATGTGTTAGCGCGAAGAAGTCGTTTACTGAGCTGTTAGGCTGGTCGCCGTAATGTCATGACACGACAACGCCCATGGCCTGAAGATTATTGCAATATTTCTCAAAGTCTATATAAACCAGCGTGTTAATGCCAAGATCCTTCGCACCAGTGAGCGCAGTTGACTTGTCGTCAGCATAGACTATCTCTTGTGGTTGGCAGCCAGAGCGACGCAATAATTCGGCAAAAATTTCGGTTGACGGTTTAGCGGCATGAACTTGATATGAAAAAACTGCTGTATCAAATTGCTGCAGAAAACCAAACTTTCTCTTCAGGCCTTGGATGCGAGCTGGGAAATTATTGGAGCAGATTAGTGTTTTATAACCCTTACGCCGAACCGTTTGTACCAGTTGCATGACACGTTCATCAATCGCATAGCCGTCAAGCATCAGTTCTATAAGCTCATGGCTAGACAGCCCTGTGTTCCACTGTGATTCTGCCCAAGCCCAGAATTCGTCATCGTTAATTTTTCCTAGTTTATAATCAGCCATTTGCTGACTCGTGAGAAAGACTGACTTGGCGCTCGCTTCCTCAACGCCGTAGCGTGTGAGGCTGCTCAGAAATTCAGCCTTGCCTTTGTTAAAATACACACCATCAAGATCAAAAACGATAGCCTTGATGGAATGCTGTGAATTTTTCATCTGCGACATACTACAAAGTATAACACCGATAGCCGGGAAGAATGTATAATAAAAAGGTGAATCAACAATTGCAAACCAAACTCAAAACCCTGCCGCGTACTCCCGGTGTCTATTTTCACAAGTCAGCCAGTGGCGAGATTATTTATGTGGGCAAGGCGGCGGTGCTGAAAAACCGCGTGCGCCAGTATTTTCAGGATTCGCGTGGGCGGGACAATAAAACCATGGCGTTGGTGGCGGAAATTGCTGATACTGATTGGATTGAGACCGAGAGCGAAGTGGATGCACTGTTCCTTGAGAGCGAGATGGTCAAGCGCTATATGCCGCGTTACAACGTACTGCTACGCGATGATAAGTCGCAGATGTATGTGCGAATCGACATGAAAAGCGAGTGGCCGACCGTCAGTTTTACGCGTAATCCCGCGGATGATGGTGCGGAATATGTTGGCCCGTTTTACAATGGCTTTGCCTTGAAAAAAGCCTTGCGATATCTGCGGCGGATATTCCCCTATTTGACCAGGCAGCGCCGTCCGGGGCAGTCGAAATTGGATGAAGATCTGGGTCTCAGTCCGCGGTTGAGTGATGGACCAGCCGCCTATAAAGCTAATTTACGCAAACTCATCAGTTACATCAAGGGCAATCGTAAAGCCATCGCCGCTGAGCTGGAACACGACATGAAAACGGCGGCTGGGCTGCATGATTTTGAGCGGGCGGCTGATCTTCGTAATAAGCTGCGCGCCATGCAGGAGTTGCAGCGGCGGGTTTGTTTTGGCGACAAAGAGTTTTTGGATATTTCTAAAGACAAGGCGCTGGCTGATTTGGCGAAATTGTTGGGTCTAAAAGGTATCCCAGCGCGTATTGAGGGTTATGACATTTCGCACATGAGCGGGCGGCACGTTGTTGCCAGTATGGTGGTATTTACCAATGGTGCGAGCGATCGGGCGGAGTACCGCAAATTCAAAGTCAGCGAGAAAAATGATGACACCGGCAATATGTATCAGGCGATTTTTCGCCGGCTGAGCGAGCGTCATCTAAAAAGCTGGGGCCGTCCTGATCTGCTGCTTATTGACGGCGGTAAAGGCCAACTAGCGGCGGCCATCAGGGCGCGTGATGAGCGTGGTGTCACCGTGCCGATCGTCAGTATTGCTAAGCGCGAGGAAGAACTGCTGGTGCACAAGACCGGTTCGCAGATTGATACGGCGTTCATTGAACAAATGCGGTCGCAGCCGCGGTCGTACATCGCTATTCATGAAGACGGTGATGTTTATGTGGTGAATTTACACCCAGGCCAGCGTAACGCCGGTTCACATTCAAAAAACCTGCGAGCTAGCATGGAACAAACTCGCAACGAACGTCCGACAGCGGACGAGAATATCCTTGCGACAACTGACATCGTCAAACTGTTTCAGCGCATCCGCGACGAGTCGCATCGTTTTGCGGTGAGCTATCATACGGCGCTCAAACGCCAGCAACAAACGAAAAATCAGCTGGAGGAAATTCCTGGCATTGGACCAAAAACCCGCGCCAAATTGCTGAAAAAATTTGGCAGCTTCCGTAATGTTGTCAGTGCTACAGAAGATGACCTAGCGCCGGTGATTGGCCAGTCGCGTGCTCAAATCGTCCACAAATATATTGCGGCACAGCGTACCAATAATTAAAACGCTTGTGCTATACTAACAATATGAAACGCGGTTTTACTATCATAGAACTTATTATTATGATTACGGTTATGGCAATTTTGACCACCATTGGTATCATTAGTTACGGTAATTGGCGCCAAAAGTCGTTGCGTGATGCTATCACGGCTGACCTCAAAAGTGCAGCACAGGCTATGGAGCAATACCGCAATTTTCACAATGCCTATCCAACACTACCCGCTGGCGCATCAATACCAAACTATAACGGCGGCCCTGTTCATGTGTATATTCAGGGCGCTGACGGTAAAGAATTTTGTATTGAAGCAACGCGTGGCTCCCAGAAAATGCACATCACCAGCAAGAGTTCGAATGTGAGCGATGGCGGCTGTTCGTGACGTCTAGCTATTGTGAAAATGCGAACAGATTATTATAATAAGTAGCAGTGTGATGAAACGGCAATTTTTTGTATTTCTATTCAGATGGGCTATGAACTCATTTGGCATCTGGATATCGTTGCGACTTTTAGGTACCATGTCGGATGGTGGCTTGTTGACGTTTCTGCTGGCTGGTTTGATATTTTCCGTCATCAACAGTATGCTCAAACCGATCATTATCATCTTGTCACTGCCGGCAATTCTGTTGACCCTTGGTCTATTTACGCTGATTATCAATGGTCTCATGGTCTATCTTGCCATTGTACTCGCTCCAAACGTTTCCATAACATTTGGTGACGCAATTATTGCCGGCATCATCCTTAGTTTGGTAAACTATATAGTAAGTAGTGTGGTTGATTTACGGACTGCGCAAAAAGAACAGGAGAGTTAGATGAATTTGGAACAACTTTTACCATATATCACATTAGGATCAGCATTTTTGATGATTATTACAATTTTGCTGCAACAGCGTGGCGCCTCACTTGGTGCAGGGTTTGGATCTTCTGGTGAACTGTTTACGACACGTCGTGGTTTTGATAAGAACTTGTTTGACGTTACCATCGTTCTGGCTGTAGTTTTTGTGCTATCAATCTTGGCTAGTTTGGTCTTGCCGGGGCTTAAAGGCTAGGTTGTCGTCATGACAGAGGCTGGAGGCAAGCCGTCTTGGAAGCGGTTCCAAAAAATGAGCGCTTCTGGAAAAAACTTAAATCGTCGAGCTGTGAAGATCGAAAAGGGCGTCATCAAGCACGCACATAAGTTTGTAACATCCCGTCTCGACAGATTGACAGAAGTCCGCCGAGAAGTTATCGGCTGGGCAGTACTATTGATGATATTGGTTGGCCTGAGTGCAGGGCAATGGACTATTTTTCGTGCAGCCTACACGAAGGATGCACCTCAGGAAGGTGGCACATATTCAGAGGGAGTTTTAGGATCGCTGGAAACCCTCAACCCCTTGTTTGCGCGTTCTAATGCAGAACGGTCTGCTGCGAGGCTAATGTTTGCCAGCCTCTACCAATACGACAATACTGGACACCTCAAGGGGGATTTAGCAAAATCAATCGCCATCAACGGCACCGAGACTGAATATACGATCACTCTGAAAGATAATCTTCGCTGGTCTGATGGCCACTCATTGACGGTCGATGATGTCATATTTACGGTTAATCTTCTAAAAAACTCCAAGGTTGGCGCTTCAACTGACGGTTGGGCATCCATCAAAGTTCGGAAAACTGCCGACAATACTGTAACATTTGTAATACCATCCACCTATGCGCCATTTTTGCATACATTGACGTTTCCAGTTGTTCCAAAACACGTATTGGAACATGTAGCGCCAGCTACTCTGCGCGACCACTCGTTTGGACGCTCACCGGTCACGAGCGGACCATTCAAATTCCGACTCTTGCAGACAGATAACCGGGAAAGTGGCAGAAAAGCTGTGCATATGACGGCAAATGAAGCATATCACTTTGGTAAGCCAAAGCTAGACCGTTTCCAGCTGTACGCATATGCCTCACTGGATGAGATCACAAAGGGCTTGAGAACTAGTGAAATCATGGCCACGCCAGAGCTGACCTATGCTTCTCAGCCAGAAAACGTCAAAAAAATGTATGAGATGAAGGCTTATGAAACCCACAACGGGGTGTACGCATTATTCAATAGCAAGAGTCCGATTCTCCAGTCTCCATCCATTCGCAAAGCTTTGGTGCAGTCAGTCGACATCACCGCGCTTCGCAAAAAGATGCCACAACAAACAGGCGAATTGACAGGACCGATTTTGCCGGAACACACTGAAGCAGAGCTGGAACGGCCGTTAACCCGTGATGTAGAAGCAGCTAAAAAGCTACTGGACGCAGAAGGTTGGACGGTGTCTGGCGGTGTGCGTAAAAAGGGCGATCAGTCACTGAAACTGTCAGTTGTTTCCTTGCAGGGTTCTAAATATGAAAATGCAGCTAATTCGTTGGCTGAGACGTGGCGAAATGAGCTCAATGCTGAAGTGGAAGTTAAAATTGTTGATGCAACAGATGCTAATCAGGATGTTCTCAGGTCGGTGTTGCAACCGCGTAATTTTGACGTCTTGATATATGAGTTGGTGCTTGGCGGTGACCCAGATGTCTACGCGTATTGGCATTCGTCACAAGATCAACGCGACCAACGAGGTCTGAACTTTGCCAATTATAATGACGCTATCTCAGATGATGCATTGGTTGGTGGTCGTGGTAAGCGTTCTTCAAAACAACGAGCAGATTATTATCAGTCATTCGCACGGCGCTGGCAAGCATCGGCTGCGTCACTGCCGCTGTACCGTCCAACAGTTGAGTACATCAAACTACCATCAGTCCAGGCTGTAACGCAAAATACTCGACTGGTTTCGCCAACTGATCGATTTGCTGACGTGATATATTGGACAGTTCGCCAAGATTCAGTTTACAAAACACCGTAGTGTCAGGTATAATGATGACAGTCGTGCGGGCGTGGCGGAATTGGTAGACGCGCTAGCTTGAGGGGCTAGTGAACTTAGGTTCGTGGAAGTTCAAGTCTTCTCGCTCGCACCAAATGTAATAGAGCGGCGCGTTGGCGGAGCGGTTACGCAGAGGTCTGCAAAACCTTTTAGACGAGTTCGACTCTCGTACGTGCCTCCAAGTGAATATGAAACGTCTGAATATCGGGCGTTTTTTCTTATTTTTCGAGCAGTTCTTTTAACTCAGGGAAGGTTGGCTGTTGGAAATGGCCTCGGTCAACAAATATATGGCTTTTTGCGCTTGGTAGGTCAGACTGAAACTTTGCTAGCTCAGTAAAAGGCACCACAGTATCGTCTTTACTGTGGAATAGGTGAATTTCTTTGGCGGATTTTTCGAGTCCAGTTGCACTTGGCAATATAAAATCGCCCAAGTCTTCGTGAGTTGCATCATTATATGGAGCAGCAATTAGGATTAGTCGATTGACTGGTATGCTGAGAGGATTTTCATGCAAATATTTTGCTAAGAATATTGCCCCAAGACTACTACCGATGAGCTGTACATTATTACCCAAGAATGGCAATATCTTTTCAAAGTAGATTTTCCACTCAGAATATCGTGCATTTTGTTTATTAGGCATATTAGGTACCAACACATCAAAATCTGTCATTGTAACAGCCAGCCAATCGCGCCATTTTGTTTTGTGAAAAAGACTTTCATATGTAAGTGGGTCATTGCGCAGTGCGGAGAGATAGCGCTCGTAGGAATCGAAAGGTGATCCGCCATGAATATGTACAATTTGCTTCATAAATATAGTATAATACAAACCAGCACAAATGGCAGACCGTGTCAAACGTCAGTGGGCATGAAATTGGGTGGTCATTGGTGCGGATAGATATGCGCGAGTGGCGGAATTGGTAGACGCGAGGGACTTAAAATCCCTTGACCAAAAGTCGTGCGGGTTCGATTCCCGCCTTGCGCACCAAATTGCAGCTAAAAGAAAAGTCACCTGTTTTGGTGACTTTTCTAGTGCCGATAACAGTCGACGGTAAATGGAAGTTGCTAGTGATACGGTGATAAGCTTATGGTTTTGTTATTTTCTATTGATGACAATTTCGCTAATTTCTGCCGGCTTTGGCGTCTCGATGATGTCCACTAATGTCTTTGCGACTATTTCCACTGGCATCCAGTTTTCAGGGTCTGGTAGCTGCTCGCCAGTAATTTTCTCAAGCATTCTGTTGCGCATACCACCTGGACAGAAGCTAATTGCTCGCGACTTTTTGCCCTTGAAAAGCATTTGCAGTGATTTGCTATAGCCACGCATTGCCCATTTACTACTAGTGTACACTGGCTCGCTTGCAGAACCTTTAGTGCCGGCTGTAGAAGCGACATTGATGACGTCCGCTTCATCTTTGACAACCCTGTCTATTAAGAAGTTAGTGAGATAAATTACACCCATGATATTTGTAGAATATACCTTTATAATATCGCTAAATAGTTTTTCATCCGTCCGGTCAAATCTAGACATAATGCCAGCACAGTTAACGAGTGCCATGATTTGATCATCAAGCTCTAAGATTTGCTGAGCGGCACTCTTGATGGATATTTCATCTGTCAGATCAAGCGTAATGTGCTTGATTCTGCTATCTGTTGGTTTTGAGCGAGAAAGAGAATAAACATTGTAGCCCTTTTCAAGCAGTAGTTGTGCGGTGGCAAAACCCAGACCATCGCTTGCGCCGGTAATTAAAACTGTCTTCATATAACTAATTATACCATTTTGGGCTAGAACGTCGCTTCGGCCAGTATTTTCAGCTCTGTAGAATATGGCTCAATACCTCTTGATGATCGAAGTTATTTATTGCCCAAAAACCTAACCACAAGCAAAATGTCTGTGGTATAATGAAGGGGTTAGTATAAATTGATAAGGAGAATATTCAATGAGCTCAATCATCATAGCACTTATAGTCGTTGGCGTTGTCCTGGTTCTCGCTATCGGCTTCATCGTCGCCACCTATAATGGTTTGGTGACTCTACGCAACCGCGTTGAAGAAGCATGGAGCGACATCACGGTTCAGCTGAAACGTCGTACTGACTTGATCCCAAATCTTGTGAACTCTGTGAAGGGTTACGCGACACACGAAAAAGAAGTATTTGAAAAGGTGACCGAAGCACGTTCAGCCATCATGGATGCCAAAGGTGTGAAGGATACTGCCGAGGCAGAAAACATGCTCGAAGGCGCCTTGAAGAGTCTGTTTGCAGTAGCTGAGGCTTACCCAGACTTGAAGGCTAACCAAAACTTCATGCAATTGCAGCAGGAACTGGTCGACACTGAAGACAAAATTCAAGCTTCCCGCCGCTTCTACAACGGTGGCGTTCGTGACTTGAACACCAAGATTCAGACTTTCCCAGCAAACATCGTTGCAGGCATGTTTAACTTCCAAGCCAAGGAATTCTTTGAGGTTGAAGACCGTGCGTCTGTTGAGAACCCAGTAGAAGTCAAATTCTAACACTTCACGCAAACCACACAGCCGCTCGCCTACCGTTGGCGGGCGGTTTTTGTTATAATAGCTACTATGTATAGTGCGATTTCTCAAAATAAACGCAACACCGTCATCATCATGGCAGTGTTCGTAGCTATCATTGGTATTATCGGTGTCTTCATCGGCATGGTGGTCAAAAATTATTCACTGGCGTGGATTGTGTTTGGTTGTTCGATGCTGTACGCCTGGCTTCAGTACTATCTGGCTGGAAAATTAGCCATGGCCATGACTGGCGCGCAGGAGATTGAGAAAAAAGATGCGCCTGAACTGTGGCGAGTAGTTGAGAATTTGGCGATTGCTTCTGGTATGCCGATGCCGAAAGTCTACATCATTGACGACCCGGCGCCGAACGCCTTTGCGACGGGTCGCGACCCCAAGCATGCCATCGTCGGTGCGACGACTGGACTGCTGGAGATCATGGACAAACGTGAGCTCGAGGCAGTGATGGCGCACGAAATGAGCCATGTGCGTAACTACGACATTCGCGTTAGTATGATTGCTTTTGGTTTGGTGAGTGCTATTGGGCTATTGGCTGATCTGGCCCTGCGCATGATGTTCTTTGGTGGTGACGATGACCGTGATGTTCACCCAGCGGTGTACATATTGGGTTTGGTAGTAGTTATTTTGGCGCCAATTCTGGCAACCATCACGCAGTTAGCAGTCAGTCGGCAGCGAGAATATTTGGCCGACGCTTCTGGTGCGTTGCTGACTCGAGACTCAGAGGGTTTGGCGAGTGCACTGGGCAAATTGCAAGAATATGGCCGACCTATGGAGCGCCAAAGCACATCGACAGCCAATTTATTTATGAATAATCCGCTACGCCCCGGCTTTTTCTCAAAATTATTTAGTACCCATCCACCGTTGGAGGATCGTATTGCTCGCCTGCGAAACAATGCGACAAAAATGTAAGGATACCTGATGATGAATAAGCAACGTACATCTGTCTCCAAAAAGAAAATAACAGCCAATCGTTCACGAGCAAACCAAAAACTTGCCTCTGGTTATTATTTGCGGTGTAAGAATCATTGCAAAAAGATCTGGCAGCAGCTGAAAACTCGGAGGGCTCATTTTTTGAAGCGTCGACCGCATCGTAGTTTTCGCCTGACGCGGCGCAGGGATTATGTTAGGTCGCTGCATGTTCCGGGCTATTGGTCGTTGACCAGCCAAGCAGTCAAAATGATTTGGTCAAACAAGCGATTGTTTTTTGGCTTGGCGCTGGTGTATGCGGTGGTGGTATTTGTACTGGCGGGATTGATGGATCAAGAGACGTACAAAAAGATTAAAGCATTGGCCGAAGGTACAGTCGAGCAGGGAGCGGTGAGTGATTTATTTGCAACGTTCTCGATTTTCGGCGGCGTTGTGTACGGCCAGCTCACCAACCAACCAAATAACGCCTTGCAGCAAATATTGGGTGTGTTGGCGCTGATCATGGTCTGGCTGACTACCATTTGGTTATTGCGAGCAGTCAGTTCTGGCAATTCGCCAAACATTCGTGATGGCCTGTACCGAGCTGGGGCGCCGCTGGTTGCATTCATTGTGCTATTGTTCATCGTCCTGTGTCAAATATTGCCAGCTGCTGGTGGCGTGATTCTCTATACGACGCTACAGACGGCTGATGTTCTAAATCAGACGCCGCTACTGATGATCGCTGCAGCCATTACGGGGCTGCTGGGAGTGCTATCGCTATATTGGCTCACTTCCACGGCTTTTGCCATGATCATTGTTACGCTGCCGGGCACCTACCCAATGCGTGCTGTGCGCATGGCTGGTGACATTGTGGTTGGCCGTCGTATCCGTATCTTGCTTCGCATGTTGTGGCTAGCCATTATGCTAACGTTGCTTTGGGCGGTTATTCTCATCCCAACCATCAAATTGGACGCCTTCGTGACGGGCTGGATTGATCAAACTGCTTCATTCCCACTGGTACCAATTATGGTACTGCTGGTTGCTTCATTTTCTGTCGTATTTTCAGCTACCTATACCTACTTATTCTACCGAAAGGTCGTTGCCGATGACAGCGCGCCAGCTTGATCGGCAGGCGGCCGAGCAACGAATTGTCAAACTGCGAGATCTGATCAATGATTATCGCTATCACTATCACGTGCTCGACGAATCGATCATGAGTGAGGCGGCAGCTGATAGTCTGAAGCATGAATTGTCGCAGCTGGAAGAACAATTTCCGGACCTCATCACACCAGACAGCCCAACCCAGCGGGTGGCAGGAAAGGCGCTCAGTAAATTCGCCAAGGTCCAGCATCAAACGCGAATGATTTCACTCCAGGATGTGTTTGACCGAGCAGAAGTTGCGGCGTGGATACAGCGTATGCACAAAGTGCGTAGTGATATCACTGAAGAATTTTTGTGCGATATCAAGATGGATGGCCTGGCCTGTGCGCTGATTTATGAGGACGGTGTACTGACGCGGGCGGTGACGCGGGGCGACGGATTGGTTGGTGAAGATGTGACCATGAACGTGCGGACGATTCAGAATGTGCCGCTGACACTACGCGCCAATCAGCGATTTGCTCATTTTTTGCGTGGTCGGACGGAGATTCGCGGTGAAATCGTGATGCATAAAGAGGACTTTGCGGCATTAAATCAGCGTCGGCGAGCGACTGGTCAGCCGGAATTTGCCAATCCGCGTAACCTAGCCGCAGGGACGATTCGTCAGCTTGATCCAAAACTGGTGGCAGAGCGCCCGCTCCATTTTGTTGGTTATGATATCATTCGCGATAACCTCGAGGACACGCCGACAATTGCCTTTGGTTACCAGATGATGAACGAGTTGGGCATCACCACCAGCCGCCAAACGCAAATCGTCTATGGCTTGGATGAGGTGATGAGCTATGTTAATCATCTGGATGAGCTGCGTCAGTCGCTTCAGTTTAACACCGACGGAGCGGTCATCAAGCTCAACGACCGGCGACAGTTTGCCCAGCTAGGCATCGTTGGCAAGACACCGCGAGCCGCAGTGGCCTATAAATTTGCCGCCGAAGAAGCTACGACCGTCGTCCGTGATATCGTTATTTCCATCGGTCGAACCGGTGCGGCCACGCCAGTAGCGGTGTTTGACCCAGTGGTAGTGGCCGGTACGACGGTGCAGCATGCTAGTCTACATAATGCCGACGAAATTGCCCGGCTGGATGTGCGGCGCGGTGACACGGTGGTGATTTTCAAGGCTGGCGACATCATCCCGCAGGTGCAAACTGTGCTAAAAGAATTGCGCGAAGCAGATTCCAAATCAATTGATTATCCAGCGGAACTAGCACGCCAATATCCGGAACTAGCATTTGTGCGGCCAGAGGGCGAGGCAGTCTACCGCGTTAAAGGTTTGAGCGGCCCGCTGATTTTGAAGCGGTCCCTGGCGCACTTTGCCTCCAAAGGCGCGCTGGACATTGATACGCTGGGCGAGAAAAATGTTGAGGCGCTGGTCGAGGCTGGGCTAGTTAACGATTTGGCGGATATTTACCGGTTGACGAAAGATGATTTACTGAAACTGGAGCGCTTTGCTGAGATTTCCGCGCAGAAGCTCATCGATGCCATTGCTGCCAAAAAACAGCCAGCCTTGGAGCGATTTTTGTTTGGCCTTGGCATTCGTCATGTTGGAGCGCAGACGGCGATTGACCTGACAAATCACTTTAAGAGTATCAAAAAGTTACTAGTGGCGACAATTGATGAGCTGCGTGAAGTGGATGGCGTGGGTGAAATTGTTGCCGAGTCAATTGTGGCGTGGTTTGCCGATGAAGATAATGTGACGCTGCTCGAAAAATTTGCTGACCTTGGCGTGACGCCACAATTTACTAAAAAATCCGGCAGTCTAACTGGCCAAAGCTTCGTTATCACCGGCACCCTGCAGTCGATGGGTCGTGATGCTGCTGCTGAAAGAATCCGCGAGCTTGGTGGCACCTTCCAAACCGCTGTTGCAAAAGATACAACATATTTAGTAGCCGGCGGTAAAGTTGGCGCCAGTAAATTGAAAAAAGCCGAACAATACGGCACCAAAATTATTGATGAACAAACATTATTAGAGCTTATACAGTAACGGAGATGTAACCATGACACAGCAACCACATCGCGCTCTTGCCATCAAACCCGCCGACACGGTTGTGTTTACTGCCATGTCCAAGAAATATTTTTACATGAGATTTTTCGTAACGAAATTTGCGCTTGAGCAAGGCGTTGTGCCAATCAATCCATTTACCAGTTTTGACTATTTTTTGCTCGACGCGGTTGAGCGTGACACGGTGCGGCGTGCTAATAATACGCTGGTGGCGCGCGCTGATGAGCTGTGGGTGTTTGGCGACATCGCTGATGGCGTGCGGGCGGAAATAGTTCAAGCCTGGCAGCAACATAAAACCGTCCGATTTTTTGCGTTTCGTGATGATAAATATATTTACGAAGTTGAGATTGGCGACTTGGTGTATGAGGATGGCGTTGAAGCATTAACCAACGGAGGTAATTAGATGGTCCGATTTTATTTACAAAAATTAGTGCGCGACAAAGTGGTGCCAAATTGCCTGGATGATCCGGAAGTCGTACATACAGAGTACCGCGAGCTGGACAGTCAGGAATTTCGTCGTGAGCTGGTCTGTAAGGTCCATGAGGAGGCGGACGAAATTCCACTGGGTGATAAACAGCGTGATGAAGCGCTGAAAGAATTAGCTGATTTGCAGGAAGTTGTTGATACACTACGCCAAGATTTTGGTTTTTCTATAGAGCAAGTTCAGGAGGCGATGGCGCGCAAAAAGCAGAAAAAAGGCGGCTTTGATAATCGGCACTATATTGAATATAACGACCTGGTTGATGACAGCAAATGGGTAGAAATTTTCCGCGCCCAGCCAGAGAAGTATCACGAAGAAACAGCAGGCAGTGAAGAGCAGGAGGTCGGCGATTAGTTCGCAAGGTAAACGATATGCAAGTTCACGTCGCCATCCCACACTATAACGCGCCTCAGGCTTTGAAAAATCTTTTGAGGCAATTAGTAGCACAGGATTTTGATAGCATCACGGTGCTTGATGATCATTCCGCCGACCAGCAAAAACTGCAAGATCTCGCCCGTGAATTTCCGGCAGTCGGTTTCATCTTTGGTGAGAAAAATATTGGCGCAGGAGCTAATCGTAATCGCTTTTTGGATATGCATAAAACTGGCGTGGTGTGGTTTATTGATTGTGACATGCGTGTTGAGACGGTGAATATTGCCGCTATTTTGCGTCAAAAGTTTGCTGGCGAAAATCACATCATGCTTGGTAGTACCATTCTCTACGCCAATGGTCAGCCGATGGCCTGGAATTATGGCCATGAAATGCACCCGCAGCACGACCGGCAATTTACGCGGGCGACTCAGGCAGACGACCGTCAAATGTTACAACAGCAAGGCTGGGATTATCCATGGATTTGGGGTGAGCGAGTTACGGCGGATCGCCAAGTTGATTGGGTGGCTGAGGGGAGCTTCGCGCTGCTGATTGATGATTTTGCGAAGGTTGGTGGATATGACGCAGAGTTTCGCTATCACGAAGGGCAAGATTTAGCGCATCGACTGCGTGAGGCGGGTGTGAAGATCATGGTGACCGGAGATATTGTCTGTACGCATTTGGATATTGATGTTCGGGGCAAAGCTCGCCACCGGGAAGTTGAGCAGTCCGCCAAGCTATTTTACCGGAAGCATCAGATTCGGCTTGATTAAGATAGTGTATAATGCACATATGGATAAATTCAGAACACCGAAGCTCTACTGTTTTTCACCGCCAGTGATGTTGGCAACCTTGGTAATTGAGATTATTTTGGCACTGCATACAATATGGCGCTACAAATTAACTCCTGTGACGAGGATCGTCGTGGCACTGCTCGTTTGTCTAGCGCTGTTTCAATGGGCTGAATACAATGTTTGTGAAGGCACGGTGTTGTTTGATAGCGTGGGCTGGGCGAAGCTTGGGCATGTGGCGATTACCATGTTGCCGCCTCTTGGTATTCATTTAGTCTATCAAATTTCTGCCGACAAACGACGTTGGATACCGGTGCTGGGGTATACCTTAGCGGTCGTGTTCATTAGCTACTTTTTGCTAGCCGTAAACGGCGTTAGCGCTGGTGTCTGCTTGGGAAACTATGTCATTTTTGAAAATCAGCCAGGCATCAGTGAATGGTATGGGTTGTACTACTACGGCTTGTTGTTCGTGGCGATTGCCTACGCCTACACTCGTGGCAAAAATGCCAAAAAACACATTCGCCGCTCATTGTGGTCATTGATCATCGGCTATGTACTGTTCATTGCACCAACGACGTTTGTTAATATCATTGATCCATCAACCATCACTGGCATCCCGTCGATTATGTGCGGTTTTGCGGTACTGATGGCAGTAGCTCTCGCAGGAAAAGTATTGCCAGAATACACAAAGCAAAAATAGTGCTTGTGTTTTTGTGACAATTGGTGCATAATCACAAGTGAGCTGGTACGCATAGGGGCATCTCCTATGCTTGCCAATTGAAAGACAAACACATTTTCAACATGCCCCGGGTGGGCGCGTAGCAGCTCCGTTTTGCTATTTCGGCGACTTGCCGTTGGTTTCGGCAAGTCGCTTATGGTATGATGAATATATGTTTCGACGATCATTTGAAAAGAAAATTCCATTGTTAGTGCGTGAGTTTTTTGCTTCGCATGCGGACGTCAAATTGATAGCGGTGACTGGTAGTACTGGCAAAACGAGCGCCAAGATCGCCATCGGTACGGTTTTGTCACAGCGTTATGCTATCGCCATGCCGCAGCTCGAGCCAAAATCTCACATGCAGACCTTGCTACAGATCATGGGGGTGCGCTATCCTGAGGGTCCTGAAAAAAAATGGGGATTCTTTGCGCGCCGCAATATGTACCGCGCTGTCAAAAAACGAGCTCGCGCTGAGCATCCAGAAGTACAAGTGATTGTTCAGGAATTTAGCCCTCAGACTATTGGTTTTCATGATTGGTTTAAAACCGTCATTTTGCCGGACATTGCCGTCATCACTTCTGTCACCACAGGGCGCATGCGCGTTGAACATACCATAGAAGAAGTCGCTCAGGAAATGATCACACTGGGTAATAACTCTCGGATGGCGTTGATCAATCGCGATGACATCGAAGGTCGGTTTGCGGCTTTTGTGACTAATCCAAACATAACTACCTATGGTACTAGTGGGGTTGCAGAATATTATTTTGATGAACATGATTTTTCACTCACCGAAGGGCATTTTGGCGCTATGGTGTCGCCAGAATATCCAGAGGGTATCCAGACGCAATTGAAGCTGTTGGGCGAACACAACGTAAGACCAGCGGTGGCTGCCATGGCCGTGGCTGTCAAATTAGGCATGGATGTTGGCTCAATTCAGCGAGGCTTGGAGGCGCTACGTCCAATTCCAGGAAGAATGCAGTTGCTGCGCGGTGCTGACGGCACTATCCTTCTGGACGATAGCTACAGCGCATCACCATCGACCACGACTGCTGCCATCCAGACGCTATATAGCTTAAGCGCTCCTCAAAAAATCGCTGTCCTAGGCAATATCAACGGTTTGAGAGAATCGATGCCGCAAGAAATGTCCAAGCTGGGATATTTATGTAGCCCCAATGAACTTGATTGGGTGGTAACGGTCGGAGAAATGGCTAACCAATATTTGGCACCATCGGCTCGCCAGCGTGGCTGTCAGGTAAAAGAATGCAAAGACGCCATTGAAGCTGGTAGCTTTGTGCGCGACAAGCTGAAAAAAGATGGCATTGCGCTATTCAAAGGCTCATCAGGCGGTGTTTGGCTGGAAGAGGCTATTAAGATCAATCTTCATACGGCAATTGATGAAAACAAGTTAGTTCGTCAGACACCAGAATGGATAGCCAGGAAGAATGCATTTTTCTCTCGTTTTAGCGATTAGCTGATATAATGAGTAACATAGTAGTAATTTGGAGGGGTATATGAGCATACAGCAGCCAACAACAGCACCGGCTGAGTCAACGCCGCCGGCTGAACAGCCGCCTATCATGGGTGCAATCAACAAACCGAAAAAGAAAAACCGCAAAAAGTTGATCATTGGCTTGGTCGTAGGATCATTAGCCACCATTGGCTTGATTGCAGGATTGTTGTGGTATTTGTTGGTATTTAATAACCCGCAGCGCGCACTGGAGGCATCGATTGTCAATGCAATCATGTCGAACAATTCCGTCACTGAAGGACGGCTGACTTTTGAGGGCAAAGGTAATCAAAAAGTCGCCATTAAACTCAAATCATCGGATGCAGAGAAGAGTCAGGAGCTGCAAGCTGATATAACAGTTAACGCCGGTGGTTCTGATAAAACAATACAGTTCGCGCTGCCAAAAGTGAATGTGCGAAACACCGAAGACGCACTGTACATTAAGCTGGAGAATGTTCGCAGCTCAATTGAGACGGCCATAGACCGCTATATGGAAAGTGTTTCCTCGCCAGGTGGTGCGATTTCTAGCCGATCTCAGACAAAGTCACTCAAAGAGACAATGCTAAAGCAGTTTGAGACCATCATTAATGAGGTTGATGGTAATTGGATCAAGGTTTCTTCAGACGACTTGGAGCAGTCAGAGGAAGCAAAGTGTGTGATGAATGCAGTTCGCCGTGCTAAGGACGATGCTGCTGTTCGCGAAGAAATCGCTCAAGCATACCGCAACAATAATTTCCTGCAAATCAAGAAAGATTTGGGCACAAAAGATGGCCTGCGTGGATTTGAGATTGATTTGAGCGACGCTACCCTTGAGAAGCGTAAGAATTTTGCCAAAGCGTTGAGCGAAACAACATATGCCAAGAAGATTAAAGAATGTGGTGGCAGTAGCTCAAAAGCGCTTGATACGGATTCACTTGATTTCAAGAAGGTAGATGTTTCCCTGAAGCTGTGGATTGACAACGCAAAGAGGCAAGTGCGCCGCGTAGAGTTTGAGGGTTCGTCTCAGGGCAACAAGGTCTCTCTCGAGACAGGAGTCATGTACGGCGATGCCAAGAAAGTTGAAGCACCATCTGACGCAAAAGACCTGAAGGATGTTTTGAAAAAAATCCAATCAAGTCCGCTGTCTAGCTTTGTTCCGAAGAGTAGCACTCCAGCAAGCTCAACAAGTGACGCTGACGAAGCGTAGCTAGCTTAATTGACGGTTAATCGCCCCGCTCTCATGTGGGGCGATTTTCGTGCTATAATTACAGATATGAAACGCTACAATCCGACGGAAATTGAGAAAAAATGGCAAGATAAATGGGAGGCTGACGGTACCTACGTCACTAATCTTAGTGATACAACGCGCCCAAAATACTATAGTCTCAGCATGCTTCCTGGCATCACCGGGGCTGGTATTCACATCGGTCACGGTCGGACGTTTCAGTTTGCCGACATCAAAGCACGCTTGAAGCGTCAGCAAGGCTACAATGTGTACCATCCAATTGGCTGGGATAGCTTTGGTTTGCCGGTGGAAAATTACGCCATCAAGGTCGGTAAAACGCCGCGAGTGGCGCATGACGAAGCCAAGGCTCATTTCATCGCCCAGTTAAAACGACTCGGATTTAGCTATGATTGGTCAAAGGAGATTTCCACCGCTGACCCTGAGTATTACAAATGGACGCAGTGGATTTTTACGCAGCTGTACAAGCACGATTTGGCGTACCAAAAGGAGCAGCCACAGTGGTGGTGTGATACCGACAATACGGTGCTGGCTAACGAGCAGGTCGAGGGCGGCAAATGTTGGCGCTGCGGCAATCCTGTGACCAAGCGCAACCTCAAGCAGTGGTTTTTCCGCATTACGGCTTATGCTGATGAGATTTTGGAGGCGACCGATGACCTAGACTGGACGGACATGGTCAAGACCATGCAGAAAAACTGGATCGGCCGGTCGGTTGGCGCAGAAGTTGACTTTGTAGTTAACGGACAGGATGCCATCATTACCGTATTTACCACGCGCCCCGACACCCTGTTTGGTGCCAGCTACGTGGCACTGGCGCCAGAACACTCATTGGTTTCTCAGCTGGTCAATGCTGACACGCGTGCCAAAGTTGAAGCATACGTTCAAGCGGCGCAGCAGAAGTCTGACGTTGAACGCCAGGAAAATAAGGATAAAACCGGCGTCTTTACTGGCAGCTATGTCATCAATCCAGTCAATGGTCAAAAGCTGCCAATCTGGGTGGCCGACTACGTGCTGAGTGGTTACGGCACGGGTGCAGTCATGGCAGTGCCAGCCCATGATGAACGTGACTTTGCCTTTGCTGAGAAATTTGATCTGCCAATTGTTCAGGTGGTTGACAAGCCAGAGGATTCGGCAGACGTCGGCTGCTACACTGGCGAAGGTGAATTGATCAATTCTGGACAGTTTGACGGCACGCGCAGCGAGGATGCCCGCGAGCAAATTGTCGCGTGGCTGGAACAGCAGGGTTCTGGTCGAGGCAAAACTACTTACAAAATGCGTGACTGGCTGATCTCTCGTCAGCGGTACTGGGGTGCGCCAATTCCAATGGTGCATGTTGACGGTTTTGAGCCAATTGCTGTAGCGGATGAGTGCTTGCCGGTGATTCTGCCAGAAGTCGAGAATTTTAAACCGACGGGCGGTAACACGTCAGTCCTAGCACAAGTTGATGACTGGGTGCGTGTGTGGGTTGATGTTGAGACGGGCAAAACTGTGCCAATCACCGAGCCGAAGCCAGCGGGCGACAATTGGCGTGAAGGTCGGCGCGAAACTGATACCCTGGATGGATACGCCTGTTCCAGCTGGTATTTCCTGCGCTATCTTGACCCGCACAATGATGCCGAGGCATGGAATCCTGAGCGAATTGGTCATTGGATGCCGGTCGATTATTACAACGGTGCCGACCACGCGGTGGCGCACCTACTGTACAGTCGTTTTTGGATGCGCTTCTTCCATAAGCTTGGCTTGGTGCCGACGCCAGAACCATTCAAACGGATGATGTACAACGCTTATATCATGGCGCCCGACGGTCAAAAGATGAGTAAATCCAAGGGCAATGTCATCGATCCGATGGAGATTATGGACAGTGGTTATGGTGCCGATGCGCTGCGCGTGTACGAGATGTTCATCGCGCCCTATGATATGGATGCACCGTGGGATCCGCGCGGGGTGCCAGGAACGTATCGGTTCCTGAACCGAGTGTGGAATGTGGTGCAGGAGTTTTTGGCGGCGCCATCCTCCTCCAGAGTACACTCTTCGCTCGAATCTCCACAGGAGATTACTCGCGAGCGTTCGGCTGGAGCGTCCGCTACTCGCGAACCCTCCACAGCCTCTGTCGGAGGGGGCGACGCCGCCACCCTTCTGCGCCTAACGCACTCAACCATCAAAAAAGTCACTCGTGACATTGAGGATGAGAAATTCAATACAGCCGTGGCGGCAATGATGGAAATGGTCAACGGCCTATACAAATTCAAAGAGTCACACGGTATGCAAGCGTCGGAAACATGGCGGTTCACCCTGGAGAGTTTACTACAAATCTTAGCGCCATTCGCACCGCACATCACTGAAGAATTGTGGCGGGAATTGGGCCACGCTGATACCATTCACGTCAATCACTGGCCAAAGTGGGACGAGAAATATCTGGTGAGTGATGTGATGACCATCATCGTCCAAGTCAACGGCAAGCTTCGATCACGACTGGAGCTGCCAGCCGACATCGACCGGCAGGGCGTTGAAGAAACAGCCTTAGCTGACGCCAATGTTCAAAAATTCACAAACAATAAACCACCTAAAAAGATGGTTTATGTTCCGGGTAAACTACTTAACGTTGTTATTTAGCTTTAGGTTTTGCGTCTGCAGGAAAGACTTCTTTCTTGCCATCGCCATTAGTGTCTTTCTCGACCATAGTAACAGTGAATTCTTTTGGAGGAATCTTGTATTCTGAGTTGTCAAGGACTTCCTGACTAGCCTCTGTAACTACACCAATATTAAGGTTAATCTGGTCTGCAGACCACCCCTCTTGTTCGCCGACTTCTTCAGCGGCTCGCTGTGCCGCAGAATTAACGGAATCACCATCCTGTAAATCGACAGAGAAAGTTTTTTCCGGTCCTAGCAGTGATGGGTTTTCGTGTGCCGCGTTAACAAAATCAACGGCGCCTTGTTCTGCAACAGCAGCAGGGCTGTCTGGTGCTTCGGCGCTAGACCTGCCTTCCCATGGATATAAGCCAAGGCCTAATCCAGTGACACCTATGGCTAGCATCCCCACAGTTTTTCTGAGCCTGTTCTCTATTTTTTCCTTTTTTGCAAAGCTTGTTTCTGGTAATCGTTTATTGTTCATGATTAGTATAATAGCATAAGCAATATAAAAAGTCAAGTATATTGTAGAATATCTCAGACTATACTCTTGAGAAAAATCGTAAAAACCGTTATAATAAAGCCCAAGTGTTAATATAAACTGATAAAGGAGAGATTATGGCACAACCTAAAAAACAGAGCAGCCCGCGAAAAACTGGCCTGCGCCGCAGCCACTTGGTATTGAAATTAGCTCGCCGTGTAAACGGTTCTTCACCAGTTAAAGCCTGGACTACCAAGCGAGAAACTGGCAAAAAAACGAAATAGTAGTAATATAACCCGAACAGGAACGTTTTAGGCATGGCTTCAAACCGTCATTTAGGACGAATCGTCGCTCTTCAGACATTGTATGAATATGAATTTCGCCGTGAGGTTGGAGACGATACAGTCGAATACAAAGACATTCTTGAGAGAAATCTTGATAAGTACAAGTCATCAGTCGATGATGTCGATTTTGTGGATAAGCTGGTGAGCGGCGTAATCTCGGTGCAGCAGGAACTAGATGAGCAATTGCGTCCGTTGGCTCCCGAATGGCCAATTGAGCAGATCGCGCGAATTGACCGGGCAGTTTTGCGGTTAGCGCTGTATGAGCTCAATCACGCAAAAGATGCACCTCCAAAAGTGGTCATCAATGAAGCAGTCGAATTAGCCAAAGCGTTTGGTTCGGATAACTCAGGGAAATTTATCAACGGTGTGCTGGGTACAGCATATCGCTCCCTCCAAGAGGATGCCGATGACAAAGGACAATTTTAGCGGAATACGCAAATATTTTAGCGGACATAAAAAGCCATCAATTCAAGAAATCGTGCGCGAACCAACAGCTGGCGGTGTTGTTTTTCGTCGTAACGGCAAGGGCGAGGCGGAGTTTTTGTTGTATCAAGACGCGCGGGATCGCTGGACCATCCCAAAGGGGCACATTGAGCCAGGTGAGACGGCGCAGGTAACTGCCAGGCGAGAAATCGGTGAAGAGACCGGCCTGAAAAAGATTGAGGTTTGCGGCTGGCTGGGCAAGGTCAATTTTCGCTATCGACGAATTGATAAACTGGTGTTGATGACGACGCAGGTATATCTGGTTAAAGCTCTTGACCCAAATGAAAAATTACAAAAAGAAGAGTGGATGAATGGCCTTAAGTGGTTTTCATTTCACGAAGCTTTGGACGAAATTGAATATGAGGACATTGGCAAATTGATTTTGCTCGCCATGAAACGTATCAGACAGGAGAATTTGTAGATGAGTGGGATGAATACCGCGCCATACCAAGAATTTGCGCGTGAGAAGCTGGGCTTTGAGTTTACAAAGCTGGATCTTTTGATCACTGCGCTGACGCACCGCAGCTATGTTAATGAACACAGAAAATCAGTTCACGAGCACAACGAGCGGCTGGAGTTTCTGGGAGATGCGGTTTTGGAATTGGCAGTGACTGAATATCTGTTTACTAATTTTTCTGAGCCAGAAGGTATTTTGACGGCGTGGCGGGCGGCGCTAGTGCGCACAGAGAGTATTGGTGATGCGGGAGATAAGTTGGGCTATGGGCCGCTCATTCGCATGTCAAAGGGCGAGAAAAATGGTTCAGACCGGGCACATTTGCAGATTTTGGCCAATGCCTTTGAGGCGGTCATCGGCGCGATCTATCTGGAACGTGGCTTTGATGATGCACGCGATTTTATTCATACACACATCATCGTCAAGTTGGATCATATTTTGGAGACTGGTAGTTGGCGTGATCCGAAGTCTCATTTGCAGGAGGTTTCGCAGCGATTAGACGGACAAACGCCGGTTTACAAAGTCTTAAGCGAAGAGGGCCCTGACCACGACAAAGTCTTCAGGCTGGGTGTGTTTGTTGGTGACCGTTTGATGGGTCAAGGAAGTGGTCCATCCAAACAGGTTGCTCAACAAGCAGCGGCTCGGGCTGCATTGGCGGAATACCGGCGACTGAATGATGACTCAGAAAGCGCTTCTTGAGCCTGATTCTGTTATTGCTCGTGCTAAAATGTTTATGATATACTAGCTATACAGTTTAATTCCGAAGGAGGGGCAGAATGTCAACGATTGACCAGCAATTTGTGGAATACATCATTAAATCACTTGTGGAGCATCCGGATGATGTTGTCGTTGAGCGGTTGATTGATGAAAAAGGTGTGTTGCTAACCCTGACTGTCAATCCTGAGGATTTGGGTCGGGTGATCGGTAAACGCGGTGGCACTGCACAAAGTGTTCGTACTTTGTTGCGAGCTTTGGGCACAAAAAATGATGCACGCTACAATTTGAAAATCGTCAACAATGACGGCTTTACTGGCGCGCAGAGTAGTGGAGATGGCACATCTTCTGAATCTGCTGTGGAAAAGTCAACAGAGGAAGCTGTGGAAAGCCAATCTTCCTACGCAGAAAATGCTCGAAAAGAGCTTGCAGAACTGGACGACCTTGATATATAATAAACGTAGTTCAAGCACAGACAACATGCGAGAACAGCTCTATGCGAGCAATGGGTAACCATTGAGAGCCTTATTTGTGCTAAAAAACCGCCCCGTGATGAGGCGGTTTTTTGGGCTATGGTTTAGATCTACTTAGAAATAAGGTGGCTCCACGAAATTAGCATCTGGTGCTGGATTTTCTCGCATATAGGAGGTTACTTTTCCGTCAGCGTTTTTATTGACTATGTAACCGCCTGTGTCATTAGGGTCTATTACGGGGTTGATCTTGTGGTCTGGGTCTGAGATCTCATACACGATGGTCCCAGAATCGCCATCTCCAACCAGATAGTTGCCTGCATAGCAAAGAGGGTGAGGAAGTTCAGTTGCGGCGTCTTTCTTTCCCTCCTTTGGCTTATCAACCGTGACATTCCAATCAATGGTGTATGTTTTATCATCTCGGGTCTCACTGACAATATCGTAAACCCGATTTTGCCGATTGCCTTTTTGTTCTTCTTCTGTTAGCTTTCTTTTTTCAACTTCTCCAGCAACTCGAGCGTCATTTTCCTGGCTAGAGTCAGCGTCCATAGACCAGGTTTGACAGCCAACGGTCACTCTGTCTACGTTTCCGGTGTCGCCCCTGCCGTTGACGTCATTTTCGTATGACAATATTCCAGGTTTACCAAAATGTGATTGTCCATCACAGGCTATAGCGACAGACATTTTGTACATGTCGGGCTGTGGTTCAGCTGAACAGCCGCCAATACCAAGACTAGTACCAACGATGGCTAATCCTGCGGCAGGCTTAGCGACTTTATCACGCAGAAAGTTAGATTGTTGTAAGGTTTCCTTCATAACAAAAACTCCTTTAAATTGTTAGGCATCATTTTACACTAAAAATACTTTTTAGTCAAGTGTATGCTAAAATTTGAGAGATGAGAAAATTTCAAGTGATTACACTATTCCCCGAAATGTTGACGGGTGTGTTTGGTAGTTCCATGATGTGGAAAGCACAAAAAGAGGGTCTGGTGAGTCTGGAAACCATTGATTTGCGTGAGTTTGGTCTGGGGCCGCGGCGACAAGTTGACGACACTCCATATGGTGGCGGTGACGGCATGCTGCTGATGATAGAGCCGCTGTGGAAGGCGGTGGCACACGCCAAGAGTCAGGACCCAACTGCCAAGGTAGTCATCATGACGCCACGCGGCACCAGATGGAAGCAGTCGCTGGCGCAAGAATTTTCAGAAAAAGAGCACGGTTACATCTTTATCTGTGGACGATATGAGGGGTATGATGAGCGAATCATGGAACTGGTGGATATGGAGCTGAGCGTCGGTGATTATGTACTGACTGGCGGCGAGCTGCCGGCCATGACCATCATTGATTCAATCGTTCGGCTGTTGCCTGGAGTTTTGGGTGGTGAGCAATCGGCAGTGATTGAGAGTTTCTCGGATGGTGAGACGTTGGAGTTCCCACAGTACACGCGCCCTGCAGAGTTTAATGGTTTGCGGGTTCCAGAGGTTTTACTGAGCGGCAACCATGCAATGATCGCCAAGTGGCGTGAAAACCATTCCAAAAAAGCTAAATGATACTGAGTTAACGGAAAATACCGCTACATGAAAAGCAGCGGTATTTTGTTGTGGTGGATGGTCGTAGAGCGAAAGATACGTAATTTGTGGTGTTTATTTTTGTATAGTTCGCTTATGTTTATGGTACGTATATTTTTGTTTTTTTGCAAGTAATTTAGTGAAAAATACAACAAACTTGTGGTTATAGGGTTTGCGCATTATAATGAAAGCATGAAAAAGCCGTCAGTCAAACGAATGAGAAAAGAGATTATAAACGTTGGTTTGGGCCGTTGGGCTGGTTTGCTACTGGCAGCGACGTTGCTGGTGACGGTGCTGATGCAGCTGTTTGCTTTTGAAAAATTTCCAGGATTGTTGCAGGTCGCTGGGTTTACCGAAGTGACGGCAGTGGTGCTCGCGGTAGCATTGGTGTATATGGAAGTGCTGGCATTGCCTTGGTTGATTGGACTACGGGTGCGACCTTCTGTATTGCGGCTGAGTTTTTGCTGTCTGATCATGGCGCTGCAGTTACTGACGGTTTTGGTGGTCTTTGCGGATATGCGCGGTATCTCTATATTGTTCAGTGTATTATCTCGGCAATCAAGCATGATCGACTTTGTGTGGCTGGCGCTGCTGTGGGCGCTGTTTGGTATTGTCATCAAAACGTCAAAAAAATAAATACATCGCGCTAACGATGTATTTTGTAGTTCAATGTGGCTGGGGATGAGGGATTCGAACCCCCGATCACGGGACCAGAACCCGCTGCCTTACCACTTGGCCAATCCCCAATGCATATTTGATTGTACTACAAAACATGGTGGTGCGCAAGCTCTGGATGTGCAGGCTGGCGGATGATACAATGATTGCATGGAAGCAATTGTGAAACTGGTGGCAGACGGTTTGGTTATACCGGTGGTCTTGATTGGTGCGTACGCATTGCTGTGCAAAGTGCCGAATAATAAAAAATACCAGACATATGCCAGAGTGTTGATGGCAGGCTTGACGGCGTATGTGGTGGCAAAGACGGTGGGGACGTTCTATCAGCCAGAAAGCTTGCGACCATTTGAGTTGATGGGTGTTGAGCCAGGTGCAGCATATCTGAATAATCCTGGGTTTCCTTCAGATCACGCATTGTTCACCATGGCAATCACCTTGGCAGTTTGGTTCGGTACGCGCGATAAGTTGCTAGCGAGCGTTTGTTTAGTGTTGACACTGCTGGTTGGAATTGGCCGGGTGCTGGCATTGGTGCATACACCGCTTGATGTCGCCGGTGGTTTGTTGATTGCTTGTATTGGTATCATCTGGTACAAGCCGCTAATAAAGCGTTAGCATAAATATATTCATAATCTACATTTGCTTTATTGGCAATTTTCGTGTAATATTAGAATATTATGAAGATTCTCTCAACTATATTTAAAGAGGAAATATCAGATTACTTGTTTAATATGCGAGCAGCAGTGTTTGGTCGTTTGTTGCTGACTGCGGCAGTGGCAGGGCTGTTGGTGTGGTTGGTTGCAACAGGAATTGACCGAGTTATTTTGGAACCAATCGTGTGTAAAGATGGCGCCAACCAGTTGTTATGTGGCAACAGCACCATGATGGCAGGGCATATCGCCACAGTTATCATGGCTATCATGTTGGTACCAGTGTTGATATTGTTTGGTATCAAGCGTCCGCTGGTCGTGGTATTGGCAGCAACGATTGCCTTGTGGGGTGTCAATTTTTGGCAGGCGCACACTATTGTAGCGGCGTTGATCGCATTATTGACCTATATGGTGGTATACGCTAGCCTAACATGGCTCAATAGGATTCGCGGCGACGGCGCAGCGATTTTGTTGATGATCGTGTTTGTGATTTTGGCGCGAGTTGTCTTGTCTCTGTAATCCCTGTACACTAAGGGTATGGAAATCATTATCATCATTCTCTTAGGTATTATCGTTATGGGCTTGGGCGCAACGCTGTTTGTGCTGCAGTCAAAACTAGGCGAGCTGAAGCAACAGTCATCAGTTGAGCTCATCAAAACTGACGTGGTGGAGCTGGGGCGAACCATCGCCAAGTTGAATGAATCAGTTAGCGACAAATTAGAGCGCAGCAATGCTCAAGTGCAAACTTCGGTCCAAAAGCAGCTGTCGGAAAGTGCCAAATTGGTGGCGGACGTGACACAGCGGCTGGCCAAGTTGGATGAAACAAACAAGCGGGTGGTCGACGTAGCGACTGACCTAAAAACTTTGCAGAACGTTCTGCAAAATCCGAAGCAGCGCGGCGTGTTCGGCGAGTTTTACTTAGAAAGTGTGCTGGACAATGTACTGCCAGCCAAGCAGTTTCAGATGCAGTACCGCTTCAAGGATGGCGAGATTGTTGATGCGGTGATTTTTTTGGACAAGGGGCAGATTTTGCCAGTAGACAGTAAATTTAGTCTGGAAAATTACAACCGGATGATCAACGCTGAGACTAAAGCTGAGCGCGAGTTGTGGCTGAATAAGGTGAAGGCTGACCTGAAGGGGCGCATCGACGAAACCAGCAAGTACATTCGGCCGCGTGAGAATACTATGGATTTTGCCTTTATGTTCATTCCATCAGAGTCGCTGTATTATGATCTACTCATCAACAATGTTGGTACGGGCGGTTCGAGCCGCGATTTGATCGAATATGCCTTTCGTGACAAGCGGGTGATCATCGTCAGCCCGACCAGCTTTTTAGCGTATTTGCAGACGGTGCTACAGGGGCTGCGGAGCCTACAGATTGAAGAGCAGGCCAAGGACATCCAGGTGCGTGTCGGTCAGCTGGGCGTGCATATCAAAAAGTTTGACGAGCTGATGACCAAGATGGGTAAGAGCCTCAGTACGACTGTCGGGCATTATAATAATTCATACAAGGAGCTGGGCAAGATTGATAAAGACGTGGTGCGGATCGCTGGTGGTGATCATCAAACGCAGCCAGAACTGATCGATCGGCCAGCGCAGGAAGATTGAATATAAAAAATATCCCGCCAAACCAGGCGGGATATCGTTATAGTAGAACTATGATTTACTCTTCTTCCTTGTTACGGTAATTGATGAGCAAGAACAAGTTACCACCCAGAGCTGCACCGATGAGTGTTGCGACAATTACTTCCAGACTAAAGCGAGAGTAGTTCTTCTCGTTCTTAGCTGGGAATGGACTGTTGCTGCGCACTTGAGTGTCAGTCTTTTCTGTGACTGCCAAAGCAACAGCTGGGTTGAGTGTTGCGCCTGAGATGTAAATTTCTCGTGGGTATGGACGCTCACTGTTTTCTGATTGCGCTGCAACTTGGTTGTCTTGGATTTTGGCTATGACTGATGCACGGACAAATGACGTGATTGAGCCTGATACGACCAAACCGATCATCAATGCCAGACCAATACCAACAGCTTTGCCAGTCGTGCTGATTTCTTTGCGGTTCAATGCTGCGGCGACGCCGAACATGAAGACAGCAACACCGATCAGTTCAACGGCAAAGACGCTCCATGAGAATGCAGTGAATTGGTTAAAGCTGAGCGCAAAACCGTTGTTGGTGATTGAGCCGATTAGTACAACTGCTGCCATGGCACCGAGGAATTGTGCACCCCAGTAGAATGGTACCAAAGCGGTTTTTAATTTGCGCATTGACCACAAACCGAAAGTAACGGCTGGGTTGACGTGTGCGCCAGAAATACCGCCGATAGCAGTAACGATGAGCATCAATGCAAAACCAACGTACATTGATGACAGGACGTCCGATGCAAACAGTGCGGTCAGCGTCAAGATGAACGTACCGATGATTTCTGCGATGACGATGTTGATTAAGTTGCTTGGTAATGCAGAACCCAATTTGGCGCGCTTGCTTTTGCTTTTGGCCGCAGCAGATTCGGTGACGACTCGTTTGACGGTCGTTTTGGTTTCGGTTTTGGCTGCAGCAGTTTTCTTTGCCGTAGCTTTAACCGGGGCTTTCTTTGAAGTTTTCTTCGTAGCCATATTCCCTCCTTAAAGTAGTATCACGACTATTATAGCATAATTTGCTATACTGTAGTTATGGGATTATTTGTAAATCAGAACGATCAGCGCAGTGAGCTGCAAGAACGCATTGCGGCGGAACTACGCGAAAAGGCGAAAGCGTCGAGCTTGCAGGAGAAAGCTAGCTTGGACGGCGTGGAAGATGTGAAATATCTAGAAGGCACAAAACAGACGACGACGTTGGCGTGGGCGTGGATTTTGATCGTGATCATGGCGGCAGGGGTTGTCGGTATGTTTTTAATGCAAGGACGATGATATGAAAAAGCTAGATGAAGTTCGATCAGCATTATTATCACGTGTAGCAGAGGTGGCTGAACCGCGCAGTGTGTTGCGGAGTACGGAGCTGCGGGAGCTATATGCCATCATCGCGACACTGCCAGCCGAGGAGCGCGCGGCGTTTGGTAAAAAAGTTAATGAATTGAAACAGGAACTGGAGCGGTTGGTCACGGCTCGTGAAGCTGAACTGTCAAAAGTTGACTTGCCGCCAATTGACGTGACAGCGCTGATGGATGTTAATGCTCCACGACCCGATTTACTGCCGAGTGAGCGCGGCACGATTCACCCATTGATGCGTGAAATTGACCGCATTTCTGACATTTTTAATCGCATGGGTTTTGTGACGGAAGAGTCGCGTGAGATTGACGACCAATTTCACATGTTTGAGAGTCTAAATTTCCCGAAAGGTCACCCAGCGCGCGATGATTATGATACCTTCATGACCGAAGAGACTGACGCTAATGGCGACCGTTTGATTGCACCGGCGCACACCTCGACCATGCAAAATCGCGTGCTGAAAAAATATCATGGTAATCTCGCAAGGGGTGAGGCAATCGCTGCCATCGTACCCGACCGGGTGTTTCGCAATGAAGACCTGGACGCGCGGCATGAGCACACGTTCTACCAAGTCGAAGGCGTGTATGTTGCCAAAGGTGTCAATGTCGGTAACCTCATCGCTACTTTGCAAGAGTTTTTGCAGGAATATTACGGCAAGAAACTTGACGTGCGTGTCAATCCATTTTATTTCCCGTTCACCGAACCGAGCTTTGAGTTTGCGCTGAGCTGCCCATTCTGCGAAGGAAAAAATCCGGATTGCAAAGTTTGTTCGGGCGAAGGCTGGATCGAACTGTTGGGTTGCGGCATGATTCATCCGAATGTGCTGAAGGCTGCTGACATCAACCCAAATGAATACACTGGCTTTGCCTTTGGCTGCGGTATCGACCGCCTGGTGATGATGAAATACGGCATCGAGGATGTGCGACATTTCGAGAGTGGCAAGCTGGACTTTTTGGAACAGTTTTAAGGAGCTATTGCGCACACGATAACAGTAGTATCTCAAAACTTGTAATAAAAGAGGCAGTTCTGTATACCGATAGAGAAATTGTTGCAGCGAGAGAGATCACTAAAAAAGATAGGAGGAGGTAAATGGATATACAACAATTTGACGCACTTATTATTGGTTTTGGCAAAGCTGGTAAGACATTAGCGGTGGCGCTGGCGAATGCGGGCAAAAAGGTAGCGCTGGTGGAGCGGTCACCAAAGATGTATGGCGGCACCTGTATTAATATTGCTTGTATTCCTACTAAGGTGCTGGTCAGTGCAGCCGAACATCATCAAAGTTTTGATGAGGCGATGGCACATAAGACAACGGTAGTGACGCGGTTGAATGAGAAGAACTATCACATGCTCGCGGATCGTGAAACGGTGAGTGTCATTGAGGGTGAGGCATCGTTCGTAGATGATCGTACTGTGAAGGTTATGGCGGGTGACGACGAGCTAATAGTGAGTGCACCGCAGATTTTTATTAACACCGGTGCGGAATCAATCATCCCAGATATTCCAGGTGTTGATAAGCCGTTTGTATATACCAGTACTGAATTGCTGGATAAAATGACACAGCCAAAACAGCTAGCTATCATTGGTGGCGGTTATATTGGGTTAGAATTTGCCTCAACTTATACCAAACTTGGTACAAAAGTAACAGTATTTGAGAGGGGTGATGCTCTGCTTGCACGTGAAGATCCAGCAATCGCTCAGGCTACTACTGAAGCATTGCAGGCACAGGGTATCGAGATTGTGTTTAGTGTGGATGTGACAGCGATTGAGGGTGAGTCTACTGCGACGATTCGCACAGTAAGTCATGATGATTACGCTGGTTATGATGCGGTGTTGATGGCTACGGGCCGTCGCCCGGCGACAATGAGCTTGAATTTACCAGCTGCTGGTGTAGCGACGGATGAGCGCGGGGCAATTGTGGTTGATGAAACACTTCGCACTAGTCGGTCGCATATTTGGGCAATGGGCGATGTAACGGGCGGGCCACAATTCACCTATGCGTCGCTGGATGATTTTCGGATTGTGAGAAGCCAGTTGCTGGGCGATGGTCTGTACACTCGCGCCAAACAAAAAACCTTGCCGTACGCGGTCTTTATGCAAACGCCGCTAGGTCGGGTGGGTATGACAGAGGCTGAGGCGCGTGCGACGGGGCGCGAAATTATCATAAAAGAGCTGCCCGCTATGGCGATTCCGCGCCTGCATGTTGATAATGCTACAACAGGCTTGCTGCGTGCGGTGATTGATGCAAACACTGAACAAATTTTGGGTGCTAGTTTATTGTGTCGTAACTCACCAGAAGTCATTAATATTATCAAAACCGTAATGGATAATGACCTGCCGTATACTGTACTGCGTGACCAAATATTCACTCATCCAACGGTGAGTGAGGCATTGAACGATTTATTTGCGTAAAGGAGGAGTATGAATCACACAATTTTCGACAAGGCAGTCTGGACTATGGAGAGCGTGTGAATAAGCACATGACGGAGGTGATACGGCACATACCAAAAGTGGTGCTACACGACCATCTGGATGGCGGTTTGCGTCCAACGACTGTCATCGAACTTGCCGAAGCGACTGACTACGACAAGTTGCCGACGCGTGATCCCGATGCGCTTAAGCGATGGTTTTTTGATGCTGCTAATGCCGGCTCTTTGCCGCAGTATATCTCTACGTTTGAACATACTGTTGGCGTGATGCAGACATCAGCTGCACTTGGCCGAGTGGCACGCGAAGCAGTCCTCGATTTGGCGGAAGATAACGTCGTATATGCTGAACTACGCTTTGCACCAGAACTACACCAACAGCAAGGGCTTAGCTTGCAGACAATTGTTGATGCTGTGGCTGATGGATGTCGCCAGGGAGAGAAGCTTGCTCATCAGCAAGGTAAGGAAATTCATGCGCGGCTTTTGCTGTGCGCCATGTGTGATGGAAACCGTAGCGAAGAAATTGCTCAACTGGTGGTTGATAATTATGGCACCAATTCGACAGTTGTTGGCTTTGATATTGCTGGTCCAGAAGCTGGCTATCCGCTAGAAACCCACGCCGCCGCGTTTAGTATATTGCGCGAAAATTCTATACCATTTACGATTCATGCTGGCGAGGCTGATGGTGTGCAGTCTATCAAAAGTGCAGTGTCGCAAGGAGTACAACGGCTGGGGCATGGCGTGCGTATCATTGAAGATGTAGCGAACGATGGAACGCTTGGCGCGGTTGCACGGTCTGTTTGCAACGGACGCGTTGTGCTTGAATGTTGCCCAAGGTCAAATGTGCAGACTGGTGCTGTAACTAAGCTTTCAGAACACCCACTACCGCAATTGGATAAGCTAGGGCTTGCCTGTACAGTAAATCCGGACAATCGGCTGGTGTCTGGCACGTCGATGAGCGGAGAAATGGGTGTCTTGTCGAACGAATTTGGCTACACACTACAGCAATTACGCAAATTAACAGTGACAGCCATGCAGGCTGCGTTTATCGATGAAGCACGGAAGCGGGATATCACAGAGAGGCTGATTATACCTGGATATGAGAATGGTATAATGGGTATATGAATCACACAATTTTCGACGACATCGTATCAGGCAACATGAAATCTTGGAAAGTTTGGGAAGACGAGAAGTTTTTGGCATTTTTGACGCCGTTTCCAAACACGCCAGGCTTTACTGTGGTGATACCAAAACAAAATCCAGGCGATTATGTCTTTTCTTTGGATGATGAATTGTATGCTGAAATGATGCTGGCGGTGAAAAAGGTTGCCAATATCTTGGAAAAAGCCTTTGATACGCCGCGAGTGGCACTGATTTTTGAGGGCACAGGCGTGGCGCATGTTCATGCCAAGTTGGTGCCGCTGCATGGTGATTTGGCGAAGGGAATTGGTTCGGCAGTGTCGCATGAGCAGGCATTTTACGCGGAATATCCGGGTTGGCTGACCACTGCTGATGGTCCAAAAATGGATGACGCCCAGCTGGACGAAATTCAGGCGCGGATTTTGGCGGCGCAAGAAATAAAATAATTGGAATGAGGAGGTGCCATGGCAGTACGTGGTAAAGCGCTGGGGATAACAATAGCCGGTGTCGTGGCGGTGCTGATTGCGGCGTCTGTTGCCTGGGTATTCCTGTGTCCAAGTCGGAGTACTGACCTGCAAAAGGCTCACATTCAGCGGCGTGATTATGACCAGTCGGTGAAGGATATTCAAAAGGTCATTGCTGATGATGCGGCTAATGGCGAGGTGCGTCCAGAATCTCGCCCAATTCTGAAAACTCACGGCAAGAAAACTGCGCGGGCGGTGATGATTCTTCATGGCGTCAGCGGTGAGCCGTCGGCGATGGCAGAGTTGGCGGATTGGTTCTATCAGACGGGATACAATGTCTACGTGCCGCGAGCACCGCACCATGGCCTGAAAGATGGCAAGCAGCACGGCAAAGTTCGCGCCAGTGAATTGGTGAATTTTATGAGTGATAGTGCTGGGCTGGTCAGCGGGCTGGGCGATGAGCTAGGCGTGATTGGCCATTCGGGCGGTGGTACGCTGGCGACGTGGTTGGCACAATATGGCGATGGATTGTTTTCGCGGGTGCTGCTACTTTCGCCGTACTATGAGCCGGATGCTTCTCAGGCACCAAAGTGGCAAGTGGCGCTGCTGCGCAATGTCTATGGCAATCATCTGCTGCCAGATCAATTTTTTGATGGCGCTTTGTCATACCGGGCATTGGCAAATTATGTCATCATCAAGCAAAATTATCGCAGCGATTTGAAGGCGGTAGGGTTGAAGCACGTTGGTTTGATCATCGGTAGCGAGGACCGTTTAATTGACGGTGCCATGGCAAGTGACATTGCAGAAAAGATGGCTAAAAACAGTGGCGCCACGTTTACAAATGAAACGACACCAGTGCACATGGGCGTTGGTCATGAATTGATATGGCCAGGGGACAAGGCCGTGAAACAATACAAAAAAGAGCTGTACGACATGTACGTACGGGTGTACGAGCAGTGAACATCCTCCTTGTTGAAGACGAACCGGCAGTTCGCACTGGTACCGAGCAATTCCTCCGCCAGCGCGGTTTTACGGTGGTGACAGCGACCAGCGGCGAGGAAGCGCTGGATAAGTTCGCTGGGGTGGATGTGATTGTCCTTGACATCATGCTACCAGGGATGAGTGGCATTGAGGTATTGCATCAAGTTCGCCAGACCAGCGACATGCCGGTACTGATGTTGACGGCGCTGCATGATGAGCCGACGCAAGTTGCCAGTTTTGACGAGCTAGCGGATGATTATATGAGTAAGCCATTCTCACTGGTGATTTTGGAGAAGCGCATCAAGGCGCTACTTCGCCGCCAACAGCCTGTCAAAAAAACCTTGTGGCAGCGAGGTTTGGCTTCGGTGGATTTTGCGGCCTATCAGGGATTTTATAATGACACTGACGCACACCTCAAGCCCAAGGAGGTGCAGCTGCTCAAACTGCTCGTCGACAATCCAAACATGGTCTGGAGCCGGCAGGCTATCATTGACAAGTTATGGCGTGATGACGAGGTGCCGTTCGACCGAGTGATTGATGTTTACATCAAAAACTTACGCAAGAAATTACACCTGGATTGCATCATCACGGTGAAGGGAGTGGGCTATCGCTATGAAGAATCTTAAATTATTCCCTAAAACATTTTTGGTGTCAATCGGCCTGTTTGCGGCGTTGATCATTCTAGTACATGCGTTGGTTTACACCTTGATGCCGCAATTTTATCTGCAACAAAAAGAGCGCGAGGCGGCGGACAATCTTACGGCGCTCGTGGTTGAACTACGCGGTAAATCGACTGAGGAAATGCGTCGTCTCAGCCAGGAGTTTGCTCAGATGAAAAATGTTAATATCACGCTGACAATTGATGGACACGATCAGTATTTTCAGGGATTTCAGTCGATCAACATCGTGACCGATAGCGGTAAATCGGTTGACACCAGCGTGGTGAAAATTGCTGATGGGCAAACGGTCGATCCACGCTCGGTGATTTTGCGGCAGGGTAGTGTGGCTGATAAGCAGGGGCGAACGATTACGGTCAAGCTACTCGCCGACGTGGCGCCTGTCACTCAGGCCAAACTCGCCACGCTGCAGGTACTACCCTATACCATGCTTGGCTCGCTGTTGGTGGCACTCGTGTTTTCGTACATCTATAGCCGTTTTGTGACGCGGCCGATTCGCCAGATGGCGGCGGTGACCACGACCATGCAGCGGCTGGAAAAGGATGCGCATTATCCAGTAAATAGCAGTGATGAAATCGGCGTGCTAGGACGAAACATTAACGAACTCTATCAAAACCTGTGGCAAACGATTCGCTCGCTGGAGCATGAGAATAAGCGGATCACGCAGCTGGAAAAGGAAAAAATCGCGTTTTTACGTGCGGCCTCGCACGAGCTAAAAACGCCACTAGCAGCCCTCCGGATCATGCTCGAGAACATGCAACTAAACATCGGCGAATATAAAAATCGCGACCAGTACCTGGCGGAATCGGTGGCGCAGGTTGATCGCTTGGCGGCGATGGTGAATGACGTTTTGCGCTCTGGCAGTGTCGCCGAGCAGGCTTTGCACCAGGAGAAACGGCTGAGGATCGATAAGCTGGCCGCTGAGGTGGTTGACGATTATATGTTGCTAGCAAAAACGCGCGGCATGACTTTCACGGTTGACGCGCGTCCGACGACCATTCGCGCTAACCGAGACATGATACGCCACGTCATCTCAAACCTGGTGTCAAACGCGGTGCGCCATGGCGACGTCAGGAGCGTGATAAAAATTACTTGCAACCAGAATGAGCTGGCTATCGAAAATGCCTGCAGGCCACTCACTAAACAGCAACTCCAGCACGTCTTTGACCCGTTTTATCGCAGTTCTGACGACATGAAGCAACATGCCGATAGCAGTGGCATCGGCCTCTACACCGTGAAGATGCTACTCGACACCAAAGGCCTTGACTATGACTTCACACCGCACGGGCGGGGCATGCGGTTTGTGGTGAGGTTTGAGTAGGAGGATGTGATGGATAGAGAACTAGAGAAAATGAGTTTGGAAGAATTGTGGCAACTATTCCCTATATTTCTTGTAGAACACAATCGAGAATGGGCGCACTGGTATGATGAGGAGGTAAAATCCATCTCCTCATTGGTGCCGGAAAAATATATAACACGAATATCCCACATTGGGAGTACAGCTATCCCAAATATACAGGCAAAGAATATAGTAGATATATTGCTTGAAGTCCCGTCGGAAAAAGAATTAGAGCCTGTAAAAAATATTCTTGTTGAAAATAATTGGCTGTGTATGAGTCAGAAAGCAAAACGAATCTCATTGAATAATGGATATACCAAGCAGGGCTTTGCGGATAAGGTATTTCATCTCCACATTAGGGTGGCGGGAGATAATGATGAGATCTATTTTAGGGATTATCTAATTGAAAATAGTAGCATCGCCAAAGAGTACGAAAAATTAAAACTGAATCTTTGGAAGGAATTTGAGAATGATAGGGATGGGTATACTGATGCAAAAAGTGATTTCATCAGAAAGTATACTAAAATAGCTAGAGAAAAATACGGGTCCAAGAATAGGTTGTCCTAAATTGTGCGTGATTAAAGTCGTCAAACGAACTCTCGGCCCCTGCTTTACATAAAGACCGCCACCAAGTATGTCATACCGAGACACTAGATATCTGTGCTAAGATCAAATCATGAATGAATTCATTTTAGTAGCAATAAAACTGTTGATTGGCTTTTTCGCGCTGACGATAATCATCAACATTTCCGGGAAAGGTAATTTATCACCGTCATCCGCCAGCGATCAAGTGCAGAATTATGTACTGGGTGGCATCATTGGAGGCGTCATTTATAACAATAGCATTCAGATTTTGGATTACATCGGGATTTTGTGTATATGGTGCGCGCTGGTGCTGACATTGAAATGGACAAAGCAGTATAACGTGAAAGCAAAGCAGCTGATCGACGGCAGGGCATTGATAACCAATGGGCAACTGTAGACTGATATACTTACAGTTAGCGGCTATTTTGTCTAACCGCAGCTAAATAATACCGATAATAGCTCTTCGGATCTGAAACGAAAAAGCTGTCATCCATGTCTTCGTTCGGACGAATTTCAATACTCTGGTTGTTGGCATAAGGCTTGATAATATGGATGAACTCAAATTTATATTCCCCAGAAATTTGCTTGAGCTCCTCGCTCTGATAAAACGGGTCAGGATAGTCTGTCATTACCAATGCAAGATACTGCCCCTTATGACTAAACAGATGAAATGTTGTATCAGGACAGAGCGGAACGAGAGACGCCAGCTGGCGAATATATGATGCATCGTCGAGAATTGGAAACGCTTCATTGATTATTTCTGGGAACAGGATGTTTGAATAATTGTTCATATGGCAACCTTGATTATAGCAAGAAAGGTAGGCAGTTTCATGATTCATCTTTTATAATAAAACGTATGAAAATTATCACCAAAAAATCTTACCCTGATTTATTCGAAAAAGTCCTAGCGGGCGAGAAAACGTTTGATATGAGGGTGGCTGATTTTGACATCCAACCTGGCGATATTTTGGAACAGGTTGAGGTAAATTATGACGGAACGCCAACCGGTCGCAAAGTCCGTCACGTAGTCGGCGAAGTTTTACGCACGAAAGAAATCGATTTTTGGAAACAAGAAGATATTGATCAATACGGCTATCAAGTGATGTCGCTTGCCGAGCGGGTTGATTGATGATTATTGAATAGTGATACAGTAAAGCCTACGCTTCCCAGGTAGTTAGTATTAATTTATTCTGATATAATAATCTACTATGACAACACACCAATTAAAACTAGCCACCGAACCTTTTGACGCCATCACTTCTGGCAATAAAACCATCGAATCACGGCTATATGACGACAAGCGCCAGAAAATTCAAATCGGCGACCAGATTATCTTTACCAATCGAGACAATCCCAGCCAAACTGCTGCTGTTACAGTCGTCGGTTTATTGCGCTATGCGACGTTTCATGATTTGTTTTCGCACAATGATCCGCAGAAATTTGGCGGCGAGAGTGTTGCATGGCTAGAAAATCAAATCAACGAATTTTATTCTATTGAAGACCAGAGACTACATGGGGTAGTGGGTATTGAATTTATATTATCTCGATGATATAATAATGACTGTCCTATCCGAGCTACGTCAAAAATCGTAGCCATCACAGGAAGGTGTACATTGTGACTGAAGCATCAGTCAGCAACATCGTCGTGCGCCCAGCAAGGGCTGACGACTTCGATTTCGTCGCGGATCTTATGATCCGGGCGCTCACACCGTTTTATGACGGTGACCACTACGCACATGCGCGGCGCATCTTTGACGCGCACATCGCGGGTGGCATTGACCGTGTTGGCCAGTTCTCTGCTGGACAGTACATGTTCATCGCCGAGAGCGATGGACGGCAGGTCGGAGTCATCCACGTCGTAGAGAAGAAGCAGGGGACTGTCAAGATCAGCCCCCTCATCGTTGATACGGCGTACCGAGGGAAGATGGGCGTTGGAAGCATGCTGCTCAAGCACGCTGAAGATTTCGCCCGTAGCCTCGGTGCTCGGCAGATCTACTGCACTGTGGCAGAACCGAATAAAAAGGCGCTGGGATTCTTCCTCCGGAAGGGCTTCCGCATCACCGGAACAGCGAAGGATCACTACAAGATCGGCATCGATGAGCATATGCTGTATAAGCAGCTCATTGACGAGGCGGGGTTTGACTCGCCGAACATCTCTGTGGTTCCGTTCGATGAGAGCCAACACGCCGACGGCGCGCGAGCTCTCATTCTGTCGCAGATGAGTGGCGACTTCGACGGTGTGGATAGCAACTGGGTTGACGCCCTATTTGCTGGTTACCGTCGTATGGAGTCTGGCGACGTGAACACCAAGTTCAAAATCATCTTCGTCGCTGAGTGCGACGGTCGGGTGGTCGGTGTCGCTGGGGCTACTCCTAAGAAGGGGCGGCCCATCAAGCTGATGCCTTTGGTGGCCTCGTCAGAGGCGGCGTTTGAGGCACTCATTATCGACCTGCAGGGGTTGTTGGAGGACTACGGTCACAAGCTGTATGTCCACTTGGTTCCCGAGCCGTGGCAGGTCGCCTGTCTCCAGCGTCATGGCTGGAGCCTGGAGGGCGTGTTCCCCGGTGGGTACGCGCCGAACAGCGTGGTTCAGCAGTGGGGATTCAACTTCAACAAGGAAGGAGCAAGTGTGCGTAAGATGCGCATCAAGAAGCCCTATTTCGACGCCATCATGGAGGGTCGTAAGACTCTCGAAGTTCGCGTCGGCTACAACAGTATCAAGCGCCTTAAGGCGGGAGGGCTGTTGCAGCTCGAGACTGGACATACGTCTGGTGTGGTACGTATCAAGTCGATCCGCATCTACCGTAGCTTCGCTGACATGCTCTCATCGGAAGTGTGGCAGCAGATCGTGCCGCAGGCGAAGAGTGAAGAGGAGGCACTTCGCCTCCTCCGCAAGATCTACCCTGACCACAAGGAACGCCTCGGCGTTCACGTCATTGAGGTCGAGAAGTAGATAGGACAACAGATTGGGGTGCGCATCCCCTAGATTGGAGAAATCCATCTGAACAAATGCGAGTGACTTGGGCTAGTGTCACTGATACCTGACTTAAGGTATCGAACAACTAGCCTATTTTTCTTGGAAGAGATATCTGATATCTATGAGAGATGGGAGGTTAAATTTATACAACCTCACCCATTTCACATTCCCTTCACATTCGCCTGCTACACTGACATAGAATCAAGAAAGGAGATCTATGTCATTTATACAACGTGCCTGGTTGTATATCACCAGGAAAAAACTCAAAACGCTGATTTTGCTGGCGATTTTGCTGTGTATGTCGACGATTATGCTGAGTGGATTTGCCATCAAGCATTCGACCGACGCGGCAGCGCAGTCGCTAGACAAAACGCTCAAGGCCGGCTTCACGCTGGGCAATAATCCGCGTACCAATCCGGGAACAGCCCGCGGTTCGGGAACGGTGTCGAACAAAGACATCGATGCGGTAAAGAATCTGGAGGGCGTGACGGACTATGTTAAACGCCAAAACGCCACGGTAGATTTTATCAATACCAAACTGGTGCCACTACCAAGCGGCGGCAGCGGCTATGATGCTGAGAAGGACAAACAGTTTGGCAATGCCGCCACCATCATCGGCGTTAATAAATCTGAGTCCGAGAAAAAGTTCCGGGCCGAGTCGCTCAAGCTCATCGCTGGCCGGCACATCACCGAGAACGATTCTCACAAGATTTTGGTGCACGAAGATTTTGCCAAGGCCAACAACCTGAAGCTGGGCAGTAAAATTAAGCTAAAGGCCAATCAATACGACACCGACAACGAACGTCCATCCAAGGACGAGGTGGAAGTGGAAATCGTCGGTATATTTAACGGCAAAAACCCAAAGCAGGCGACGTACCAGGTGGAGTTGTTCGAGAATTTGTTCCTGACTGATCTCACGACAACTCGCCAGTTGAATGCCTATACCGAGCAAAATGAGATTTATCAGGACGCCACGTTCTTTACCAAGGGCACCAAACAGTTGGATGAGGTGATGGCGCGGGCAAATAAACTGCCAGTTAATTGGCAAAAGTACCAGTTGAATAAGAATAGCCAGGAGCTAGCCGGTGTGACTGGTGCAGTCAATGGCGTGTACGGCTTGATCGACGGTATGCTGTGGGCAACGGCGCTGGTCAGCGTCGCGGTAATCGGCATGGTGCTGTACTTGTGGATGAATGAACGCAAGCGCGAAGCGGGCGTGCTCTTGGCGACGGGCGTGCCGCAGTCAAAGATTGTGTTGCAATACATCGCTGAGCTAGTGATGATCGCGGTGCTGAGTTTCGGTGCATCGTACTTTACCGCCGGGCTGATTGCGCAACAAATGGGCGATCACGTAGTGTCACAAGCGGCACAGAATGCCACGCGTCAAGCTGGCAGTTCCCTCAACGGCGCGTCGCTCGGTGCTGATGCTGACTCGGTGACGTCATCACGCACGCTGGACAAGGTGACGGTTGGTGTACAACCGACGGATCTGCTGGCGGTGTGGGGCGCTGGGCTGGCGGTGATTATCATTGCGGTGCTACTGGCTTCTCGACCAATTACTCAGTCAACGCCAAAAGAATTACTAACTGAAGTGGACTAGGGGCGAATGATGACGATTATCAAACGAGCCTGGACGGCTGTGACGCGCAAGCGGCGTCGCAGCCTGACCATCGCCCTGATTATGACGCTGATTTTCACACTGCTGATCGGTACACTGACGGTGCAGCAAACGATGGCACAGCTGAAGCAATCGGTCGAGCGAAACATCCGCGCCGGCTTTAGCATCGCCAGCAAGCAACCGTCGGGCGAGGTGCCGATAGGTATAGCACAGCGGGTGCAGCGCCTGGACAGTGTCAAAGCACACAATTTCCAATCAGAGACTACCGCGGAACTGCCAGGCAAACAATTGGTCGACGTAGCGGGTAGCGGTGTGCAGCTGGACTCTAACGTGGCTGGCGAGGCGAAGGTGACGGGCGCCACACAGAGCGATTTGCTGAGCGAGTTCACTGGTAAATTTTACCAACTAGAGCAGGGCAAGCATCTGGGGGCGCACGATCAAAACGCTGCCCTCATTCACAAAACCTTCGCCGAGAAAAATAACATCAAGCCAGGAGACAAGCTGGACATCACCAAAGACGGCAGGCGCGTGACGGTAACTGTCGCAGGGATATTCAGCGGCAAAGGCGAAAAGCCAGCGGTCTTGCAGTCCGACATGGCGGAGAATCATCTCATCACCAACTTGGCTGCGGCGCAGCAGCTGATAGGTAGCCAGCAGTTGACGCGGGCGACATATTTCGCCGAAAATCCACATCAGCTGAAGTCGCTAACAGACCGCGCTAAAAGCCTACCAAACGTCGATTGGAAAAAATTTAGCCTGACTGACAACGGGGCGGCATTCGCTGGGGTTCTCCAAAACATCGCTGGCATTCAAAACATCTTGACGATTGCCACCATCGGCGCGGCTGGGGCGGGGCTGGCAGTGCTGTCACTGGTGCTGGTGTTCTGGGTGCGCGGCCGCTTGCATGAAATTGGCATCTTGCTGTCTATCGGCACGTCGAAGCGGCAGATCATCGGGCAGTTCTTGGCGGAGCTGGTAATCATCGCCGCAGTCAGTTCGGTGTTCGCGCTCGGTATCGGTTCGGTCGCCTCGTCGCAGATTTCTACCGCCCTCACAGCGCAGGCCGACCAAAGCCAGCGCGTAGAAAAAGCTGTGGTGCAGGCCACGCCACCGGTGACTTGTCTGCAGGCTTTCGCCTTCGGATACATGGTCGTTCTGCTGTCAGCCATCGCTGCCACCGCACCAATCATGCGCCAATCACCAAAGCAAATTTTAGCAAAATTAAGTTAGGAGTTATTATGTCACTACTTACGTTACGCGATATTATCTATTCATACGCCGACGGCACCAGCAATGTGCTCAACGGCATCAACTATCAATTTGAAAAGGGCAAATTCTACGCCATCGTCGGTAGTTCTGGGGCTGGTAAATCGACGCTGCTCGGGCTGCTAGCGGGGCTGGACACGCCGACTGGCGGGCAGATTTTGTTCGACGATGAAGACATCGCCGAGCAGGGTTATTCGCACCATCGCAAACACAATATCTCGCTGGTGTTTCAGAATTATAACCTGATTGATTATCTGACGCCACTGGAAAACTTGAAATTGGTTAATGCCAAGGCCACTAACGAAACGTTGCACTCCATGGGCTTGGACGACGATCACATTCACCGCAATGTCATGAAACTTTCTGGCGGACAGCAACAGCGCGTAGCGATCGGCCGGGCGTTGGTGTCCTCCGCACCGATTATCTTGGCAGACGAGCCGACCGGCAACCTGGACGAAACTACCGCCGCCGATATCATCAACATCCTGCGTCGAGCCGCCCACGAAAACGATAAATGCGTCATCGTCGTTACCCACAGCAAACAGCTGGCTAAAGAGGCGGATGTGGTGTTGAAGCTGAAGGATAAGAAACTGAAATAATAGTGATGTTTTTGTTAGGAAGAGCACCGTTTGTTCATGCAGGCGGTGCTTTTTACGTCCAGTCCGGCTTATATGTTGCTTCTGCTACATAATAACACCAACGCCCGTCAAGACTTCGTATATCATAGTCTGCCATATCATCATGTTGGCGAATCTCGATAAACTCTTTATTTTTGTATGGAGTTATTATGTGTGTGAATTCAAATTCGTAGCTACCTGTTAGATTCTTTAATTCATAGCTTTGGTCGAGCGGGTCAGAATAGTCTGTAGCAACGAGAATGAATGAGCGTAAAAAATCACGACCTGGACTTTGGAATAAATGGAATTCTGTATCTTGATACAATACACAGAGTGGTGCAAATGAACGTATATAGGTTGCATCTTTAAGAACAGGAAAAGCTTCAGCTACAAGTTCCGGCAAGGATAATTTGATATTACTGCTCATAGTCCAATTATAACCATTAGAAACTGTCCTTGTACAGGCGCGAACTTTTACGAACTGTAGCGGCTGATTTATGTATCGGCAGCAATAAGGCATAGTGCCACCTTTATAATAAATAAAATGGCTATAAGTACACCTTATATAAAAACTGTAACATACAAGTATGTCTAGTTACGGTAAAGATATTCTTGCAACTCGTCGGGTAGATGAGACGTAAGCATATCATAGGATTCGCCAGTCAGGGCGATTGACAATCGGTCGCGTGGCTGACGCTTGGACAATTTCGTCATGCCAAAGAGCTGTGGGCTCATTTTCCCACCAGGGAGATTGTCGAGTCGGCCAAAACCGGCGGTCAGTCGAACCGTATATTCATCCTGCGCTTGAGCGAGATCAACGAGTTCGCTAAGCAATGGAACGAGTGTATCATTGCCAAAAGTAGTTCGCTGCTCGCGTGAGAAACGCGCGTTGCTCTGTGGTAGTGGCACGGCAAGATTCTGTCCATCGCCTGTCCAGTCGATCAGCTCGCCATCATAACGTTGCACGGCAGTGATTGCTTGGCTACCAAACCAAACGATGAATGAGCGCAGTTTTCCATTATCACGCGCCATCTCCCTGGTTGAGTCCGACACATCCCACGTGGTGAGGATTGCGTTCGGTGTGGTGGGTGATTTGAGCGCCAACATGTCGGCAACCGACTGAGTTGGGTGTGACTCTCGCGCTAATGTTTGCAACGCTGTGATGCCAACACTGAGTGCAGTTTTGGTTCTGTCATCTCGCCATAGTGTTTCTAGTTTGCCCAGCTGACGTTTAGTTGGCGCACGGTCTTTGGTGAAAGCAGCTTGCAGAACGGCGTGTTGGTCGGGCAGCGGCAAGTTGAGGACGCGATGATCAGGATTCATCGCACTCTCAGTTAGAGTAATGTCGTCTTGATTGCCTTTAATGACACGTCCAGCAACTGACGACCCATCAACGCGGTGCCCTGTGATATGTGCTTTTTGAAAATCAAATCGGCCGTCAGTCGGAGCCTGCGGTGAGCATGCGGTAGCGATTGCCCCAATCGAATCAGGATTACATTCATCATGCACAAAGACAGTTGCTGCATCTGGCTGAATCTCAGTCGCGTGTACGTGCTGCAAAAAATTACCCACAGTTTGCGTGAGTCCTTGCTGATGAGTGCGAGCCAAAGTTTCGCAAGAAGGCTTCCGATGCATTTTGCATATTATATCATATATTTATGAATATGGGAATAATGGGGAAATTGACTTCCCTAGATTTTATATGGCAGCCGTCCTATTATGGAGTTAAAAGGAGTGTAGGTCATGAGTTTAGAAGAAAAGGTACATAATGCACAGATAAAGATATTGCGAGAACTACTATTTCTGCCAACTGCTCATTTTGCTGCGTTGCAGCGAGCCACTGGGCTCGATAGCGACCATGTCAAATTCCACATCAAACGACTCGTGGCGTTGGGCTATGTGACGAAAACAGCTGATGGCTACATGCTTTCGATCAAAGGAAAAGAATATGCCAATAAGCTAGACACTGATGCTGGTGTGATTGAGCGTCAACCAAAAGTGGCGGTATTACTTGTTATTGAGCGGCAGCACCATAATGAGAAGCAATACCTTCTGCAGCAGCGGCTTAAGCATCCATATTATGGTTTTTGGGGTGCGCCAACTGGCAAAGTACGTTGGGCGGAGTCTGTTGTTGAAGCGGCAGCACGTGAGCTTGCTGAAGAGACAGGACTGCGCGGTACTTTTGTGCACCGCGGTGTCTATCACGAGCGGGTTCGTCACAGCCAAACAAATGAAATCGTTGAGGACAAACTATTTCATCTGATGTTTTGCGATGCCGTCTCGGGCACGATGGTCAAAGAATTTGAAGGCGGCAAAAATGCTTGGCGTACGCGTGAAGAGATGGAGAGTGAACCAAAGAAATATAAGAGCTTCATGCGCGAAATGGCGGCATGTATTGATGGGCATGGTGAACTAACAGAAGTGATATATGAATATGGCGCGACGGAATTTTGAACCACCTCGGGCGGTGCTTTGCGGCTCATACACGCGTGACAGAGACGGACTTTTCCGGATCTATGATGAGCTTGTTGTAACTGGCTGCCAAGTTTTATCACCACGACGGATGCAGTTTGATAATGCAGCATTTGTGCGAGACATTGCCGAGCAAGGTATATCACCGCAAGCGATCGAAGCCTGTCATTTATCAGCAATTCGTCAAGCGGATTTTGTGATGCTTCATGCTCCAGATGGTTATGTTGGGCTGAGCGCAGCAATGGAAATTGGTTTTGCGACGGCTCAAAAATGTCCAGTTTTTTCATGCACAGCACCGCAAGACATTGTACTGCGCGGATTGGTAAAAGTTGTGCCCAGTGTATATGATGTGCTGTGTGTAGTAGGTCTACGATAGATAATTTTATGCTGTATAATGCGTAATCAATCTAGCTATATAATGTAGAATAAATAATATGACTAGGTATTGCGCTGGTCTATATTAATTAAGCACGAAGGCTAATAGCAATATGCATGATGACATTGTGATGAAACTAACAAAACTCGCTGAAGGTAATGAGGCTTATGCTGAGTTTAATAAGCGCATCGTCAATACCGAGATGCCGGTCATCGGCGTGCGTGTGCCGGATTTGCGGCGCTTGGCGAGGGAGTTAGCGCCTGATATGAGCGCAGCGGATATTAGTGAATTGCTGATGGTTCAGGATGAATCTTTCGACTACGTGTTGTTGTGTGGATTGTTGATTACGCACGCTCGGCTTGATGATCAGACAGCGATTGATTTGACTAGGCAATATTTGCCGCGCGTTGATTCATGGGCTCACATTGACGTTTTCATAGAGAAAAAGCGGCGGTTTGCTGGTGAGTCGTGGTGGGATTTTGCACTAGAATGTTTGCAGAGCGAGGCTGAATTTACAGTTCGCTACGGTGTGGTTTCTTTGATGACTAATTTTTTGGATGAATCGCATGTCGATCAAGTTTTTGCCGCACTGCGAAATATCACCCACGACGGCTACTATGTCAAAATGGCACTGGCTTGGCTATACGCTACGGCGGCGGTGCAGTTTTTTGAGCTGACGCTGGCTGAACTAGAAAACGGACATATTGACGCTTGGACGCGCAACAAAGCCTACCAAAAAATGCGCGAATCACGGCGGTTTACGCCCAAACAGCAGGATGTCATTGCCAAATATAAAGCGAAAGAATATCGCCAGTAATCGCCAGCCTGCAGCCTGGCTCTACAAAAGTCGAATAGTTACAGATAAGGTGATATACTAGTAGCTAGTATGAAAGTCAGCCTAAATCTTATCAAACAATTGATTAATTTTGAATTGCCTCCCGTGGATGAGTTAGTGGCGCGGGTCAATCAGCAGCTTGGCGGTGTCGAAGAAGTGATCGACCTCAAAGCTAAATATGGTGGCGCGCGAATTGTCCGGGTGGTTGAATGCGTCAAACATCCTGATGCTGATCGGCTGAGTGTGACCAAGATCGATGATGGCGGTGCGGTGGCGGATGTGCCGCGCGACGAGAACGGGCTAGTGCAAGTGGTCTGCGGCGCGCCAAATGTACACGCAGGAATGTGGGCGATTTGGCTGCCACCGAAAAGTACGGTGCCAGCGAGTTTTAATGACGATGAGCCATTCGTGTTGGATGCGCGACCGCTGCGTGGCGTGCTCAGCCAAGGTATGTTGGCGGCGGCTGATGAGCTGGATATCGGCACGGATCACGAGGGGATTATTGAAATTCATGAACACGACATGCCGGCGGGTGTTGAGCTAACGGCGGGTGCGAGTTTCGCGGAAACGTTTGGGCTGGATGATTATGTACTGGACATTGAAAATAAGATGTTTACGCACCGGCCGGATTGTTTTGGGCAACTCGGCGTGGCGCGTGAGATTGCCGGGATTTTTCACCAGCAGTTCGCCAGCCCTGATTGGTATAAATCAGTCCAGCAGTTCACGAACGCTGAGGGTTTGGAGTTAACGGTCATCAATGATGTGCCAGAACTAGTGCCGCGGTTCATGGCGGTAGTAATTCGTGATGTTACCGTGCAGCCAAGTCCGTTATGGCTGCAGTGTCAGTTGGTGGCGATGGGCGGCAAGCCGATTAATAACATTGTCGACGCCACGAATTACATGATGCTACTGACGGCGCAGCCAACGCACGCGTATGACTATGATAAATTACGCGGACATAAACTTGAGGCGCGGCTGGCTTTTGATGGCGAGAAGGTCAGTCTGCTCAATGGCAAAGAATATGAATTGACGAGTGATGACATCGTCATAGCTGATGGCGAGGGCGTGATTGGTCTGGCGGGAATTATGGGCGGTGCCGACACTGAGGTTTCGGATGGCACGAAAAATATCGTTTTGGAGTGCGCCAATTTTGATATGTATGCGCTGCGCCGCACAGCCATGCGCCACGGTATTTTTACCGACGCGCTGACGCGGTTTAATAAGGGTCAGTCGCCGCTCCAAAATGCTGCCGTATTGAAGCAGCTGATGGGTATGGTCGGCGGGGTACAGGCCAGTGAAGTGTTTGATCTAAAACAATTTGATGACTGGCTTGATGATTATTTTGGTGGAAAATACACACCAGCTAATATTGATATCGACAGTAAATTTATTAATGAAAGATTAGGCTTAGGCTTATCTGACGATGATATTTGCGACTTGTTGAATAGCGTAGAAATAAAGAGTCATGGTCCGGAAGAAGAACTGGATTACATTTGCATCCAATCGCCGTTTTGGCGCACCGACCTTGAGCTACCGGAGGACATTGTCGAAGAGGTCGGTCGGCTGTATGGCTTTGATAAACTACCGCGCCAGTTACCAATGCGTAGCATTAAATCAGCACCGAAAAACCCGCGCCGCGAACTGAAAAATGCCGTTCGCCAAAGTTTGTCGCGTGCCGGTGCCAACGAAGTCTTGACCTACAGTTTCGTTCATGAGCGCATTTTGAAAAACGCTGAACAGGACGTTGCTCAGGCATACAAATTATCAAACGCCCTCAGCCCTGATTTACAATATTACCGATTGACGGTGCTACCGAGTTTGCTCGACAAGGTTCACGCCAACATCAAGGCTGGACATGATGAATTTGCCTTGTTTGAAATGGGCAAGGGGCATATCAAAATGCATGGTTTGGGCGAAGATGGCCTGCCAGAAGCCAGTCAGTTCACCGACATCGTCTATGCTGCCAAAAAGCCGGGAGCGGGCGCGCCATTTTACACAATTCGTCGCTTGGTTGAGCAGTTGGCGCATGATCTTGGCGCCGAACTGGTGTTTAAGCCAATTGAAGAGGAGCTCAACTTCCCAGTCACGGCACCGTTTGACCAATCACGCAGTGCATTGGTTGATACAACTGACGGACAGTTCATCGGTATAGTCGGAGAATTGAAGCAATCAGTCATCAAGAACTTCAAACTGCCGATGTACGTGGCAGCGGCGAGCTTGGACACGGCTGGCTTGGAGGCTGTCTACGCCAAGCGTGCCAGTCATTACCAGCCGCTCAGTCGCTATCCATCAACCAGCCGCGATATTTCTCTCAAATTGCCAGCTCACGTTAATTATGCGTCCGTCGCCCAAAGCATTGACCGCGTCCTTGAAGCGGTGGAGATTGGCGTGGCCTTTCATGTGGTGTCCATCTACCAGCCGCCAGACGACACATCAACGAAGACACTAACTTTCCGTTTAGCCTTTACCAGCCACCAACGCACCTTGATTGATTCTGATATCACGCCAATCATCGAATCGATCCAGCAGACCATGCAGCAAACTTACGGCGCGGAGCTTGTTTGATGAAATCGCTGCTCCGTACCCTTGGCTATACGCACAATATGTTGCCGTTTTATGCCAAAATTAGCCTGTGTTCGATATTAGTGGCGTTGACTGGCATCGCCATGCCGTATGTCATATCGCGGGCTACTACTTTGATGGTGGAGGTAGTGGAGGGCAATAACATCGGCGTTGGTCAGGTGCTGTGGCTGGCAGCTTTACTATTGGTGTTTGACGTTGCCAATGTGTTGATTCGTAACTTAGGTGGCTACTGGGGTGACGTCATGTCCACCAAGCTCAAAGCACAGTTGTCGACGCATTATTATCACCACTTGCTTAGTCTGCCACAAAGTTATTTTGATGGGGAATTGACAGGCACCATTATCAACCGCCTAAACCGCGCCATCACCGAGATGAGTAATTTCCTGAATATGTTCGCAAACAATTTCCTGCAAATGCTTCTGACCAGCTGTATCACAATTGGTATCGTCCTGACGTACAGCTTAGAGCTGGCACTGCTGGTATTGATATTGTATCCGTTGTTCATCTGGCTGGCGGTATTGACCAGCAAAAAATGGCGCTATTTCCAGTCAAATAAAAATCACGAAGTCGATATGGCTAGCGGTCGATTTGCAGAAGTGGTGTCACAGATCAAAGTGGTCAAAAGCTATGTTCGCGAAAGTTTAGAGTATCGACATTTTACCAAACGCTACCGTAAAACCATCGCCGTGACGCGCAAGCAGTCGCGCTATTGGCACAAAATGGACGTCATTCGTGGGCTGATTTTGAGCATCGTTTTTTTCCTCATCTTTGCCTACATTTTTGTTCAGACGACCGAGAAGAAGTTTACGATTGGTGAGATGATTTTGCTCATCACCTTGATCAACAACCTGCGAACGCCGCTCTTTAGTATGAGTTTCATCGTTGACGGCTTTCAGAAAGCAGTGTCGGGGAGTAAGGACTTCATTGCGGCCATGGAACTCAAACCTGGTATTAAGGATGCGCCTGATGCGGCTCACCTGAACACAGAAAAGGCGACGATTTCCTTTGATGATGTGTCGTTCCGATACGCTAGTGTGCCAAATCGCCCCGTTCTGCATAACATTTCCTTTACGATTCCCGCTGGCGAACGCGTGGCTCTGGTTAGTGAATCTGGTGGCGGTAAAACCACAATTACCAATTTGTTGATGCGACTATATGAGCGAGACAGTGGTGTTATTTCAGTCAATGACACTGACATTCGTAACCTGACCCAGCGCAGTTTGCGCGGACACATTGCAACCGTTTTCCAAGACCCTGTGCTTTTTTCGGGCACCATTCGTGAAAACATCGCTTACGGCAAAGCTGATGCAACGGACAAGGAGATTTTTGCCGCCGCCAAAGCTGCCAACGCCGATGAGTTTATTCGTCAGCTGGACTACGGCTACGACACGCAGATCGGTGAGCACGGCTTGAAGCTTTCAGGGGGTCAGAAACAGCGCATCGCCATCGCCCGTGCAGTGTTGAAAGACGCGCCGATCTTGATACTGGACGAAGCAACCAGCAATTTGGACAATAAAAATGAGCATTTGGTGCAGCAAGCGCTTGATCGGTTGATGAAAGGCCGCACTACATTGATCATCGCTCACCGCTTGTCGACTATCGCGGCGGTTGATACCATCATCACCCTGAAAAATGGGCGAGTTGATGAGATTGGGTCGCCAGATGAATTGGCCAAAACAAATGGTATCTACGCCAAGTTGCTGGAGCTACAGAAGAATCCTGGGGTAGCGGGCGAGCGGTTGGCTGCGTATGACATTGCCGCTGAGCCAAAAGTTGATGTATAATAGGACAAATAGAGGAGGATGAGATATGGCGATAGCAAGATCGCAAAGAATAGGAATTTGGATTATTACAATCACGATGTTGGTGGGTACGGTTGGCGGATTTATCGCCATGATGGTGGCCCCGGGCAATGAAGCCAAAGATCAAGCTGAACTACAGCGAGCGCAAGAAAGCTATAAAGCAGCAAATACAGAACGCCAAAAGAAAGTTGAGGCACAGACAGCAGAATTGAACGATAAATATTACAGCAAGTTTGCCGAATTCGGTTCACGGGTCGGTGCGTTTGAAGCTGGTGATGTTAAAGAGCTCGGCAAAGAGGACTTGGTGGAAGGTGACGGCGCAGAAGTCAAAGATGACACCAAATTTGCAGTGTATTACATTGGCTGGAACGCCAAGGGTGAAGTATTTGACCAGTCAATTGCTGATGGTAAGTTGAAAGCGCCGTTTGCTATAAACGGTCCGGCAAATACTGCAGTCATTCAAGGTTGGAAAGAGGGCCTAGTTGGGATGAAGATCGGTGGCGTGCGCGAACTGACGATTCCAGCTGACAAAGCGTACGGCAGCCAGGGTCAAGGCGACAAAATTCCTGCCAATTCACCACTAAAATTTGTCATCATGGCTATCGAAAAGCCAGCAGATATCCCTCAGCCAGAAATGCCAGAGATTATCAAACGATATTATAAGTCAAGGGGGCTCAATGTCTAAAGAAGTTATCATTGTTGGTGCTGGTCCAAGTGCGTTGACCGCAGCAATTTATCTGTCGCGTGAAGATGTGCCAACGACACTGTATGAACGGGGCGTAGTCGGTGGTATGGCGGCTATTACTGACCAAATTGACAATTACCCAGGGTTTGCTGAGGGCGTGACCGGCATGAAGTTGGCGTCCGAGCTGCAGCAGCAAGCTGAGCGATTTGGCGCGGATATTGAGTACGGTGACGTGACGGAACTGAAGCAAGTTGACGGCGAATTGGAATTGACAGTTGATGGTCAGCCAGTGCGAACTAAAGCTGTGTTGTTAGCGACCGGCTCAAATCATCGCAAGCTGGGTGTGCCAGGTGAAGACGAATTGTATGGTCGCGGCGTGCATTACTGTGCGACGTGCGACGGCGCCTTTTATCGCGACAAGCGTTTGATCGTCGTTGGCGGCGGCAACTCGGCAGTGCAAGAAGCGATATTTTTGACTCGCTACGCCAGCCATATTGACCTGTTGGTGCGCAGCGAATTACGCGCCAGCGATGTCTTGCAAAAAGAATTACAAAAGTATGTCGATGAGGGCAAAATTACCGTCCATATCGGTGCAACGACTGATGAAATTATCGTCAAAGATGATAAGTTTTACGGTGTTACATCAACCCAAAATGGCGAACAAAAAGAGTTCACTGCAGATGGGCTATTTGTCTTCATCGGTCTCATTCCGAACACGCAGTTCTTGGCTGACTCAGATGTTGAACTAGATCTCGGCGGACACATCGTCACTGACGAACACTTGCGTACCAATGTCCCTGGTGTCTTTGCCTCGGGCGACGTGCGTTCGGGCGCGACCATGCAAATCGCTTCGGCGGTCGGCGAAGGCGCGGTCGCAGCATTGCAAATTCGTGAATATTTACAAGAAAAAGCCAGAGAGGAGTAAATCATGGCAGACTTTAACCAAATTTTGACACCGGGTGACGTAGAAAACGGCATCGTCAATGTTGTCGTTGAGATCCCGCAGGGCTCAAACCACAAGATTGAATGGAACCGTGAGCTAGCAGTGATGCAGCTGGACCGCGTTGAGCCAGCAATTTTCGCCAAGCCAACTAACTATGGTTTTATCCCGCAGACATTGGACGAGGACGGCGACGAATTGGACGCCTTGATCATCACCGACCAGCCGCTGACAACAGGCATTTTCATGGAAGCAAAGGTTATCGGTGTGCTGGAATTTGTTGATGATGATGAAGTTGACGATAAGGTGATCGTGGTGCCAGCTGATGATCGCAATACTGGCGATGCTATCAATTCGTTGGAAGATTTGCCGCCACAGCTGCTCAAGCAAATTGAGCATCATTTCAATCACTACAAAGATATGAAAAAGCCAGGCTCGACAGTTGTCAAGGGTTTTGGCGATGTTGAGCGAGCCAAGCAAATCATCCGCGATTCAATCACCCGCTGGAACGAGCAAGCGTAAGAGTATCGACGCAACAGAACAATAATACCACCCTCATTCCAGAGGCTGTGACGGGCGCGAAGCCACGTCAGCCGAACGCCACAGGCTGACTGCAAGTCACCTGTAAAGAGCACTCTGGTTGAGGTGTGGTATTTTATTTCTACTCTGTTAAAAGCTGTTATTTACTATCGATGCCGAAACAGTGATGAAACGCCGCCGGTCAGTTGCTGCAAGATGCCGCCGCTACGCGACAATTGCAAACGCAGTTTGTCCTTAGCATGAGGCGTTATAATCAGCTCGCGCCAGTCCGGCTTCGGGTGGGCGGACTTTTTGGTTAAGACTTCGATGGTGTCGCCGTGCCGCAAGTGATAGGTAAACGGCTTCATGACGCCATTGATCTTGAAACCGCTAGCGTGTGCTGCGATGTCGGAGTGAATGCGGTAGGCATAATCCAGCGGGAAAGCGCCGCGCGGCAAATCATAAATATCGCCTTTTGGAGAATACACGAAAATGCGGTCCGAGAATAATTTCATGCGGAACTTATCAGAGTCAAATCGTTTACCCTCGCCAGCCAGCGCCGCTGCTTCCTGAAGGTCGCGAATCCACGACAAATCCGCCGGCATGGCGCCCATGCGGCCTTTTTTGTAAGCATCAGTCAACTTCTGCTCGTTGTAATGGAAGCTGGCCGCCAAACCACGCTCAGCGTATTCGTGCATCTCTTTGGTGCGAATTTGAAATTCAACAATTTGCCCACTCGGCGTTTGCACGGTGGTGTGTAGACTTTGGTAGCCATTCGGCTTTGGGTTGGCAACATAGTCTTTGATTCGCTCGTACATCGGCTGATACATATCGTGTAGAATTCCTAATACCAAATAGCCTGTCGATAAATCATCGACAATCACTCGCAGTGCGATCAAATCATAAATCTTATCAATATCGCCGACCTTATCAAGTTTTTTAAACAGACTGTAGACGCTTTTGACGCGACCGTCCATCTGGAAAACCAGCTTTTCTTCCTTTAGTCGCGCCTCAACTTCACGGCGAACACGGTCCAGTTTTCGCTGCGACTTTTTCAATCGGCTATCCATCAAACTCTTGGTGCGGTGAAAATCTTTCGGCATCAAATATTTGAAGCTCAATTCTTCCAGCTGCACCCGCACCCGTCCCATGTTCAATCGGTCTGCTAGTGGCGCAAACACCTCGATCGTCTCGCGAGCAATTTTTTTCTGCTTCTCAGGCGACATAAATTGCAGCGTCCGCATATTGTGTAAGCGATCCGCCAGCTTGATGATAATTACCCGCACGTCCTCGCCGACTGCGATCATCAATTTAGTCAAATTGTCCTTGGTGTGTGGCAAATAGCTGTCCAGACTGCGCATGCCAGCGCGCGCCTGCGACACCTTGGTCACGCCATCCACCAAGAACGCCACATCTCGTCCAAATAAACTCTCCAGTTCATCTAGCGTCGCGTCGGTGTCCTCGACCGTGTCATGCAGCACGCCCGCCACCACCGTGTCGATGTCCATGCCCCATTCAATCAAAATCTCGGCCACCGCCAACGGATGATTGATATATGGTTCGCCGCTTTTGCGTTTTTGTCCGGCGTGTTTTTCAGTAGCATAGTCAATGGCACTCGCCAAAACCAGCACTGGCACCTCATCATACTTTTGCCCAGCTGTGGCGAGTAACTCTTCACGCGTCATATATATAGTATAACATTGTGGTATAATAATGGGGTGAAAAATCCGCTCGTCCGACGCTTGGCGCCACTGTTTATTGCGAAGTTCCTGTTGTGTTTTGTATTTTGGTATTCCATTGAAAAACTCTTTATGTACAGCATAGGATTCAATGACGCCAGTATTGGTTTGATGGCGGCGATTTATGCGGTAATGTCAGTCTTCATGGAAGTACCATCTGGTGTGCTGGCGGATCGGTGGAGTCGAAAAGGCGTCATGATCTTGTCGGCCTTAAGTATGTTACTAAGCAGTTATTTTGGGTGGATTAGCAATGACCCGTCGCTATATGTTGTGTCGGCAGCATTCTGGGGATTCTTTGATGCTCTTGCCAGCGGTACTGGTTCAGCCATGATTTATGACTTGCTCAAAGAAGAGCAGGGGCATACAAGAAACTACGATAAGATTTTGGGTCGCTTTGAGATGCTTGGCGGCATTGCTTTAATCATCAGCGCGTTATTAGGCGGATGGTTGGCGTCTGCCACATCGCTTAGGTCGGCGTTCTTTGCAACAATCATAACTGCAGGCCTGGCGGCGGTGATCTTATTGTTCTATCGAGACACAACGATTCACAAACAATCAACCGATGCGAAATTGATTGAGCATACGAAGGGTACGTTTGCGGCTGTTTTCAAGAACCCTGACCTTGCCTGGCTGGTGGTTGTTATGCTGGTAGTATTTTTGGTACAGAAAATGAATGGCGAGTTCTATCAACTGTGGTATGCGGCGTTGTCTATGCCGGCGGCATTGTTTGGTATAGCAGGAGCTATCATCACGGGTACATATAGTTCTGGCGGTGCAATTGTTCGCTTCTTCGCGACTCGACGACGAGTTCTGTTGGCGTTAGCTGTCTGTTTTATCTCCGCAATCGGCATGACTATCAGCCCATCATTTTGGCTAACCGTTGGACTGCAGTTTGTCATTGGTACATTGTCATTTGCACTAGTTCTTGCGCTTACGTCAAAAATGCAGCACTATCTACCGTCGAAATATCGCGCCGGTGCCGGTTCGGTGATCAACACTGTTGGTCGCCTGATATTCATCCCATGTGCATTATTGTTTGGTTTTCTGTCAAATACTATGAGTATCTTTGTCGCAGGCTCTATGACGGTTGTATTTATCGGCATTGGTCTGTTTGCAGAGTTTCACGCTAGAAGCGAAAAATAGTTTGGTATATAATAGGAGAAAAGGCTAACACTTAACAGGGAGGGCAGTATGGCAGCAACAAGAATAGCAATTAACGGCTTTGGGCGGATTGGGCGTAATGCCTTTAAGATTGCGCGCGAGCGGAGCGACTTGGAGATTGTCGCCATCAATGATTTGACGGACACAAAGACACTGGCATATCTCCTTAAACACGACAGTAACTACGGTGAATACGGCCGCCAAGTGACGTTTACAGAAAATGAACTCATCGTCGATGGTCAATCTGTCAAGGTTTTGGCTGAGAAAGAGCCGCAGCAATTACCGTGGAAAGATATGAATATTGACGTGGTGATTGAATCGACTGGCTTCTTTACTGACAAAGAGGGCGCGAGCAGACACCTGGAAGCTGGTGCTAAGCGCGTGGTCATCAGTGGTCCAACCAAGTCTGATGGTATCGATACGATTGTATTTGGTACTAATGACGACAAGATCGCCTCGGCGACGCCGATTGTCTCAAATGCCAGCTGCACGACCAACAGCTTGGGTGCGGTGATGGCAGTTTTGGATGCAGAGTTTGGCGTGGAAAAATCAATGCTGACAACAGTACACAGCTACACCGCTAGCCAAAGATTGCAAGACGCGCCGTCCAAGGATTTGCGTGAAGGCCGTAACGCAGCTGAAAACATGGTGCCGACAACAACGGGCGCAGCCATTGCTGTGACGAAAACTTTGCCGCAGCTAACTGGCAAGTTTGATGGTCTGAGTGTGCGCGTACCAACTCCAGTGGTTTCTCTCAGCGACGTGACGGCACTTCTGCGACGTGACGTGACGGTTGAGCAGGTAAATGAGGCATTCAAAAAAGCCGCACAAGACACGTTCTATCAAGGCATTTTGGGTGTCAGCGAAGAGCCGCTCGTCAGCAGGGATTTCATTGGCAATTCACACTCTGGCGTTGTTGATTTGCCACTCACCAAAGTCGTTGGTGGCAATCTGATCAAAGTCATGGTTTGGTACGACAATGAGTGGGGTTATTCGAACCGTTTGGTAGAGTTGGTGGCAGATATTGGCGCTGTTTTGAAGCGCGCTGGCTAATTTGCAAAAAGCTCCCAAACCGCTTATACTTATGAGTATGAAAATTTACTTGGGATCTGATCATCGCGGTTTTCTGTTGAAAGAAAAAGTCTTCGCGTATTTGGTGAAAAATAACTATGAAGTCGAAGATGTTGGCGGGCGAGAGCTGAACCCGGATGATGATTTTCCTCAGTTTGCTCAAGCGGCGGCTCTGCGAGTGATTGGTGATGAATCGGACGATCCACGAGCAATTTTGATTTGTGGTGGCGGTCAAGGTATGTGCATGGCGGCGAACCGTTTCAAGGGGATTCGTGCCAGCGTCATTTGGGATGCCTACGAAGCCAAAATGACACGCCAGGACAATAACTCAAACGTGTTGTGTTTGCCAGCTCGTGTTTTGGAAGACAATGAAGCGGCGTGGAAGGGGATCATGGAAACATGGCTCAACACTCCGTATGTTGACGCACCAAGATTTAATAGGCGCAATGCGCAGTTGGACCAATTATTATGAACACAGTAATTACTCCCAGTATTCTGGCGGAAAATGTTGATCAATACAAAGAACAAATTGAGCGAATCACTGGTTTTGCCGAGCGAGCGCACATTGATATTTCTGATGGGCAATTTGCACCAAACTTGACGGTTGGTTTGCGAGATTTGTGGGCACCAGAAGGCTGGCAGATTGATATTCATGCCATGGTGAAGAATGTTGACGAATACATCGAAGATTTGGTAGCGCTGCGCCCAAATATGATTTTATTGCACGCTGAGTCTGAGGGCGATGTCCTTGGTGCGCTGCAGAAAATCAAACAAGCAGATATCAAAGCTGGCTTGGTGTTGATGCGTCCGACCGTTCCGAGTACCGTTGTTGATCTCATCAAGGCATCAGACCACGTCATGATATTTTCTGGTGAGCTTGGCCGTTTTGGCGGTAGTGCTAGTTTGATGCAATTGGAAAAAATCCGCCTCATCAAAGACATCAATCCTGCTGTAGAAATTGGCTGGGACGGTGGCGTTATGCCAGACAACGCCTACGGCTTGGCGCATAGCGGTGTCAATGTTTTGGTGGTTGGTGGCGCCATCCAAAAATCGCCAAATCCTCGAGAAGCCTACCAAAACATTCAAAATGAAATTAACAAAAAGGGCATGTTGGGTTAGTGCAGCCAAACGTCACGCATAAACAGTTGGAGCAGCACACTGCGTCAGTGCGCCGCTCCATTATCACCATGCTGGAGCAGGCTGGTAGTGGTCACACTGCTGGTGCATTGGGCTTGGCGGACATCATGACAGCCTTGTATTTTGCCGTGCTTCACGTCAGCCCGGAGAACCCCGATTGGGTCGAACGAGACCTGTTCGTGATGAGTAATGGTCACTGTGCGCCAGTGCTGTACGCAATCTTGGCGGAGCGCGGCTTCTTTCCCAAGTCAGAATTGGCGACACTCAGGCGGTTTGGCTCTCGACTGCAAGGACACCCAGAACGTCAAGTGCTGCCCGGTGTTGAAACAACCAGTGGACCATTAGGCTCGGGCTTGAGCCAAGCTTCGGGCATGGCCTACCATTTACGGTACCTACATCCTCAGCCTAAGCGATTTGTTTATTGTCTGATGGGTGATGGTGAATTGGACGAGGGTAATATTTGGGAAGCGGCAATGTTTGCCAGTAAATATAAATTAGGTAATCTCATCGGTATTATTGATCGTAACAATATTCAAATTGGCGGTAGCACCGAGGACGTCATGCCGCTGGAAGATTTGCGAGGCAAATGGCGCAGTTTTGGCTGGCACGTTCAGGAGATTGATGGGCACAATATGGAGAGTATCTGTGAGGCCATGAGTATGGCTCGCGCTGTGACGGATAGACCAAGTGTCATCATTGCCCACACCATACCAGGCAAGGGGGTCAATTTTATGGAAGGCGATTATCATTGGCACGGGAAAGTTCCCACTGCCGAGGAAGCACAGCGAGCGCTGGCTCAGTTGGAGGATAGGAAATGATGTATCTGCGTGGTGACTGGCAAACGCCCACGTATGCTTCGGTGCGAGGTGGCTTTGGTGATGGTTTGGTTGCACTGGCCAAGCAGGATGACCGCGTCGTGGCGCTTAGTGCAGACTTGGTAGGAAGTGTCGGCTTTGGTAAATTTGCTCAGCATATCGGTGCGCCGAGACTCATTGAAGTTGGTGTGGCGGAACAAAATTTAGTGACGGTGGCGTCTGGGCTAGCAGCCATGGGCAACATCCCGTTTGCCGCTAGCTACGCTTCGTTTAGTCCGGGCCGCAACTGGGAACAGATTCGGACGACGATTTGTTTAAATAATCAGCCGGTCAAGGTGGTCGGTTCACATGCAGGGCTGAACGTGGGTCCAGATGGTGCGACCCACCAAATGCTGGAGGATATCGCGCTGATGCGGAGCTTACCAAACATGGTGGTGCTGGCGCCGGGCGACGCGCACGAGGCGGAGCTGATGGCGGCGGCGATGGTGGCTGATTCGCGGCCAAATTATGTGCGGTTGCCGCGGGCTGATATGCCACTGTTTCTCGGGTATGATAATTTTGAAATTGGCAAAGCTTACGTGTTGCGCGAAGGAAAAGACGTGGCGTTGCTGGGCACTGGCACGATGACCTATCAATTGCTTCTGGCAGCGGAAATACTGGCAAATCAGCATAGCATCCAGGCGGAGGTTATTCATTTCCCGACCATCAAGCCGTTGGATGAGGCAGCAGTGCTGAGCGCCGCCCAAAAATGCGGCTGTATGGTGACGGCAGAAGAAGGGCAGATTGCTGGCGGGTTTGGCTCAAGTGTGGCGGAACTACTCAGTGAACAATTGCCGGTGAAAATGAAACGGATTGGTGCCAATGACATGTTTGGTGAGTCTGGCTCAATGGTCGAGCTGTGGCAAAAGCACGGCCTGGACGTCGACTCAGTAGTTAGTAACGTAGTCGATTTTCTCCAATGAAAATAGCCCACCGAGAGGCTCAAGCCAAGGTTTAAATACCTCAAAGGCGAGCTATTTTCGATGGGCTTGTTAGCCCTCTAGGTATTTCTGCCATATGGCAGAAATAAGCCCCACCGCTACCGCTATATATAGCGGTAGCGGTGGCTGACCCATATAGTGTGCAATAAAATAGCACGCTACATAGACAATGACTCCTGTGATGCCTCCCAGCAAGAAGGCTGTTTTCCACGACATTTCCCCTCCTTTCAGAGAGAATGTGCTCGAAGCTAAAGGGCGACTTCTACCCTTAGACGAACTTCGAGCAGAAGATAAGATATAATATACCACATAGTTCACTTAAAATCAAGCGACACTACTTTGGAAATGCCCAAAATCCCTTGGCACAGTACGCGGTACCTGATATAATTAGCATAAGTATTTTAGGGGGCAGTATGGGACTATCAATTTCAGAGATTCGACAAAACACGACGCGGGCGCGTCATTTAATGCAGCGGACACGGGCGCAACATTTTGCGGTCGGGGCGTTTAACATTGACAATCAAGAAACGCTAATTGCCGTGGCACGGGCAGCACAGAAACTCCAGTCACCAGTGTTGGTGGAAGTGTCAGACGCCGAGGTGAAGGCCATGGGACTGGAGAATGTGCGCGATCTGGTGGATAACTACAAGGCTGAATACGGCATTGAGATGTACTTAAATCTAGATCACGGACCGACGGTCGAGGGCTGTAAACGAGCCATTGATGCGGGCTACGAGTTTGTGCACATTGACATTTCTCAGGCAAATCACGACGCTTCTGATGAGGAAATCATCGCCAAAACTCGCGAGGTTGTGGAGTATGCCAAATTTACCGGCGCACTGGTTGAGTCTGAGCCACACTATTTTGGCGGCAGCTCCAACGTTCATACCGAAGCCATTGATTATGAAGAGATCAAGAAGACTTTTTCCACACCAGACGGCGCGCGGGCGTTTGTCGAGGCGACGGGGGTTGATACTTTTGCAGCGGCAGTCGGCAACTTGCACGGTAAATATCCAGTGCCGAAAGTGCTGGATTTGGAATTATTGGCACGTATCCGCGAGGCGCTGCACTGCCAGATTTCGCTCCACGGCGGGTCGGGCACACCGCTGCACTACTTTGAAGATGCGGCAAAAATTGGCGTTTCCAAAATAAACATCAACTCCGACATGCGCTACGCTTTCCGCACCACACTGGAAAAAACTTTGCGTGAAAATCCGAATGAATATGCCATCGTTAAGCTGATGCCTGAGGTGTATTTGGCAGTCCAGAAAGTCGTCGAAGAAAAAATCATGGCATTTGGTTCAAGCGGAAGGGCGGTGATCTAATGGCCAAAATCATTACCATTGGTGCTGCCGTTCAAGACGTATTCCTGAGCCATTCGCCAGCTTTGGCACCAGTTTGTGAAAGCCCAGAACGTTGTTTTCAGCGTCTGGAGCTGGGTTCAAAAATTGATGTCAATCAGATTCATTTTTCTACCGGCGGCGGCGCTACTAATGCGGCCGTCACCTTTGCTCGTCAGGGTCATCAAACGCAGTTCATGGGGGTTGTTGGGCGCGATCCAGCAGGCCAGGCAGTGTTGGACGCGCTAGACAGTGAAAGTGTTGGCACGCAGCTAGTGAAATTCTCTGACAAATACAACACGGGATATTCAGTCATGCTCCTAGCGCCAAATGGCGAGCGGACTATTTTGACCTATCGTGGTGCCTCCACACACTATCATCCAAGCGATTTTTCTCTGGAAAATGTTCAGGCGGATTGGCTGTATGTTTCCAACCTAGCGGGACAAATGCAAACGCTCAGTAAACTGTTTACTCAAGCGCGCGAACGCGGCATCAAAATTTGTTTTAATCCTGGCAAAAAAGAGTTGGCGCAGCGCGAATTGTTGCTTGGCTTGCTGCAAGATGTAGATATTTTGACTGTCAATAAAGAGGAAATGCAGCAGCTTGTTGAAGGAAGTGATTTGGAGAGTTTGATTCGCCACGGGCTGTATTTGGTACCGACACTGCTGGTCACAGATGGTGCTAACGGCTCCATGGCGAGCGATGGCAAGACGATTGTCCGTGCTGGCATGTATGAAGACGTCCCGGCCATCGACAGAACAGGAGCTGGTGATGCATTTGCCTCAGGATTTTTGAGTAGATGGGCAGAGGGCGGCAGTTTGCGAGAGTCGGTTATTTTTGGCAGCGCAAACTCCAGCGCCGTCGTTGCGAAAATTAGTGCTAAGGCGGGAATTTTATATAAAGGCACTAGTCTACACGAGATGCCGCTACAGGAAAGGAGTATATAATCATGGCACAACACTTGGCTCGACTATTAGGAGAAGGCGCGAACATACAAATTGCCTTGCAGGAGCTAAATCGAATGACACGTGACGATAGCGACATTCGGTTGATGTCGGATGTTTTGGCGCGAACACATAGTGTGCTGCGTGCTTTGGGGCTGGATCCGCGTGATACGACAGCAAATGAAGTCTACCAGGCGCTGATGGCGGTGGCTCCAGAAATCGACAAGCGAGCCTGCTTCAAAGCTAGCGACTGGGTACTGGCAGACATAGACGGGTACATTATTTCTTTTCATCCTGTGGACATTGTTGAAAACTATCACCATCAGTTGTCACTTGGTAGGAATACCACCAAACACGGTAAAGTTGCCCTGGGGCAGGAGATTTACCGTCGTTTTCGGGATCATCCGCAGACGCACAACCCAGCCGTTAGTCGCATCATTTGTGATGGCGGTATCTGTCGGCGGGTTGATGACATCTTGGATTAGTGGTCGCAATAGGTTTTGTTGGCGGTAACGATGTCGATGATTTCGTCGACACTGTCAGTGATGGTGTAAATATCAAGGTCTTCTTTGACGATTGCTGATTCGGCTAACATGTGGTCGCGGAAGAAAGCATCCAAATCGCTCCAGAACGCCGTGTCAAACAAGATGACTGGCACGCGGTTAGTTTTCTGTGTCTGGATCAAGGTCAATATCTCCGCCAATTCGTCCAAGGTGCCAAAACCACCAGGGAAATAAATGTAGGCGTCAGCGTACATGGTCATGACAATTTTGCGGGGAGCAAAATGTTGGAACTCAAACGACTCGGTTGCATACTCATTCAAATCTTGTTCGTGTGGTAGCTTGATGTTAAAGGCGATTGATTCACCACCAGCAGCGCGCGCACCTTTTTGCACCGCTTTGTTGGCTCCTTCGTTGGCGGCACCCATGATACCATGGCCACCACCAGAGACAACCGCATAGCCCAAGCTTGCCAAACGCTCAGACGCTTCTTTGGCAGCTTGGTAATATGGGCTGTCTGGGCAGGTGCGTGCCGAACCGAAAAAGGTTACTGTCTTATGATATTTTTTGAGGATATCATAACCTTTTTGAATTTCCTCATTAATATTACCCAAACGGAACATCGCAGCTTGGAGTTCAATTTCGCGTGGTATACACACCAGATCTTTTTTGTCTGTCATTTTCTGCCTTTTTATGTTTTAATTCACGTATCTTTTGATTATAGCACAAAAAGCTTGTGTTTGTCAAATCTTTAGCAGATAATCAGTAAAAAATCTGTAATTATTCACCCAGAAATGATTGTTTGACCTGCTGGTAGGCGTCGCGGAATGGCACGCCTTTTTCCACCAATTCGTTAATCTTGGCGACGGTGTAAAGTTCATCGGTCATCGCCTCAGCCAATCGGTCAGTGTTAGCCTCCAGTTCACTGACACAGAGTGTCAGAACTTCCAGAGTGTCGAGTGCCGACGTGAAGGCATCCATGGTGATCTTTTTGGTCAACTGCAAGTCGCGGTGATAGCCACTGCCGGCACCTGTCGAAATAGCTTGGAGTTGCAAAGCGTAGTTTGGATAAGCGTGGGCGGTGGCGCGCATGATCTCAAAGACGTCGTAGTTACGTTTGTGCGGCATGATGGACGATCCAGTGGTCATGGTAACAGGCAGCTTGAAATAGTTAAACTCCTGAGAGGTAAACAGCAACATGTCTTCGGCAAATTTGCCAGCAAAGACCATGATTGGGTTGAGTGCTTGCACGGCAATCAGCTCAAACACGCCGCGCGACAAGCCGCAGTACATGGGATTTTCCTGTACTTTAGCGAAGCCTAACTCACTGGTCGTCATCTGGCGGTCAAGTGGCAGAGTAACGCCAAAGCCAGCAGCGCTACCCAGCGGGTTTTGATCGATGGCGGTGATGCTGTGTGCCACCAATTGCTGGAGGTCATGAAACGCATCGTGATATGAGCCAAGCCACATACTGACCGTGGTTGGCATGGCTTTTTGGGTGTGGGTGTAGCCAGGCATCTCGGTCTGGCCAATGACGGCAATTTTGCCAGCATAGGCCTGAGCGACTGCTTCCAGCTTTTTGGCTACTGCCTCAAGCTCCGTTTTGATAAATAGTCGCATCATCACCAAGGCTTGGTCATTGCGGCTTCGACCAGTATGAACCTTTTTGCCAATTGGTCCGAGTTTTTCTGTCAGATATAGCTCAATAGCGGTGTGGCCATCTTCGTGCTCGCTGGTGAGCGTGAAGGCACCAGTTTTCCACTCGTTCAGCAGCTCGTCCAAGGCGGCTGCCAATTGTTGATATTCGTCGCTGGTCAGCACGCCAATTTTTTCTAGCATGTGAGCATGCGCTTTGGTCGCGGTAATGTCGTGACCGAGTAAGTGCTGGTCCAATACCTGATCGTCACCAACGGTGTATGTCTCGACTAATGGATGAAGTGAGCCAGTTGCGGTTGATTGCCATAGTTTACTTGCCATATGAGTATGCTCCTTCAGCTGTTCGCTGACTTAGTGAATATAATTCAATGAATCCGGCGGACGAATTCTGGTTGAATGCGTCGTTGGAATCAAATGTTGCAAGATTGATATCAAACAACGAATGTGGTGAGTCCACACTGACGACGGTGATGGTACCTTTGTACAGGCGAACCGTCACTGTGCCGGTGACTTTTTGGTTCTGGTCATCAATGTAGGCGTTGATGTGATGGACGGCTGGCTCGTACCACTGAGCCGCGTAGGTCAGATACGCCCATTTTTTGTCCATTTCGGCTTTGAGTTCATTTTCAACACGGGTCGACACCAATTGCTCGAGCTTTTGATGAGCCGCGATTAAAATGGCAGCGCCAGGATTTTCATAGACGCCGCGTACCTTCAGCCCGACCAGTCGATCTTCGATGAGGGTTGATACGCCCACACCGTGTTTGCGGCCGAGTTGGTTACAGTGTTGGATGAGCGCCTGGAGTGAAAAGTGACGGTTATCAACCGCGACAGGTACACCTTTGATAAATTCAATGGTAATGTCCTCGGCTTCGTCTGGCGTGTATTTGATGGTCGAGCACCAATTGAGAATGGCGTGGTAATTTGGCTTGAGCGATGGTGATTCAATTTCGCCGCCTTCGCTGGTGATACCCCACATGTTTTCATCGGTTGAGTAGGGTGATTCCTGGGTGTGCGGCACGGGGATATGGTGCTTCTTGGCGTAGGCCAGCTCTTCCTCTCGACCCATACTCCACTCACGTACCGGTGCCAGGATCTTGAGTTTAGGGTTGAGTGTGGTGATGTAGGTTTCGAAGCGAACTTGGTCGTTGCCTTTGCCGGTGGCACCGTGTGCGATGACTGTGCAATTGTACTTTTCGGCATATTCGACGGCCAATTGCGAAATGATGATGCGCCCGAGTGGCGTACAGAGGGCGTAGCCACCTTGATAATCAGCGTTGGCTTTGATGGCCAGCGACAGCAGCTCATCGGCGAAGCGGTCGCGGGCGTCAACCGTGATGGTTTCTATGGCGCCGAGTTTTTTGGCTTTTTCGGCAATGGCGTCGAGATCATCAACCGTTTGGCCGATATTGACCGTTAGGGTGATGACCTTGCAATTATATTTTTCTTGTAACCACTTGAGCATGACGGATGTGTCGAGGCCTCCCGAGTAGAGCAAGAGACACGTATCGAACTCACCGTTCACGGCTTCGTGACTGGCAACCTTGGTGTAGTGAGGCGCGTCGTGGTCCATATCCTTCCTTTCTATGATAACAAAAAGAGCCGCTCGGACGAGGGCTCTCTAGTTTTATAATAAATATACGACTAATTAGCCCTCTGAGTCAGAGCGGCGACGACGAACAACGATGTTGTGTCGATATGTCATATTGCTACCATACCATACTGTGGGCGATTTTCAAAATATTTTTATATATAAATTGTGATGCGTTACAATAGTAATGATATGAGCGCCTTTAATCTCGTCTCCAAATACCAGCCGACCGGCGACCAGCCGACAGCGATTGCTCAGCTGGTGGATGGTTTGGAGCAGGGTGAGCGCGAGCAGACGTTGCTGGGCGTGACGGGGTCGGGCAAGACGTTTACTATGGCGAATATTATTGCTCGGCGGAATGTGCCGACGCTGGTGCTGGCGCACAACAAGACTTTGGCGGCACAACTGTTTTCTGAGTTTAAGGAGTTTTTTCCGGACAACGAGGTACATTATTTCGTCAGTTATTTTGATTATTATCAGCCGGAGGCCTACATCGCCAGTAGCGATACCTACATTGAGAAAGATTCGAAGATTAATGATGAGATTGATCGGCTCAGGCATGCGGCGACCTCGGCATTGCTAACGCGGCGCGATGTTATCATTGTGGCGAGCGTATCTTGCATTTACGGCATTGGTTCGCCGGAGACGTACGCTGATATGGCGATTCAATTGACGGTCGGCGAGCGGCGGGTGCAGGATAAGTTTATTCGCTTACTGACTGACATTCAGTATAAGCGCAACGACGTTGATTTTGCGCGCGGCACTTTCAGGGTGCGCGGCGATGTGGTCGATATTTTCCCAGCCGGGCAGGACACGGCGGTGCGGGTGGAGTTTTTTGGCGATGAGGTCGAGAGACTCACGCGAATTGATCCGTTGACTGGCGAGATTTTGGATCAGCCAGCTAACCTGACGATTTTCCCGTCTAGTCACTATTCAACGCCGCGTGAACGAATTGAAAAGGCGATCATCGGTATCGAAAAAGAGTTTGACGAGCGGCTCAAATGGCTTGAGTCGCACGACAAGTTACTCGAGGCACAGCGCCTCAGTCAACGCACCAAATATGACCTAGAAATGCTCAAAGAAACTGGCTTTGTTAAAGGCATCGAGAATTATTCGCGCTATCTGACTGACCGCGAGCCGGGCGAGCAGCCGGCGACCTTGATTGATTATTTTCCGGACGATTGGTTGCTGCTGGTCGATGAGTCGCATATGACCTTGCCGCAAGTCCGCGGTATGTATAACGGCGACCGGGCGCGCAAGGAAGTGTTGGTGGAGCATGGTTTTCGTTTGCCGAGTGCGTTGGATAACCGCCCGCTGAGATTTGATGAATTTGATCAGCATATTCACCAGGCGATTTATGTGTCGGCTACGCCGGGTGACTATGAAATTGCTCATTCACCAAAGCCGGCTGAGCAGTTGATTCGGCCGACGGGGCTGCTTGATCCGCCGATTGAGGTGCGGCCGACCGAAGGGCAGGTTGATGATTTGATGGAGGAGATTCGCCAGACCATCGCCAACGGCCACCGCGTGCTGGTAACCACCTTGACCAAGCGCATGGCTGAGGATCTGAGTGCCTACCTGACCGATAATGGTGTGAAAACGGCGTATCTACACAGTGAAATTGACACATTGGAGCGCGGCGATATTCTCAAAGATTTGCGACTGGGAACGTATGACGTGTTAGTTGGTATCAATTTGCTACGTGAGGGGCTGGACCTACCGGAAGTCAGTCTGGTGGCGATTATGGATGCTGATAAAGAAGGTTTCCTCCGCTCTGAACAGGCACTGATTCAGACAATTGGCCGGGCGGCGCGGCATGTCGATGGGCGGGTGTTGATGTACGGCGATAATGTGACTGACAGTATGCACCGAGCGATTGATGAGACGAATCGTCGGCGGCAAATTCAGCAGCAATATAACGAAGAGCACGGTATCACGCCGCAAACCATTCAGAAGAAGATTGACGATGGCCTGCGCTCCATCATTCCGCAAAAAGAATCGGATAAAAAGCCAAAACTTGATTTGAAGAAAATTCCAAAGGACGAATACCCAACGCTGATCAAGGAACTGACCGGTCAAATGGAGCTGCATAGCGCCAATCTAGAGTTTGAAAAAGCCGCAGAGCTGCGTGATTTGATTGCAGAAATTAAGCAAACAATGGTACACTAAAGATAACCATAATAAGGAGGAGAATTATATGGCAGAATTGAAAACAACAGAAACTCCAGTCGTCGAGCAAGCTGAGTACATGGCTCCACGCGCTGCTTCGCAAGCAAAATGGCTTACATTTGAATACGCATTAGCAATGGTTTCAGTAACATTTGCTGCAATCACCAGTGTAGTACTCGTACCAATGTTGTTCGGCATGTGGTCTGCAAAAGAAGCGATGTCATTTGGTTTGATGTTGAGCGGCTCGATCACTGCAAACATTTTGGCCGTTAGTATTTTGGCAGTACTATTTTCAGTGTTGGCATTTGTCCTATTTGGCCGCGTAACACGCGCAATTGCCGCTGACCGTAGCGGCTACACTGGTCGATTGGCTTACAAACTGACAACCTATGGTAGCTTGTTCATGATCGTATTGGCGGCGTTGCCACTGGTCGCAAACCTCATTAGTGTATTGATTAGCTCGTTGCTGTTGATCGGTGTTTCAGATGCTGGTTCAGTATACACAGCACTGTACTTGGGTAACTTCTTGCCATCACTCGTCTGCTTGGCAGTATTGGTAGTTGTGATATTTTTCATCGGCAAGATCATCAATGGCTACAACAAATCACGCCCATTGGCTATCACGTTGATCGCAATCACCAGCGTTGTTGCAGTTGCTCTAGCTATCACGCTGGCAGTGCAGGCTCATGACAAGCCAAGTATCAAAAAATCAAACTTTAAATACAACTCAAGCTACCTACTTGACTAGTTAGTTGGGTATCACCTGTCACTCGCTCCTAGACATGGGGCGAGTGATTTTCTGTAATTAATTTTCAAGTGGTATAATGAGTTCATGAGTGCAATTTCTAATAGTGATGTCCAGCGCTTGGCGGATTTGAGCGGTTTGCAATTGGCAGATGGCGAAGTGGATGGCTTGCGACAGGACGTGGAGAAAATCGTAGAATATATCAATCAGCTGGGCGAGCTCGATACGTCTGGTGTGGAGCCGACCTATCAAGTGACGGGCCTGGAGAATGTCTGGCGGGAAGACGAGGTCAAGCCGGGAATATCTCGAGACGAGCTACTTGAGCTAGCGCCCGAAAAACAGAACAATCAAGTGAAAGTGCCGCAGGTGTTGTGATGAGTCGGATTAGTGATTTTACTGGGAAAAGTGCAGTTGAAAATATCAAGGAGGCATTGCGACGAGCGCGTGACGTTGAAGATTATCATGCGCTGCTCAGTTTGACGGAAGAGCGGGCGTTGGAGCGGGCCGAACTGGTGGATAAGGGCGAAATTTCTGGCAGGCTGGCCGGTGTGCCATTTGTCGTGAAAGACAATTTCTTGGCCTTTGGTGCGCCGACAACTGCCGCTGCAAAAATGCTCGAGAATTTTGAGGCGCCACTCCAGGCGATGGCCGTTGAAAAATTAGAGGCTGAAGGTGCAATCTGCATCGGCAAGGCGAACTTGGACGCCTTTGCTCACGGTGGCTCGACGGAAAACTCAGCCTTTGGTCCGACCAAAAACGCCGCGGATAAAACTCGAGTGGCTGGTGGTTCATCGGGCGGCTCGGCAGTAGTGACGGCGCTTGATGTGGTGCCGTTTGCGTTGGGTACCGATACTGGCGGTTCGATTCGTCAGCCAGCCAGCTTCAATGGCGTGGTTGGTGTCAAGCCAACCTACGGTGCGGTCAGCCGCTATGGCGTGGTTGCCATGGCGTCGAGCACGGACACGATTGGCTGTTTTGCAACCAATGCTGATGACGCCAATTTGGTGATGGAAATCATGGCGGGCCGCGACGACAAAGACATGACCACGCTGCCGGACTTTTGGCAGCATCAGCCAGAATTTACCAAGAAGAAGATTGGTTTGGTGAAGCAATGTATGACTGACGATGTGGACGCGGCGGTTCGCCAGAAAACGCTTGACTATGCTGCAAAACTGAAGCGGCTGGGTTATGACGTTGAAGAAGTGGATCTCAGCATGATGCAACATTCGCTGGCGATGTATTACATCATTGTGCCGGCAGAGATATCGTCAAACTTGGCGCGCTATGATGGTGTGCGCTATGGCCACCGAGCGACTGAAGTGAAGACCTTGGCGGAGTTGTACGGTCGCAGCCGCAACGAAGGTTTTACAACGGAGAATAAGCGACGAATTATGATTGGTAGTTTTGTGTTGTCGAGCGGCTTTTTTGACGCTTACTATATGCAGGCGCAAAAAGCGCGCACCTTACTCATCAACGAGTTTAAACAATTGTTTGCTGAGTACGACGCACTGTTGATGCCAGTCGCACCAACACCGGCGTTCAAACTTGGCGAAAATACCAATGATCCGATAAAAATGTATCTAGCGGACATCATGACGGTGCCAGCTAGCTTGGCGGGACTACCAGCAATTTCCGTGCCAGCTGGAACTAGTGACGAAGGTTTGCCAATTGGTGTGCAGTTGATTGGTGACCGCCAGTCAGACAGCAACTTGTTGAAGTTGGCCTCAGAAGTGGAGGCTGCCTGATGGATGGCTTGTTGATCGCGCTGGTGGTAGCAGCGCTGGTGATCGGTGCTTTGCTGATTATTTTTATCCAATTGACATCGCGCGGACATCAAAAGCTTGACAGGGAAATGTACCGAAAAGTTTGGCGGGCAATTCAACATGGCGCCAAGGCCGGCGGTTCGGATGGTCTGCAGATGGCAATCGTTAAAGCCGACAAGCTGCTCGACAAAGCCATGCGCGACTGCGGCGTGGCGGGTACGACGATGGGCGACCGGCTGAAAGCTCGCAGAGGTGATTGGACTGATGAAAATGGGTTGTGGGCGGCGCACAAATTGCGCAATCAAATTGCCCACGAAACCAACGTGAAACTGACCGCGCAAAGTTTTCGGCGAGCCATGACAAGCTTTGAGCAAGCACTAAAAGATTTGGGAGCGTTATGATGAGTGTATATGATGAATATGAAATGACCATTGGCATCGAGTGCCACGTCCAGCTGGCGACCAAAACCAAGCTGTTTAGCCCGGCTGATAATGACGCGCGTAATGCTGAGCCAAACGAAAAAACGCACGAGATTGACTTTGGCCTGCCGGGCATGCTGCCGGTGCTCAATAAGCACGCTGTCGAGCTGGCGGTGCGCGCCGGTAAAGCTCTGAACGCGCCGATTGCTCGCGTTAGCCGGTTTGACCGCAAGCATTATTTTTACCCTGACTTGCCAAAAGGTTATCAGACCTCGCAGATGTACCAGCCGATCATTTTGGCTGGCTATGTCGACGCGCCGCTGGAGGATGGTTCACTCAAACGAGTGCGAATTCATCATGCGCACATGGAGGAGGACGCTGGTAAATTGACGCACCACGACGGCTATTCGCTGGTTGACCTCAACCGCGCTGGTACGCCGCTGATTGAAATCGTCTCTGAGCCGGATATTCATTCTGCCGAGGAGGCCAAAGCGTACGCTTCGGAGCTGCACAAATTGATGGTCTATGCTGGCGTGACGCACGGTGATTTGTATCACGGCAACATGCGCTTTGACGTCAATATTTCGGTGGCTAAGAAAGGTGCGACTGAGCTCGGCAAGCGCGCGGAAGTGAAGAATCTCAATTCGTTCCGCAGCGTCGAGCGTGCCGCTGAATACGAATTCAAACGCCAAGTTGACCTGCTGGAAAATGGTGAATCGGTGGTGCAGGAAACCCGCGGCTGGAGCGACGACAAGCAAATTACTACTTCACAACGCTCGAAAGAGGACGCGCAGGATTATCGCTACATGCCTGATGCCGACATCCCGCCAGTGGTGCTGAGCGATGAGGAAATTGCACGAATTCAGGCTGAAGTGCCGATGCTGCCTGCTGAGTATCGTGAAAAATGGAGTGGATTAGGCTTGGATAAGTCAGTGGTTAATTCACTGCTATCCAATCAAAATTACGCATCTATCATGCTGAAAGTGCAGGAGAAATCAGGCGACGTAGCTGCCAAACGGGTAGCACACTGGTTTGCCAGTGCTTTGACATCTAATAGCGGTGATTCTGAGCATGACTCCGCGTCGGTTGAAGCTAATACGCCGCATGTGTCGGTTGATGATTTGGTGGAGTTAGCGGAGATGACCGAGAAAGCGGAGATTTCTAGCACCAATGCCAAGGAGCTATTCAATGAGCTATTGGCTGGCGCTACGGATCCGCGCAAGCTCGCTGAAGAAAAGAACTTGTTGCAGGTGTCTGACGAATCGGCCATCGCTTCCATCGTTGACGAAGTGTTGAGCGACCCAGCCTCGGCAGCTTCCATCGCCGACATCAAAGCCGGCAAGGACAAAGCCATCGGCTATTTGGTCGGTCAAGTCATGAAGCGCTCAAAGGGTCAGGCTAACCCAAGCTTGGCGCAGAAATTGATTCGTGAGAGGCTATAGCTGATGATCATCATTACTGGCATCCCTGGATCTGGTAAAACGACGTTAGTGAAACGTCTGGTGCAAGATCTAGGGGTACGCGGTGTCGCGCAAGATGCTGTCAAGGAGTTTTTGGCTGACCATTTGGGCGGAACATACACTGATCAGCAGAGTAGCGCCTTGGGTCGTGTGACTCGACGGGCGGTTTTGGAATTGGGTATTGAATTTGAGAAATTGGGTGAGCAGATTATCATTGAGTCGGCATTGCAAACGTCAGCTGCAGAAGAGATTTTGCGGCATAGCCCACATCGACCAATTCTGCAGATTTACGTGACGTGCGGCTTGGCGGAAGTAAAGCGGCGATTTTACGATCGCAAACGATCTGGTCATCGCCACTCAGTGCACACTGATGATCTATATGATAAATTGACGGAACACGAAATTCGTGACAAATATCGTCCACTGGTTGCGGATAATATCACAACAGTGATCGTTGATTCGGAGAATTTGGATTATGCGGCACTGCGAGATACGGTGAAAGATTTTTTGATGAATAAGGCGATAACAAAGGAGAACGAGATATGAGAAAACCGACAAAAGCAGTGATTGCAGCGGCAGGATTTGGCACTAGGTTTTTGCCACAAACTAAAGCGATGCCTAAGGAGATGATGCCACTGATTGATAAGCCAATCATCCAATACGTTGTGGAAGAACTGGTTGCTGCCGGTATTCGCGACATCATCATCGTCGGAAGCGCCAACAAGCGTGCCATTGAAGATCATTTTGACGTGCCGAACGAAGATTTGCTGGCAAATTTGCGGGCTGGTGGCGATAAGAAGCGCCCGTTGATTGACCTGGTTCACTCACTGTCGGAAATGGCTAACTTCGTGTATGTTCGCCAAAAGGGCCCATATGGTAACGCGACTCCTTTGGCATGTGCTGCGCATTTGATTGGGCCGGATGAGCCAGTGATTTATACGTTTGCTGACGACTTTATCGACGCGACACCAAGCCGTTTTCAACAGATGGTTGCTGCTGCAGAAAAATTGGATGGCGCAGTGCTGTCATGCAAGAAAATCATTGATGATGCAGAATTTGATCGCTATGGCATCGCGGCTGGTCAGCAACTCGATGACGGAACGATTGCCATCACGAACATTGTTGAAAAACCGGGTAAAGCCAACGCGCCGAGCGACTTGGCTAGTGTGAGTAGCTATTTGCTGGCGGCTGATTTCTTCCCGTACTTGGAGCGCGCCCGCCAGGAGTTTAATGGCCACGGTGAGTTTGCCATTCAGCCAATTATGCAGCGTATGATTGATGAAGGGCATAACTTCTATGGCGTGGAAATCACCAACGGTACGTACTATGACACCGGTGATAAACTTGAATATCTCAAAACTATCATTGACTTTGGGCTGCGAGATGAAAAGCTTGGCCCCGCACTGCGTCAACATCTGACAGATCGTTTGAAATAGGCTATAATAACACTATGAATGAAGTTGTTATCATTTTGTCAATTGTTTTGGCTACCTTGATGATTATCGTTATCACATTGATTTGTTTGGTAATCAGCCTGAGCCGTCACGTCCAAAAAACCATGCAGCACTCACGAGCTATCCAGCAGAATTACGCTGAAGCATCATCAATGCTTTCGGTTGTTTCTTCAGCCTTAGCGCTGGGGGCACTGATGAAAAAGTTTACGCGAAAGGCAAAACGTGGTCAAAAATAATACTTCAGAAAAGTCATTAATACAAAGGGCTACTAAAAAAGTTGTTCGTGACAATGAAAATGGCGCCCGTCAGGCAATTTTGGAAGATTTGTTTTATGATTTTCACCGTTCTCGCCGTCAGGTTTACGGCATGAACTTTTGGCGCGGCATCTTTTTTGGCTTTGGCTCAGTGCTGGGTGCCACTCTTTCGGTGACTATTTTAGTTTGGGTACTGGGTCATCTAGTTGACGTGTTCCCGCCACTTGCTGACTTCTTTAATACACTGATCAACACCATGCAGAGTCGCCGCTAACGTGCTATACTAAGACTAATGACGACAGAGGGGAAAAATAACGGCGGTATGTCGGCGGTTTTGAAACCGTCTGATTACGTACACCTGCACAACCACACTCACCACTCACTGCTCGATGGATTAACCAAAATCCCTGACATGGTCGCCCGAGTGAAGGAGCTCGGTATGGAAGCCTGTGCTATCACTGACCATGGTACGATGTCAGGCGTCATTGAGTTTTATAAAGCAGCCAAGAGTGCTGGCATCAAGCCAATCATCGGCATCGAAACCTACGTGGCGGCGCGGAGTCGTCACGACCGCGACCCAGCTAAGGACAAGGCGCGCTATCACTTGACGCTGCTGGCCATGAACCACAAGGGCTATCAAAACCTGATGCAGCTCAGTACCATCGCCAACCTCGAAGGCGTCTACTATAAACCGCGCATTGATCACGAACTGCTGGAACAATACAACGAAGGCATCATCTGTATGTCCGGCTGTATCGGTGGTGAGCTGGGTGAGAATTTGCGCAATGATGATTATGACAAAGCCAAGGAAATCGCTGGCTGGTACAAGTCAGTGTTTGGTGATCGGTACTATATGGAATTGCAAGATCACGGTCATCCCGAGGCGCGCAGTCACTGGCCGGAGCAGAAAAAGGTCAATGATTACATTGAGCGGATTAGCAAGGAACTGGATATTCCCTGTGTGGTGACCAGCGACGGTCATTATCTTAATCACGAAGACCAAGAAGCGCATGAGATTTTGCTGTGCGTCGGCACTGGCGCGTATTTGAGTGATGAAAAGCGGATGAGTTTGAAGGATTTTGAGCTGCATTTGACGACACCAGAAGACATTATTTCGCGGTGGCAAAAAACCAACCCACAAGCAATTGCCAACACTAAAGCCATCGCTGACCGCTGTGACGTGGAGATCAAACTGGGCGATATTCTCATCCCGAAATTCCCGACGCCAAACGGCGAGTCTGAAAAAGAATATCTGGATCATCTGGTGTATAGCGGCATGGCGGCGCGGTACGCTGGCATGAAGTTGGAGGACGCAAAGAAACTGCCAAACGACGAGCTGCGTGCCATGTTGTCTGACGATCAAATCGAGCGGCTAGACATGGAGTTTGGCGTGCTCGACAAGATGGGCTATAACGGCTACTTTCTCATCGTTCAGGACTTTATCAACTGGGGTAAATCTCAGGGAATTATTTTCGGACCAGGGCGTGGCTCGGCAGCCGGCTCCATCATCGCCTATGCCCTGAACATCACCGACCTTGATCCGCTGCATTATGACCTGCTGTTTGAACGCTTCCTCAACCCCGACCGTATTTCCATGCCCGACATCGACATCGACATTCAAGATACGCGCCGCGGCGAGGTTATCGAATATTGTGCCAAGAAATACGGCTCAGAACGAGTCGCCAATATCTGTACTTTTGGCACCATGGCAGCGCGTGCTTCGGTGCGTGACGTGGCGCGGGTATTGCAAGTTCCATACGGTGAATCTGACCGGCTGGCCAAGCTCATCCCACCGCCAGTCCAGGGCCGTCATGTACCGATCAAAAAGTCGCTAGAGGAAGATCCTGATCTCAAGAAAGAATACGAGACCAACCCAACCGCTAAGACGGTTTATGACTTTGCCTCACGGCTAGAAGGGACCATTCGTTCGCACGGCGTGCATGCCGCCGGCGTGGTGATCGCGCCAGATGATTTGGTAAAATACGTGCCGCTCGAGATGGCGCAAAAGGGCGTGGTGGCAACGCAGTATCCAATGGGTCCGGTCGAGGAACTGGGACTGCTGAAGATGGACTTTTTGGGCCTGTCTAACTTGTCCATCATCAACAACGCGCTGCGCATTATTCGTAAAGTTTACAAAACGGACATCGATCTGTCGCACTTGCCGCTAGATGATGAAGAAACTTACAAATTATTCCAGCGTGGCGATACCACCGGTGTCTTCCAGTTGGAATCGGCCGGCATGAAGCGGTACCTGCGTGAGCTCAAACCGAGCGTCTTTGAAGACATTATCGCCATGGTGGCGTTGTACCGCCCGGGGCCGATGCAATTTATCGACTCATTCATCAAGCGTAAACATGGCGAGGAAGAAATTACCTATCTGCACCCTGGTATGGAAAACTCGCTGAAGAATACCTACGGCATTTTGGTCTATCAAGAGCAATTTATGCAGATTTCCAAAGAGTGGTGTGGCTTTACCGGCGGCCAGGCTGACACCCTGCGTAAAGCGGTGGGTAAAAAGAAAATCGACCTGATGAAAAAGGTTAAACCAGAATTTGTCGAGGGCGCAGTCAAGGTTGGTGGTGCGACCAAGGAAATTGCTGAGCAGTTCTGGGATGCGCTGGAAGAATTCGCTAACTACTGTTTCAATAAGTCGCACGCGGCGTGTTACGGCCTGATCGCCTACTGGACGGCATACCTCAAGGCGCACTATCCTGACGCCTTCATGGCGGCGCTGATGACTAGCGACCAGGACGACACCGAACGCCTGGCTATCGAGATGACTGAGTGTAAGCACATGGGCATCGAAGTGCTCAACCCAGATGTCAATGAGTCGTTCGTTGAATTCGCGGTGGTGCCTGGTGAAAAGAAAATTCGTTTTGGCATGGCAGCGGTCAAGGGTGTTGGTGTTGGCGCGGTGGAAGAATTATTGCGCGCCCGTGAGAATGGCAAATTCACCAGTATCGAAGATTTTGCCAAGCGAGTATCGACCAGCAAGTTTAACCGCAAGGCCTGGGAGTCACTCATCAAATGTGGCGCATTTGATAGCTTTGGTGATCGCCACGACTTATTGTTTAACCTAGATACTATCACCGCCTTTGCGCAAAAAGTTCAAAAAGAAGCGGCTAGTGGGCAGACCGATTTGTTTGGCATGCTGGGTGATGACGCGGCTGTGGCTCAGCCGACCATGCAGTTGATGCCGTCGCCGAACAAGAATGATAAGGAGTACTTGACGTGGGAACGCGAACTAATGGGTCTGTACATCTCGGCACATCCTTTGGATGCTTACGCTACATACTTGCTTGAGCAAACGCAGCCATTGACCCAGCTGGTACCAGAATATGATGGCCGACTCATGACAATTGGTGGCATCATCACGAACGTTCGCACTATCATCACCAAATCTGGCAGCAAAATGGCGTTCGTGGGCCTCGAGGACAAATTTGGCGAAGGTGAAGTGATCGTTTTCCCAAATTTGTATGAGCAAGTTGGCGCCAAGCTCGTCCAAGACTCGGTGGTGCGGGTGACCGGTAAAAACTCAGCTCGTGATCGGGACGGTAATTTGGGGTCAGAAAGCAAGATGATTGCTGATGAAATTGAGATTATCACCGACAGTGATATCACCAGCTATGAATCAACGGGTCGTAAAATGGATGCACCAAAAGTAAGCGCCCAGTATAAAAAAGAAAAGCGGGCAAACTTCCGTGCTCAAAAAACCAAGACTACTACTCCGGCTAATGCCAAATCGTCAAATCCATCCAAACCAGCTACCCGGCCGGCAACTCCCGAGACGCCACCTGCGCGCCTGTTTCTGCAAGTAAAAGACCCGAGCGACCACGACAAACTGATTTCACTCAAAAAGATATGTTCAACGTCGCCAGGGATCACTGATGTTGTGTTGGTGCTTGGTGAAAATGACCACAAGTCGGCCATTCGACTGCCGTTCAAAGTCGATCCAGCACCTCAGCTACTTGAAGAACTAAAGGCGTTGCTGGGCGAAGAATGTATCAAATTGACGTAATCATCAGCCACATATCATCTGATATAGTGCCATGCCACAGGCGACGCTGACATTGAATGATTCTTTATTGCCAAACATTGGGATTTCTACTGTTGCGGTGCAACGCGCTAAATGCTCAGCCGATATGCCGTCAACTTCTTCGCCCAATAATAACGCGAACGCTTTTGGTGCAGTAAAATCTGGCAGCGAAATACTATCTGGCGCCTGCTCCAGTGCGATAATCGGTAGATTGCCAGTACGCTCATTCTCCTCCAGCCAATATTCCAGCGTCTCGTAGCGCATAAATGGAACCATTTGCTCAGCGCCTAATGCTGTTTTGTGAATTTGCTTGGTTATCTTTTCAACAAGGTGTGGCAGCCGTGGGTCTGGTTGATTGATGATAGTCAAATCTGGAAACGGGGTATAGCCACTGATGACAATTCGCTTTACTCCCAGGCCTTCTGCCGTACGAAAGATAGCGCCGACATTGTGCGTCGAACGAATATTGTGCAAAATAAGCGTAATTTCTGGTCGCATGAACTCATTATATCATTCGCTAAATCATAAGCACTTTGCTATAATGTTGGTGATGGATGAAGATTCTATTCAAATACGTCGTCGCCAGCAAGACGAAGATGCTACCAGGAAACGAGCGTCAATTTTAGGCTTGCAATATTTAGATACCCGCAGTTTTGAGGCTGACTTGCCGCTGGAACGAGATATTTTGACAATTGATGAGATGTACAAAGGGCGTATCATCCCCCTAGCGCACAATGACACTGATCTGTCCTACCGTTTTGGCGTAACTTCGCAGACGCCTCAGTCGTTGATTGCTAAAATGACAAAGGATTATCGCGAAGTTGGTAAAGTTGCACACTTTTTCTTGATATCAGGCGCGGCTTTTCGTTCATTTATGCTACGGTTCGATCCGCCAAAGAGTATCGTCTATGATGACATTGAAATTGCCAAAGAAGGCGACAGCGAGACGCTGCAACAGGTGAGCCAAACACTGGCAACGGTCAGTTCAAATGATGTTTTTAATTATATCGTTGATCAAGCTGATAGATTAGGCGCATCCGACATTCACATTGAAAATCAGCGTGAGTCAATCCGCATCCGCATGCGTGTTGATGGCGCACTGCACCCAGTGGCTGAGCTCAGTCGTGACCGCTACCGTGTCATCATGGCTACCTTAGCTTCCCGTGCGAATATTTCTACGGCTGCGACCGAACCGCAGTCTGGACACATGCAGCAGGAGATCTATCGTGACGGTGCTTCGCATCTGCTGAACTTGCGTGTTGAGGCAGTCCCGACGGTGTATGGCCAAGACGTGGTGATGCGTTTGTTTAACTTTGATACCGCCATGTTAAATCTGGACCTATTAAGTATTACTCCGGCTGAGCGCGCCCAAATTGATGAAGTTATTTCGCATCCACGCGGTATGGTTTTGATGGTTGGTCCGACGGGATCTGGTAAGTCAACCACGCTTTACAGCATTTTGAACGCACTGAATACCACTAACCGTAAAATCATCACCCTGGAAGATCCAGTGGAAAACACCATTCCTGGCGTGACACAAATCCCCATTGACACCACGGCTGGGCAGGAATTTGCCGACGGTCTTCGCAGTGTCTTGCGTATGGACCCGGACGTAGTGATGGTGGGTGAGATTCGTGACAATGAGACGGCGCGTACTGCCATTCAGGCGTCGATCACCGGACACTTGGTCTTGAGTTCATTCCACGCTAATTCAACAGCGGCAGCGTTTAGTCGTATGATTGATATGATTGGGCAAAATCCTATCTTTAGCTCGGCGGTGCGGCTACTGATCGCTCAGCGATTGGTCAGGCGACTGCATGACGACAGTAAAGAAGAATACGAGCCAGATGAAGCTACTCGCCGTTGGGTAAAGGAGACACTGAAAGGAATTCCTGACACGGTTGATTGCCCAGATTTGGACACATTTAAGTTGTGGCGACCAGTGTCGACGCCAGAAGCACCATTTGGCTATAAGGGGCGTATCCCAGTGATGGAGCAGCTGATTGTGACCGAAGAAATTCAGAAGTTTTTGCGTGGAGACATTGTTGATATCCACGCCGAAGCTATTGAAGAAGTCGCTAAAAAGCAGGGGACTATTACGCTGCTGCAGGCTGGCGTACTGGCGGCGCTTCGCGGCGAAACCACCATAGAAGAAGTGAACCGCGTCATTTAGGCGCGGCTCATATATTTTAGTGAAAGACTTATTACTGTATCACTGCAGCAACGGTTGACGGCACTCGCTCATCAAACGGCGAAGGGATGATCTCATCAGCAGTTGGGTTTTCGACCAACCCAGCCAAAGCTTCAGCAGCAGCCAGTTTGTGCTGGTCGGTGATTTTTTTCACGCCATTGTCTAGTGCACCACGGAAGATACCCGGGAAGGCCAGGGAATTATTGACTTGGTTTGGAAAATCGCTGCGCCCAGTGGCGACAACAGCGGCACCGGCTTGTCGGGCGACATCTGGCATGATTTCTGGCACTGGGTTGGCCAGGGCAAAGATAATTGGATGCTCAGCCATTTTCTGCACCAATTCCGGCGTGAGTAGCCCAGCGCGCGACACGCCGATGAACACGTCGGCATCAGTGATGGCGTCTTCGATGGAGCCGGCTTGCGAAGCGTCGATGTATTCTAGAAGCGCAGTTTTTTCCGCATTCAAGTCCGTGCGAGACGAGCCAACAATGCCGCGGCTATCTACCGCCACAATGTTCCTTGCGCCGTATAGATGCAATAATTTAATGATGGCCGTGCCAGCTGCGCCCGCGCCAATGACCACAAATTTACAGTCCGCCAAATTTCGTCCGGTTAATTTCGCGGCATTGATCAGCCCCGCCAACACCACGACCGCCGTACCGTGCTGGTCGTCGTGAAATACGGGGATGTCCAGCTCAGCCTTCAGGTGCTCTTCAATCTCAAAACACTTTGGTGCAGCGATGTCCTCCAGGTTGATAGCGCCAAAACTCGGCGCAATTGCTTTGATCGTAGCGATAATTTCCTCTGGTTCGTGAACATCCAGGACAACTGGCACAGCGTCGACATTGGCGAAGTGCTTGAACAACAGCGCCTTGCCTTCCATGACTGGCATGGCGGCTTTTGGCCCCAAATCGCCCAAGCCCAAGATGGCCGAGCCATCAGAGATGACACCGACCAAATTATTCGTCCAAGTATATTTTGGCAAGTCCGCCGGGTTTTCGGCAATTGCTTGGCTGACCGCACCCACTCCCGGGCTGTAGTATGAGCTCAATTTATCGCGGTCCAGCTCCTCCTGGTCACGCAAACTGGTGGTGATTTTGCCCTTATATTTTTCGTGTAATTCAAGTGCTAATTTGTTGTAATCCATATTACTATTGTACTCCATCTAGGGCTTTTTCTCCATTAAATACCTAGTCAGAGGGGTGTTTTTATATTGTCTTACAAATTAGCATAACCATTGCTATACTATTTGCATGAATAAGAAGTATATTGTTGTTACAAGTATTATAATCGCTGTTATTATTGTGGGTGTAGCAGGGGCTATTTGGCTACTAAGACTGCAAACTCCAGCTAATGAATCAGCGGTACGGCAGGATAATTCACGACAATCTTCTAACCAATCTCAATCAGACACCCAGAAAAAGCCAAAATCTCATCCGTCAACTGGTTCGCAACAGCCAGTCAATCCAAACGCTGGTCGCTATGCTGACTATACCGACGGCAATACCATGGAGCATGCCTACAGGAAGACAATCCTATTTTTCCATGCTCCGTGGTGTGGTGATTGCTAGGCGTTTGACAAGGTGTTGCGTGAAGGCCCAATACCAGCTGGTGTGCAGATTTTGAAGGTTGACTATGATAGCCGTCAGGATTTGCGCCAAAAATATGGCGTAACCAAACAAAGCACTTTTGTCGAGCTAGACGATGATGACGATGATCACGACCATGACATCTGGGTTGGTTATGGTCAAGAGAAATCGATTAACGCCATTTTGAGGAATCTGTAGAATTAAGCAATTCGCGGTATCCATTATAACCGCTAGATCATCTTGTATAGTTTCATGTTCTATGCTAAAATATACTGAAGTTGTACAGAGTTAAATTATTCAAGCTTTGTTAGGCGTGGAGCCGCAGGGGTACAGCTGCGTGGCCAGCCGTGACAGGTTTGGAAGATAGGAAATATCATGAGTTTTGAGCTAATCAACAAAGTCAATCAAGCACAGAAAAAGCAAGCAGTTGTTGACGCCCGCAGCGGTGACACTGTTCGTGTTTACCAGAAGATTAAAGAAGGCAATAAAGAGCGTATCCAGATGTTTGAAGGTGTGGTCATCCGCACTGACAACAAAGGCTCGCACACCTCACGCATCACCGTTCGTAAAATCGCCTCAGGTGTTGGTGTGGAAAAATCATTCTTGCTGCACAGCCCGCTGATTGAAAAGGTGGAAATCGTCCGCCGTGCCAAGGTTCGCCGCAAGTTCCTCAGCTTCCTACGTAAGCGTTCTGGTAAATCAGCTCGCCTGACCGCCAAAAACTTTGACCGCGTGGCTGTCAATAACGTGCACGACGCCAAGGCTGAAGCAGAAGCTGAACGCTTGAAAGAGGAAGCTGCACAAGCTGCCGCTGCCAAGCAGGCTGAAAAAGACGCTGCTCAGGCAGAACTTGACGCCAAGGCTGCTGAAGTAGAAGCTCGCCATAAAGAAGCGTAATTGGTTTTGAGGTAAACAGACCGCCCTCTCTGGGGGCGGTTTTCTCATGGTATAATGCCAATATGTCGATCTTTCATTATATCTCTGTGTTCGTTCCCGTGACTTTGGCATGTGTAGTGCCATATGTGTTGCGCCGTCATGGCTTCACTGACGAAAAGAAGTATCGCTGGCTGTTATACCTCGCTTGTGTGCTATTCTTCATCTCGTGGTATTTGCCGTCACCGCTGATTGAGGGGCGAGACACCAGTTTTACCACGCATTTCGTGGGCGGTGGACTGTTTACCGGGTTATTGTGGGTGTACCTGGTACTAGCAATGCGCTGGCAATCCCACTGGTTGGTAATGGCATTTTCGGTGTTTGCGTTGGTGTCGGCGTTGGGCTGCATCAACGAACTGGCGGAACTGTATATGGTGAAGACAGGGCTAGCGCGTATCACGCTGGATGATACCAGTTGGGATATCTTGGCGAATACATTGGGCGTGGCGACGGTGTGGCTGGGCTGGATGGGCTGGCGGTTTGTAAAAGAAAATAGCCCGCCGAGAGGCTCAAGCCGAGGTCTGTAACCTCAAGGCGAGCTATTCTCTAGGCGGGCGGTTAGCCCTTGCTCTCTTCTTCGAGCTCCTCCTCTCCGTTTTCAATAAATCTGAGGATATCCCTGTGTAGGGACAAGTGTAATACCATCCCCTCCAATAACGTTATATACTGATATTGTGACCGTATTTTTTTCTCCTGCCACCAAAACATGGCACCCATCGATAGGATGTAGAAGACAATTCCAATAACAGAGACAACGTTCATCATGACTCTCCCTTCAGGAAAAACTCAGAAGACTAAAAGGGCGCTTTTCGCCCTTTGACGACAGCCTTCTGGGTGAAAAGTCATTATTAATATAGCATATAAATTATGATAAGTCAATACTCTGTGTAGGACGTAACCTTTTGTTATAATGATGGGTATGATCCTCGGCATTGATGAAGTTGGGCGCGGGCCATGGGCGGGACCGCTGGTAGTTGGCGCAGTGATTTTGGGCGGTGCTGAGATTGAGGGTTTGGATGATAGTAAAAAGTTAACTAAAAAACGCCGCGAGGTGCTGGATAAGGTAATTCGTGAGCAGGCGGCTGCGTGGGCGCTGGGCTGGGTGAGTGCCAAGGAATTGGACGACGTTGGCATGAGTCAGGCGCTAAGGCTGGCGACACGGCGAGCGGTCAAGCAAATTCAGACGCAGTGCAAAGAGAAGAACTTGGCATTTGATGAAATTATCATTGACGGGACGGTCAATTTTCTGGCGGATACAGCGCTGGAGCAATATGTGACGGTGATGGCCAAGGCCGACGGTTTGGTTCCTAGTGTGTCGGCGGCGTCGATTATCGCCAAGGTGGCGCGTGACCAGTTCATGGCCGAGCAAGATGCAGTCTATCCAGAGTACGGCTTCGCGTCAAATGCTGGCTATGGCGTGGCGAAGCACCGTGCGGCGATTGAACGGTTGGGCGTGACGCCGCTACATCGGTTGAGTTTTGCGCCGCTACAGAAGTATATGGAGGCGGGTTCGCTACCGTCCTCCGTCAGAGTACACTTTTCACTCGCATTTCCGCTGGAGATGTCTCGTGAGCGTTCGGCTGAAACGTCCACTACTCGCGACATTGGCAACGCGGGTGAGCAGGCCGCCGCGGACTGGCTGGCGGCGGACGGACATGAGATTATCGCTCGCAACTGGCGGACGCGGTACTGCGAAATTGATATTGTCAGCGTGAAAGATGACGTGCTGTGGTTTACTGAGGTTAAATATCGAAAAAACGATGACTTTGGTGGTGGGCTGGGGGCGATTACCGCCAAAAAACAGCAGCAAATGCGCTTTGCGGCTGAATTATTCATAGCAAAGCATCCGCAATATGAAGGATGCGACATGCGATTATTGGCGGTGGCTGTCGAGGGTGATCCACCGATGGTAAGAGAACAGGTAATATTAGAGTAAATTAGGCAAGAAAATAGCCCACCGAACGAGCTCAAGCCGAACTTTGTTGTTCAGCGAGCTATTTTCGGCGGGCGGGCCCTTGTGTGTCAGAAGTCGCAGGCGGCGAGACGCTGCCCAGTTTTCCTACTGCATTCAGCGAGTAGGTCATCAATCTCCTCGCTGAGCCCCGTATAAGGGGCGAGTATCCCGCTACACTCTAAGGCTAGAAACGCCGTAATCTGGCGTTCTAGGTTGCGTAGTATTTGAGACTGCTGCTCAGCCGGTCGCCCAGCTAAGCTCTCCTTGATGCTCTCATCAAGAGAGAACATGAAGGCACCAATGCCCGGGAAGGCCAGGCAGATGTCGGTGGTATCCATTCTTTCACTCCCGTCTTGCTCAAAAGCTAAAGGGCAACTTTTGCCCTTTATGGAAAACTTTGAGCAAAAGCTAATACTATATATATCACTAATATCATAAAATGTCAAGCATTTTTGTCAAAAATGTGGCATAATATATCACAGTGCCACTCGCAAAGCAGAGAGCACGCCCGCCTTGTCTCGCTCAATCAACTCAACCCGGGCTGCGATTTCTGTGATGCCCAGCTCAATCGTCCTGGTCAGGGCCGGGATACTCAGCATCGGCTCAAAGAAGCGGCGGAAGTCAGCTAATTCACCGCCGGTTGTCAGTCCAATGGCGGCGTAGCGGATGAAATCGTCGTAGCTTTTATCACCAGCAAAGGTTGTTTCGACCCACTGCCAATTGTCTTTCAGCCAATTCCAGGTGAGCTGGCGGCTTTCGTGAGTGCGGATGAGATAGACAAACCAACGGCTGGCATCTTGCGGACGAATGATATCAGGGCGCTTGATATTTGTAAGGATTTTTTGCGCAGTTTCAGGGTTTTTGGTAGCAGTAAGTCCCAGGGTGATGTCGGCTTGCAGGTCGTTTGATGGCGTCTGCTGGTAGGTTTGGAACAGGCTATCAATCATCTCTGGTGTCTCAAAGTGTCGCACATTGGCACTGATGATTAGTGAACGGATTTCTGTTGGTAATTCCTCGAGGGGTTGACCGTCAAACCGCCGCTTGGCTTCCGCCAGCACTACCTGGTCTTCGCTATAGATCATCAGTCCCAGGGCGGTAACGCGTCGCTCGCGGTCGTCGTCAGATTCACCAGGCGTTTCGTCCCAGCCCAGTTCGTCAAACGTAGCACGGGCAAACTCACCAGAAATTCGCTTCAAGTGGGCTTTGCCGTCGTCATCATCGTCAATAAATTTGCGTAGCTCCGCTAGTGCACCAGCCGCCATGTCGAAAACCTTTTCGTTGGTTTCATGTTTCAGCGATAGCGCCAGTGGCAGGAGTGAAGCTGAACTTTCAAATCCAGCCCGAGCTAGCAATGTAGCGTCTTGGAGTAGGCAGATTTTGTCCAGAGTAGGTAGTTCGTGAATGTTGGCTAGCAGTTGCTCACGAATAGCAGTATCATATTTGGTCACGAAATGCCCGTTCAGTCCGCAATTCAGCTGCAGCGGTTTTTCAATGGTGAATGTCTTTTCGCGCTCGGTCAAAATTTCGTCATCAAGTGGCTGGTTGGCGAACAATGGAATTGGCCACAAGGCATCGGATGGCTGATAGTCACCGATGAAAAATCGTTCTTGGCGCAGCGTGGTGGTGGGTTGCTCGTCAGAATTATTTCGCTCGACCTGCACGATTGGCAACCCTGGCTGTGAAATCCAGGTATTCATCAGTGCAATAATTGGCTGGCCGCTGGCGGTTTCTAGCTCCCGCCACAAATCATTACCGACAGTGTTTTGGTAAGCAAATTTTTCAAAATATGACTTTAGTCCTGTGCGAAACGCTTCCTCGCCAATCAGCCGCCGTACCATCACCAGCAGTCGCCCGCCTTTGGCGTAGACAATTGCCGGATCAAACAACGTACTGATTTCATCCGGATGACTAACATCAGTTTGCACTGGCTGTACACCATCCATACTATCGCGCCGAAGGGCTATGGTGACGTCGCTAGCGGCAAACTCTTCCCACATCCGCCATTCAGGATGTAGCGCGTCGACTGCTACGTATTCCATCATGTTGGCGAAGCTTTCGTTTAGCCACAGGTCGTTCCACCACTGCATAGTCACCAGATTACCAAACCACTGGTGGCTGAGTTCGTGAGCGATGACAGTGGCGATGAAGCGTTTGGATGATTCTGGCGTTAATTTCGGGTCAGCCAACAGGCAACTTTCGCGGTAGGTGATGAGCCCCCAGTTTTCCATGGCACCCGACGAGAAATCTGGCAGCGCCACGTGGTCAGACTTTGGCAGCGGATATGGTACGCCAAAATATTCATCATAAAAATCAATTGAGCGGGTGGCGATGTCTAGTGCAAAATTCAGAGTCTCCTCGCTTTGTGCTGGTGTTGCCCAAACATTTACCTCGACGCCAGAGGTGGTATGAGCGGTCTTTTTGTGTAGCTCACCGACGACAAAGGCAAGGAGGTAGCTGCTCATCCGCGGTGTGGTGGCAAAAGTGGTTGTCAGCGCGCCGTCTTTCTCAGATGTTTCAGCGACGGGCATATTGCCAAGGACGGTCAAATCTGGTGCGGTTACGAGCGTGACGTCGTACGTCGCTTTGGCAGCTGGCTCGTCAACACACGGGAACACCTCGCGAGCGTGATGTGATTCAAACTGGGTGGCAAACAGCTGTTTTTTGATGCCGTCGTGGGTAAAGTAGCACGGATACAGTCCGTGCATAGCATCGGTGATGGTGCCAGAAAAGTCGATGCGAACGGTGTGCTGACCGCTGGATAGGTCTGGGCGCGACAGCTGTAATTCATCAAATTCACCATGAGAGAACTCAGCAGGCCGGTCATCGATCAACGCCGAGTGAATAGTCAAATCTTTGGCGTGTAGCGAAATCGACTGGTCGGTCGACTCGCCGGAAATAATCACTGTGCCAGAAAACGATTTTTCCTCGGCGCGTGTCAAGTCGAGGGTTAGGTTATAGTGCTGAGGCGTGAATGTGTCGAGTAAATGCTTGAGTTTTGTCATAGTCTCATTATATCATTTGTGGACTGTGAGATTGGGCAGGTAGAAAAGGCTTACGGTATTCGATATACTAGAGGTATGAGAGGGACAAAATTGCAGTGCAGGCGTATCATGGCCTTGTTTGTGGTGGTACTGTCGGTTTTGGCGGTGTGGTCGTCGCAACTGTCACAACCAAAGCTGGCTCCTGTACCGGCTGCTCTGCAGCAACAATATTTCGGCAGTTCGAACGCACTTGATGAATTGAACAAACTGGAAGTAAAAGGTCGTGCGCCCAAAACGGGCTATACGCGCAAACAGTTTGGCAACGGCTGGGGCAAAATTGATGGTTGCTCAGTGCGTGAAGTGATTTTAGCGAGGGACTTGAGTGATGAAAAAGTGGGCGAAGGCTGCAAGGTGCTTTCTGGTGTTTTGCAAGATCCATATACTGGTCAAACCATTCATTTTCAGCGTGGTGAAAAAACCAGTTCTAAAGTACAGATTGACCATGTGGTGGCGCTGAGCGACGCCTGGCAAAAGGGCGCGCAGAATTTGTCAGCGATTGACAGGGAAAAAATAGCGAATGACCCACTGAACTTGTTGGCGTCAGAAGGACAGGCAAATCAGAATAAGGGTGATAGCGATGCGTCAACTTGGTTGCCGCCTAACAAGGATTTTCGCTGCCAATATGTTGCCCGGCAAATTGCGGTGAAGAAAAAATATCACTTGTGGGTCACTGATGCTGAAAAGCAAGCCTCTGCCAATGTTCTGGAAAAATGTAAGGGTTGAGTTAGTTAGGATTCAGCCGTCTGTTGATATTTGGATGCAATCATTTCGGCAAATACTGCTTTTTTGTCGGCAGCGCTTAGCTCTGGCTTATGTTTTGGCAGGTGGGTGCCGCTTACATATGCAAGCTCTGTCATGGCATCTCGCATGGCGGAGAGTTGTCTGTCAACTTTTTTGCAGGCGGCTTGCCTGATGAGCCTCACCGACTCGTCATCTGGTGATAGCCCATTAATTTTACGAGCTTCAACAGCCAGAGCGATATCTTCTTGTGTTTCCACTAGAGAGCCGTCGATTGTTCTTCGCAAAATAGGGTCCTTTAATTCAGGAATATTTTTAAATATCATGCGGAGTACTTTTGAACCTATTTTGCGGTTCAAATACGATTCAGCTGACGCGACTCCTTCGGGCGAATCAATGTCAAATACCTTATTGAGGTGGGGCATCAATAATAATGTTGCAATATATTCAGGGTTAACGTAGTGATCCATTATGCCACAACGTGCTTCATCATTGGCTGTCTCGATTGGAGAATCTGGAATCCGGTTATCTTTTAGATAGAACGTTGTTTCTTTATAAACCTGAATAGCCGGCCCAAGTACCCAGTCGCGTGTTTCAGGATATATAGGGACTTTGTCGACAGTAGCCGGTTTGCCAGTCAACCAATTTGTTTTTGCTTGGTCTAAAATAGGCCAGTTTGGCGCGATGTCCACTTGAAAACTTGGCTGGCCATCTTTATCGGTCGAGCGGATGGTAAACATAGTAGTATTATGTCATAGAAAGACAAAATAAGCAACGACACGGACACAATCACATTGACAATAAAGAAATAAAATGCTATTATAATAAAGTGAAAAGTGAGCATATTCGCCAGTATCCGGTCAAGTCGCCGATGGACCAGGAAAACCATCAAGTGACTGCGGTTTTATTCCGTCCAGAGCTGGCTGATGATGAGGGTTTTCAGCGAACCTTGGAGCTGACGGCTATTGCGTCGGTCAGCCGAAATCCAGATTGGATGCAATATCATGGGCGGGGTAAAGAAAAGGTGATACAAAATAAGATTGCCGCAGCTCGATTAGGTGCATTACATGCTTATGTTATTGATCCAGGTCCTGACATTCCGTATTTGAGTAAGCGACATCGGGATAAGGATGAGGCGCAGATACAAACGCTCACGTTGAATATGTTAGGCGAAGAACTTGAGCAGGATAATTCAGACATCACGACCTCGTCAGTATTGGCCTTGGTAGGTGATGGCTATTCACCACCTGCCGCCGTTGTCGAGAGAGCCCCGGGTAGATCATTGCGAGAACAATATGGCATGGACAAGGATAGTCGTAATTATTATGCCATCATGGATGAGTTGAATCGTATCCAGCGGGAGATTGATAGGGTGATTGGGCGTTTTGCATCAAGAGTGCTCATCAATGATATGCGGCGTGAGTATAATGAGGGCGCGAATATCTTCTCGGGTGTTAAGGTGACGGAAAATAAAGAGTATGCCGAAATATTCACCCTCTTTGACCAGCCGTTTACTGGGTTTACGGCCGGTCTTTGCAGGACCGCTTTGCTCGATATGGCACGGAGAAGGCGCGGACTACGCGGTATGCTTGACATGGCCAGCGAACTGGTATAGAATGTGTAGTGTACATCCGGCCGCCAAGGTCGGAATTTTTCGTATGAGGATATGTGCATCGCAGCGCAGCCTCGTATCGTGGTATAATCATAAGTGATAAAGGAGAGTAGTATGGAAGATTTGAACATTAAGCAGTTGACGTTAGCGTTGCGGACGATTGCTGAGGAAAAGAACCTACCAGAAGAGACAGTTCTAGAGGTAATCGAGCAGGCCATCGCCGCAGCGTGGCGGCGTGACAACGGTACCCGTGAGCAGCTGGTGCGCGCTAGCCTAAACATCAATAGTGGCACGGCTGTGGTGTCGGTTGTCAAAACCGTGGTTGAAGAAGTTGAAAATGACGTCAATCAAATGAGCCTCGACGAAGCTAAAACCGTTGACCCGGCAGCTGAGCTGGGCAGCGAAGTGACGGTCGAGACCCACAACGTGACGACATTTGGCCGGGTGGCAGCCCAGACCGCCAAGCAGGTGATCTTGCAGCGGTTGCGTGAGGCAGAGCGTGAGGTGGTGCTGGCAGAATTTGAAGATAAAATTGGCACGGTGGTAACCGGTACGATTCAGCGGGTTGAGCCGCGCGTGGTGCGGATTGAGCTGGGTAAAGCAGTTGGCATCATGCCGCAGTCCGAGCAGATTCCTGGCGAATACTACGGGGTTGGCCGCCGCATCAAAGTATACATCAAGGACATCGAACGCGAAGGTCGCGGTCCGCAGTTGATCTTGAGCCGCGGCAATGAAGAATTTGTGCGGTTCTTGTTCAGTCAGGAAGTGCCAGAGATGGAAACGGGCGCCGTGGAAATCAAAGCCATTGCTCGCGAGGCTGGTCGCCGCACTAAACTAGCGGTCGCATCGGCGCTGCCAGGCGTTGACCCAGTCGGTACCTTTGTCGGTGGTCACGGCACGCGTGTTCAGGCGGTGATGAACGAAATTGGCGAGCAGGAAAAAATTGATATCATTCCGTTTGAGGAAGACGCGGCTGGCTTCATCGCCAATGCCATGAGTCCGGCGGAAGTGCTGAGCGTGACGGTCAATGAAGACGAAAAGCGAGCAACCGTCTATGTCAGCGAGGATCAGCAATCAGTGGCCATCGGCCGGGCTGGGCAGAATGTTCGCTTGGCAAGTCGGCTGACCGGTTATGAACTAGACATCGAGGCAAAGGCGGCTGCTAAACCAGCTGAAAACAAGCCTCGCAAGAACGTAGAAGATAGTCTGTTCAATGCCATTGAGGAAACAGCAGAATAAGATTGGCGAAGTACTTGAGATATTCGCCGATAAGCGATGAAAGGAGGCGATAATGGAACAGCCGAGAGATTTCTCTGAGCTGGAATCGCGCCTGACAGATACGGCGCGGGCTAGCTTTGAGCGAGCTGGTGTGATTGCCCAAAATCAAGGAAGCCCGTATGTGGGAACTGAGCATATTCTCCTGGGGATATTGGCTCAGAATTCTTCGCTGGGTGCTAAAATCTTGGCGGAAAGCGGTGTGACGCTTGACCGCGTTGAGACGGCGCTGGAATTGACGCCGAGTGCGGTAGTATTTGCGGTTGTTGACCATGGAGTGCGGGCTGATGTTTTGGCGACAGTGCGCATGGCGTGGGAGCTGGCGCTGGAATTTGGACAATCGCGAATTGGTACGGAGCATTTGGTGTATAGCATCTTGACGCAGCGCGAAGCACGGGCTACTAGGATTTTGCGTGATATGAACGTTGATTTGGAGGCGCTCCGTGGCGACTTGGAGGGCGTGTTTGATAGGCAGCAGTCGGAAGCCGACCAACAAACTGAGTCAGTGTCGACGACTGAGCGCAAGTCCATCAAGCTACTAGAGAAGTTTGGCAATGATTTGACAGAGCGAGCTCGGCAGGGGCTGGTAGATCCAATGATTGGGCGGGACAAAGAATTGTCGCGTGTCATCACGGTGTTGGGTCGGCGTAGCAAGAATAATCCAGCATTGATTGGCGAGCCGGGCGTGGGGAAGACCGCAATTGTTGAGGGCTTGGCACAGCGAATTGTCGATGGTGAAGTGCCAGCATTTTTGGAGGGAAAAAGGATCATCCAACTTGATCTGGCTTCCATGGTGGCGGGGACGAAGTTTCGTGGACAGTTTGAAGAACGCTTGCAAAAAGTATTAGCCGTTGCTAAGGAACATCAAGAAGTTATTTTGTTTATCGATGAGCTACATTTGCTGGTCGGCGCTGGTTCTGCCGAGGGCTCAATGGATGCGGCGAACGCCCTGAAGCCAGCCTTGGCGCGTGGTGAGGTGCGGGTGATCGGTGCGACGACTTTTGATGAGTACCGCAAATACATTGAGAAAGACGCTGCTTTGGGTCGACGATTTCAGTCGGTCGTAGTGGCGGAACCAGAGACGGAAGAGGCTGTACGGATGGTGTTGGGGCTGAGCAGTCGATTGGCGCTGCATCATCAGCTGAGCATCGACGAGGAGACTGTGAAACTGGCGGTAGATTTGAGCCAGCGGTATGTGATGGATCGATTTTTGCCAGATAAGGCGATTGATGTGCTGGACGAAGCGGCGGCGTTGATGCGCTCAAAGCAGCCGCTCAAACCAGGTCGACGCCAGAAATTAGCTCAGCAAATCAAGCGGCTGGCGGGCAAAATTGATGCGGCCGTGGAAGCAGAAGACTACGAACGAGCGGCGCGTTTCAAGACGCAAATGAAGCAATTGGAAAAACGCGCTGGTGATCTGGGTGCGAGCGAGGACATATTGCCGCGGTTGGATGAAGTGTATTTGAGGTCGGCGGTCAGTGCCATGACTGGTGTGCCAGTGAAGAAATTGGCGCACGCCGAAGCCAAAAGCTTGATCAAGCTGGAGAATAGATTAGGTAAATTTGTGCTGGGGCAAACTGAAGCAATTGCTGAATTGGCGAGGTCCATTCGACGAAACAGCGCTGGACTGAATCGACACAGTGGGCCAATGGGATCTTTTGTATTTTTGGGTCCGACAGGTGTTGGTAAAACCGAACTGGCTCGCGTGTTGGCGCGTGAAGTGTTTGGTGGCGAGCAGAACCTGATCAAAATTGACATGAGTGAATTTTCTGAAAAGCACCACCAGTCGGTTGGTCGGTGCTCCAGCGGGTTATGTGGGGTATGAAGATGGCGGTAAATTGACCGACAAAGTTCGTCGACAGCCGTACAGTGTGGTGTTGTTTGATGAGATTGAAAAAGCACATCCAGATGTGATGAATCTGCTCCTACAACTACTGGAAGATGGTCAATTGACTGACGCGCAAGGACGAGTGGTTAGTTTTCGCCACACCATCATCATCTTGACCAGCAACGTTGGTTCGGCGGGCATGATGAATAGTGAGGCGTTGGGTTTTGGCGGCGCAAAGAAACGCAGTAGCAAGGATGTACAGCGACACAACGACCGGACGGCGCGGCAGGCTTTGGAGGATTTCTTGAAACCAGAATTGATTGAGCGTTTTGATGCTATCATCGTATTCCAAGCGCTGAGCCGGGCAGTGGCTGGTAAAATATTTGATACTATTGCGAGCGAACTTGGCGCGGCAATTGAGAGTCACGGCATGAACCTGATGATTAAACCAAGTGTCAAGCGTCACATCATTGACCATGGCTTTGACACTGAACGCGGAGCAAGGCGCCTCCGACGCACTGTGCAGACATTGTTGGGAGATCCATTAAGTGAAGCAGTGCTGTCGAAAGCGCAGGTAGGATCAACATTAGTTGCGTCAATGAAAAAAGGTGAGGTGATAATTGATGTCGAAGATTAGTAAACTAGGTAGCTTTTTACTGTCAGTAGTTATATTGGCTTTTAGTGGTTGGGTGGTGCTCAATCGGCAATTCGTGCTCGATCATGTGCGGGCCTGGCAATTCCAGCCCAGTACTGAGATTGCTCGATTAGCGACAAATGCTGGCATGTCAGAACATGGCAGATTTCAGTTTTACGTGACACAGCCGCGGTTGGAATCGTCCAATGAGTTCAATGCTGAGTGTCGTCGGTCGGAAAAAGCCAGTCCGATTTTGGGTTGTTACAAGCCCGGGGAAGATACCATTCATATCTACAATGTGCCAAATCCTGAGCTTGACGGCATCAAAGAAGTGACGGCTGCGCACGAAATGCTACACGCGGCGTGGTCGCGATTGTCCGATGCGGAAAAGCAGCGACTTGGCCACCTGTTGGAACAGGCGTATTCGAGAGTGAAGGACAGTAAGCTGGAAGAACGCATGGCATATTACGACCGAGCGCAGCCCGGATCTCGGTCCAACGAGCTTCATTCTATTTTGGGTACTGAACATGCTGACTTGGGCTCAGAGTTGGAATCACACTATGCCCGATTTTTCAGTGACCGCTCACAAGTAGTTGCCTTGCACGCAAAATACAATCAGCGATTTGTTGATTTGGAGCGGCAAGTGACTACTTTACAGGCGAAGTTGAAACAGCAACGAGCGGTGATTAAGCAGCGAAAAGAAAGTTACGATACGTCGATGACGGCGCTGAATGAGAAGATTCGTGATTTCAATCAACGAGCTACCAGTGGTGGTTTTGGTTCACAGCAGCAGTTCCAGGCTGAGCGTTCGCAGTTGCAAGCCGAAGGTCAACGTTTGAGTAGTCAAAAGGCTGCGTTACTCCAGCAGATCGATCAGTACAATGCTGACGTTGAAAAATTGAATACGCTAGGTGAGCAAGCTGATCGGCTCAGTCAGAGCCTCGACAGTCAAAGGGCGGTGGAGTGATGGCCCGGGCAAAATCACAATTCATTTGCCAACAGTGTGGCGCTAGCTATCCGAAATGGGTTGGCAAGTGTGAAAATTGTGGTGAGTGGAACTCGCTGGTTGAGCAACTACCAGTCGATACTGGTGCGTCGGCGGTAGCCCGCAGCAGCGGTAAGGGCAAGGCGCTCACCACGCTCAAGCTCAGCGAAACGGCTACTGAAACTAAACAGGCGCGACTGGCAACCGGCATTGCTGACCTTGACGCGGTGCTCGGCGGCGGCTTTTTGCCAGGCGGCGTGGTGCTAGTGGCGGGGCAGCCGGGAATTGGCAAAAGTACCCTGCTGGCACAAGTCGCGGCGTTTGTTGCTCGGCAGCAACCGGTGCTCTATGTCAGTGGCGAAGAGTCGGTGTCGCAGGTCAAATTGCGGGCTGAGCGGCTGGGTGCGGTCGACTCGGAGAACTTACAATTGGCGTCCAGTAATAGCGCCGAAGACATCGCGGCGTCCATCCAGACTGGCCAGTATGATCTGGTGATCGTCGATTCCATCCAGACATTGTCACTGGCAGAAATTGCTTCAGCGCCAGGCTCAGTCAGTCAAATCACCAATTCATCCAACGTCATCATTCGCGCCGCCAAAGCCTCGAATACCGCAGTGATTTTGGTTGGCCACGTCACCAAAGAAGGCTCAATTGCCGGGCCGAAAGTTCTGGAGCATTTGGTTGACGTGGTGCTGAATTTTGAGGGTGATCGCTACGGTGGTTTTCGCGTAGTGCGGGCGCAGAAAAATCGCTATGGTTCGACCAATGAGGCGGCAATTTTTGAGATGCATGAGGACGGTCTACAGATTGTGGCTAATCCATCGGCTAGTTTGCTAGCGGAGCGGCAAAATCTCGACGGCTCCATCGTCCTCGCGACCATGGAGGGGGCGCGGCCGCTATTGGTGGAGATTCAGGCGCTGGTCAATCCGACGAATTTTGGCTATCCCAAGCGGGCGGCTAGTGGCTTTGATCTCAACCGCTTGAATTTGTTAGTGGCGGTGCTGGAAAAGCGCACCAAGCTTAATCTCTCCGACAAAGATATTTACATCAACGTGGTTGGCGGCCTGAAACTCAGCGATCCAGCGGCGGACTTGGCGGTCGCCATGGCCATTGCCTCAGCCTCGGCTGGCCGCAAACTGAGCGACGAAGCGGTGGTGTTTGGTGAAGTCGGTTTGGGCGGTGAAGTCCGCTCAGCTCAAGGCTGGCACGCCCGCGTCAAAGAGGCGAAGAAGCTCGGTTTTATCTACGCCATTGCGCCCAAAACTCACAAGGACGCATTCGTGCGCGGCGTCGGCGATCTCAGACAAGCGCTAATTGATTATTTACAATAACATTATTATATAAAAGGAAATTATTATGGAAAAAACAATCGAACTTCTTATCATTATCATGCTGCTGGCTATCATGGCGGAGATATATTTGCTGGTCAAGCCGCGGCGGCACGCAGGCAGCAGCACGCAAATGCCGATTCTGGTTGATACCTCGGTGTTAATGGATGGCCGAGTGGTTGATTTGGCAAAGACTGGGTTCCTATTGGGGCAGATTATCGTGCCGCGCAGTGTGCTGATCGAACTACAGCTATTGGCTGACGGTGCTGATCATGCCAAGCGCGAACGCGCCCGCTTTGGTATGGACGCCATGAAAGAACTCAAAGATGTATTGGGCGGCTCGTTCACGTTGCTTGACGATGCGACGCGCATTCCTGAGGGTGTTGATAACCGCCTGTTGCAGCTCGCTAAGGAAATGAACGCTGCTATTTTGACACTGGACTACAACCTGAACAAGGTGGCGCAAGTCGAAGGCATTCAGATTCTCAATATCAATGAGCTAGCCAAGAGTTTACGCATGAGTTACTTACCCGGCGATGAGCTGGTGCTTGAATTAACGCAAAAAGGCCAGGATTCTCATCAGGCGGTTGGCTACTTGCATGACGGTACCATGGTGGTGGTTGAGCAAGCCAAAAAGTTCCTGGGCCAGAAAAAGCGCATTGAAATCATTCGTAGCTTGCAGACTGACGCTGGTAAAATGATGTTTGCGAAGGTTGTTGAACAAACGACTCCGCCAGAGCCAACGCGACAAACAGCTGTAGTGACAAAACGTCGTTCTGCTGGTCGGAAAGTGCAGACTGGTCCAGAAGCGCCAGCCAAGAAGACTGCTAAAAAGCCAGCGGTAAAAGCTCAGAAGCCATCGCAGCAAACTCGTCGTCGCTCTACAGCTACAAAAACATCAGCCCAGCGCGAGGCTGAGCTGATTAGGTTGGCGAATAGCCAAGACGATTAATCGTCGCTGACAGTTTTTGAGCTACTTGCGGTGTAATATCCTTCGTCGCGGACATTCACGGTGATGGTGTGTGATCCTGATGACACATTGACTGAGACGCGGTCTGAGGCGCTGTTGCCGCTGATGTTGCTTGATTTGACTGAACGTCCATCAACCAAGATATCAAGCGTAGCTAGACCAAATTTTCCTCCATCAACACTGACATCAATGGTGTATTTATTACTCGAGCCAGACGCGGTGATGCTGGCGACACGAGGCTTGGCATCGCTACAGTTGTGCACATCGTCGTCAGCGGTAGCGTTGTAGCCTGCTGGCGCACTGAAAGACTCTTTTTTGGTGATTGGATCAACTGCCTTGATCACGTCAACTTCTTCTCGTGCACCCTCTGGAGTACAGGAAGTGGCCTTCTTTTTAGAGATGCGGTCAAATGTCATCTTGGACGAACTTTGTCCTTGGTTTTGGTTCCACCATGATGGGTACAATTCTTTGCCGTTCTGTTTGATGCCAGATGGGCGGGTGTACCACATGCTTGATTTCCACTTGCCAGCTGGCTGATAGACCTGGGTGTGTGCAAAGCTCATGACTTTCTGGATCACTGGTAAACCAGTTGACGAGTTTATGGAAGTCAGGGTGCGGCTGTCAGAGTTACCAAGCCAGAGCGTCATGGCGAGAGCTGGTGTGTAGCTCGCTAGCCAGATGTCTTTTGGTTGATTGCCTTTGTCGGATGTTCCGGTCTTGTAGCTAGCGCGCACGCCTGGGATGCTTCCTGTCACCAATGTACTCGATCGGTCAGATAGGATGTCGTTGGTGATGTAAGCGGCTTGCGGATCGACGGCTTGCTTTGATTCATCTTTCCATTTCAGGAGGGTTTCGTTCTGAGAGTTGATCACTTCCGATACTGAGGTGGACTTTTTCCTGACACCCAGGCGAGCCAAGGTACCATAGGCATTGACGAGTTCAGTTTGTTTAGCACCACATCCACCGATGGCGGCAGATAGGCCGTAACCACCAGAGTCTTCCTCTTGTTTACAATACTCTGAGTTACCAAGGCCTCGGATGAACTCCACAGTTGGCTTTGGACTACCGTTACCAGCAATGTACATTGCTTTCACTGCTGGGGTATTACGAGACAGACCAAGTCCTCGGCGAATGGTAATGTCACCCATGAACTTGTTGTCCCAGTTGTTAAGCTTGGCGCCGTAAATTGAGTCGATATTCTCGTCTTTCAGTATGGTGCCGCTTCCGTAAGCTTGGCTACCGCGCTTACTGAACAGGTGAGTAAACACAAATGGTTTGATGGATGAACCTGGCTGGACAAAGGCTGTGGCAGCATTGTCCTGGCCAAAGCCTGGATAGTTAAAGTCACGGCTACCCATCAGGGCAACGATTTGACCAGTCTGCACATCTTCCACGACTGACGCACCGTTGTGAGCGTTAATGGCAGCTGGGCGGCCGGTCGCAAAGAAGGCTTTCATCTCATTTTCCAGTTTTTCTTGAATGCGCCAGTCTAGTGTTGTTTTGACGGTCAGCCCGCCTCGTCCAACGACTGCTTGGCCAAGTTCTTTTTCAAGCTGTGATCGGACCATCATCACAAAGTGTGGTGCCTTCATACCTTCAGTTTGTTCAACTTGTGGATAGAGATTGTCAAGAATTGGGTATTTTTTGGCTTCATCTGCTTCTTTTTGAGTGATGTACCCTTGTTCTGTCATGTAGTCTAAGATTGTGTGTTGACGCTCAATCAAGGCTTTATTACCAGCAGTGTTGTATGGGTTAAAGTAGGATGGATTTTGCGGAATTCCTGCCAGCAGGGCTGCTTCGGCTATAGTTAGGTCTTTCGCGCTTTTGTGGAAGTATGTTTGTGCAGCTGATTCAGCGCCATTACGACGACCTCCATACGGTGATTCGTTGAGGTACAGTGACAAGATTTGGTCTTTGTTGTACATGCGCTCAACCTCAATGGCCAAAATCATCTCTTTGATCTTACGTGGGATACCTTTGAGACCACGCTCGCCAGCTTCATCAGCAAAGAATACCTGCTTGACCAACTGTTGAGTCAATGTTGATCCTCCCTGAACCTGCCCTCCAGATGCCGTTGAGAATACAGCACGTGTCAAACCACTGACACTGACTCCATGGTGCTTGTAGAAATCTTTGTCCTCAATGGCGACGGTAGCATGTTTCAGGTGTTTACTGATTTGGTCACCTTCAACCACCAGTTTGTAGTTACCGGTTCCTTTATCTTCCCAGAGTAGCACGCCGTTACGGTCATAATATTTGGTAACGGTTGTTTGGACGCGTTTGGCAATTTCACCTGGTCGAATCTTGTCCAAGTCTTTGCGGAAATATGCGAATAGCCCACCGATAAACAAGATCATCAACAGCAGAGTAACACCAGCAATTTTCAGCGCCATCTTTGCGCCACGCTTTGAAAACCAATAGTTGGCTAAACGCTTTGGATGTAAGCGATAGAAAAATCGCTTCACTGGATGCTTCGGCAAGCTTGCCAAATATTCAGCCCGCTCACGCGAATCTTTATCTTTTTTAACTTTACGCTTATGTGCCAGATTGGCATACAAGCTTAATCGCTTTGTCGCAGATTTCCTGGAACTAGAAGGCGATTTATTGCTGCTGTTCGTACTACTCTTATTCACGTAATCTATTATATCACGCACATGGTTCGCATCAACTGCCAAAAATTGGTATACTGATACTAAGATTAGCTGACCAAGGAGAAAATATGCAGTTATCAGAGGAATTACAGTGGCGCGGGTTTTGGAACCAGACCACATTCACCAATGACAAGCTTATCGATTCGGAGAATTTCACGCTCTATTTGGGGACAGATCCGTCGGCTGACAGTTTGCATGTCGGGCACTTGGCGGTTTACATGATGGTGCGGCATTTTTTGGAGCGCGGTCACAAGGTGTTTCTGTTGGTTGGTGGCGGCACGGGTATGATTGGCGATATGCGCGACACCGAGGAGCGGAGCCTGCTTTCTTATGCAGAAATTGAGCATAATAAACGAGCCTTAAAAGCCCAGGTGTCGCAAATTTTTGCGGGACGCGATTTTACCTTGGTGGACAATGCGGATTGGCTGGGCAATTTGGAATTGTTGCCGTTCCTTCGCGACATTGGCAAGAATTTCAACATGGCAGATTTGATTGGTCGTGAATTTTTCAAGGCACGCATCGACAACGGCAAGGGGTTGAGCTTTGCGGAATTTACCTACACCTTGCTGCAGGGCTATGATTTCTGGCACTTATTCAAACATCACGGTGTCAATTTGCAAATCGGCGGTTCCGACCAGTGGGGTAATTTGGTTTCAGGCGTGGAGTTGATCCGCAAAAAAGAAAATGCTGAAGTTTACGCCATGACCGCACCACTGCTCATCAACAAGTCAACTGGGCGCAAATTTGGCAAATCCGAAGGCGGCGCCGTGTGGCTGGATGAAAATAAAACCAGCGTGTACAAGTTCTATCAATTCTGGCTGAACGTTGACGACGAAAGCGCCATTGAATACATGAAGATTTTCACCATGCTTGATCGCGACACCATTGAGGCTATCGCTGAAAACCACGCGGTCAATCCAGGTGCGCGCTCGGCGCAAAAAGTCTTGGCACGCGAAGTCACCGACATCGTTCACGGTGTTAATCGGCGCGAATCAGTGGAGCGGGTGACGGAAGTATTGTTTGGTGGCGGTGATTTCCGGCAATTGTCGGATGATGATTTGGACGCTTTGGCTCAGGAAATTCCGCGCGTTGATGTCGGCGTCGGCGTGATTGAAGCATTGGTGGTGTCTGGTGCGGTCAGTTCCAATGGTCAAGCAAAACGCCTGCTAAAATCTGGCGCCATTAGCCTCAACGGCGAAAAAATAGCCGAAGACCAAGCCATTAACACCACATCACTGCTCAAAAAGGGTAAAAATACATTTGTGCTAATCATGGAGGGAGAAGAATAATGAAGAAAATTATTGCGTTTGATTCAGACGACACCATTGTCCTGTCAAAAATGCCAGCGACACCACGCATGGCTGGTTTATTGGCAGAATTATTGAAACATTACGACGTGTGTATCATTTCTGGTACTGATTTTGAAGGGGTGATCTATCCAAACACTGTTAGACAAATCGAACAAGTTCCGGGCGTTGACCTCAGTCGACTGCACATCATGCCGACCTGTGGTACTCGGTACTATCGTTTCCAAGACGGTGAGTGGCGATTACAATATCAGGAGGATTTGACCGAAGAACAAAAAGCTCGGATTTTTGAGGCAATTGAAACCTCAGCTAAAGAGCTTGATATGTGGGTGGACAATCCAGCTGGTGAGATCATTGAAGACCGTCTCAGTCAGGTAACGTATTCTGCACTAGGCCAAAAAGCCACACCTGAGGATAAATATGCGTGGGCTGAAGCCAACAAGGAAAAACGAAAATTACTCAACGATGCCGTCAAAGCACGTATTCCAGAATTTGAAATTCGGACGGCAGGCACCACCAGCTTGGATGTTACCAAGCCTGGCATTGACAAGGCGTACGGCATGAAGAAACTAATGGAAGCGACAGGTGTAACCAAAGAGGAGATCCTATTCTTCGGCGATAAACTGGAAGAAGGTGGTAATGATTTTCCGGTCAAAAACATGGGCATTGACTGCATTGCTGTGGAGCGTTGGGAAGACACCGCCTACGCGCTGGAAGGCATCAACGCTGTTTCGTAGATGAAGCTAACAACCCCACTGGAACACATCAAAGGCGTCGGCCCCAAAACCGCCCAAGCGCTGTCGGCGGCGGGTCTGGAGACGGTGGCGGACGCCTTGGATTTTTTGCCGCGGGCGTATGATGATTATTCGGCGGCGGTCAATATCGCTGATCTTCAGCCGGGTAAAGTGACGGTGCGGGCGCGCTGCGAGTCGATTTCCACGCGCATTGTTCGCCGAGGCTTGAGGATTACTACGGCGGTACTGGTGGATGATTCTGGCAAGGTTAAGGCCGTTTGGTTCAATCAGCCGTACCGTGAGTCGCAGCTGAGATCCGACGCCGAGTTCATGTTCTCCGGCCAATTTGGCATGCAATATAATAGCTATCAGATTAGCAATCCATCCGTCGAACTCGCCAAACAAACAAATTCGTCCGACGCCCAGCCTACGTCGGGCATCCATCCCGTCTACAAATCCATCAAAAACCTCCGCCCCAAAACCGTGCAGGATTTGCTGAAGAATTTGCGCCCCATTATGGAATTTTTGCCCGAAACGCTGCCAGAACACATTGTCCAGCGACAAAAGTTAGTCAGCCGCGCCGAAGCTGTGAAGTTCCTCCACGCGCCAAATAGTCACGAGGAAATTGCCCGCGGCCGGGAGCGCTTGGCGTTTGAAGAGTTGTTTGAAATGATCTTGGCAGCGCAGCTCAACAAGCAAGAGCAGACCAAGCTAACCGGCTGGCGTATCCCGTTCAATCAGCCGGTCGTTAAGCGATTTGTTGAGCAACTGCCATTTCCCTTGACCAACGCGCAGCGCCGTGCCGCGTGGCAGATTTTGCAAGATTTGGAGTCGGAGCATCCGATGAATCGTCTGTTGCAAGGCGATGTCGGCTCGGGCAAAACGGTGGTCGCTGGGTTGGTAGCGGCGGAGGTGGCACAGGCTGGTTTCCAGACAGCCATCATGGCGCCGACGGAGATTTTGGCGGCTCAGCATGCCAAAACGCTGGATGAGCTGTTATTGCCGTTTGGTGTGTCGGTGGCCCTACTGACAGGGCACGTTAAGGGCGCTCAGCGGAGGCAGCTGCTGGATAATTTAGCAAATGGCAACATCAATGTGGTGGTTGGTACGCACGCGCTGATTCAGGAAAAAGCGGTGTATCACAAGCTGGGGTTTGTGGTGATTGACGAGCAGCATCGATTTGGCGTCAAGCAGCGGCAGGCGTTGCTACAAAAGGCAGATTACATGCCGCATCTGCTCAGCATGACTGCTACGCCGATTCCACGCAGTTTGGCGTTGACCTTGTATGGTGAGCTAGATATCTCGATTTTGGATGAACTGCCAGCTGGTCGTCAGTCGATTCAAACGAAAATTTGGTCGCCAGCCTCAGCGCCAAAACTCTACGAAACTATTGATGCAGAAATTGCCAAAGGTCGCCAAGCCTATGTCATCTGCCCGTTGATCGACGATAATCCCGACAATGACAAAAAGTCGGTCGAGGCGGAATATCACAAATTGGCAAAAACGATGTTTCGTCATCGCCGCGTCGGATTGTTACACGGTAAACTGCCGCCTGAGGAAAAAGCCGCGGTTATGCAGCAATTCGCGGACGGCGACATTGATATGCTAGTGAGTACCACGGTGGTGGAAGTTGGCGTTAACGTGCCAAACGCCACGGTCATGCTCATCGAAAATGCCGATCACTTTGGGCTCAGTCAGCTCCACCAGCTACGCGGGCGGGTTGGGCGCGGCCAGTACCAGAGCTTTTGCCATTTGATGTTGTCGGGTCACGATAAACCATCCCAACGCCTCAGGGAAATTGAGAAGTCTCAAGACGGCTTCTACTTGGCGGAAGTTGATTTGAAACTGCGCGGTCCTGGCGAGATTTACGGCCGAGCGCAACATGGTGCGCTCAACCTAAAAATTGCCTCGCTGAGCGACACGCCGCTGATTGCCCGTGCGCAAACGGAGGCCGAGCGCTTTGTCAAAGAGGGGCAGGATTTGCTACAATATAACCATCTGGCGCGTGCCGTCAGTCGCTATCAGCGATTAACCGTTTTGAATTAATATGTATGCAGGAACAACAATTAGAGATGGCTCTGGTCGATTTATCGGTGTTCATCAAAAGATAGATCGAGTGGCCAGGCGACACCTGACGCCAATGCTGCCTGATTGGTGTGAGTTTCCTGATGTCAAAAATATCTTGCATTTTGAGGGCAAAAACGGTCCTGACGGCGTCAAGCGCAAAAGTCCAGCCGTTGACGAACCGTGGCATTTCATCAATCCAGACGATCCGAACGATACGGCGCTTCTGGAAATGATCGACCAGCATATTGATAATCTAGCAAAGGCGCTGCAAAACCATAATTCTGAGCGAGCCGCCTTTGAAGCGGCATGGATGGCGCATGCTATCACCGATGGTTTGACGCCAGCGCATCATTTCCCGCTGGAACATGCCATGCAGGAGCTGCGCGGCGGCGAAGGTTTGGAGACGCGAACCTCCATCCTCAAGAAAAATGTCATGAAGGGCGATACAGGGATTGAGCTCATCAAAAATAATTGGAAATTCTGGGGCGCTAAAGGCATGATGACCATGCATGTGGCGTTTGAAGCGGGCGTGGCGAGCGTGGTGGCCTATCCGCGCTTTAAGGACGCCGTGCCAAGCGAGGCCGAGATTTTGCAGGTCAAGCAGCAAGGCTACCGAGAATATTACCTAGAGCAAGTTCACGCTGTGGCTGACCTAAAGATGTATGACAATTTTGGTAAAAACGGCTGGACAACGGATCTGGCGCGGCAAACTAACCATGAATTGATGCCAATCATCATCAAAGCCGTCATGCTGGGCTGGCTGGCGTCGGTTTGGAAGTTTGAGGCCAGACGGTGAGGGTACGTATCATCGCTGGCGAATTTGGCGGACGATTCATCCAGACGCCACCAGGATCGACGACGCATCCCATGGGTGAGCGAGTGCGTTCGGCGATGTTCAATTCACTGGGCGAAACAGTCCGCGGTGCGCGGGTTTTGGACGCCTTTGCTGGCTCTGGCGCCATTGGACTGGAGGCGCTCAGCCGCGGTGCCACGTCAGTGGTTTTCGTGGAGCGAAACCGGGTCGCGCAGCGTGTTATTGCCGAAAACATAGGCAGTTTGGGTGTCGACGAAAAATCTATTGTAATAAAAACAACGATATCAAATTGGCTGAAAAGCATGAGCGTAACAGAGAAGTTTGATATCATTTTTGCTGATCCGCCATATCATAATCCTCAGTTTTCCACAGTTTCACGACTAATGGGGCTTCTCAAACCGGGCGGATGTATGATATTATCACACCCAGGAATAGGTGAGGTGCCAATTCAAAACGGAATTGTTGTGGTGGACAATCGTAGTTATGGGGAGGCGCACCTCACCAAGTTCCTGCGAGAACCATCTTAGTTTGATCATTAGTCCCGATGTACGTCGAGGGCTTTTTTGTTATATTGGCGCGGAATACAGTATTGCAAAAATAAACTCTATATGGTATAGATAGTGCTAGACATATTTGGAACCAAAAGAGGAGGAATGGAAATATGCCACGTGCTAATCATGACCTAATGGAGCAAGGACTTATAGGAGCAGTTGCCAGTAGCCCCGAAGATGATGATATGGGGGCAGTGTATGACGCCATTCGTACGCGGGAAAATTTTGACAAAGAACAGGAAAGAATTAACAATCTTAGGAAATTTGGCCAGAAAGTCTTGGATGAGTGTGGTTACGCGGAATATAGCGAAATAACCGTTTAGTCTTTGCTAATTTGCGGAGCAAATAAAAAGAGCCTCGCTGGAAGCTCGTGATGGTGAATTGTGGTGCGGATGGGGAGAGTCGAACTCCCGTCTCAACCTTGGGAAGGTCACATAATAGCCGTTATACGACACCCGCGTTCTTAAAAGTATATCACCCTTGCCAGATGGCGACAACTTTAGTACAATGAAATAGCAAGTTTGTGGCTCTTTAGCTCAGTTGGTAGAGCAGAGGCCTGAAGAGCCTTGTGTCCCCAGTTCAAGTCTGGGAGGAGCCACCAAATATTGCATTTTGTTCACGGCTTTGTTACAATAAATCGTGAACCACATGCGGGTATAGCTCAGTTGTTAGAGCGCTTCCTTGCCATGGAAGAGGCCAGGAGTTAGAGTCTCCTTACCCGCACCACAAACGAATAAGGACGCTATCGGTGCGTCTTTTTGTTTTATGAATGCACTAACTTTGTATCCCCGTGTTTAAACCTAAAATGTAATATACTAAACTAGAGGAATATTATGAAGAGAAAAATATTTTATTCATGGCAATCTAACCATTCGAAAACACGACGCCATATCGAAAAAGTCCTGCTAGATGTTATTAAAGAAATCTCTGACACTCCTGAATTAGAGAAGTCACCAAGAGTGGAATTAGATAAGGATACGAAAGGTACAGTAGGAGCCGTTAACATAGGAGCCACCATCAAGGAAAAGATTAATAATTGCGGCATTTTTCTTGCAGACGTATCCCTTATTGACAGAGGCAAGTCTGGAAAAGGTATCGTTAATCAAAACGTGATGTTTGAACTTGGATATGCAATTGGTAAGCATACAGAGGAGAAAGTGATCCAGGTTGCAAATACTGATCTGGGTAGAATAGAAGAATTGCCATTTGATATTGCCCATCAAAGAACAATAGGGTTTTCTATAAAAAAAGATAATAAAGCCATATTACTAAAGAGAAGTCTAAAGGAGGCTATCGTAGCACACCTGGATTCGTTGGCAAACAAAGAAAAAATTAACAAAACTCAATCCTATAAAGATAATCTTACTAGCGCAATTGAAAACGGAAAACCAGCAAAGAAAACTATAAGAGATTATTTTGAAAACACCTATAAGCGATACTTGGACTTATCGCCTGGTGCATTTAAAGAAGGTATAACAGAGGAGGGATACGCAGCAAATGTATATAATGCGTATTGTGCTACTAAAGACATAACTATTGAGCTATATGAAATTCTTGAAAAGGCCGCTGAATACGAAAGAACGGACGTACTAGAACAGGCATACAAATCAATTCAAATTATTCTAGATCACTATGCTGAAATTTCTAAAAATACCAGTATGCTTTATGAAATTTCAATCGAGTACTATTCTTTAATTATCAACGAAATAATATCCTTAATCGTTGGCTCTATTGTAGATAGTAAATCGTGGAATGTATTTCAGAAAATAGCAGAGAAAGAGCTAATTAAGCCGGATATATTTCCGATTAGTAAATTGACTCTAGAGAATATAAGCCCGCTAATGTACCCGCAAAACACACTCGATTATTATAGAAAATTAAAAGATGCGAACCCTATACTCCCGACAACCCAACTCCTACAAGAGCGTTTTGCTGACAATCTAAGCCTCCTGCAGACATACCTTGATGGCAATATCATACAGTATCTAATATTTGGAAAGTTCCCATGGTTATTAGGAGTTCTAATAGGTCCTTCATGGGAACGATATATACCAGAGTTTATAGAAAAGCTTAAGGATAATGATTTTATGTGTATGATATGCGGAATTATCAATTCTAACTCTCTAGAAGAAGCTCAAGATAAGTTATGGTCTATGATCTGTTGTAATCACGATAGATTGTTTTACTATACTCATCAAAACTTACTGCACGTATTTTCTCACGCTGGAATTAACACCAAAGAAGATTTAGGTAGAGAGGGCAGGATTGAGTGGGGCGGTGTACGATAAGGTATTAGCTTTACTTCGATTTGCCCAAATTGTTCATCTCGCTTATACTTAAAACATGACTAAAGCGTGGCGTGATGTTGGATCGTTGTATCAGATTTATCCGCGAAGTTTTCGAGACTTGAACGGTGATGGGGTCGGAGACTTGAACGGCATTACGCTCAAGATGGACTATCTTAGTGATCTCGGCGTTGACGCCATTTGGATTTCGCCGTTTTTCACGTCGCCCATGACTGATTTTGGCTATGACGTGGCGGATTATCAAAATGTCGATCCGGTGTTTGGTGGTCTGGATGATTTTCGTATGTTGTTGGACGAGGCTCACGCGCGCGACATCAAGGTGATGATTGATCTGGTGCCGTGTCATACATCTGACCAGCATCCGTGGTTTGTTGAGTCACGGTCTGGACGGGGCAATCCTAAGCGAGATTGGTATGTATGGCGAGACGGCAACGACGGGCATGAACCGAACAATTGGATTAGTTTGGCGGGCGGCAAATCGTGGACGTTTGATGCTGACTCTGGCCAGTACTATTTGCACTCATTTTTACCAACCCAGCCAGATCTCAACTGGGACAATCCTGAAGTGTGCTTGGCCATCAAAGATGTGGTGCGATTTTGGTTTGATATGGGCGTGGACGGCATGCGCGTGGACGCCATTTGGGGGATTTCCAAAGACCCAGAACTGCGTGATGATACCGTGAATTATGATTTTCATGGCGATTCTAACAGCTACGGTGCCTACATTCACGATCACTGCAAACACGGGCCGCATTTTCAAGAATATCTGCATGAGCTAGCAAGCGTTTGCGATGAATATGACGATAAGCAAATGGTGTTTGAGTTCTATCCAGATGAGCGCCTTGGTGACATCTGGCAGCAATATCACGATGTCATCCATGTTCATCCGAAAGCTACGGCCTTTTTCATGGAACATCGGCAAAATGATTGGCATGGTGAACATACCGGCTGGAATATCATGAACTATGTGAAAGCGGCAGGGGAAAATATACCATTCTTTTGTCTTGGCAATCACGACCAACCACGTGTGACGTCTCGCTTAGGACTGCCGCGATCCCGTGCGCTGCAGTTTCTCAATCTATTGTGCCCAGGTGTTAGCGTGATGTACTATGGCGATGAGATTGGCATGGAGGATGTTGATTTGACGCAACATGATGCGCAAGATGGCTTTCACCATTCGCTGCAGGACGACCGCAATCGCGCCCGTACTCCCATGCAGTGGAACAGCTCGCGCTATGCTGGGTTCGCCAATGTGCTGCCGTGGTTGCCGGTGCATTCTAACCGCAAGCAAGTCAATGTCGCTAAAGAGACCAAAGACCCAAGCTCGCTGTTGTGGCTATGTCGAAAATTATTGGAGCTGCGACATGAACTGCCAATTTTACGCTACGGCAGCATGGAAAAGCTGGACACCGGTAATGGCTTTGTCTTAGGATTCCGTCGCCAGCTTGATGGTCGGCAGCTGCAGATATATATCAACTTTGCGGACTCAGTACAAACGGTGTGGTTACCAAACTCTGGTCGTGTCATCATTGGTACAAATCCAGATATCCGTGTGGATGGCGATGTGTTACAGCTGCCTGGCTATGGCGGTGTACTGATTGATATAACATAGCCCCGTCTGATGACGGGGCTCATAATTTGTTTGCCGTGTTTGTTATGGATTAACAAAGTTCATGCCTGAGTACGATACGTCGTATTGGTCGTAGTTTGGCAATGTTGCATTTGGATATTTTGCTTTGTAGGCATCGCGAATTGAAGCGGCCTGAATGTCGGATGTCACCGTGTTGTTGATGGTGTCGACTGTCAAAATCCTGGTTGGGTTGTAGTCATTTGAGTGGAATGCACCCAAGAATGAGGCGACCTTGTTACCGTGCTTGCCTGTGTCAACGCGACTGGCTGCCTGTCCGACATGTCCTGAGAAGGTCATGCGGATGTTTGGATATGCCAAGATCAAATTGTCGTAGACATAGCGTGGGGTTTGTTTGCCAGTGCCGTATCCAGCGCCGGTACCGATTGAACCATCAGCGTTCAACAGCGAGTGGCTCAGGACGATGACGTTGTGTTTTGGATGTGATGCCACAACGTTCTTAGCCCAATTGACAGCCTCAGCGCGCGGCCAGAGCTCAAGTGTCAGGACAAGCCACTGCTTACCTTCAGCAGTGAAAGTTTTGTAAGCGTTGTCAACTTTGCCATTTTCGAACATTTGGTTGGCTGACAGCTTTTGGCGAGCAGCAGAGAAGTATCGGTTGAATACCGTAGTGTCTCGTGCCCACTCGTTGGTGTGTCGCCAGTCGCAAGCGCCACCGCCACCACAAACAGCCTTTGTGTCGTGATTACCGATGGTGGTCAAGTAAGGAATGTTTGCTTGGTCAATAGTCTTGAATGCGTTGGACGCGACGATGTATTGATCTGGTTTATCAATGCCTTCATGTCCACCAGAAGTGACCATGTCACCAGTGTGAGCCAAGAAGCGGATGTCGTATTTTTCTTTATTTTTCACAGTCCAGTTGGTTCGGGCGGCGAATTGATTGCCTGACCATTGGAAAACTTCCTGCTGCGTGTCAGGGTAGACCGCGATGGAGAATTTACCATCTTTGACTGGGTCGACGTTACCGTTACCATCACCGTTGTTGTTCTGTACTGGCTTGACGTAGAACCACTCTCGGCTCTCCTGGATATAGCCAGCTTTCTGAAGCTCTTGTCGATCTTTGGCAGTGACTTGGCGGAAATTAAAATGCTTGTACCGCATGCGGTAAACCATCTCTGCGCCATCTTTCAGCTCAGCTTGAGCGTAAAAGGCGATTCCTTTGCAGGTGAATCCGTACTTTTTACAAGCATTGTCAGCCTCATTTTTATTGACCGTCAAAAGACTTGTGTAGTTTCCGTCTTTCAACGTTGCGTCAGCGCGGTACACTGGCGTCAAACCGCTACCTGCAGTTGTTGACACCATAAAAATAGGACGCACTGTCGTGAAGCCATTTTTGGCTGCTTGTTGAATTTCTGTTTGAGACGTTGTGACAAAGCTGTGTGGTTTGCCAGGCCTGGACACTTCATACGCAGTTGCGTTGAGCGCTGGGCTGGCGGCTTTGGCGTTTGATGACGTTGCAATTGGCCACGCGATTGCTGCGACCGCAACGAGTGCAAATACTAAACTTGCTGTAAAAGCACTCAGACGATGTTTGATCGTGATATGTTTCACTTACCCTCCTCGTTTAACTGATACCATTAACTATTTTACTATATAGGGCGGGAGGATGCGAATGCGGTATAATAAATATATGAATCGACGACCCCTGGCCGAACAGATGCGGCCGCAGAAATTGGATGAGGTGATCGGACAAAGCCATTTGCTGGGCGAGGGTGAGCTGCTCCGCCAAATCGTGAGGCGTGCTGAGCCGGTCAGTTTGATTTTGTGGGGGCCGCCGGGGACGGGCAAAACGACGTTAGCGCGGATTATTGCCCGCGAAGTCAATGCCGAATTTATTGAGCTGTCAGCGGTGACTAGTGGCAAGAAAGATGTTGAGCGGGTGATTGAACATGCTCGGCAGAACTGGAACTTGGGACTGAGGACAATTTTATTTGTTGATGAAATCCACCGCTTCAACAAGGCGCAACAGGACGCGTTTTTGCCGCATGTCGAGAGCGGGCTGATCACCTTGATTGGTGCGACCACTGAGAACCCGAGCTTCGAGGTGATCACGCCGCTGCTCAGCCGGACGCGGGTGTTGGTGCTCCGTCAACTGACCAAAGATGAAATTATATTGGTGCTGAAGCGAGCGCTGAAGACTTTGAAACAAACCAAGCGGGTGTTGCCCAAAGCTTTGGATTATCTGGCAGAATTAGCGGACGGTGACGCGCGGGTGGCGCTCGGCAATTTGGAATTGGCGCTGAGCTTTGGTGAAAAAGTCACGCCAGAGGTCGTCAAGGCAGCGGCTCAGCGGCGTTTGCCTGGCTATGATAAAAAAGGCGATGCGCATTATGACGTCATCTCAGCGTTTATCAAGTCGCTGCGTGGTAGCGATGCGGTGGCTGCGGCGTATTATTTGGCGCGCATGATTGAGGCTGGTGAAGACCCGAAATTCATCGCGCGGCGGATGGTGGTTTTTGCGTCGGAAGACATTGGGTTGGCAGGCAACGGTGCGCTGAGTTTGGCGGTCGCTACCTTTGAGGCAGTCGAGCGCGTTGGCCTGCCTGAAGCCAAATACAATCTATTTCACTGCGCCATCGCTCTGGCGCGCAGTCAAAAGTCGCGTGAGACCACTGATGCGATGAACGATGCCTTCGCTTTGGCGCGTCAATATCCGAACTCTTCCGTGCCACTGCATCTTCGTAATGCCTCAACCAAGCTGATGAAAGATCTAGGCTACAATAAAGATTACAAATGGCAAGCTGGTTTCCAGCATAAAAAGGGATTTCTCCCAGAAGATATTCCGCGTCCGCCCAAGAGTTAGCCTACTTTGGGCAGCGCTCATCAAACCGATCATACAGCGCCGCGTACACGCCATTAGTCCAGCCAAAGCCGTCTTGCAACGGATATTCACCGCCACCGCCGATGCGTGACTCGCTATCAACGTCATATTTCTCGATCATCTTGCCTTTGTCGGCAAACACGCGCTCGGTCGAAGCCAGCCAGCGTGTCCTGATTTCCTCCGCCAGCTCATCCAGCCCGTATCGCTTCAAGCCACAAACCGCCACCCATTGCAGTGGTGCCCAGCCGTTTGGCGCGTCCCATTGCTGACCATTGTCAACCAGCGTCATCCGAAGCCCGCCATCGCGCAAAAACTCGCGTTGTAACATTTCAGCCACGTGCTCGGCTTGTTTCTTGGTGGCGACGCCATTGTAAAGTGGGAAGACGCCAGCCAGCGTCGCGTGTGGCATCTGTCGACCAGTGCGGAAATTATAATCATAGAAAAATCCAGTCGCTTCATTCCAGCAGTATGTTCTGATGGCTTCCGCGCGCTTTTCGGCAGCCTGAATGAACTTTTTGCGGAGAGCTTTTTGCTTCAAGATGCCGTAACATTGAGCGATGGTCATTTCCAGATCATACAGCAAACAGTTGAGGTCTACTGGCACAATGTCGGTCGTCTGAATGGTTTCAATACAGCACGCCTCACCGAACCAGCGCGAACTGAAATCCCAGCCGCTTTCTGCGCCAGCCCGCAAGTCCAGGTAAATCTTTGCTTTGTTGGCATTTGGACTTTTCTGAGCCGTCTCGATGTCTTCGCGGCGACTTTCCGGACGGGGAGTATTCTTATTGTCAAAGTAGCGGTTCAAAACGGTGCCATTTGGCATTTTCACCACTCGTCCGGTAGCTATCTGGTCAGCGCTGTCAAGTTGTTTGTGCCCTTTCATCCAGAATTTGTATTCTGTCAACAGCAGCGGGAAATATTCCAATAGTACCAAGCTTGAGCCACCAACTTTTCGCGGACGCGTCGCCAACAGCTTAACCATGGCAGAGAAAAACGGCGGCTGGCTGCGGCTCAGGAAATATGTTCGATTGGCGGTCGGGATATAGCCAAACCGTTGGATCATGTAGGAATAATTTTTCATCATGCCGTTGATCAATCCCCATTGGTTATCAACTGCCAAGCCCAGCATGATGAAGTACGTGTCCCAATAGAACTGCTCTGAAAAACGTCCGCCGGGCACAATGTAGTCGTACGGCAGGGGAATAAGCGAGCCTGAAGCTTTGTGGGCCTGACGCCTTAGCTGTGGCCACAGCTGCGTGACATGTTGGCGCGCTGATTCGGCTGGCTGAGGTACGTGGCCCGCGTGCGACGGATTAAAATCATGAAAATGTTGATTAACGAACTCTTGCAGATTGAAGTCTGGTTTTTTGGACGCTTCCAAATATTCTCGTTGAATTCTTCGCCAACGCTTTTTTGGCACAACATCCACGAATGTTTTGCCGTCTTGGTAAATTTGCTGTGCTTGGACTTCGTGAAATAGATGCCCAAATAATTCATCAGGATCTTTACGATTGATGGGTGTGATGCGCTGGCTGGTGCGCACCAAAGAGCGTTTAAATTGGTCAACATTTTTCTTTATCATACTTTTACTATAACTGGTTGCGATGGTATAATCTAGAGTAGATATTTTCATAAGGAGAATGTAAATCATTATGGCAACAACATCGCAGGAAAAAACAACAGAAACTCCCAAAGTTACAGAAGCTCATGTTTCTGAGCAAACCACGCAAGAAAACACCAATCAACAATATTTTGCACAGCCGTCAGCTGGTCCCGTGCAGTATGTTGTGATGGCAAACTCCCTGAAGGGTGTCAAAGGTTGGTTGGCATTTTTGACAGTGCTAATGGGCTTTGGTGGTATCATCTATACACTGATGTTCTTCGGTGCCGTGCTAAGATTGAGCAGTCCTGAAGGCGCTGTGTCGATCATCTTTGCGCCAATCATTGCTATTCTATCCTTTACCACTGTCGTGTTGATTAGCCTACAGAAAAAAGTTGGCCGCTATCTGGCCATTGCCGCATACATGACGTCTGCGACGTATTTTACCTTGCTTCAGATTGTCATTGCCTCAATGCGCAAAGATTCTGATGCAGAACGAATTGTTGGCATCATCGGTGGAATATTTATCTATTTCATCGTTGCTGGACTACTGTCACTATACTTTGTGGTTTCAAAGCGCGTCAAAGAAACGTTGGTGGACTAACCTCGGTTCACTCCATTCATGAAAAATCGCCCTCAGCTCGGGGCGATTTTCATATGTGCTATGTCGTCAAGAGCAGGAGACTACTTCTTGGCCGCACGCTTTCGCTCATTGGCATCAAGGTAGCGTTTGCGTAGGCGCAAGGACTTTGGCGTCACCTCCAGCAGCTCGTCGTCCTCGATAAAGTCGATGCATTGCTCCAGGCTAAACTGCGTAAATGGCGTCAGCTGCACTGTACCGTCGGACGATTTGGAGCGCATGTTGGTCAGGTGCTTAGCCTTACAGACGTTAATTTCAATGTCTTCTTGGCGGTTATAAATACCGACAATCATCCCGGCGTACACTTCCGTGCCCGGCCCGACCAAGAGTTCGCCGCGTGCCTCAGCCGCCTGCAGCGCATACGGCGTTGTCGTGCCAGCTTCAAAGGCGATGAGTACGCCGCCGCGGGTCTTTGGCAATTTGCCGCCCAGCGGTTGATAGCCATGTGGCAGGGAATTCATGATCACCGTACCTTTGGTGGCGGTTAAGAGTACGTTGCGTAGACCAATGAGGGCTCGCGTTGGCAGCACATAAGTGATGCGGGTAGCGCCGCTGGCGGTGGTCTCTTGCGATTTCATTTCAGCATGGCGCGCACCGAGCTCCTGACTGATCGCGCCGATGAATTCGCTGCTAATCTCGATTTGCAGTTCTTCAATTGGCTCTTTTTCGACGCCGTCATCGGTGATGGTCACCACTTGCGGGCGGCCGACTTCGAACTCAAAGCCTTCGCGCCGCATGGTCTCGATCAGAACGCTCAGGTGCAGCTCGCCGCGGCCAGACACCGTAAAGCCGATACCGTTTTCTTCAACGCGCAGCGCCACGTTGGTTTCCAATTCTCGTCGCAACCGGTCGCCAATTTGCCGCGAGGTGGTAAACTCGCCCTCGCGTCCTTTCATCGGGCTGGTGTTTGGGCCGAGATACATGCTCAACGTCGGCGCTTCGATAGCAATTGCTGGCAGGGCTTCAGGCTGTTCTTTATCAGCAATCGTATCGCCAATGTGCGCTTCACTCACGCCAACCAGCGCCACAATGTCGCCAGCAAACGCCTCGTCAAGCTCTTCGCGGTTCAGCCCGCGGTAACCAAAAACTTTCTCGATTCGCGCTGAGCCTGACACCTCGCCGTGCTTCAGCAAGCTAACCGCCAGGCCGCGCTTGACCGACCCGCGAGCGATCCGCCCGATGGCGTATTTGCCCTGGAAGGTATCGTACTGCAGGCTGGTCACCAGCATCTGAAATCCGCCGTCAGCCGTGACGCTCGGCGCTGGGATATCGTTGATAATTGCTTCAAAAATTGGTGTGAGATCGGCGTCTTCACTCGGGTCAGCAGGGATCTCCCGCCACGCCTTGCCATCGCGCCCAACGGCGTAATAAATCGGATAATGCAGCTGACTATCATCGGTCGCTAGCTCCAAAAATAGATCGCTCAGCTCGTCTTCAACCTCGGCAATTCGCCGCGCCGGTTTATCAATTTTATTAATCACCACCACTGGCTTCAAGCCCAGTTCTAGTGCCTTGCTCAATACAAACTTCGTCTGCGGCATCGGCCCTTCCTGGGCATCGACGATCAGCAGCACACCATCCGCCATCTGCAGCGTCCGCTCGACCTCGCCCGAGAAATCGGCGTGCCCCGGCGTGTCGATGATGTTGATTTTATAATCACCGTAAAAAATTGAAGTCTGTTTGGCGGTGATGGTGATACCGCGTTCGTGCTCCTGATCACCCGAATCCATGATCAGTTCTTGGCTCATCTCGGCCTGGTTGTCACGAAATGTGCGCGACTGTTTGAGTAGCCCATCAACCATGGTCGTCTTGCCGTGATCGACGTGGGCAATAATGGCAATATTTCGAATCTTGCTAGCGTCCTTCATAAAAATATGGTCTGATGTTAGTAGCAGACCTTCCTTTAGGGTTATTATAACACGTATGTCTGTGCTTCGTCCAATTGTTCAGGAGTAAATGTAACGGTACGCGTGATGCCATCTGGTCTTTCTTGCAGTTTAATTTCTGGCAGCTCCGGTCCGTTCATTTCCTCTGTTATACCATTCATCACCACAAAGAGACCACAAGCAGCCAAGTCTAGTTGTGTCTTGCTCACGCGCAGTCCACGCGGTAGCCTACCAAATTCTGTGAGGTCTGCTCCATAAACAGCGGGGATAGGGTGAAGCGGTGGATAGGCAAGGCCTACAGCAAGAAACGGTTCATCTGGTAAGAACGGTGTTTTGTCAGGATTCCATGACTTCCGCTCTGTCTTTAAAGGTGGATGTAATGATAAGAATTTTTCATAGCTTGACTGATGATTGCCGCTTGGAGTAACTACCAAGTGAGCTGTTGTTTTCTCTAATGTTTGAGAAAATATCGCAAACCCAGCAGGGCGAGGATTTTCGCGCTTAACTTTGTCTGGCTCTAAGATGGTTGAAGTGAATGATAATGTTTCTTGCATGTATTCCTTGAATGGTTAAATTATAGTGCTATTTCTTTGGCCGCTCGGGCAATGGCGCGCCTGGATAGCTGCACGGTGCCCATGGTGTTTCTAAATGGGCCGAGATCATATCGCTCATACAAGACGACATGCAAGGCGCACAGCGCCAATCGTCGTGCTGGTTCAGCAACTGCCATGGTTTTTTCAGTGGTTTGCTTGAAAGGAATAATGCTCGGTAGCCTGTCAATATTCTCATCAAACACACCAAGTCCCAGCTCGGCGCTGTGATGCTGCTTTTCGTCGGGCATCGCTAATCGCTGTTTTGGTGTCAGATGGCGTAAATATGCAGCGTACAAATCTTCGTGCATTCCATCCGAACTGAGAACTAAATCTATGCCGTCTGGTTCACGAGCACCAGGGATCGCCAAGCCAATGGGTACTGTAGATGACTCGTGAAGAGGCACGTCAAATACGCCCACATTTACCGTAACTTTTCTAAACACTCAAAATATAATACTACAATGATTAGAAAAAGTCAATACTCATGCATGGTATATAGTTAGTCTAGAGGTAGGCCCGTTCAACGATCTTATTGAAGCTGTAAGCAGGTGCCCCCTCCACGTAGATAGCAGGGCGTTTTGCTGCTTCTAACGAAAGAATATCGTCATTAGTGAGCGGCACTTCATTTGGTAATTGTCCAGTTATTCGTACCGTACGCATAACATCCCGCAGTGCATAGCAGCCGATAGCTAAGACTTCTGGGACAATTTGCGCTTCTACACTGCGTGTATTAAGATGATCTTTGTCGTACCATGCACGAACAACCGAGTCAATCGACTGGGCGCTCACTCCTCTGGTTATGATGTCAACAATTGTCTTCTCTTTGCTTCCAGTGACGGATTTTTTGCTCCCGACGATTCGCTCAACGCTGTTTTGTGCCAAACGTAGATCTTTATGAACCCCTTCTTTTCGTACGTCCATGGTATAGCGCACGGAGTCAGGACTAATAGCTACTTGTCCGATGATGCCAAGGATTACGGGAGATTGCTCAGGAAGCGTGGGCTTGGCAGCCTCTCTGTGGCGCACCTCAAACTCCACTGGAACAGGTCTCTTACGGAACCCACCTCTTTCGACTGTCAGGGAAGAGGGTATAATCTTTTCGTCAATTACTTCAGGCATAATAGGTAACAATGGTGGGAAATACAGGGCTCGAACCTGTGACCTCACGAATGTGAATCGTGCGCTCTAGCCAACTGAGCTAATTTCCCATACTTATATATTATACACTATTATGACGCACCTGCCAAGTAGTGGTCACGAGCCTGTTGTTCGGTGAGGGCGGTTGTATAGACTGAGCTGTACTGCATGCTGCCGGTAAAATATTTAGGACCCTGGTAGTCACTGCCGTCAGCGTTTTTCCAATACGTCAATTTGCCGCAGCCAACTTTCCAATAGCCACCATTAGGTACATTTTCGCCGGCAGTCATGGATGGATTGGTATCTACTTTAGCACCGTCAAGATATAGTGCCGCGCCATTTGGCGACATAGTAGCAACGACGTGATGCCAGCGACCATCAGCATAGTTTACGCCAGCTTGTGAAGTGACGAGCCTGATGCTGCCACTGTAAACACCGAACACAACGCGCCCATCTTTATCAATGTAAATATGGCGATCACTTTGTCCGCCACCGTTATAATCACCTTCATACAGTGAGCTAAAACCCATCAGCCGTCCATTACTTTTCCTGGTAGTACTAAACCAGACTTCCAGGCTGAAGGTGTTTGGGGCTGGGTTGACCTTTTGGTCTGCTGACGTTCCGTGAGTCAAGCAGGCATTCACTCCGTTGAACACTGAAATACGGCGGTCGTCACGCACACAACCGGTGTTTGATACGCTGGCACGGCTGGGTGATCCATCGCTCGGCGAAGGTTTGCCGTTGTTGCCATTGCCGGAGAGATCGCTCACAACAGGGTTGGCGGCATAGTCGCTATTGAGCGCCCAAGCAAAATACGGCTGAGGATTTGGACGGATCTGTGAACGGCTCCAGGTGGCTTCGGAGCACTTAAAGTAGGCGCGAGCTTGAACGTGGTTGGTGCTATTTTGTATGGTCGCGGTAAATCCTGCCAGGGAAGACAATTGTACGGTCAATAGTACCACTTCAAATAGAATAATAATGGCAAGTAACGCCATGTTACGATGTCGCTCATGAACGAGTTGTAGACCAGTAATTTCTTCTTCTGGTGGCGGCAATTTTACCAATAGCGCTATGAAGAGCGGCAACAGACACCACAACAGCGCAAACACCACGCCCGTTGGCCCAAGGGACGGTCGTGGCACGTAAATATAATGCCCCTGCGCGTCAGTTTCGGTGGCGCGAACGATGGCAGTCTGACCAGTGTGAACACGGTTGCTGTCATCATCACGAATGGGGAAAATGCCCGTGTTGACAATGTGAAGTCGCACGTCATTTTTCTGGTGTGTAGCGATGCTGAGCATGTCAGCACGAAGCCATGGGTTGAGGATCAGCGTCGCCAAAATAACCACCAATGTCCCGCCAATGATGCGAACTGGCCAACGCCAGCGCTCGCGTAGCCGTTTGATGCACGAAAGCAAATAGACGATGATCCAGCCAATTAGTAAAATCGGCGCGGCCCGCCAGACCCAGCCCCACACAGGCGCAATCACCACCGCCTTGCCAATCACATCTCGGTTAGCCACCGGCAGAGAATCTTCTACGGCATTGAGGTCACCTTTAGTGGTGTAGCTGTGGTCGTCATTGATCTTAGTTAGGCGGTGAGTGTAGACGCTGCCGCTACGATAAAATGTGATGATGTCATCTTTGTTGTAAGATTGCTGCGGCTTAGTGACGACTAGTGTTCCGACTGGAGCGGTTTCGCCCATGCTTGGTGTTGCGATGGTAAAAAAGCGAAAACCAGCCAGGTGTAGTACGAGCACTGAGCCCAAACTCAGTAGGCTCAGTGCTGCGACTACCCAAATGCTGGTCTTACTAAATTTCATTACCCTTTAGTGTATCAGATTTTACGGCTATTTATGAGATGCTAGGCGCTGAATTGCCAGGTGATTGGCTGTGAGATTTGGCGACCCTGGAAGCTGGCGTCAGTGTTTGCTGGGAGTGCAGCGGTGATGATCAGTGTGACGGTCTCGTTCGGTGCAATTGGGTGACCAACGACTGTCTTGATGTCTTGTGCTGCTGCTTGCTGGAAAGCTTCTGCAGTACCAGTCCATACTTGTGTGCCGTTAGCACGGACGGTAACAGTCATTTTGCTACACAAATTACCAGTACCAGAGACTGATGCGCCTGGTGCGTTCTCAGTTGTACAGGTGCCACCCTTGACAGTAAAGGCGCTGGCAGCGATACTACCCTTGTTAGTGATTTTCACCGTGGTGTCAGTGCTGCCGCCTGGAACGAGTGCTTGGCCGCCATATTTGTTGATGGTTGCACAAGTCGCACTACCACTACCTGTAGTAGTACAGGTAACTGATCCATCCTGGTTCTTTTCTTCCATCACTAATGTACCAGTTGATGCGGTGTTTACGCTGTTGGTGATGGTTGCAACAACACCCGCAAACGTCGGTGTCAAGCTAAACGCTACCATCAGCGTCATGATACCACCGACAACCGCCAGGCCGATGCGTTGCCGCTGGAAATAATTATTTGCTTTGCTCATAGTGATATAAACCCTCCTCGACTACCTAAAAGTAGATGTCTTGTATTATTTTCTATCTTGGCGCGATTGTAGCATATGCGTTTTGATATAGTCAATAAGAATTTTTATTGTTGAGATCAGTCTGTATAAATCGCTTTGTAATAAGAAAAATATCGCCATTATAGGCGATATTTTTGAATACCAATTCTGGTGCGGCAGAAAGGACTTGAACCTTCACGCCCGAAGGCACTAGCTCCTAAGGCTAGATAATTAAGTTTCCTTTTCACTTAGCGGAGGGAACTACGCACACTGCCGACAAGAGGCCTACAGCGGGCAAGTAATGGGCAATAAAGGCAAAATGATATAAGAGTTCTAACTCGTTGTTTTTGTTTGTTATTGTACGGGGCCGCAAGGAGTCAATTCTGGAGTCTAGGGCGGAGTTTAATTAGCAAAATTGAATAAGTAAAGTTCTCTACTCTTAGAGGTGGTCAATTTTAAAAACAAGGGTGATATAATGGTGTTTAAAGTTTTTAATAAGGAGTGGCGAATCAACTAAGTAAAAAGGAATAATGCTTCATGAGTAAATGGGAAGATCGTATACAGAATAGTGCCACATACACTGCAGCCAAGAAATTATTAGCCAGGTTTAATGAGATAGACTCTGACAGTATGTCTCTTGAAGCAATCGATGCTATCAATCGGGCAAAATTGGTCATTGAGCTTTTAGTGGATAGACTTGATAATACAGATAGTCGTCTATTATCAATATCAAATCTTGACAATATCAGCAGTCACCTTTCAAATGCAAGTTCGTGTTTTGATAACTGGCAAAACACTCGCGATGATATGTATCTAGGTATTTCTTACATGAATGGATATATCGATAATATATTGTCGTACATTCCTTCATTAACGCCCACTATGGACATAAAGGAAACTCGCAAGGCTATTGCGGGATTGAATAGGTCAGTCGGTCAATATAAGCGCGTAACAACAAAAGAGATTAATAATATATCTGTTAAAGGAACTGCCGCAGAAAAGACCATTGACGAAAAAGTTACTGAAGCTAAAAACGAGTTTGAAGCACTTGGTGTAAAAATAGATGAACTTAACAAAGATTTAAAAGACATAAAAGATTCATCAAATAGCATATCTACCGAGCAGCAACTATCATTTACAAAATCTGAAAATATACGTAATGAGGCGGTTAATAAATTCATCGAAGATCAGAAACGTACAATTGAAGAAACATTTAGCAAAAAGAGTGATGAAGCCGATCGCATTACGGATGACATAGATAAAAAGCTAAACGCTACTGAGGCGAAGGCAGAAGATAGTCTTGCTAGAATAGATGAATTATTGAATATGGCTGGAGATAAAACACTAATCCACGATTATTCTAGTAGTGCTAAGGAAGATAAAATAGCTGCTTATGTGTGGAGTGTAATAACAACGATTTTATTGCTTATCATGTTAGGATTTTCTTGTTGGGTAGTTTATGAAATTATTCACACTAAGGATGCTTCATGGCAATTCTTAATAGCTCGAGCATTTGTTATGCTATTTGCTGGGGGTATAGCAGGATACACGGCCACTCAATCAAGCGAACATCGCAAAGCACAGCGAGCTAATCAACGAACAGCTCATCAACTTAAAGCACTAAAGCCTTATCTGCTAAGTATTGAAGGTGATGTAGAACTAAGAAATGAAATTATCAAAACAGTTGCATACCGAATATTCAATAATGAAGAAAATAATCAAGTCAAAAAATCAAAAAAATTATTTAAAAGCAAAGAGGAAGCTCCTATTATGAGTTCGCAATTAATTGAGTTATTATCAGACTTAGCAAAAAAGATTCCTGTTAAATAATGCTAAAAAATGTGGTAATTTATTTTATCTGCTGATATACTTACTTACAGAAATATTTCACAATATCAAATATGCGGATGTGGTGGAATTGGTAGACACGTATGCCTTAGGAGCATATGCCTCACGGCGTGAAGGTTCAAGTCCTTTCATCCGCACCAAAATCTGAATTTTTTCGAAATTGTCGCTTGAAAAAGCGACTTTTCATTTTTTCTTTTCCTCTCTTTCTATTTTTAAGCAAAGAAAAAACAGTAAACCTTTTTTGATTTACTGTTTTTATACTATTTTTATTTAATTGATATTACTAAGATTAGGAATTTTACGTGCTTGAGTAGATATTATATTTTCAGTCAATGCTTTATTCTTCATAACACAATCAAATATCTAATATCTCAACAATTTCTCCATTGTGCTGTTTCAATTCAATCTTCCGAATTATTTCTTCTCCTAAATATTTAATAAAATCGCTTAATTCTGATGAAACTTCAAATATAATGTTGTGTTTACTATCATTCTCCGGATTAAATGTTGAATTATAATTTCTTTCGCTTGACCAATAATTCCAATTTACATCCGTTCTTTCGTAATAAACATAATTCTGTTTTTTTGTAATATATATTCTTTTGTTGATCAATACCTTTTCATCTTCAGATTTAAAAATATCAGAATATATTTTTAAGCCCTCAAATTGCTTATATTCTTTAATTTTATCATTTGAAACATTAAGCTTTATTTCTTTATAATCCATAATCTTTCCTCCTTAAACGTGTTGCCTATACTGGAGATATTATAGCATTTTTAAGGCATTTTACTCTATAACAGACCATCCATACTACGGTTTATTCCTTATCATGTGTCATTATGAATTACGACGCGGTGAAGCGTTTGGCTTGCACTGGAAAGACATTGACTTTACCGAAAAACTATACATATCAGGCAGCAAGTTTATCTCGTAGGACATGAGTCAAAAATCGGCTCACTCAAAACAAGGACAAGTGCTCGCGATCTGCCACTTCTGCTGAGTATAAAACAGGAGCTGCAAGCAGAATATGAACGATGGCTCTATCCAGATGGCGACGAACTTCTCTACCTTACTAAAAAAGACAACCCGATAGACGGTAGAAGCTTTATCAAAACATTTAAAGATGCTGCTCGAAAAGTGGGATTAAAAGAGATAACGCTTCATGAGATTCGCCACAGCGTTGCTACAATGCTCAAAGAAGCTAACGTCTCGGCAAAAGACGCACAAGTTATCCTTGAGCATTCTTCAATAACAACAACCTTGCAAATCTATACTCACTCAACCGAAACAGAAAAATCAAATGCACTTCTCGCTGTAACCGATAAAATTTACAATAAACATAACGACAACGATCAAGCAAAAAACATCCTTATAGACGATAAAGGAGTCTAAAAGAGGCTATATTACCCCCTATAAAATACAAGAACAGGCAAGCGAGTCTGTTAGCTCCTAAGGCTAGCGCGTCTACCAATTCCGCCACTGCCGCATGTGGTGATTGTAGCATATGCGCGACCAAATTACCACCCAAATGATATTCATTTTCGTTTTTGGTTGTGCTAAAATAAACGTACGATAGGAAAGGGGAATATGAATAAGGTTGCAACGTATCTAAATGGACATTTGACTGGAGAGGTTTTGGTCAATGATTTGCTATTGGATGCAGCGCAATCAGACGGTAGTGTCCTGGCACGTCGCCCAGAGATGATCGCTCGACCATCAAATGTCAATGACATCCGTAAAATCATGCGATTTTGTTCGCAGTTAGCTGACAAAGGCCACATCCTTTCCGTGGTTGTGCGCGGAGCAGGCACCGACAGCAATGGCGCTGCCACTGGCGGCGGTGTATCTTTGGATATGCAGGCATATATGTGTCACGCCAAAGGCATCGACCCAAAACAGCAATTGGTCCACATGCAAGCTGGCATGAAGTACAGCGCAGTACGCGAACTGTTGTCTATGCATAAGAGCTTGGCATTGCCGGAAGTTTCAGTTGTCAGTCAAGACGGAACCATCGGCGGGGCAATCGCTTCTGGCGCGGTGGCGTCATCTGTCGGCATAACGACCTTGTTCACTGACGCCATCTCCCAGATGGAAATTGTTTTAGCAAATGGTGATGTCATTCAGACTGGGCGCATCAACAAGCGCGAATTAGCAAAGAAAAAAGGTCTATCAACGCTAGAGGGCGAGATTTATCGTCAAGTGGATAACTTGCTGGAGGACAATCAACAAATCATCGACGCCATCAAACGCCGTGAAAAAAGCACAGCCGGATTTTGGGGAATCACCAAAGTCAAAGGCGAAGATGGTTCGTTTGACCTGACGCCATTGTTTGTGGGCTCTCAAGGCGCGTTGGGTATCATCAGTGAAGTGATCATGAAAGCAGAATACAGCAGCAACGACGCAACGGTCATCACGGCAACATTTGGCGATATGTCTGAGGCGCAAGCGGCAGTTGACGAAGCCCTGAAGCACAAAGTTTCCAAAGTTGACATCATCGACGGGCGAATCATGGCACGGGCTGCTAGTGAAGGCAAGAAATTCTCCTGGGCGCCACGTGAAGCGTTCAAAGGCGCAGCAGTCATCATCACCATGAGCGAGTTCTCTGACAGGGCTCGCGGGCGCGCCGCCAAAAAATTAGCTCGCAAGCTAGAGAATATTCATCCAGTTGGCTTAGCCATCCACGATATCCAAACCCAAGAAGTCGCTTCACTCTATACTCCATTGTCATTCATATTGCACTCAACTGAAGAACGTGCAACCTGTCCAGCGGTATTTTCAGGACTATGGCTGCCGTTGGAGCGATTGGACGGCTTTCTGAGCGAACTACGCAAAGTGGAAGCTGAGACCAAGCTGGCGCTGCCAGTTGTTGTGGACGCGGTCAATGGCTATGTTGATTTGTTACCAGTCTTCAACCTGCACAAAGTGAGCGAGCGTCGAGTACTATTAAAATTAATTCCAGAAATTGCCAAGTTAGTCGCCGAAAGCCGCGGCAATGTCGCTGGTCGCTACGGCGATGGTCGCCTGAAAGCTGGTTTGATGCAAGCAACCGTCTCACCAGACGAAACAGCCATTTATTCTCAGATAAAACACATTTTCGACCCAGCCAACATCTTGATGCCTGATATCAAAAAAGAAGTCCCGGCCAAAGAACTGGCTGACGAGCTCAACGTGTGGTGTCGCACGAAGTCATAGACTCAAATCTCTTGCGTATCAGCCATTGGTGTCGTATAATTAGCTGTGCAATCCAAACCATGCGCGGATGTGGCGGAATTGGTAGACGCGCTAGCTTCAGGTGCTAGTGTTCGCAAGAACGTGGAGGTTCAAGTCCTCTCATCCGTACCAAGGTAGCAGAGTTACGAAAATTACCGCTCATTTGGGCGGTTTTTTGCCTAGAGCTTATGGTTTACTTTGGGTATAATACGACTATGTATATACCCACCCAGAATGGGATAAAAAGAGCGGTGCATTCGGTACGATATGCCGAGACAGCACCGCCAGACACTTTAGCGAAATTAGTGCATTGTTTTTGGTGGCTACAGACTGATACGTTGCTACCGAGCGATTTTCATTACCATGTGCTGCCCGATGCTTGTGTGGATATCGTGTTTGATTTATCATCTCGTCGGATGGCGACGATTATGACGCCATATACCACATCGACTACATTAAATCTCGGTAAATCATTCCGTTATGTCGGTATACGGCTGTTGCCGGGTGTGTGGCGGGATGATATAGCAAATGTTGTGGGCGGTCACATTGATGTATCACAGATTGGAACTCAGCCGATAGCTGAAGTTTATGACCGTCTATGTGGGCGGCCATCTTTCGCCCAACAAAAGGTGCTGGTGCAATTTACCAAGAATCTAACTGCTGAAAATGTGATAGCACCAAACAAATATATTATGATGATTCTTGATCAGTTAGATACTATACATACCGTAGCGGATATGGCAAATGTAGTAAATCTATCGCCTCGGCAGCTTCAGCGTATTTTTAAGCAAATGATAGGTTTTTCTCCGCACGATTTTCTTAAAGTTGTTCGACTACAACAATCATTTAACCAGCATTATCTCACGGTATATACTGACCAATCGCACTTTATCCGCTCATTTCGGAGAATTACTGGCTATACACCGAAAAATTACGCAGGAACATTTGATGTCTGATTTTTACAATACATTAAACTTTCACCAAGGTATAGTTTAAGTGGGAAATCTATAATAAGGAGATAACATGAAAGCAATGTATCCAATTACCATCACGGCCAAATTGAATGAATGTAAGGAATTCTATGTAGACACATTTGGTTTTAGTGTGGTGTTTGAGGCAGACTGGTATATACAGCTGCTGCACAAACCGAGCGGTGTAGAGTTAGCTTTTATGAAGCCAGACCTCGACAATCAGCCTGCTCAATTACATGCTGAGTTTGACGGTAAGGGTATTGTTTATAGCTTTGAAGTCGATGATGCAAAGAGTGAATACGAGCGTGTGCAAAAAACCTCGGCTGAGATATACCATCCGCTGACCACCGAAGAATGGGGACAGACTCATTTTATGGTGACTGACCCTGCTGGTGTGACAGTTGACATAGTGGAGCAGGCAAAATAGCCATGGCAAAACCATATACATTTACAGCCGAGGTGTGCTTATTTCCGCAGGCTGGTGGCTGGTATTATGTTGCTGCGCCTCAAGAATTCACTGACGAGCTCAAGCCGCTCGCGGTGAGAGGTTTGGTGGCAGTAGAAGCCACGGTTGGCGGCTCATCATGGCAGACGTCACTATTGCCGATGGGTGATGGTTCGCAGTTCCTGGCGCTGCCCGCGAAAGTCCGTCAGAAAGAGCAGATCACCATCGGCGATGTAATTGAAGTTTCGTTTGTTGTGAGATAGTGTGGAAGCTTGAGTGTGAGCTGCATTCCTCGTGATGATAAGATTTTTGTCTCTTTTCCTGGCGTTTGCTACAATAACAGAGATGCAGGACACACGAAATGTGATTGACAAATTCAAGGGCCGGAGCGAGGTGATAACCAAATCATCCGTTAGTTGACTACTGCTCATACCCATGCGCGTCAATTGAGGATGCGTCACCAGCGGTACCAGCGACGTTGCCGGCTGGGGTTAGGTATTAAGACAAGATTTCAAAATTCCTGCCACAAACCAATTTATACATATCTCTCATCGCCAACTTCTGAGACGTTATTTAACATGGCTTCAAAGGCTTGAGCGTTCTTTTCCCAGACGTTACCATCTGTGCTGATGGCGATAAACCGCGCCAGTCCATCATTCTTGCCAACAGTCAGGCGAGCTTTAGTGACGAACTTCGCTCTGCCGACCTCGCAGCTGACCGTTATATAGGCGATTCCTACTGTATTGCCGTATTCTTTGTGATCTATGACTTGAGTAGAAGAGGGGTCTGTGGTGCATTCAATGGTGGTGCTGTTCTTCAGTGTCTGCTCAAGCGTTTTTCTGATGTGCTGTTCTGTCATCAGCGACCTTCGCAACCTGTTGTATATTTGGGTTGAGGCGTTGGCTGGGGCGACAGGCTCACGACTTTGTGACAGATACACTAATGATTCTGACTTATTGTCTTTGAGCTTTTTATCACCAAAGCCTGCATAGACGTAATCATCTGTTTCATAACTCAAATTATTGATTCGCTTCCACTGCTTGGGCCGCTGCCAAGAGGTTTGTCCAGTTTTTTCTTGGACAAGATCTTTGACAGAGACAAATCCGTCCATGTACACCAAATAACTAAAGGACAGAAAAGCACTAATGATAGGGTAGAACCAGAATTTTTTGACATAGCTAACTTTACGCATAACGGTTATGTTTATCATAGCATATTATTCTACGCCAGGCTCTGGTGATTACGCTAAATACAAGAAAATCACCCTGGAGTTGGGTGATTTTTGTTAAAGTAATGTAAGATTCAGGGTCTACATGACAGGCAATCGTAAGAGAACAATTGCCTGTCATGCGGACTAGAGCTTAGGGGGGTGGGGATGCAGATGACGAGCAGTAGCCCATCATCGAGTTTCACCTCCTCTCCTAGATAGAGGAGGTGAAGGAGGTGGTCTTCCATCTCGCTCTTCAGAGATCTATATAGTGACAGATCCTCTTTGGATAGGGCGATATGCCTTTGGATGAAGCGATCGACCGCTTCAAACGCCATCACAACGTCATCGACGTCGTCAGTGATATCACCTGTGGAGAGATGATTCTCGACATATGTCTCCAAATCTTCTATGCACGCAGTGAAGCTTCTAATGAGATGGATGAACCGCCTAACTTGGAACATTGAAGCATACCCCTCCTTGCATACTAGATTGACAACTTTATGCCACGTTTCATCCAGGGTGATAACTTCGCGGGCAATGTCATCTGATGACATGATACTCTCCTCGTCTTCGATCCTCATCTCTGCGAGTGTGCAGTGAAGTACTGTTCTTTACAATACAAGATGAGATTTTATCTCTCTTACAGTGGCTTAAAAGAAATAAAACCTCATCTTGTATTCGATTGCCTGTCAAAGTTCACTTTCGGACAAGGATTTACTCAACTCATCAACGAAAGCTGATCTTCATTATATCACACTTATGCTAAAAAGTCAATAGATATACGGGACTTTGTCTTTTGTGTGATGATTTTGCTACAATGACAGAGATGCAGGACACACGAAATGTGATTGATAAGTTCAAAGGCCGGAGTGAGGCGGAGATCGTAAAGGAGCTGGATGCCGAGGACCATGGCTTGGTGATTGCTCTGGAGAACACCGAGCGGGACTTCAATATGGGGACGATCGTCAGGAGCGCCAATGCGTTTGGCGTGCGGCAAGTGTACGTCATCGGTCGGCGGCAATGGAACAAGCGCGGCGCCATGATGACGGATAAATATCTGCACGTGCAGTATGTTAGTTCGACAGCCGAGTTTGTAGAGCTGATGCGGGCTGAAGGGAGAGCAATTATCGCGATTGATAATATCCCAGGCAGTGTCAATATGGCGGAGACGTCCTTGCCGCGTCGCGCGGTGCTCGTGTTTGGTCAAGAAGGACCGGGAATCTCCGAGGAGATGGCGCAAGCGGCAGACAAAATCATCGCCATCGAACAATTCGGCTCAACCCGCTCCATCAATGTCGGCGCGGCAGCGACTGTAGCGATGTATTGCTGGCTGCAGCAAAATGTGTTGGGAATAATAAAGTCTAGCTAATTTCTACACCTTGTTGCACCAAAAATTCACACACCTCTTCATCGAACTGACAATTTACGAAGCGCGATCGCGCCGCCAATTCGCCGCTACCATAAACAAATTGCGTTTCCTTGTCGTATTTCATGCCGCGAAAGTCGCAATCCTTGGCTTCAATAATAGCTTTCATGCCGCAAAAATCCACATTCCGAACCGATGAATTAGTAAAATAAATTGGCTGCCCATAAATATGCTTTGCGCCGTCCAGATTACAATTCTCAAATACGAAAAATCCCATGACAAACTGGCCAAAATCAACGCCAGAAAAATCCTCATCAACAAATCGAACAATCTCACCCTCTTGGATATCAGGGTAACGTTCGCGCTGGTAGGTAGAAAAATCGTTAGTGCGAATGGCAGCAGCTATTTTATCAGTAAATCTCATAATTAAAGGATAGAGCAGTTTTTGATTTATGCCAATGGCAAAGGCAGACATGCTTAGGTCTGCGAGAGGGCTAGCCTAAGGACTAGTCCTGATCCTGACGCGGCACGTCAACCCAGTCTCGGTTCGCTGCTACGTCAGCAAGCGTTCCATCGGGGTTGTAAACGGCTGTTGCGTGGCCGTCTGAGCCGTGCTGGTTGTAGTAGTATCCTCCCGCGGGAACCGCGGGGTCGCTCGTGGAGTTGACTGTGTGGAACGTCCCCGAACTGTCGAACCAGCCGAGTTGTTTCATGTCGAGCTCCCTTTGGAGTCGGGCAGAGAAATACTCTCCGCGAAGCATTTATGCTAGCTGGGGAGGGGCTGAAATAAAGAATAAGCAAGTATTTGAATATCATTATGATGAAAGTATGAGTAGTTGGGCGACGGCTTCCGCTAATGAATACGGCCTGGTTTATGTACCGGAGGAGTGAGAGTCCGTCATAGGGTTATTTTATGTGATTTGCGGTGGGACGGTGTACAGAGAGAAGTAGGGCAAAAATCTAGAAATCATCAATAAGCTTGCGTATCGGTAGCGCCAAGATCTCTTCTGAACTTGTTCCTCTATTCATCTCAGTTAGCGCATCGCTAATGTAATCATTTAATTCAATCAAACTAAGATTCTCAACTTCAAACTCAGAACAAAACAAATCAAACGTAACTTCTCGCAACAGTCTCAGACCTTCAGCATCTTTTTTCTTTACTAGAAAATCGGTTAGAGCTAATAATTTATCTCTCATGGCGTATACCCCTCTATTAAATAAAATTATATCAGGATAAGTGAGTAGTTTTATGTCTTGCTCAGGACGGTTGTGTGGTCAGCCGCTGTACTTGCCGTAGTCCCCGAAGGACTCGCCGTGCGGGCCGTAGTGGTCGTGCCCCTTCTCGTCGGCGTCTGCGTCGCGGTGGTAGAACTCACTACCGCTGACGTGACCATCGGCGATCAGGGTGTGACCGGTACGACCGCCCTGTCCGAAGGAGACCGTGACCGGTCTCCCGTCTCCCGTGGCACCGTAGACCGGCGGCGTCCAGCTGTTGTCACCCCCGATCTCTCCGTTACCGAAGTCAGGGCTAGTCTGCGGGTTGACCATGATAACTCCTCTTGGAGTCGGGCGGAGAAAGGCTATCCTCCGCGAAGTGGGGTGTCTCCAGCCTGGTGGCTCCAGGCGAGACGCCAGCCTCTGCATGTGCAAAAGCTGATATATATATATATCAATTATTCGCGTGCTTGTCAACAAACGTGTTTACAAACAGTCTATAATACCCTATAATTAACCTATGATTTCATTCAAATTCCATCATTCACATGTGTTGCCGAGGTAGAGCTCTGATTTTTTGATTGTCCGCGCCGAGTTCTGCCTCGGCGTTTTTGATTGATATATATAAGAAATAATGACATAATGGAACTAACATGAGCAGTTTATCAACACAAAGTTACAAAGGTTCGCGAGACTATTTCCCAGAGGAAAAACGTCTGCAAAATTATATTTTTAACGTTTGGCGCAAAACCGTCGAAAGTTTTGGTTACGAAGAATACGGCGCTCCGTTACTGGAGCCCATGGATATCTATCTGGCAAAGTCAGGTCAAGAATTGGCAGGTGAGCAAACCTACGCTTTTGAAGATCGTGGTGGACGCAAGGTGACTATTCGCCCAGAGATGACGCCGTCAATTTCCCGCATGGTGGCGGCTAGGCGGCACGAGTTTGCGGTGCCAGCCCGCCTGTATTCGATCGCAAATTTCATGCGCTACGAACGCCCACAACGCGGGCGAGAGCGTGAGTTTTGGCAGCTAAACGCCGACCTGTTTGGTGTGGACGGCCCCATGGCCGATGCCGAAATCATCGAGATGAGTTACCGCTCAGTGCTGAACTTTGGCGCGCGCCCCGACATGTTTACAGTGCGAGTAAATAACCGCCAATTGGTCAATCAACTCCTTGGTCAATTTTTGGGGCTGGATGTCATCGGTGCAAATATGATGACAAAGTTGCTCGATAAGAAAAATAAGATTCCGCCGGAGACCTTCAAGCAGCAAGCCATTGAAATTTTTGGTGCTGAGGGCTCGCGTGAGGGATTGCCGAAACTGGCTCAGATGATCAGTATGAAGAGTGTTGATGATTTACCAGCTGAGCTGAGCGATAGCCCAAGCGTCCAGCAGATACGCACCGTCATGGATCTGTTGCGACAAAAAGGCGTGACCAATGCGGTGTTTGACGTGACATTGATGAGAGGGTTGGACTACTATACTGGCACGGTTTTTGAGTTCTTTGACAATGCGCCAGAAAACAATCGCGCTATGTTTGGCGGTGGTCGGTACGATGGGCTTGTCGGATTGTTTGGCGTTGAGCCAATGGCGACAGTTGGTGTCGGTATGGGTGCAACGACCATGCAGGTGTTTTTGGAAGTCCACGGTTTACTACCAGAGCTGGCCACGCACACCGATGTGTATATCATCCCGATCAGCCCAGAGGTCATGAGTGGTGCAGATGCACTTGCCAGGAAATTGCGATCCGAGGGGGTGTTTGCTGAACTCGACATCACGGGTCGCAAGATTGACAAGCAGCTAAAAGCTGCCCTGAAAAAGCAAGTGCCGTTTGCGGTGTTCGTCGGGTCAGAAGAATTAGAATCAGAAACGTACACCGTGAAAAACTTGGTTGAATCAACTGAACAAAAAGTCAATTTCACTCGCATGATTAGCGTGGTGACTGATCACCGATATGACGGCGACGAAGACGCGTTATTTGAGGCTTAGCCCCATATCTGTTATAATCAACAGATATGAAGACGACTGTAAAGAAACTATCAGATACTAAAGTAGAATTGACCATTTCACTTGGCAGCGAAGAATTGTCGGCTGCTGAACAAGTAGCTCTCACTAAAATGGCGAGTGACTTGAAAGTGCCAGGCTTCCGCAAGGGCAAAGTTCCTGTCAGTGTTGCTGCAAAACACGTTAATCCAGCAGCGTTGCAAGAGCAGACGTTGGACAACGCCCTGAGCAAGGCGGTGGCTGAAGCTTTCATGGCAGAAAAAATCCAAGCTTTGGACCGTCCAGCTGTTGATGTGAAGAAGTTTGTGCCAGGTCAGGAATTGGAGTTTACTGCAGAAGTAGAAATCATTCCACCGGTAAAATTGGGCAATTACAAGAAATTGAAGGCCAAGCGGCAAGCCGTCAAAGTTGAGGACAACGAAGTAGAAGAAATCATCACTCGGATGCGTGAAAACTTTACTGAGAAAACAGAAGTTAAGCGCGCTGCCAAAGAGGGCGATGAAGCGGTCATCGACTTTACTGGCAAAAAAGATGATGTGCCGTTTGATGGCGGCGCAGCAAAAGACTTTGCACTGAAACTTGGCTCTGGCCAATTTATCCCTGGCTTTGAAGAGGGTGTGGTTGGTCACAAGGCTGGCGAAACATTTGATCTGAAATTGACGTTCCCGAAAGATTACCACGCCAAGGAGTTGGCTGGTGCCGACGTCGTCTTTACGGTGACCTTGCACAAGGTCAATGAATTGTCATTGCCTGAAGTGAACGATGAATTTGCTGCCAAATGTGGTCCGTTTACTTCAATAGACGAGTTTAAGGCTGATATCAAACGTGAAATCACCAATCAGAAAGAGCGTGAAGCTGACGAGAAGTTGAAAGATGATTTGGTGGGAGAATTGGCGGAAGCTTCTAAGGTGGCATTGCCTGAGCTGTTGATTGACGATCAGATTCGGTCAATTGAGCAAGATTTGATGCAGAACTTGATGTACCGTGGATTGACACTGGACAGCTACCTACAGACACAAAAGTTTAAGGACAAGGATGATTGGCGAGCCAAAGAAGCCCGTCCTGCTGCCGAAAAGCGTGTCAAGGCTGGTTTGGTGCTGGCAGAGTTGTCCAAAGAGCTGGGCGTAGAAGTTTCTCACGAAGAACTATCCACGCAAATTGAGGCCATGAAACAGCAGTATGGCAAAGATCCAAAAATAGCTGAACGCTTCAGTGACCCAAATGTTCACCGTGACATTGCAAACCGCATGATCACCGACAAGACCGTCGAAAAGCTGATAGAACTGAACAAATAGTCTTTGAAAAGTAGCCTGAGTGACATCGATACCGCTTTTGCTGGTATTGACAAAAATGCATTTATGGTGTAAAATAGTAATCAGTTATGTGTGAACGTCACGAAGGTCATACTTCAGCTGCTTTCCAGTGTGGTTCGGAGTCAGAGCAGCAACCGTTATTAGAGCGGGTTACGATGTCTCGCCGTCGTTTTTTGGGACTTTCTGCGGCGGTTGGTGCCGGTGCTGGATTAGTAGGAAGCGCAGGATACCAGCTTGGGGCTCGATATGGAGGGAAACCTTCTCAACCCAAGCCACAGGAGGCTGCTAGTTCATTACCGCCATATGATATCGCTCTTGGCGCGGTGATTTTACAACCTGAGGGCCACAGTAACCACAGAATTACTAGTGATATCGTAAAGGAGATTCAGCAGCAAACGGGGTGGATAACTGACACGACTGCTGGAGCTTATGCATTTACGAAAACACCTCATTGGATAGATGAGACTCCTCCTGATCTTCCTGATGGGGTTTTTTCTGATAAATTAATAGAGGAGATTGCTCGATCGTATCATGAAAAGTATAAAGAAATACTGGGCGATCGTGCTATTACTGCTGTGATGATCAACGGTGGTGATACAGAAGAGAAGACCTATGGTGGCCGGGCCTATCAGAAGCCTGACGACGCAGATGGGTCATATTTCCCGTGGTTTACTGCTAATTACAACCGTGCTCCTAGTAGTATTGTTGCGCATGAAGTAGGTCATGGATTGGGTCCAGAGTTGGGCAAAGGACTGGGGCATCAATTGTTGATGCCAAACCAAATCCAAGGTGAGGACGGAGAGCTACGCACGGCGTGTGCGTTTGATACCATACAAAACCTTGTGCAAGCTGGTTTTGATCTGGAAAAAGTACCCGGAGACCCTTCTCGAGTACAGCAGTATGCTTCGCCGTTTAGTGTTATGGGGCGACCAGATCTATTTGAAAAGAGCGCTCACATTATCTCCAACACTTCCAATCTTTCCAAAAATTCCAGACTGCTATTTTCGCCACCAGAACTGAAACACCTTGATCCACGCCGTAAAGTTAATGACTTTGAAGGTCATTCAGAAACGGTTCGGTACTCATTGTCTCAAGAATTTGACAAGCGACTGGGTGTAGTCATGCCATTACCGGCTGATCATGTTTTGAAAAAGATTTTGCCAGATATAGAAAATATTTTCTTTGGACCAATTTGCGGACCACTGTTCGACGAACAAGGAAACAAAATCGAGCATCCTATCCAGAAGATTGGTGTATTTGCCACCTGGAAAGACAACCGTGGCACAGCATTGCTTGAAACGAGCCCATTTAACCTAATTGATTATACTTCTCAAACGGAATCAGTGAATTATGCGGATTCGCAATTGGGTAAATCGGGTGTTTTGGTGACCTCCGGATACAACCTTCGCGACGGTGTCTATATTAATGTTCGAGACCTCAATAGCTCAGAATCGCAGGAGATTCTTCGGGCTGAACGTGAACGGGTAGCCGAGCGCAACCAAATTATTATGAATAATTAGTATTTTATATATTTGCTAATCACCTCCGTAGCTTTCAAGAGCTAATGAGTATTTGGTATACTAGTGTAACTAAAGGGAGTAGGAGATATGAGGCAATATCTAGACACGTTACGGCACGTTCGCGACAGCGGCATGGGGAAGGGCGACCGCACCGGTACGGGCACGACGGAGGTGTTTGGCGTGCAAACACGGTATGATTTGGCGGATGGTTTTCCGGCAATGACTACCAAGAAATTATATTTCAACAGCGTGGCACATGAGCTGCTGTGGTTTCTCAAAGGCACTGGTAACATTGAATATCTGGCGCAAAACGGCGTGCACATTTGGGATGAGTGGCCATACAAGAATTATTTGGAGAAAACTGGTCAGGATATTCCGGAGATCAATGGCGACGAGTGGCGCGTCGGTATGAAAGAATTTATCGGTAAAATCGCGACGGATCACGTGTTTGCTAAAGAGTGGGGTAATTTGGGGCCAGTCTACGGCGTGCAGTGGCGAAAGTGGCCGGACGGCAAGGGCGGAACGATTGACCAAATCCAAAACGCCATCGACATGATACAAAATAATCCGACGTCGCGGCGCAACATCGTCAGCGCCTGGAACGTGGCGGAAATAGACGACATCGTGCAGTCGGGCGGACTGCCGCCGTGCCACACCATGTTCCAATTCAATGTTCGCCCGGGTGAAAATGGCGAGAAAGATAAACTAGACTTGGCACTGACCCAGCGTTCGGCGGACATGTTCCTCGGCGTGCCGTTTAATATCGCCAGCTACGCGCTGCTACTGTCGATGATCGCTCAAGTGACAGATAAACAGCCAGGTGAATTCGTCCATACCCTAAATAGTGCGCATATTTATAATAATCACCACGCGCAGGTTGACGAGCAATTGTCGCGCCGTCCGCTGCCGCTGCCAAAGCTGTGGCTGAATCCAGACATCAAGATCATCGATGATTTCACCATTGATGATATTCGCCTGGAAGGTTATGAGCATCATCCGCCCATTAAGGCACCGATTGCAGTGTAAAATGTCGTTATTCTACAATTTTTCGTCGGTAGGTCACGAAATCAAAGGCGTAGGCGTTGTCGTCGTCTGCCGGGTGATGGACACGGTCGGTCTCTTCCCAGATGGTCATGTCAATATCTGGGAAAAAGGTGTCAGCGTCTGAAAATGTAGCGTCCACCTCGGTGGCGTAAATGGTGTCAATCTCTGGTGTGTTCAGCGCATCACCATACACCTGCGCGCCGCCGATGATGAAGGTTTTGTAACGAGCTAGCGCCAGGGCGCTTTCTAAATTCACAGCCGTAAGGACACCTTTGATGCCTGTCGGTCGTGAGGAAATGACGATGTTTTCGCGCTCTGGTAGCGGATGAGAGCCGATTGACTCGAAGGTTTTTCGGCCCATGACGACATTGCCGCCTTTAGTCAACTTCTTGAAATGCGCCAAATCTGCTGGCAAGCTGCGACCCCACGGTAAATCACCGCCTCGCCCGATGGCGCGGTTTTTGTCATAGGCAACGATGATAGCTTTCTGCATATTCTCAGTGTACCATGAGGTGCCGGCTATATGCTATAATATGGTTCATGAATAAAGTAAATAGCTATCTGGTACCAACTGTTATTGAAAAATCTTCTGACGGCGAACGAGCGTTTGATATTTATTCACGTCTCTTGAACGAGCGAATAATTTTTCTGGGCGAGGAAGTAAATGAGCACACGGCAAACATTGTGGTGGCGCAGTTGCTGCATTTGGCTCAGGTTGACCCAGAGGCTGATATCTCGCTGTATATCAATAGCCCTGGTGGCAGCGTCTACGATGGCTTGGCGATTTACGATACTATGAATTTCATCAAACCAGACGTGGCGACCTACGGCATCGGACTGCAGGCCAGCATGGGCGCGTTCCTGCTGTCAAGTGGCGCCAAAGGTAAACGATTTTGCTTGCCGCACGCCAAGGTGATGATTCATCAGCCATCATCCGGTACACGCGGTAAGGTGACCGACATGGAGATTGACCTGAAAGAAACACTGGAAGTAAAGGAAATGCTGGCTAAAATTATGGCCAAAAACACTGGTCAAAAGCTGGCTAAAATCAAAGCTGACATGGAACGTGATTACTGGATGAGGCCAGAAGAAGCAGTGGCGTACGGCTTGATTGACGCGGTGGTTAAGCGATCTTAACTCATATCTCACGAATATCATCAAAGCGCGCGCCAGCACCGTAAAAACCAGCTTGAGCAACAAGGTTGCGCAGATTATCAGCGTTTCGCGGCATGGTTGAACAGCGTTGCCAGGTTGCTGACGCTTCGCTATAGATATCATAAATGCGTTGACTGAAGTCTCTGTTGAGCATTACTATTGCCTGATAGCCCATTTTCATGGCTCTGGTTTGGCCGTCCAAATAGTTTTTGTAGCTTGGATCGATTTCGCTTAGCGGCGCTGTGCCCTCAGCGGTTTGAACAGGCGGATCGATCAGCCGCGCCTTCAGGGCTGGCAGCCCAATGGCGATGCGCCCCATATCTAACGCCATACCTTGCTGTGCGGTACTATCTTTTTCTATTTCTACCTGAGGCGCTACTAGCATGAAATTGCGGGACTTTGAACAGTATGAGGTCAATGGGTCGAGAAACTCGGGGAAGTCGCCTTTCATCTCGCCAAATTGGCTACGGAGATCTGCTTGACGTGCTCGCTGATAGATTTGCCGCTGATGATAGCCAATAGTCTCTAATATTCTCCTGAAGGCAGCGTCGCCACCACTAAAAGCAAAGCGAAAGTCTGAATCGATACCGTACATGCGGTCACGAGGATGGACAGGGTGAGCCAGGAAGATTCCGTCACTAAAATGCCCACCACCAGTCAGTGCTTGCTTGGTAGCGGTTTGCAATAGTTCAAGTTGCAGTCGATGCACTGGTTGCGCCCAGTGCTCTGTTGGCAAAATACTGTAGCCAGCGGCAAAGCGACGAGCAAAATCTTGATCTGTGATTTCTAGCATCATGTGGTCATTGATGCGGAAGAGAGACTTGGGATCTTGGAGCTGATCTTCATATTGCATGATACCCATTGGCCAGCCTGACCAGCGCAAAACTTCGCGCATACCGTAGTCAACTCTATCGACACACAAAGCCGGTGATGGGCACTCCACCCAGTCTTCTGTCTCAGGGAAAACGGTTTCTTCCAGGGTTAGACCATAGTCGGCTAATGTTTCATCGATACCAAACGTCTCCAGTAACGCCCTCAAATCTTGGTCGTGGAGATTTTCTCCACCTTGGATACCTTGGAAAATCCAGTCTCCCAAGTGTGAGAAAGCTGTCTGTCCAACGTCAGAAAACAGCGTTCGCAGCTCCAACACGGTCCGCTGTCGGTCATCAAATCGATCATCACCTTCGGTCATTTTTCGCACAAAAGCCAAGCTTCCCCAAATGTGTTGCCACCGGGAAAAGAGGGTTGTGTTGGGCACCGTAGAGAACGATGGCGGCAATGTCAGTTGCTCGACTGCTTGCAGTCTGCGAAACAGTGGTGAACGTGCCAGTTCCATGAGTAGTGAATCGTACGGCTGTCGGTCACCAATTGAACAGTCTCCCCATACTGCGTCATGAATTACCATCGAGTTGTCCTCCAACTCATAGGATGGCATGTGTAGCGCGCCCATGATGGTCTCGCCTGGATCATTCGGATACCCCGGCATGATGTATTCTCTGAGGTACAGTTTGTCTGACATATTCTTAGTATAGGATGTTTATAAGCGTCGCCCAAGCATGAGCGATACGCTGGAGAGGAGCGGTCTATTAGTCTTTGGTTACTGCCTGGTCTGGGCTGAGCACCATGACGCCTTTGCCAGTTTTTGGGTCGTAACCAAAGACGGCGGCTCGCCCCAGTTTTCTCGGCTCTGCGTCCGGGTCTAGGTCTGGTCGTATTTCCACGGCATTACCGACGATATGAGATTGACCGGGACTACTCTCCTGAGGCAAACATTGATCAATATCAACAGCGACTATCCTGTGTGGAGGCACGGGAGCTTCGTCAGGAGTGCTGGGTGTTTCAACCTCTCTAATAATCCCTTGCGGGTCGGCGACTACAAAAGCAGTCTCCCATTTTGAGCCTTCGCCAGTACCAGTGGTTTTTGTACTGAGGCCTAACTCATTTGGTCCAAAAATAACTGGTAAGCATGTTAAGCTATTTTTATGATCCATGTATTTCTCCTTGTCTCTCACTATTAACAATTTGATCAAATACTTTTTATATAATAACAAAAAAGTGTTGATATGTCAATGATATGATATTGCTATGACGTATATTTGAGGGTGAAAATCAGTATATGATGCTTATGTCAGACGTGCTATACTTTTAACAGATACTGAGGAAAACGGAGGAAACATGGTTTATCGGCGACGGTCGACAGAGCAGCGCTATGTCAAATATCGAAAAATGATGAAACAGCAGGCAGCACCTGGGTGTAACTTTTGCCAATTTAGTCCAGAGGATAAGCAGGTGCGAGTGGCGCACGAGCATTTTTTGGTGACAGACAATCTGTTTCCATATGAGATTTGGGACAGTCATGAAGTCGCTGACCACATCATGGTCGTCCCCAGGCGTCATGTTGAAGGCATCTACCAGCTGAATAAGACAGAGCGAGCTGAGTTGATGGATGTGATCGCTGAGTACGAAGAGCAGGGATATTCCGTTTACGCCCGCGCTCCAGAAAATAAACAAAAATCCGTCGCTCATCAACACACCCACCTTATCAAAACGCATGGCAAACCAAAAAACATGTTATTCACTAGTGTTAAACCGTATATTTTGTGGAGTAAATAAATATGACTGTTTATAGCAACATCGAGATTCGCCAAGCCATCAACGACGACATCATCGTCTGTCAGCCGTTCAATCCAGACCACGTGGCAGAAGCCAGTTTGGACTTTACGTTGGGTCACTACTACTATAAGCAAGAATTTGAGGGCGAATATCGCGTCTACAATCCCTTTGACGCGGCTTATGTCGCCAAATATTTCAAGGGTCCGCTCAAAGCCATGCCGCACGCTGAATGGTGCAAGGAGCATGATGCAACGCCGTTTCAGAATATTCCACCAGACCACCCAATCATTGTGCTGCGTCCTGGGGAGCGAATCTTGGCGCACACGCACGAATTTGTGGGCATTCGTGCACAGGGCGGTGCAGCGCAGGTGCTGAGCCGCAGTTCGTGGGGGCGCAATGGCGTGGCGGTTTGCTTTGACGCTGGCTGGATTGACCCAGGGTATATCAATCGGATTACGCTGGAAATCTATAACCTTAACATGCACGAAAGTGTCGTGTTGCCGGTTGGCGAACGCATTGGTCAAATGATTTTTCACAAAACTGGGCCAGTTGAAGGCGGCTATGGCTCTGGCGCGCGTAAGGTCAGTGATAAATATCAGACAGGGAACGATTTAGAGGAAATCATCGCCAGCTGGCGACCGGAGATGCTACTACCAAAGACGTACCGTGACAGCCGTAAATCTCCAGTGCCAATTGACGGCTTGAGTCAGGGGCTGCTGTGATGGAACGCTCGGGCGCCGCGGGAGTTTACATCGTCATTGAGGGCAATGACGGCACCGGTAAATCCACGCAAGTAGATATGTTGGCAGCGTGGCTCAGAGAACGCGGCCGTGAAGTTGTTGTTGTCGAGGAGCCAGGCAGTGATGATGAGGCTAAAACCACGCCAGTCGCCAATGAATATCGGAGAGTTTTGAAAGACGATCGGTTCAAGCTGGATCCAGAGGTTAATGTGCTCTTGTTCAGTGCGGCGCGGCGTGAATTGTGGTTTCACAAAATTGAGCCGGCTTTGCAGCGAGGCGCGGTGGTGTTGAGCTCCAGGAGTTATTTGTCGACTTTGGTCTATCAAGGTCATGGCGAAGGTATAGCCCAGGAAGCCATCATCAACATGACCAAGCGCTTCACTAGTGAGCGCTACATGAATCCTGACTTTGTTGTGGTATTATTTGCGGATGACCGTGTCAGACAGCAGCGCATCGTCGAGCGCGGTACGGCAGAGGCGGTTGATAGCTTTGAGTCACGTGATGATGCGTTCCAGCAGAAGATTAATGATGGCTATCAAACCGTTGCTAAAACGCACAATATTCCACTGGTTTTGGCTGAGCGTTCGCCGACTGACGTACATCAGCAAATTCTTCAAGAAATCTCCAAAAATAATATTGATTTTTGACCTGGTTTCGTGCATACTGGTATTTAGAGAAGTAGTGTATTCACGACAGGGAGAAGCAAAGCGAACAGGCAAATCGCTTTTGTTGCAGTCGTGAATTAGGGATCTTCCGGCCGTGATCACTAAATTAAACTAAAGCGAGGAGTTCATACCTGTGGCAAAACAACAGTCCACGGATGGCGGACGCGTGTTCTTCACCTCTGAAGACAGCTCGTTGCCGCTGCCAAACCTGATCGCTCATCAAGAAGATTCTTGGCGTTGGTTCGTCGAGGATGGCTTGAGCGAAATCTTTTCAGAAATTAACCCAATTGACGACTACACTGGTCAGAAATTGTCATTGCGATTCGGTGCGTATCGATTTGACGAACCAAAGACTACCGATCAGTTCGCCAAGGAAAACAATGTGACGTTTGAAGCGCCGCTGCATGCAACCGTCGAACTAACCAACAAAGTCACGGGCGAAGTCAAAGAGCAGGAAATCTATCTTGGTGACTATCCATGGATGACCGAGCGCGGTACCTTCATCATCAATGGTACGGAGCGTGTGGTAGTTAGTCAGTTGATCCGCTCAGCCGGTGTATTCTTTACTGCTGACACTGTGGCTGGCCGTAATTACTACGGTGCTAAGATGATCCCAGGTCGTGGTGCCTGGTTGGAGTTCGAGACCGCGCCAAATGGTACGATTTATGTCAAGATTGACCGTCGTCGCAAATTGCCAGTGACGACCTTGCTACGGGCTTTGGGCCATCCAAAAACATCAGAAATTCGTGAATTATTTGCTGACATTGACACTGGCGAGACCAGCTACATCCAAGAAACTTTGGATAAAGACACAACTCGTGGTGCCAATGAAGCGCTGATCGAAGTCTATCGTCGTCTCCGGCCGGGTGATCTGGCGACAGTTGACAATGCGCGCCAGATGATTGAGCGAATGTTCTTTGATTTTAAGCGATTTGATTATTCCCGCGTTGGTCGGTATAAGCTCAATCAACGGTTGGGTCTGGACGTTGCCAACACTGCTGAAAACCGTATTTTCCAGATGAGCGATTTGGTAGCCATCATCCGCGAGATTATTCGCCTCAACAACACCCAAGAGCCAGCTGATGACATCGACTCATTGAGCAACCGTCGAGTGAAGCTGGTTGGTGAATTGGTCGCTCGTCAGTTCCGCGTCGGTATGCTCAGGATGCAGCGCAACGCCATGGATCGCATGAGTGTGGCGGACATGGAAGGTGTAACGCCAAGCCAGCTGATCAATGCTCGCCCAGTGGTGGCAGCAGTTCGTGAATTCTTCACTAGCTCGCAGCTTAGTCAGTTGATGGACGAGGTTAACCCACTGTCTGAATTGAGCCACAAACGTCGTTTGAGCTCAATGGGCCCTGGTGGTTTGAGCCGTGAGCGTGCTGGTTTTGACGTTCGTGATGCTCACCCAACGCACTATGGTCGTATCTGTTCGGTGGAGACGCCAGAAGGTGCTAACGTTGGTTTGGTGCTAAACCTCGCTACTTACGCACGAGTCAATGAATATGGCTTCATCGAAACGCCATACTTGAAAGTTGTGAATGGTCGCGTGACAGACGATGTTGTCTATCTGGACGCGGCGCAGGAAGCAGCTGAGGTGATCGCTGATGCTGGTGCTGTGTTGAACGAAGACGGTACGTTCCGTGATGAGCGTGTGTCAGCTCGTAACAACATGCAGCCATCTCAGGTTGACGCTGACCAGGTTACCTACATGGACGCTGCACACAAGCAGATTTTGGGGTCAACCGCTGCGCTGGTTCCGTTCATCGAAAAGAACCGTATTGACCGTAGCTTGACTGGTTCAAACATGCAACGCCAGGCAGTACCGCTGCTCACACCAGAACCAGCAACTGTTGGTACGGGCGTCGAAAAGTCCATTGCTGCAAACAGTGGTCACTTAACCTTGGCGTCAGGTGACGGTGAAGTAGTTAAAGCTGATGCAAATGAAATTCATGTCAAATACAGCGACGGCGTCAAAGTATATGAACTCCGCCATTTCGTCAAAAACAATGACGACCGCTGCTACAACCAAAAAGTTCGCGTTAAGCGCGGTGATAAGGTGAAGCAGGGCGATGTATTGATTGAAGGTGCTTCCGTTGCGGAAGGCGAAATTGCGCTTGGACGTAACCTGTTGGTGGCCTTTATGCCATGGGGTGGTTACAACATGGAAGACGCAGTGATTTTGTCCAACCGATTGGTACAAGACGACACACTGACGTCCATCAACATTAAGGATTACAATGTTGAAGTTCGTGAGACCAAACTGGGCCCAGAGATTGTTACTCGCGACATTCCAAACGTTTCTGAGGAAAGCCTGCGTCACTTGGACGAAAACGGTATTGTCCAAATTGGTTCTGAAGTCAAGGCCGGTGACGTTTTAGTTGGTAAGATTACACCAAAGGGTGAACAGGAACTCAGCTCTGAGGAGCGTCTGCTGCGCGCCATCTTTGGTGAAAAGGCCAAGGATGTTCGTGACACTTCACAGCGCATGAATAATGCTGGTGGCGGTAAAGTTGTCGGCGTTAAGATCTTTAGCCGCGAGAATGGCCACGACTTGAAGGCTGGTGTCTTGATGCAGATTCAAATCTTTGTAGCCCAGCTCCGCAAGATTGGTGTTGGTGACAAGATGGCTGGTCGCCACGGTAACAAGGGCGTGGTCGCCAAGGTTCTGCCAGTCGAAGACATGCCGTTCATGGAAGACGGTACGCCAATTGACGTAATTTTGAACCCACTGGGTGTGCCAAGTCGTATGAACCTCGGTCAGTTGTTTGAAACACACCTGGGTATGGCGGCACGAGCACTAGGTTACCGCGTCGCAACCCCATCATTTAACGGTGTGCCATCAGCAACAATTTCTGATGAACTAGAAAAAGCAGGGCTAGCACGCGACGGTAAGAGTCAATTGTTTGATGGCCGAACCGGTGAAGCCTTTGAAGAGCGCACCACGGTCGGTGTGATGCACATGATCAAATTGCACCATATGGTTTCTGACAAGATTCACGCCCGCTCAACTGGTCCATACACCATGGTGACTCAGCAGCCACTCGGTGGTAAAGCACAGAATGGTGGTCAGCGCTTCGGTGAGATGGAGGTCTGGGCACTGGAAGCCTACGGTGCGGCAGCAACCTTGCAGGAAATGCTAACCATCAAGTCTGACGACGTCTATGGCCGTGCCAAGGCATACGAGTCGATCATCAAAGACGAACCAATCGTCGGTCCAAAACTCCCAGAGTCCTTCAACGTGTTGGTCAAGGAACTCCAGGGATTGGGTCTAAAGGTTGACTTGGTGGATGATGAAGCTGTCGTTGACGCTGAGCACGTGATCGCGTCCAGTGGACCTGAAGATAAAACCACGCCTGCGGTAACGTCTGAAGACGAAGAAGCAGAAACTTTCTTGGATGAATCTGATGATATTGGAGAAATCGAAGGGGGCATGAGCGTACAAGACATTGACGAAGTAGAAGAAATAAAGGAGGATGCGTAAGATGGCGCAATTTGCATTCAATGCTACTGGCATTAGCGATTTTGATGCAGTACGCTTAGTGGTTGCCAGCCCAGAAGATATCCTGAAATGGAGTCACGGTGAAGTTACTAAGCCAGAAACGATCAACTATCGTACTCAAAAGCCAGAGCGTGACGGTTTGTTCTGTGAACGAATTTTCGGTCCGGTTAAGGACATCAATCCACACGACTCAAAGCTAAAAGGTGTTCGTTCACGCGAAGCTGCGGTTGATAAGAATGGTGAACTCGTCACCAAGTCAATCGTTCGCCGTGAGCGCATGGGTCACATCCAGTTGGCGGCGCCAGTCGCCCACATCTGGTTTATGCGCGGTACGCCAAGCGCCATGAGCCAATTGCTCGGCATGACGGTTCGTAACTTGGAGCGAGTAGCTTACTTTGCGACCTACGTCATTTTGAAGGTTGATGAAGCAACCCGTGATCAATACCTTGCAGACTTGGAAGCTGAAACAGAAGCCGGTCGTGCTGCCATCAAGATTCGATACGAAAAAATGGCAGAAGAAGATGGCGCTGACATCAAAGCTTTGGCTAAGGAACAGAGTCGTGAAGTTGAAGAATTGAACGAAAAATACACCACTCGTAAAGCGCAGCTTGACAGTTTGAACAAGGGCGCGCTGTTGTCTGAAACTGACTATCGTAACTTGCCAGAAGAATACGATGAGCTCATTGAAGTTGGCATGGGTGCTTCAGCGTTGAAGACGTTACTGGATGAGATTGACCTACCGCAGCTGATTGCGGAATTGACTGAAGAAGCTGAGAGCGCCAAGGGTCAGCGTGAGAAGAAAATTCTCAAGCGCCTGAAGATGCTGGAGAGCATGCACGCCGCTGGCATCAAGCCAAGTAGCTTGACGCTGAGCGTATTGCCAGTCATCCCACCAGACCTCCGTCCAATGGTGGCCCTCAGTGGTGGTCGGTTTGCAACCTCAGACTTAAACGACTTGTACCGCCGCATCATCAACCGTAACAATCGTTTGAAGAAATTGGTTGAGCTCAATGCACCAGAAGTGATTCAGCGCAATGAAAAGCGTATGTTGCAGGAAGCGGTTGATGCGTTGATCGACAATGCTGCTGCTCGTGGTGGTCGTGCCGTCAGTTCGACTGGTGGTCGCCGCCGTCTGAAGTCAATTTCTGACATGCTGAAGGGTAAGCAAGGACGTTTCCGCCAAAACCTGCTCGGTAAGCGTGTGGATTACTCTGGACGTTCAGTGATCGTCGTTGGTCCAAAACTGAAGATTCATCAGTGTGGGTTGCCAAAGCAAATGGCACTTGAACTATTCAAGCCATTCGTTATCAGTTGGCTGATCAAGGGTGAATTTGCTCACAACATCCGCTCAGCAACCCGGTTGATCGAATCAGGCGAAGCAGTTGTATGGGACGCGCTGGATGCAGTGATTGCAGGCAAATACGTTCTGTTGAACCGTGCTCCATCACTCCACCGTTTGTCAATCCAATCCTTCCAGCCAGTTTTGGTTGAAGGCAAAGCCATCCAACTGCATCCGCTAGTTTGTGCCGGCTTTAACGCTGACTTTGACGGTGACCAGATGGCCGTTCACTTACCACTCTCTAAAGAAGCACAGGCTGAAGCGCGTGAGTTGATGAGCGCAACTGCTAACCTATTGAAGCCTGCTGACGGTGCGCCAGTCTTGCACATCTCGCAGGACATCGTGCTCGGTAACTACTACCTGACCTATGACAAGCCACAGGCGCAGACTGACAATATCAAGTCATTTAGCTCAGTTTATGAAGCAGAGCTGGCGTACGACAAGGGCGACATTCATTTGCAGACGCCAATCCGGATTTTTGCTAAGGGCAAGGTACGTCAGACAACTTTGGGCCGTGTCTTCTTTAACGAGATCCTGCCAGAGGACTTCCCATATGACAACAACGTTCAGACCAAGAAGCAGCTGAAGAAAGTATTGGCACAAATCTTCAACAAGTACGGTGCCGAGGAAACTGCCAAGATCGCTGACCGCATGAAGGGGCAGGCCTTCCGCTTCGCGACAACTGCGGCCGTATCAACCGGTATGACCGACTACGTGCACTTTGACGAAATCCCTGAGTTTGTGGCTGAGGGTGACGCCAAGGCGGCTTTGATTTCTGAGCAGTTCGACCAAGGTCTGATCACCGAGGACGAGCGCTACAACTTGACAGTCAGTGCGTGGCGAAACGTCGACAATAAGATTACCGCGTTCTTGAAGGATCAATTGGCGCACATGGACACCAGTATCTCCATGATGGTTAACTCTGGTGCACGTGGTGACATCTCCAACGTCAAGCTGGCGAGCGCCATGATCGGTATCCAGATGGACGCGACCAACCACGAAATTGAGTTGCCAATCCGTAGCTCCTACACTGGTGGTCTGTCCAGCCTTGAGGCCTTTGTGGCGACCCGTGGTGCGCGTAAGGGTCTGATCGACACCGCGCTGAAGACTGCCGACTCAGGCTACCTGACGCGACGTTTGGTCGACGTGGCACAGGACGTCTTCACGGTTGAGGACGTTGAAGGTGACGACGAAGGTTACGCAATCTACCGTTCAGAAACTGAGGAAACGATGATCGACTTCTCGAACCGCTTGGCTGGTCGTTACGCCGCCGAGACAATTCCGGGTCACGTCAACAAGGACGAATTGATCACCCGGGAAATCGCTGACTCAATTGATGATGATGAAAGTATCCAGAGCGTCAAGATTCAATCAGTCCTGTCAACCAACAACCTCAACGGCATCCCGCAGCGCAGCTACGGTGTTGATATGTCAACTGGTAAATTGGTCGGTAATCATCAGCCAGTCGGTGTCATCGCTGCTCAGTCAGTCGGTGAGCCAGGTACTCAGTTGACCCTGCGTACTTTCCACAACTCTGGTGTGGCTGGTGGTGACATCACCCAGGGTCTGCCGCGTGTTGAAGAATTGTTCGAGGCGCGTACACCAAAGGGTCAGGCGTTTGTTACGGAGATTGCCGGGTTAGTTGACGTTTGGGAAGATGGCAAAAAGTACATCGTCCAAGTTACCCCAGAATCTGGTAAGGTTGAGCGCTTGCCGCTAGACGGCCGAACCATCGTGGTCAAGGCCGGTTCAAGTGTCAAGGCTGGCGACGTATTGGCAACTGGCGAAGATGACACTCGTCCACTAATTGCACCATTTGACGGTGTAGTTGAGGCGGCAGAAGACACCTTGGTCATCGCTGCTGAAGCTGGCGCACCAGCTCGTTACGAAATCCCAGGCACCATGCAGTTGGTCGTAAAAGCTAATGACGTTGTCGAGGCTGGTGACCGCTTGACAGCTGGTTCATTGAACCTGCACGACTTGATGCGCCTGAAGGGTGTCGAGGCTGCTCAGCGCTACATCATCAACGAAGTCCTGCGTATTTACGCTGCTCAGGGTCAAGACGTGGCCGACAAGCACCTGGAGATCATCGTTCGACAGATGTTCAGCCGCGTCCAAATCGAAGATGCGGGTGATAGCGACTTCGTGACTGGCGACATCGTCTCCAAGGCTGCGGTGGTGAACACCAACAAGCAACTGGCTACTGAGGGTAAGAACCTCATCAGCTACACTCAGCTGCTGCTCGGTATCACCAAGGTGTCCATCTGGAGCGACTCATGGCTATCAGCTGCGTCCTTCCAGGATACTACTCGCGTGCTGATCAACGCTGCCGTATCTGGTCGCGCTGACCACTTGCACGGTCTCAAGGAGAACGTCATCATCGGCCGCAAGATCCCAGTGGGAACGGGCGCTGTTGAAGAAGACGAAGAGTTAGCTGAAGATAACACTGAAGAATTGACTGAAGAATTCTCAGAGATCTAATCACTAAGTAGCTCTATCAACCGTGCAATATTCTCCCCTCTATAACAGAGGGGAGAATTGTATATTACGACAATTTATGGTATAATAGCAAGATATGAGTGAGTTGCTTACGCAGGTTGGGCCCATTGATATGGATGTCATTCAGCCACCTCAACAGGTTGATGGTGAGATGAAAGGACCTGTCTATTTGGCAGATTCTACGCTTTCGGATGGTGGATCGCCGGTTGCCGTGCTTTTTTCACAATGGTCAGACTATTCTGAGCGAGCAAAGCAACAAGTAAGAACGGAGGTTTTGGCGGATCATATCAAAGGACTGGCAGTCGCAGTAGATAATCCAGGAGTGAGTCCAGAAGCAGATCCCATGAGCTCGGGAATTAAACAAGCTCTAAGAGAGGGCGATCTCTCAAAAGTGTCAATGTTGCAGTGGGACGCCGTGGGCGAGACACTCGACCAAAAGGGCCGTGACTTTGGTGATGTAGAGCGACTGGTTGGTTATTCACTAGGTTCGCATTTGGCAGCATCAGCCGCAAAACATGCACCAGGGGAAGTAAGCTTATCGCAACTAGACTTATTTGAGACGCCGGTGATAAGCAAAAAGACTAGTCAGGCTAAAACCATGGCTACATTAGCCATGCGTTTTCTTGCTCACGGTGGTGATAAGTTGACAGAGACTATCGCTGCAAATCCTGATTGGGCAGCTCGATGCCGCGACGAAGACTCATTACTATTACCAAAAATAATACTGCAACGACCGGCTGGCTTGTGGCAATATCCTCGAGCCATCACCCATCCTGATAATGATATTATCAGTGATTTGATGAGCGCCGGCCATCGATCGCTCCGTGAAGCAGTGGTTACGGTGAGCGCGACCGATGCTGACAAAATAAGCCCCATCAATGATAATGAGTGGTTAGTTCAACGGTTGGGCTCGGCCGGTCTGTCGGTGATGGGCTTTGAGATCATGGATGCAGTGCATGCTTCTCAGGATAATATGGCCTGGTGGAAGGGCATTCTGGAAGAGATTGATGCGCACGTCAAAATCTAGTAGATTTTTTAGACCAAGTGTGGTAAAATTATCCCAGAGTTTCCTCTTTTCGGAGCAAGCGGTGGTTTGAATGTGTACAGACCGAATGCTCGGCAGAAAAGGTATAGACACGGGGCGGAGTTGCTGAATCCAAGCCGTAGGCACTAAGAGAAGCTGGTTTTTGCGTGTAAAATCGCGCGCCAGTTCACTTAGAGCCACCAGGCGAATCGCCATCATTTAGTAAATCAACCAAGGAGAAATTGGATGCCAACAATCAACCAGTTGGTGCGTAAACCGCGCCAAACGGCCAAGAAAAAGTCCAAGTCACCAGCACTGGGTCGCATTCATAACGCCCTGAAAACGCGTTACTACGACCAAAATGCACCGCTCAAGCGTGGCGTGTGTGTGCGTGTGACGACCAAGACGCCAAAGAAACCAAACTCAGCGCTGCGTAAAGTTGCTCGTGTGAAATTGAACAACGGCTACGAAGTCTGGGCCTACATCGGTGGTGAGGGTCACAACTTGCAGGAGCACGCTGTGGTCTTGATCCGCGGTGGTCGTGTGCCTGACCTTCCAGGTGTGCGCTATCACATCGTACGCGGTGCCTTGGACCTTCAAGGTGTCAACAACCGCAAGCGGGGCCGTTCAAAGTACGGTACCAAGAAAGGGGATAAGTAATCATGCCTCGTAAAGTTACCAAGAAACTACAACGTGAACTCAAGCCTGACCGCCGCTACCAAAGCGTGCTGGTGCAGCGCCTGATCAACAAATCAATGCTGGACGGTAAGAAGTTGGCAGCCGAGCGTGCTGTTTACACCGCCCTGGAAACTGCTGCGAAGAAATTGGATTCAGAAGATCCGTTGGCAGTGTTTGAAAAAGCCTTGAAAAACGTCAGTCCAAACTTTGAGGTGAAGAGCCGCCGCGTCGGTGGTGCGAACTACCAGATTCCGTTCCCAGTCCAGGGACACCGGCAGCTACACTACGCGTTTAGCTGGCTGGTACAATCAGCTCGTGCTCGCAGTGGTATGCCATACTCACAGCGTTTGGCACTGGAAATCGTTGACGCCTACAACGAAGCTGGTGCTGCCTTCAAGAAGAAGGAAGACACCCACAAGATGGCCGAAGCCAACCGCGCCTTTGCGCACTTTGCTCGTGGCTAATTATTTGAGCATGCAAGATATCATCCGCTCCAGGTAATCTGGGGCGGATTTGCATTTTATGTCTAATTATGATATTATCAAAAGATGAATGAACAACAATTCTCACCCGACCGAAAGCATAATTGCTATATTGACTTTACTGGTGCCGCCCAGCGAATGCAGGAGGATATAGCAGCTTTTGAGGCGACCCATCCTAGGCAAAGTGGGCTTCAGCATATCCTTGAAGATATTTCACAGCGACACAGTGCTCAAGAAATGATTCATAGGGTGGCTGGCGGTCTGGGAGTTCTTCTGAACCCACGTGATCTGTCTACTGGTGAACCAACGTATGGGGTTGAGGAGGTAATGGTGGTCACGAACATTGGTGCGACCATCGGACTTGGTCTGTGTCGAGAACAATTGCTTGAGGCTAATATAGCACCCAAGGAGCTCGTTCCACAGGGGCTTAAAGGTTGTGGATTCGAGCCTCCAAAGAGCCCGAAGCCCGAGTTTGATGATCTTGTGAGGCTACACGAAGCAGCAAGGGGACAGGTTGAATACTCTAGCTACGGCCTGGCATTGATTGACCCAGGGCTAACTGAAACAATTGAAGACTGGCTGGACGAGGCAGTACCGAATATCAGACTGCAAGGTTTTGCCAGGACTGGACTCGGTATTTTTCTGCGCAATGCTAACCACAAACTGCAAGAGTGTGACGCATACAGAATGAGGCACGAGGCTAATGCTGGAGTTAGCTGGGATGATCTACTAGGCTATTGCCAAGAAAATTCTGAGAGCTAAACCATAAAATCAAGCTATTATTTTCTGCGACTATCTGGTATAATTGGCAACAAGAGTAGTTTTTTGGTGCCAAAAAATTGACCAAAGATCTCGACAAATTAACGTAATATAAAGGAAAATTATGGCAGAGACGAATGTTCCGCTGAAAAATTTTAGAAATATTGGTATTATTGCCCATATTGACGCCGGTAAAACGACGACAACTGAGGGTATTTTGTACCGTACCGGCTTGACCCACAAGATTGGTGTGGTGAAGGGTGACGGCGACGGTGCCACCACTGACTGGATGGCGCAGGAAAAAGAGCGCGGTATTACCATTACCTCGGCAGCGGTGACTTGTTTCTGGAGAAATCACAAGATCAATATCATCGACACCCCGGGGCACATTGACTTTACCGCTGAGGTGGAGCGTTCACTTCGAGTCCTCGACGGTGCGGTGACGGTGTTTGACGGTAAGATGGGTGTTGAGGCGCAGTCTGAGACGGTGTGGCGCCAGGCTAACAAATATGGCGTGCCACGCATTTGCTTCGTTAACAAAATCAACCAAACTGGTGGTGATTTCTGGAAATCTCTGGAGTCAATTCACAACCGCTTGAGCAAACAAGCTTTCCCAATTCACATCCCGATTGGTTTTGAAAAGACCATCAACGGTGTGGTTGACCTTATCGACATGAAGGCTTATACCTACACTGATTTTTCTGATCATGAGTTGGTGCAGGGTGAAATCCCAGCTGACATGTTGGAAAAATGTCAAAATGCCCGCAGCTTGTTGGTGGAAAATGCCGTTGAAGCTGACGACGAATTGATGATGAAGTTCCTCGACCAAGGTGAAGAGGCGATTACGATTGATGAGCTGAAATCTGCACTGCGTAAGCGTGTGCTGGCTGGTGACTTCTTCTTGGTCACCGGTGGTGACGGCCGCGGCGTTATCGTGGAGAAGGTGCTTGACCTCATGGTTGACTACCTACCAAGCCCACTGGACGTTGACGAAATTTGGGGTAAAAATCCAAAGACCGGCGACGAAGTGAGCCGCAAGCCAGACGACAAAGAGCCAATGAGCGCCTTGGCATTTAAGATTGCCACTGACCCATTTGTTGGTAAATTGATCTTCATCCGTGTCTATTCAGGTGTTTTGAACTCTGGTAGCTACGTCCTGAACACCACGACTGGCGACAAAGAGCGCATCGGTCGTATCGTCCGAATGCACGCCGACAAGCGCGAGGAAATCGACAAAATCACTGCTGGTGACATCGCTGCGGTGGTTGGCTTGAAGAACACTGGTACTGGTAACACCTTGACTGACCCAGCACACCCAATTGCCCTGGAATCAATTGAATTCCCAGAGCCGCCAGTATCCATCGCCGTTGAGCCAAAGTCAAAGGCCGACCAAGAAAAGATGGCGCTCGCCTTGCAGCGTTTGGCTGAGGAAGACCCAACTTTCCGCATCCACACTGATGAAGAAACCGGCCAGACCATCATGTCTGGAATGGGTGAGTTGCACCTGGACATTTTGATCGACCGCATGAAGCGCGAGTTCAAGGTTGAAGCTAACATTGGTGAACCACAAGTGGCCTTCCGTGAATCAATCAAGGGTAAAGCTGAGGTTCAGGGTAAGCACGCCAAGCAGTCTGGTGGTCGTGGTCAGTACGGTGACGTCTGGGTACGCTTTGAACCAAACGAGGCTGGTAAAGGCTTTGAGTTTGTTGATGAAATTAAGGGTGGTGTGGTGCCACAAGAGTACCGCCCAGCTGTCATGAAGGGTATTCGTGAGACCTTGGAAGGTGGTGTTATCGCTGGTTATCCAGTGGTTGACGTCAAAGCTACCCTATACGATGGTTCATACCACGATGTTGACTCCTCAGAGTTAGCCTTCTCATTGGCAGGTTCGTTGGCAGCCCGCGAAGGTATCAAACAGGCAACGCCAATTCTGCTTGAACCAGTCATGAAAGTTGAAGTCACTACCCCAGAAGAGTTCATGGGCGACATCATCGGTGACCTGAACTCACGTCGTGGTCGCATTGATACCATGGAAGATTTGATGGGCGGCGCCAAGTTGGTCAAGGCCTTCGTGCCACTGGCAAATATGTTTGGTTACACCTCAGACATCCGCTCGATGTCGCAGGGCCGCGCTGCATCAACCATGGAATTGGCTCAGTACGAGGAAGTTCCACCGAATGTTGCTCAAGAGATAATCGAAAAGCGCAACAAATAATCACCAAAAGCCCCGGTCATTAGCCGGGGTTTTCATATGGTATAATGTATTCATGAAATCATTCATTCTGTCAACTCGCAAGCTTGCGCCCGCAAAGTTGACTGTTTGGATGACGCTAATTTTTTTGGCAGGGATCACTCTGTCGGCGTTCTTAACCTCAGAGCCGCAATGGGTAAACTGGAGCTTCAGTGCTTTGGGTGAGCGTGGCGAACTGTCTTCATTTGTATTCAACATTTCCATCGCCATGATGGCAATCATCATGTGGTGCTTAGCAGAGTCGATGTCTGACACTTTGGAGCAGGCTGAGGCAGTGGCTACTGCCAGGTTAAGTTTGGTGGCGCTGCGAACCATAGCTTTTTGCGGCATGGCTATAGCCATATTTCCTAACGACACTCAACACGGGCTACACTATATCTTTTCACGCCTGTCCATCATTGTCTTTGCATTTTACGCCTTCATGTTGCCGTTTACCACCAGTTTGTTCACACGCCAGCAAAAAAGCATCATGCTAGGGCTGTCAGTAGCTGCCGTCATGGCGTGCGTTCAAGGATTTGTGCACCGAGAATTTTCGTTCGTGGTCTATGAGGCTGCGGCTGGCGGACTTGGGGCGTTATGGTTCTATCTGACTAGTAAATTCACCCAACAAGCTGTCCAAACGTCAGCTGCTACTCTGCAGTCGTCGGTGTCCCAACAAAAAGCTTCCTGATTTGACTGCGGATGGGACGGCCAACAGCATTACCAAATGACGCGCCTACGGCAACAGCAAATCCAATCATGACGGCTCGCGCCAAGCTTGCCAAGGCGACAACGTAGCCTGGGTCTGACGGTGCCTGACTGATGATACCCATCAAGCCATTGTACAGTGACAAACCTGGGACCAACGGCACAATGCCCGCACCGATGATGGCCAAAGACGGGATGCGCCACAGTCGGGACATGAACGTTGCTACCAAACCGATGGCCGCAGCGGCTGTACCACTGGCCAGCAACACATCCCAACCAGCATCAGTCAGTAATTGAAATAGTCCCCAGCCACTTGCTCCCACAAGACCAGCCAATATAGTGCCAAAGAACGGCGCGTGATTGCCAATGACAAATGCTGAAGCGATGACTGCCGCACCGATGTACTGCGTATAATTATCCACCAACGTCAAACGGTCTGGGGTGGTTGGAAAACTAATACCCAATCTGGTGGCAATATGAAGGCCAATAGCTACGCCAACCACGATACCACCGGTTGCCATCAGCACTCGCAACAGTCGGGCGTTTGCTGTAACATAATATTCATCAATTGCATCCTGAAACGCACCAACGATCATCATACCTGCCACCAATAGGACGATTCCACCAATCACAATCAGTGTCGGATTGAATGCCAAATTAAACTTGGTATTGACACAGACAACAGCAGTGGCGATGAGTGTGATACAGAGTGACATGATGATCTGTGTGAAAAATACCGACACGCCGACACGCCACAACAGACGCATGGCAGCCGTGCTGAGTGTGCCGACCGCCATAGCCAGGAGTGCCATCTGTAAACTACCGCCATACATCACCACCACACCAGCACTCAACGCGCCGCCTGATAGGGCGACGAGAGATTGGGGATGACGTTTTTCAGGATTGATGATCTTTTCTAGCCGTTCCTCAGCCTCACTCAAGTGAATGTGCTGGTAGCGGATTTCGCGGGACAAGGTCTGCAGCGCTTGGATGGTTTGGTAATTGACATCCACCAGAGTGATGGCGCGAATCAAAGTCAGCGGCTCACGGTTGATGCCGCGGTCTTGCGACACGGTGATGAGCGTTGAGCTGATGTCCATGTGAACTGGCTGTTTGCAGTAGGTTCTGGTGATACCAAGCATCATATGTACCACATCTCGCGCTGACACACCCATGCTGAGGAGCTTTTCGGAGATGGTCAGAACCAACCGCAAAGCGCGCATGTTTGGGGTTAAGCTTTCGTCAATTTTCTCAATCACTTGGGCAGGAATTGGCAAGGGAAGGCGAGCAATTTTGCCGAGTGACTGTAGTAAGATTTCTGGTACTTTTTTATTGATCTTGTTCATCAATAATTAGTGTATCAAACTTTATCAAATTTTTGCCAAGAAAAAACCCCGCAACATGTGCGGGGACGCGGTGTTTCCGCGATTTGACAGATTTTTAGTATGCGCCTCTGCTGGCGCGGAGCCTCTCATGTTCTTCTGGAGAACAATCCTCCTCCTCTTCGTCAGAAGCGATGGGAGGAACTGAAAGTGAAGACGGCCAGAAGGCCGCCACAGCGAGGGCGGCAATTATCACGCCAACCTCAAACAGGGCCATGCCAGGCTTGTATAGCACGCCAGGGGCATATATATTTAACTGGACTAACAGCCCAGCTAGCGCTGGCAGTGACATTGTCAAGAAAATGACGGCTAGGCAGGTCTTCTTAATGGTGGACATCGTGCCCACCTCCTTCCTGATAGTATGAGGTGCGGCCTTTCCGCGCCTCAAGCCACCAAGTGTCTGGCTTGGTAGCGAAGCGCAGTTGGTGGCTCTAGAGTAGAGTTACCAAACAGGCTAATGTATAATATAGCACATATTTACAAAAAAGTCAATGACATGAAAATAGCCCACCGAACTGGCTCAAGCTGAATCGGGTTTGGTCAACCCGAGAATGCCACAAGGCACTCAATCAGGTTGAGCCGATTCAGCGAACTATTTTCGGTGGGCAAGTTACTTGCCTTTACTCTTCGTCATCCCACGACTTCGGGAGAAAGGCATAGGACAGTTCAATCGCGTTGAGATATATCAGTATCCCCGCGATTATCGCAAAGACGACCTGGGACTGCCTTTGTGATCCTCCTGTTAACGGCACGAGACATTGTGCCATTGACAGGACAAGCCCGAAAAACAGGATGGTAGATCCTGTTTTTCGGGAAATGATCCTGCAGCGCACAAGGGCGCGCAGGATTCTTGAAACCAGAAAGAATGTCACCACGAAGGCGACAATTCCCCAGACTATTCCCATCTCTTTCACCTCCTCTCAAAGACTCTGAAAAGATGGATGGGCAAGTGCTCTTTTCAAACGCTTCAGGGCGAATGAAAAGCTACTTGTATGATGTCATACTACAGCAAAAAAGTCAAGTATACCGCTCATGTTCAAACAAACCGTCAAACCCTAGTCAACCCTGCGCAGAATCAGCCCACTGCGTGCTGGTAGATATGCCTGTACATTGTCGCCATGCGGCCCTGGTGTGGTGAAATATCGCTGGTCTTGCTGGACTCGTCCGTGACCGCCAAATCGCTCATCATCACTGTTCAGAACCAATCGATATGACCCAGCCGCTGCCGGCAGTGCATAGTCGGTCTGTGACTGGTCGGGCGAGAAGTTGATGATGAACAGCAGGTCTCCACGCATGAAGCTGACGACGTGGTCGTGTTGGTGAATGGTGAGGTAGTGAATGCTGGGGTCGTCAACGGTTTTGATGAGCTTCATCAGGCTGGCGTCAAATTCGCCCAGCCATTGGTATTTGAGGAAACCATTGTCGCGTAAACTCCATTGTCGCCGTGCGTGCTTGAACGACCAATTATTACCTTGGCGCGGAAAGTCGATCCACTCGGGATGCCCAAATTCATTACCCATAAAGTTAAGGTAGCCACCGCCGTGCAGCCCAGCTGTCAGCAGCCGAATCAGTTTATGTAGGGCTATGCCACGCTCCACGGTCAGGTCGGGGTCGGCTTTATCCATGTGCCAGTACATGGCTTTGTCGATCAGTCGAAAAATCAGCGTCTTGTCGCCGACCAAGGCTTGGTCGTGACTTTCGGCGTAAGTGATGACTTTTTCCTCTGGGCGGTGCGAACTCAGCGTATGCGCCAATTCGCCCAAGTCCCAATCTTCGTCGCGCTTTTCCTTCAGCGTTTTGATCCAGAGGTCGGGCGCGCCCATTGCTAATCGATAATCAAAGCCCAGGCCGCCATATTCAGTCGGTGCCGCCAAGCCCGGTAGCCCGCTCATTTCCTCAGCAATGGTCGTGGCGTCGGGGCGAACAGCGTGAATGACGTCATTTGCCAGCCTGAGATAGACCAGGGCATCCTTATCAACATCATCAGTAAAATAATCATCATAGCTGGTAAAACTTTTGCCCAAGCCATGGTCGTGATATAACATGCTGGTCACGCCATCAAACCGGAAACCGTCAACATGGTACTCGTCCAACCACCAGCGGCAATTGCTGGCCAAAAAGTGCAGTACTGCCGGCTTGCCATAATCAAACAGCCGCGAATCCCAGGCTGGATGGTCGTGAGCTTTGAAATATTGCGTTGGATCACCCGCGAAATTGCCGAGGCCCTCGACTTCATTTTTGGCAGCATGAGCATGAACGATGTCGATGATGACGCGTAGCCCCAGTCCGTGTGCCGCGTCAACTAACCGCTTGAAATCATCCAGCGTGCCAAATCGCGAACTGACCGCGAAAAAGTTGCTGACGTGATAGCCGAAGCTGCCGTAGTACGGGTGCTCGGCGATGGCCATCAGTTGGATGGTGTTGTAGCCGGCCTGTTTGATGCGCGGCAGGACATTGGCGGTAAATTCGTTGAAGTTAGCGACCTTTTCCTCCTCGCTACTCATACCAACATGCGCTTCGTAAATCAGCGGCACGTTTGGCGCAGGCGGAATGTCATGTTGCCACTGATATGGCTCATTAGGCTGCCAGACTACGGCCGAAAAATCCACCGAATCATCGTCTTGGATGACGTAGGTGGCGTATGATGGCAAACGCCAACCGTCGCCATTCGGCCAATAGACGCGCAATTTATATTTCTGCCCGTGATGCAGTGCGCTCCCCGGCAAATCAACACTCCATTCACCATGCCGACTAGGCTGCAGGGCAAACTCCTCGCGCTCCTGCCAGTCAGAAAAATCGCCAACCAAAACCAGCCGCGTAGCATTTGGCGCCCACTCACGAAACGTCCAGCCCGCCGCTGTCTGATGCAATCCAAAATGATGAAACCCTAGTGCAAAATCTGCCGGCGATTTACCGTCCAAAACCCTCCGCAGCGTCGACGAAACATACGCCTCGCGCGCCTTGATGACGGGTTCATGCGGCGCCAGCCACGGATCAAGCTCAACCAGGGTTTTCTTGCTCATGGTTATAGTATACCGCATGGAGCGACGATTATGCTTGAAGTTTAGCCAGTAGAGGTATACGATACAACTATATGAAATCACCACAAGTAGAGACCGGTGTCAATTTCTTGGGGCAATTGTCGCCGGAGAACTGGCAGGAGATTGCCATGGCTAATATGCAACTTGGCAGCGAGAAAGAGGCTGGGGCGCTAGGTGATGTTGAGCGAGTGATGCGTACTGACGAAATTGAAGGTGAGCGGGTGCGGGTGATTGGGTATGCTCAAGCCGCGAGTGATGATACATATGAGCTGCGAGCTGTTGAGGGCGTGGCGGACGTGGTGACATCACTAGAGATTGACCCTGATGAGTCGGCGCCGTTTGCTACGTACACCAAGGAGATGGCGGCTTTATGTGTGCGTACGGTGCAGCATGATGAGGTGATGGACTATTATTTCCCAATCGACCGGCAAGCGATCGTAACAGCAGAGCTATTGCCCGACACCAGTGGTGTGCCACGTCATGTCCGCAAATTGCGCCATTATGTTGACAAGACCGAAGAAGTCGTCAAGGCTAATGATATTCAAGACGCTGCGTCCAGGCGAGAGCTGATAGGTGACTTGAACACGGTACTAGATGAAGTAATTTGCGGTACTGGGGTGCGGGTGGAGTGTAGGGCATACGCTCGGAGGGTCGGAGCTAATGAATATGGCGTTGATGTTGACGCAGATACTCAAGTCCTATTTGCTGACCTACCAATTTTCACCTGGCGTGGTAATCGCCCAGTTCTGGAAATGTTCGACAAAGAAGATCAGTCAGTGCTGTTTCGGGTTGATGTGAAAGATATGGTTGATATCATGCCAACTGATGAAGAAGGGTTTGAGGACGGTGCTGATTTGTTTGAAACAGTCTTTACTGAGGAATTCCAGCAGTTGGCGTGGCAGCTGGCGACTGATCTTTCATACACTGAGGAAGCTTATCTCCCGGATGCACTGCGCGAACATGTCCAGACGCTAAATAATGCATTGCCGTATGTTGGTGAGCTTGATGCCGTCAGCTTGTCGGGTTTTGTGTTGGCGCCAAGTGGTACGGATGGCAATTTGAAGCTTGAGTTTGTTGACAGCGATAGGGCATATGTCAGTGAGGCAAAATTTGTTAAATATGACGAATCCTTTCACGCGGTGATTGAGGTAGGTGTGTTTGATTATTTAAGTAGCCAGTCGCGAAGTGTCTATGTAATCCCTAGTCGTGACAAGTTATTACGGTTTGAGCACTTGGATACTGACGCTGAAGATCTGAGGATTGCTGTTGATGAGTTGCATGACATTGCCGAGGATGCCGGGGGTGTATTTGAGGAGGCTTTCTATCAGTTCTCTTTGGAAGATCAGCTTGAGATCTTGAAGCAATATGATGATGAAGCACATGGCGTGCTGGGATTCATCGACAACCCGCATGACTTTGATGGCGAGTGTACAGTCATGGCGTATCGCTGTTTGCCAAGCGACCTGCTGAACGTTGTCTCGTGGAACGATGCTCCGCTGCAAGAAATCGGTGATGATAGGGGTACTGAGCTGTTCACTCTGCGGGCGGATCGACTGGCGGTATGGAACCCAGAGCTGAATGATCCGTCGAGGTTTGACGGAAACATCACAAAAGTTACGGATTTGCCGCTTAGTTTTGGTGAGCCAGTACTGATGATCGGCGACCGCGAAAATGATGTGTTCTATCTGGTGCGCGCTCGCGACATTATTGGTCTGTCGCGGCGTAGCGATGAAGATGTTTTATGACATGGCTCAAGCCAGCGATATTCACGCAAGCCTCCAGAATGGTGCAATTTGTAAAATCAGGGACAATTTCCTTGCGAAATATTATAAAACCCGCTATAATTAAGCGCATACGCCGTGGAGCCTTTAATTGGTCATACCCGCGTGAAATAATAATTAAATAAGGAGAACTTCTACAAATGGCAGATGCATTTGACCGAAGCAAACCGCACGTTAACGTGGGTACAATGGGCCACGTTGACCACGGTAAGACTACGCTGACCGCTGCGATTACTGCAGTGTTGGCTAAGCGCCTTCCAAGCGCAGTTAACAAACCAATTGCGTACGACCAGATCGACAACGCACCAGAAGAAAAAGCCCGCGGTATTACCATCGCGTCTTCACACCAAGAATACGAATCACCAAAGCGCCACTACGCGCACGTTGACATGCCAGGTCACGCCGACTACGTCAAGAACATGATCACCGGTGCTGCTCAGGTTGATGGTGCAGTTTTGGTTATTGCTGCAACTGACGGTCCAATGCCTCAGACTCGTGAGCACGTGCTGCTGGCAAAGCAGGTTGGTGTGCCTAAGTTGGTTGTCTTCTTGAACAAGATGGACATGGCTGACGAAGAGATGGTTGAGCTGATTGAAGAAGAAGTTCGTGAGCTCTTGGAAGCTAACGGCTTTGACAAAGACTCTCCAATCATCAAGGGTTCAGCTTTGAAGGCTCTTGAAGGTGACGAGAAGTACGAAGACGCCATCATGGAATTGGTTGACGCTATGGACAGCTTCATCCCAGAGCCAACTCGCGACATGGACAAGCCATTCATCATGCCAATTGAGGACGTTTTCTCAATCAAGGGTCGTGGTACTGTGGCAACTGGTCGTATTGAGCAGGGTGTTGTTAAATTGAACGACGAAGTTGAAATCGTTGGTTTGAAGCCAACTCAGAAGTCAGTTGTGACTGGTATTGAGGCCTTCAAGAAATCTCTTGACCAAGGTCAAGCAGGTGACAACGCTGGTATTTTGCTTCGCGGTATTGAGCGCAGCGATATTGAGCGCGGTCAGGTTCTGTGTAAGCCAGGCACCATTACGCCACACACCGAATTTGAAGCTGAAGTATACATCTTGAAGAAGGAAGAGGGCGGTCGCCACACTCCATTCTCCAAGGGTTACAAGCCACAGTTCTACTTCCGCACCACTGACGTGACTGGTGAAGTTGAATTGCCAGCTGACAAAGAAATGGTTATGCCAGGCGACACCGTAACCTTCAAGGTTAAGTTGCTCGCCCCAATCGCTATGGAGCAAGGTTTGAACTTTGCTATCCGCGAAGGTGGCCGTACCGTTGGTGCTGGTGTGATCACCAAGATCAACAAGTAATCACTCTGGTAGATTACCCAAAATACCCTCGATCATCGGGGGTATTTTACTTGTATTGACAATTACCAGTCGCATTGGTATGGTAATGGGTAAAGGGTCGGAGAGGGTAACAATAATCAAAAAGGAGTGATCATATGAACAAAGAGACCGGCGTAGAATACGGCTTTTCTTGGTGGAGGCGGGCTGCAGCTGTGGCAGCAGCTGGCACGCTGTCATTGGGCTTAGTCGGCTGCGAAAAACCAGCGGACGAACAGCAACATGTTACGCAGCCAGAAGTTGTCAGCACGGAAGACACCTCTCCAGTTGATGATGGTCTTGAGGCTGAGGCTTCGTCAAAATATCCAAACATAGAGAACACCGCTGGCTTCTCTGACGACGAGAGCCTAAAAGTATGTTTCCAGGGCAAAGAGTATGCATTGTCTTGGGGAGACGCACTAATTAGTAGTGGTTGGGATAAAGTTGCCGCAGAGGTTGATTCTACGCGCTGTGAGGGCAAAGGGTATCCTCGCGATGGCTGGAAAGAGCTGGAAACTGGCTACACTACGTGCATTCCTCGTAACCATCCTGAAGGAGGTCTGCACTATTATATTGTCACCGCATACAAGAATAACGTAGATGGGTATAACATTCGAGCTATGGATCATGGCAAGATGAGGAGCGGGCTTGATGAATCCTGCAACCCTAACCCCGGTCCTAACGACATGGTACCTATGGTAAAATAGTATAGACAATACATCTAACACAAAAAGGAGATATGGTGAATAAACAGAAATTGGTGATTATCGGTGGCGGCGGAATGGTTGGCGCGACGACGGCGTACGCTTGTGCGCTGCGCAGTGTGATTGAAGAGATCGTATTGATCGACCGCAATGCGGATTTGGCATGGGGTCAAGCTGCGGATATCAACGACGCTATGGGGCTTGACCGCAATGTGGTGGTGCGCACGGGCGACTACGCTGATATCAACGACGATGACATCGTGGTTATCACCGCCGGTTCACCGCAGTTGCCAAGTCAGACGCGACTGGAGTTGGTCGGCGTCAATGCTAACATCATGCGTGACATCGTCAAAAACATCATGGCTGGTGGCGCCAAACCGTATTTGGTGGTCGTCAGTAACCCAGTTGATGTATTGACCTATGTGGCGTTGAAAGAGTCGGGGCTGCCAAAGACCCGAGTGTTCGGCACGGGAACGACACTGGACACGTCACGGCTAAAGTCGTACCTGGCCGACGCGCTGAATGTCGATAGCAAAGCAGTCGACGCATACATCTTGGGCGAGCATGGCGACTCCTCGTTTTCGACCATTGAGACGGCGCAGGTCGGCGAAGTGCCGATTCGTAAATATCCAGGCTTCACCGAGGAATTGGTTGAGGGCATCGAGCAGAAAATCCGTGACCGCGCCTACCGAGTGATTGAGACAAAGAAGTCGACGTATTTTGCCATTGGCTTTGTGGTTTCTAAGATTGTTTCAGCCCTACGTCAGTCAACGCGCACGGTCTATCCAGTCTGTTCACTGGCCGAGGGTGAATATGGTCTGGACAATGTCGTACTGGGCTTGCCGTCGATCATTTGTTGTGACGGCGTGAAAATTTTGACGGGCTATCCACTGACTGAGCGCGAGAAGCAGTCGCTGAATAATTCCGCTGCGATCATCAGCGAGATGATTGCCCATCTTGATAAAGCCCAGGAAAATTGATATAATCGCCTAGTTAATAATAATTTGTCTCGAGAACTCGGTTGTTCGTAAAATGGAGCAATTGGAGGTTACGGGATTGCACAAAAGGAGGAGCCATGGCTCAAGATACCGGGATTAAAATCCGCATCCGACTGAAGGCGTATGACCACAAAGTCATCGACCAATCAGCAAAACAAATCATTGACACCGCAATTCGCACCGGCGCGAACGTTGCCGGCCCAGTGCCGCTGCCAACTCGCCGCAGTACCTACACGGTGGTAAAGAGCCCACATGTATACAAAATGGGTGGTGAGACCTACGAGCGCCGCGTTCACAAGCGCCTGATCGACATCACTAACGCCACACCAAAGACCATCGACAGCTTGCAGAACTTGAACTTGCCAGCTGGTGTTGACGCTGAAATTCGTATGTAATACACTATCATCAGGAGGTATGCTATGTCATAAATCCTAATGTAAGAAAATGGCCTCTTCGGGGGTCATTTTCATTTGTCAAAGGTAGTTTTGATTGATATAATAAACATAATTATTATGACAAAACAAAAATCTCGTACCTACGCTCGCAACCGCTCAAAGTCCAGCGCCTTGTTCAGTCGCAAAGGACGTGAGCGAATTTATGAAAATGACAGCATTTTTTTTCTGAAATTAGTGATATTTGTCATCCTCAGTGCGCTGTGGTTACGTCTAAAGAATCCCTTTGAGTTGGGTGCTTTCACCGTGCAGGCCGTGCCAGTTGGCTTGTTCGTGGCACTGTTACTGGTTCTGAAGATTGAACAGTATCAATTCAACCGCAAAATTTGGTATGTCACTCTGATTTTAATGGCAATTTTGACCTCATTTACGCCAGTAGGTGTGATGATCTGATTTACTTGACTTTAACCAATGTTTTGTGCTAGAATTACAAGGTAATTTCTATTACGCGTAATATCAACTGTTCTCCTTGATGAATGAGCAGGTCTGGCTATAGTTGAAGTGTTTGTCATGAACACCTCGCTCAGAACCCAGAAACCGCACGTCATCAGGAGTATTTAAGTGGGAGTGAGGAAAAGTGAAAACACTTCTCGGTACCAAACTTGGTATGACCCAGCTCTTGGCTGAAGACGGCAAAGCCATTCCGGTAACGCTGATCCAGGCCGGCCCTGTCACCGTGACTCAGGTGAAGACCGTCGAAACCGACGGTTACAATGCGGTACAGGTCGCTTATGGAGAGGGTAAGAACCTGAGCAAGGCCGTGGCTGGACACGTCAAGCCAGCCCAAGTGACCCCGAAGCATATTCGGGAATTCCGCGTCGACGAGATCCCTGAAGGTCTCAAAGTTGGCGATGAAATCAACGTTTCCGCGTTCGAAGTCGGCGATTCTGTCGATGCGACCGGAACCAGTAAAGGTAAAGGTTTCGCTGGAACCATTAAACGCCACAACTTTAAGCGTCACCGCAAGACGCACGGTGGTAAAGGTAATACTCGTAAGCCAGGTTCAATTGGCTCGATGTATCCACAAAAAGTGTTCAAGGGTAAGACGATGGCTGGCCACATGGGCCACGAGCGCGTTACCGTCAAGAACCTGGAAGTGGCATATGTTGATCCAGAGACCAATCTGATCGGGGTGAAGGGCGCTGTCCCTGGGCCACGAAAAGGGCTGATTATTTTAGGAGGTAACAAGTAATGGCTGAATCAACCAAACTTCCTAAAGACATTTTTGCTGTTGAAGTGCCAAACCACGAACTGTTGAAATTGGCATACGACAGCTACCTCGCCAACGCTCGTTTGGCAAGCGCAACCACTAAGCAGCGCGGTGAAGTTTCCGGTGGTGGTAAAAAGCCATGGAAGCAAAAGGGAACTGGTCGAGCACGTTTCGGTTCAATCCGTAACCCAATCTGGCGAGGCGGTGGTGTGGTCTTTGGCCCACGCGGCAACGAAAACTACACCAAAAAATTGTCTAAAACCGCCAAGAAAGTGGCAATTCGCCAAGCCTTGACGGTAGCCAATGAAGCGAAGAAGATTGTCGTCAAAGATATCAAGACGACTGGCAAGACCAAAGAAGTCGCAACCTTCTTGGCTGACAACAAGTTTGAGCGCCGCGTGCTGATCGTCGTGGACGAAAAGACGCCAGAATTGATGCGCGCGACAAACAACATTCAGAACGTATTGGTAATTCGCGCGAGCTACCTCAGCGTCTACCACATCCTGAATGCGGATACTATTGTCATGACCCCGAAAGCTCTGCCAGTAATCACTGAGTGGCTGAGTAAGGAGGAAGCGTAATATGAAACAGATGACAATTATCCCACGCATTAGCGAGAAAGCCTATGCACAGAGCGCCAACGGCGTGTACGTGTTCCGCGTTCCGCTCAACCTGAATAAAAACGAGATCAAAGCAGCAGTTGAAGCGCAATTTGACGTTACTGTTCTGAAGGTGAAAACCTTGGTACAAGACGGCAAGGCTGTGCGTTTCTCACGAGGCAAAAACCGCTATCCTGGCACAACCACACGCAAGGATTGGAAGAAGGCTTACGTGACGCTGAAAGATGGCGATAAGCTCGATGTGTTTGACGCAGTAGAGCAGCAGATGGAGGAGACCAAGTAATGCCAGTGAAAGCTTACAATCCAACCACTCCTGCTCGTCGCGGCATGACGAGCCAGGATTTGTCGGATATCACGACAAGAAAACCGCTCAAAAGTCTGATCAAAGCCAAAAAGCAAAATGCCGGCCGCAACAACCAAGGCCGCATCACCGTGCGTCATCGCGGCGGTGGCGTTCGCCGTCACTACCGTTTGGTGAACCACAATTTGCCGGCTGGATTGACTCTGACGGTTGAAGAAATTGAGTACGATCCAAACCGCTCAGCCCGCATCGCTCGAGTGAAAGATCAGTACAATTTGTACCACTACGTGTTGGCCGACACCTCAATGGTCAAGGGCAAGACGATTCAGACTGGCGAGGAGGCGCCAATTGATGCCTCAAACCGCCTGCCATTGTCTGCTATCCCTGTTGGTACGATGATTTATGCTATTGAACTGACTGCCGGCAAAGGTGCGCAAATGGTTCGCGCCGCTGGCGCCAAAGCTCAGTTGATGGCCAAAGAGGGCAATTACGCAACTATCAAATTGCCATCCGGTGAAGTTCGCAAAGTTCGCTTGGAAGCAACCGCTGCCATCGGTACAGTCGGTAACGTCCAGCACCAGAACGTCAAGATCGGTTCAGCCGGCCGCCGCCGCCGCAAGGGTATTCGCCCAACGGTTCGCGGTGTCGTCATGAACGCCGCAGATCACCCACATGGTGGTGGTGACGGTGGTCGCCACGGTACTGGTAAAGCACCACGTACGCCATGGGGTCAATTGACGCTGGGTTATCGAACTCGCCGCCGCAAAGGCTCAAATAAATTAATCGTACGCACGCGTCACGACGCGAAGAGGAAGAGGTAAATCACGATGAGTCGTTCATTAAAGAAAGGTCCATTCGTCGATGTGAAGCTTGCGAAAAAAGTCGCTGCTCTCAGCCTTGACGATCGAACCGTTATTAAAACGTGGGCGCGCGCTTCGACCATCACCCCAGAAATGGTCGGTCGAACCATCGCCGTCTACAATGGTAAGATGCACGTGCCAGTGCTGATTACCGAAAACATGGTTGGCCACAAACTCGGTGAGTTTAGTCCAACTCGTAAGTTCCGTAAGCACGGCGGAAAGGATAAGAAGTAATCATGGCTGATACAACTTATACTGTTCGCGCTTACGCCAAAGGTGTTGACCAAACACCACGCAAAGTTAGCTTGGTGGCTGCACTAGTACGCGGCCGCACTGTCGCTGACGCATTGGTTATCTTGGAACACGTGCCAAAACGTGCTGCTTTGCCAGTCAAAAAGGCTATCGACAGCGCCAAGGCAAACGCCATCAACAACCACGGTTTGGACGCCAAGAGTCTGGTGATCACTACCCTGAGCGTTACTACTGGTACACGCCTACGCCGCTTTAAGCCAGCGTCACGCGGCCGTGCCTTACCATTCCAGAAAAAGACTTCAAACATTTTGGTTGAAGTAACTGGCACCGAGAAGCCAAAGAAAGCGCCTGCGAAGAAACCAGAGACCAAGGCCAAAACAGAGACCAAACCTGCCAAGCCTGCAGCGAAAAAAGCCGCCGAAACCACGGCAAAAAAGGAGGAGAAGTAAATGGGTCAAAAAGTGAATCCAATCAACTTCCGCCTACAAGTTCACAAGAACTGGAGCTCTCGTTGGTTTACGGCCAATAAGAAAGAGTTTGCGGAGGCAATTCGCCAGGATCACGAAATCCGCGAATTGATTGAGAAGAAATTTGCCTCACGCCCAACCATCAATCGCATTGAGATTGAGCGGAGTGCCAACTTGATCACGGTAACCATTCACACGGCGAAAGCTGGTGTGGTGATCGGCCGTGGTGGTGCTGGCGTGAATGAATTGAAAAAGCAAGTTGAGAAGATTGTCGGTCAGGCGGTTCGCATCAACATCGAAGAAGTGCGCCGACCGGAACTAGCAGCTAAATTGGTGGCTGAGAACATCGCCCGCCAGTTGGAGCGCCGCATCAACTTCCGCCGCGCAACCAAAATGACTGCACAAAACACCATGAGTGCTGGTGCCAAAGGTATCCGCATCGAGGTAGCTGGTCGTTTGAACGGTGCTGAAATGGCACGCCGCGAAAAGGTGATCGAAGGCTCTGTGCCACTACACACTCTTCGCGCTGATATCGACTTCCACTGCGCTCGCGCCCAGACACCAGCTGGTATTATCGGCGTGAAAGTGTGGATTTATAAGGGAGAAAGGAGTCGCTAAATGCTGTTACCGAAAAAGACTAAATATCGCAAAGTGCGCATCGGTAAAAACCGTGGTAATGCAACCCGTGGTAATTACATCGCGTTCGGCGACTTTGCACTGCAATCACAATCAAACGAGCGCATCAACTCCCGCCAAATCGAGTCTGCTCGTCAGGCAATGACCCGCTACATCAAGCGTGGTGGTAAGATTTGGATCCGAATTTTCCCACACACCCCAGTTACTCGCAAACCACTTGGTTTGAAGATGGGTGGTGGTAAGGGTAATCCAGAGTTCTTTGTTGCCAAGGTAAAGGCCGGCACGGTGATGTTTGAAATGCAGGGCGTTTCAGAGGAAGTCGCTCGTGAGGCGATGCGCCTGGCTAGCCACAAACTACCAGTCAAATGTAAGTTCATCAAGCGGGAGGACGCATAATGGCTGAGACAAAGAAAACCGCAAAAGCCGCAGTTGTAAAGACGGTTGATGATTTGAAGAAGGAAGTCGCCGAAAAGCGAAATGACCTGCTTCAAGCAAAACGTTCTCACGCTGCTGGCGAATTAGTTAATCCAAAAGCGCTGCGTTCACTCCGTAAGGACATCGCGCGCCTGCTGACACAAATTAACGAAAAGGAGAGCAAGTAATGGCCCGACGAACATTGATTGGCGTCGTAACGAGTGCCAAGCGCGACAAGACCATCACTGTGACGGTCACCAGCCGCGAAACGCATCCGCTCTACGGCAAACAGTACACCGTGACTCGCAAGTACACTGCTCATGATGAGACCAATGAGGCAGGCGAAGGCGACAAGGTGCAAATCGAAGAGACTCGCCCAATTTCCAAGACCAAGAGCTTTACGCTGGTCAAGGTGATCGAAAAGTCTCGCGGTTCTATCAAACTAAAGGCTGAAGTTTCTGGCGAAGCTGAGGAAGAGGCTAAGGAGGACAACAAATGATCCAACAAGAATCTCGCCTCAAGGTAGCTGACAACTCGGGTGCCAAAGAAGTATTGTGTATCCGCGTTCTCGGTGGTACCCGCCGCCGCTACGCTCGCGTCGGTGACGTGATCGTCTGTTCAGTCAAGGACGCCAGTCCAACCGGCAATGTCAAAAAGAAATCTGTCGTCAAAGCTGTGGTAGTTCGCACCCGCGACCAAATCCACCGCAAAGACGGCTCGACCATTTGTTTTGACGACAACGCCGTGGTGATTATCAACGATGACAAGCAGCCAAAGGCTACCCGCGTCTTCGGTCCAGTACCACGCGAACTTCGCGACATGGGCTACATGAAGATCATCAGCTTGGCTCCGGAGGTACTCTAATGGCTCGTATTCACAAAGATGACACCGTAAAAATCATTGCTGGTAAAAACAAAGGTACGACCGGTAAAGTCCTAAAAGTTAACACCAAAGACCAGACCGTTTTGGTCGAAGGTGTTGGTGTCGGACACCGCCACGTCAAGCCAAGCCAGTACAATCCAAAAGGCGGCAAGAAAGATATCCACGTACCGATGGATATCAGTAAAGTCGCACTGGTTGTCGACGAAAAGTCAGGCAAAACCAGCCGGGTTGGTTTAGTAAAGAACGCTGACGGCGGCAAAACTCGCGTCGCTCGCCAAGCAAAAAATAAGGAGATCAAATAATGGCAGAGAAGAAAACCGTCGTGCCAGCTCCTCGCTTGAAAGCCTTGTACCAGGAGAAATACCTAAAGGAACTGCAAGCCGAACTAGATCTAAAGAACGTGCACCAAGTGCCAGCTTTGGAAAAGATCATCGTGAGCGTTGGCACCGGCAAAAAGAAAGATGACAAGCGTCATTTTGAAATTGTCAAAAACACTGTTGAGAAAATCACCGGTCAGGCACCAGTTGCCCGCCAAGCAAAGAAGTCAATCGCTGGCTTTAGCATCCGTAAAGGCATGGGCGCGCCAATCGGTGTGAGCGTCACGCTGCGCGGCAGCAGGATGTACGAGTTCATGGATCGTTTGATCAATGTAGCGCTCCCACGCGTCCGCGACTTCCACGGCGTCGGCCTGAAGTTCGACAAGGGTGGTAACTACAACCTGGGTATCATCGAGCAGTCAATCTTCCCAGAACTGACGTTCGAGGAAACACAGATTTTGCACGGCTTGCAGGTAACATTTGTCATCAAGAACGGTAACAAAGAAGCTTCAAAAGCCTTGCTCGAGAAATTTGGCATGCCGTTTGAGAAGAAAGGAGGCGTCAGGTAATGGCTAAGAAATCAATGGTCGCTCGCGACAAAAAGCGTCTGAAGATGATCGCAAAATACGCTGCAAAGCGCGCTGAGCTCAAAGAACTTGGCGACCTCGACGGTTTGCAGAAACTGCCTCGCAACTCAAGCCCAACCCGGCACAAGAACCGCGACAGCATTTCCGGCCGTCCACGCGGCTACATGCGCCAGTTTGGTCTGAGCCGCATCAATTTCCGCGAAAAAGCAGCCAAGGGCGAAATCCCAGGCATAACAAAGAGTAGTTGGTAAGAAGGAAAGGAGATTCGACAATGTCTATGCAAACTACAGACCCAATCGCCGACCTTCTGACTCGCATTCGCAATGCGAAACTGGTTGGCAAGACGGAAGTTCGTGTTCCGTCCAGCAAGATGAAAAAGTCATCGCTGAACAATTAGTCAAAAACGGCTACCTTGCAGATGTTAAACTAGAGGACGCTAAGCCTCGCGGTGTGCTGGTCGTTACCATCAACGAAGAGGGTACCAACAGCACCATCAACGAGATCACCCGTGTCTCAAAGCCAGGTCGTCGTGTTTACGTCGGCTCGGCAGAGATTCCAAAGGTGAAAAGCGGCCGCGGTTTGGTGCTCATCTCAACTTCAAAAGGTGTCATGACTGGCGCCGAGGCAGCCAAGGCAAAACTTGGTGGTGAGTTGCTGTTGAAGGTGTATTAAGCCTTACGCGAATCAAATAAACGTCCTCATTGCAGGGCGTTTATTTTTATCTGCTATACTGTAAGACATATGCGTAGCTTCCTCCATATGACAAAAACATCAGACCAAGCAGAAATAACTGTTAAAGATGTTTTCATTGTTGATTTTTTGCCCTTCTTGTTGTCTATCGTCGTTATGATGCCCCTACTGTATGGAGTGGGTTGGCTTATTGGCAGTGCTGACCCTAGGCAGGGAGTCCCCAGTTATTATATTCAGGTACTGTTCGCGGAAAATCCTCTCGTTGAGTTGATCATGGTCGCCGCCACCTGTTTTATTGCTGTTGGACAAAAGCCACAGGCACGCTTCTGGTCGACAATGGGAGTAGCTACATTCATCGCTCTAGTTGATGCATCAAACTTTCTTTGGCATATTGATGTTAGTGGCTATTTAAGTATCTTCGCTGGCATTCTTTTAATGATCTCTGGCTGGCGGCTATGGGATTATTACGAAGTACGTAAAATCTACGATATGAAAGAGCCGTATTTGACCAAAGCCGCCCTAGTAACATATATTACTCTCGGCATCTTGGCGATTATTCTACTCATCCCGTACGGTAGCTAGGCAGAGCGCTCAAAAAACCTTGCATTTCACCCCTAATCTATGCTAAAATACCAGGGTTAATATCAAATCACACGAAAGGTGAGTAATGAGTCTGAGTCGAATCGGAAAACTGCCGGTGGTTATTCCGGCCGGTGTGACAATCACGGTTGACTCTGGTGACGTGGTCGTAAAGGGCCCGAAAGGTGAATTGACACAATTCATCACGCCAGCAGTTGAGGTGAAAGTCGAAGACGGACAAGTCACGGTTCATCCGAAGGATGAGTCCAAAACTGCTCGCGCCCAGCACGGTCTGATGCGCGCGCTGATCAACAACATGGTAATCGGCGTTACCAAAGGCTACGAGAAGCGTCTCGAGGTCAATGGTGTCGGGTTCCGCGTGAGTTCCAGCAACAACGAACTGGAAATGGCGCTCGGGTTTTCACACCCAGTCAAATACAAAGCCCCAGAGGGCATCACCGTTACCAACGAAAAGATGACCATCATCGTTAGCGGTATCAATAAACAGCAAGTCGGCCAAGTCGCTGCGGAAATCCGTGCGCTGAAGAAGCCTGAGCCATACAAGGGCAAGGGTATCAAGTATGCTGACGAGCAAATTTTGCGCAAAGCAGGAAAGACAGGTAAGTAATCATGGCTGAAAACAAGAAATTACTCAACCAAGCTCTTCGCAAAAACCGCGTTCGCGCGAAAGTTTCAGGCACTGCAGAGCGCCCACGCCTAACCGTCACCATCAGCAACATGCACGTTAGCGCTCAGCTGATCGACGACGTCGCAGGCAAAACATTGGCTGCCGCAACCACCGTTGGCACCAAAGCAAAAGGTACGATGAGCGAAAAATGTGCTGCCATCGGTACTGAAATTGCTAAGAAAGCAAAGAAAAGTAAAATTAGCGCAGTGGTCTTTGACCGCAACGGCCGCCAGTACGCTAGTCGCTTGAAGGCATTGGCTGATGCTGCGCGCCAAGAAGGATTGGAGTTCTAGTATGGCAGAACAAGCTGCAAATACTACCCCACGCGCAGAAGGCCGCCGGCCTCGCAGTCCGCGTGGTGGTCGCCGCGATGACCGGCGAAATGTGCGTGATGACGCACCAAAGGAGTTTGAAGAATTGGTAATCAACATTGACCGCGTGAGCCGCGTGGTCAAAGGTGGCCGCCGCTTCCGCTTTAAGGCGTTGGTGGTTGTCGGCAACCGCAAAGATAAGGTTGGTGTTGGTGTGGCTAAGGGTGCCGACGTGCAAGCTGCTGTCGCTAAGGCAACCTCAGTTGCTAAGAAACACTTGATCACTTTGCCACTCAACGGCGAGACTATTCCACACGACAGCGAAGTCAAGTTCTCAGGCGCCCGCGTGCTGATCAAGCCAGCCGCTCCTGGTACCGGTATCATCGCTGGTGGTGTGGTGCGACAAATCATCGGCGTGACCGGTGTTCGCAACCTATTGACCAAGTCACTTGGTTCAACCAACAAGGTGAACATCGCTTACGCAACCATTGAAGCATTGAAATCACTGGTTCCACGCGAGGAGTGGCTCAATGCTCAGCCAGTCAAAAAAGCTGCTAAAAAGGAGGCTAAGTAATGAAATACAACGATCTCCAAGTTTCAGCAAACAAAAATAAAAAGCGCGTTGGTCGCGGTATCGCCGCTGGTCAGGGTAAAACCGCTGGTCGCGGTACCAAGGGTCAGAACGCTCGCACTGGTAAAAAGCTTCGCGCCATGTTCCAGGGTGGTCAGCGCCCACTGGCTCAGGCTGTACCAAAAGCTCGCGGCTTCAAGAGCTTGCGCACGCCAGCTCAGGTAGTCTACCTTGATCACTTGAACGCTTTTGACGGCAAAACCGTCGACAACGCATTGCTATTTACCGAAGGCTACATCGCCACACCGTTCCACACGGTTAAGGTGATCGCTCGCGGTGAATTGAAAGCCAAGGTTGACTTGAAGGTGCAAGCTGCTTCCGCTTCAGTCGTCAAAGCGATTGAAAAAGCTGGCGGCTCGTTCGAAAAAGTTCCGACACCTTTGCGTAAAAGCGCAAAAGACATCGAGTCTGACGAAAAATAAGACCTATCTAGTCTTGTGATCAACAAAAACGCCTCGCTAGCCCGGGGCGTTTTGCTTTGCTGGTATTTTTAGGTTCAACACTGGTATTTAGCCAGATACTCCTGTATACTGGTTAGAGAATTCTATATATTGAAATGACAGAGGGGAAAGTAAACGTATGATTAGCTGGAAGACCATTTGGCGGTCATTGAAAAATAGAGATATGCAAAAGCGCTTGTCGATTGTCATCGGCATTATTGTCGTGTACCGATTACTCGCGCACATTCCAGTGCCATTGGCTGAGCCAACACAGTTGCGCCAAGCCATCAGCTCCGCATTAGGAAGCACAGACTTGGGAGGATTCCTGAATCTTCTGTCCGGCGGTGCTTTGGCGAGCTTTTCTTTGGTATTGGTTGGTTTGAGCCCATTCATTACCGCCAGCATCATCATCCAGCTGCTGACAAAAGCTATTCCAAAACTAAAGGAACTCCACGACGACGGCGAAACTGGACGCCGTAAAATTCAGCAATGGACACGTCGCATTACCGTTCCACTGGCTATCGTCCAATCAATTGCTTTCATCTTCATCTTGCGCCAGACCATCTTGGCTGGCGGATCAACCGTCTTGAGCGATCCAACCATCATGGAATGGACAGTCTCAGTTGTCGCCATGACCGCTGGATCAGTCTTATTGATGTGGCTAGGTGAGCTCATCACCGAGCAGGGAGTAGGCAATGGTATCTCGCTGTTGATTTTCGCAGGAATCGTCAGCCAGTTACCACAGATGCTAGCCACTGTCATCCGTTCGCTCTTTGACACCTCAAACGGCTCATTGAGCGTATTTGGCTGGTTCCAATTGCCGGTCAGCCCGACCATGTTCTGGGTGGTATTCTTCCTCTTACTCATGATGTTAATTGTCCTGTACTTCCTCGTGAAGATCAACGAAGCACAGCGCGTCATTACCATCAACTACGCCAAGCGCGTCCACGGCAATAGCAATTACGGCGGCATCAAAAGCATCCTGCCAGTCAAACTAATCGCCGCTGGTGTGATCCCGGTCATTTTCGCCGTGGCTTTCCTGAGCTTGCCACAGTTCATCGGTCAAATCATGAAAGCCTCTGGTAACGAAGGACTACAATCCCTCGCCAACACCTTGATCACCTGGTTCCAAGCACCAAACCCAGGCAGTTTTACCGGCAGCACCGCTGAAGCCTTCATCTATCCTGTTCTGTACTTCATCCTGGTCATTGCTTTCACATACTTCTACACTGGCTTTAGCTTTGACGCCACCGAAATCTCTGAAGGCTTACAGAAACAGGGCGGCTTCATTGAGGGCATTCGCCCAGGCAAGCAAACCGAGGAATACCTCCGCCGCACCGTCAACCGTTTGGTCTTGTTCGGTTCATTAGCACTTGGCGTGGTCGCTATCTTGCCGTTCGTCGCTGAATATCTGATCTATCACATTACTGGATTGACCGGCACTCGCTTGTCAATCGGTGGTACGGGTATCTTAATTATCGTATCCGTAGCGCTAGAGTCTATCCGCCAAATCAGCTCGCGCGCACTGATGGTGACCTACGATGACTTTGATGCCAACGATTTGGGAAGCGATAAACCAAAAAAACGGCGATTGCTCCGCAAAAAATAATACACTAAATCCCCGCACGAAACGGGGATTTTTATTTGGTACAATACCGAGACTAACGTACTCTGTAAGAATAAGTCAGGGGAGCATTCTCTGCAGCGTGACTTTCATTCTGGCAAACCGGTGCGATTTCCTTGCTGATATTATTTTCATCAGTCATTTTACAGCTTGGAACTTCAAACAAATTGAACTGATTTGTTGGTGAAATTGCTTTCCAACCATCGTCTTTCTTTACTGCAAACATCCGCGCGAGCGTGTTGCCACAACCAGAGCCTAATAGTAATTGTTTTTCATCTTGAGAATACGCAATCACGCTGACCGCACCATTGTTATCTTTGCAACCTGATCGCTCATTTTCTTTTTTCAGAAACTCACGAATTTCTTTTACGGACGCGTCGTGCCGAGCGATCGCCTTATTTCCCTCAAAACGAAAGCCCAATGAGCCCAAACTCACGAAGCCGCTGCCAATCTTTTCCGTCACTGTGTATGGTTTGTGTGGTGATTGACAGTTCAATTTCCACACCAAACAACCAACAATCAGCATCAACACTGCTATCACACCAATCAAAACGGGCACCAGCAATTCAACTTGTGATTTTTTTGCTTGAGACTTTGTTTGATTTTTCGTACTTGCCATAAAAATCCTTATGTTAAATTTGATAGCTCAAGTATAGCACATAAATTTATGGAAATATGTTGTGAGATAATACATATGTGACAAGAATATACAAAAAACGATTACTGTTGTAAACTATATAATGTAAAAAGATTACAAACGTAAACATTAAAGGAGGTAAGAATGTGAAAGAAAATTGCAGAATCGATAAAAAACAGCATATAACCGATGCAGAATGGGAAGTAATGCGAGTTGTGTGGGCAAATAGCGAAGTTACGAGCAAGTTTGTGACAGAGGTGCTTTGTGAGAAAATGAACTGGAAACAGGCTACAATAAAGGCGCTGTTGAATCGGCTGCTGAAAAAGAATATTTTGAAAAAGAGGGAAATTGGGAACAAGTATATTTATTCGACAGATTTTACAGAAAAGGAAGTTGCTAACAGTTATATATTAGGAACTTTTGATAAAATTTGTAAAACGAAAGTTGGAGAAATGATAGGGAAAGTTATTGAGAACAGTGAACTGAGTTTTGACGACTTGGATTTGATTTTAAAGGCTGTTGAGGAAAAGAGGAAAACGGCTGTGGAAGAAGTTTTGTGTGATTGTGTGGAGGGGCAGTGTAATTGCGAACATAGCGGACATAAGCATATTTAAGATATAGTGTGCTAAATGAAGGAGGAAAAGATTATGGCAGAAAAAAACTATACAGTAACTGGAATGAGCTGTGCATCTTGTGCCAATGCTGTGGAAAAGGCACTTAATAAAAATAATGATATTAACGCTTCAGTTAATTTTGCAACTGAAAAATTGAATATTGAATATGATGAGAAGAAGTACAATTTTGATAAAATTAGGAAAATAGTGGAGTCGGCTGGGTATGGACTGGCTGAGGATATGACAGAAGATAAAAAGGTGGAACTTTATCAAGAAAAAATAACAAGTTTGAAAAATCGATTAATTTTAGCAGTTATTTTTGTTGTTCCACTTTTGTATATTTCGATGGGGCATATGCTTGGGGCAGTACTTCCTGAATTTTTGAATCCTAAGGTAAATCCGCTTAATTTTGCGTTGGCACAGTTTGTGTTGACTTTGCCTATTATTTATGCTGGGAGAGATTTTTTTCACATGGATTTAAAAATTTAGTAAGAAAATCTCCAACAATGGATTCATTAATTGCTATTGGGTCAACGGCGGCGGTACTCTATGGAATTTACGCAACTTTTGGAATTGTAATTGTAGACCCTGAAGCACATATGGATTTATATTATGAGTCGGCTGGTGCAATTATTACGTTAATCTTGTTTGGAAAACTGCTGGAGGCAAAAACAAAAGGTCAAACTTCATCGGCAATAAAAAAACTTATCAGACTTCAACCTAAAAAGGCTAAAATTATTGAAAATGGAGCGGAAAAGGAAGTTCTGATTGAAAACTTGAAAGTTGGAGATATTGTTATTGTGAAGCCGGGAGAAAAAATTGCGGTGGATGGAAGAATTGTGGAAGGGGCGACTTCTGTTGATGAGTCAATGCTGACAGGAGAAAGTTTGCCAGTAAGCAAAAAAGTTGGAGATAAGGTTGTTGGAGGAAGTATAAATAAAAATGGAAGTATCAGATTTGAGGCGACTGAAATTGGTAAAAATACAGTTTTGTCACAAATTATAAAGCTGGTTGAGGAGGCACAGGGGTCAAAGGCTCCTATTTCTAGAATGGCAGACATTGTGTCGGCATATTTTGTGCCGATTGTTATTGGGATTGCGATAATTACAGGAATTGCTTGGTTTCTAAGTGGAAGTGGATTGGTTACTGCATTGTCGTTTTTCATCGCTGTACTTGTAATTGCGTGTCCGTGTGCATTGGGACTTGCAACACCTACATCAATAATGGTTGGAACTGGAAAAGGGGCTGAAAACGGTATTCTTATAAAAAGCGGGGAAGCTCTTGAAACAGCATACAAAATAAAAACAGTTGTATTTGACAAGACTGGTACGATTACGAAAGGAAAGCCTATACTTACTAATTTGATTGCTTATGGGAAATATAATGAAAATAAATTGTTAAAAATTGCTGCAAGTGTGGAAAATGATTCAGAGCATCCATTGGCAGAAGCAATCGTAAACAAAGCAAAAGAGAAAAATATTGAAATTAAGCCGTATGAAAAATTTAGGGCAATGCCAGGTTACGGTATTCGTGCAACATTTAAAGACAAGGAAGTTCAAATTGGAAATAGAAAATTGATGGAAAATCGAAAAATCAATGTGGAAATTTCTCAAAAAGATTATGATATTTTGTTGAATGAAGGAAAAACGCCAATGTACATTTCGATTGATAACGAATTGGCGGGACTTGTTGCAGTTGCAGACGTTATCAAGGAAACAAGCAAGGAAGCTATAGAAAAACTGAAAAAAATGGGAATCAAGACAGTAATGCTAACTGGAGATAACGAAAAAACTGCCAAATTTATCGCAAAACAAGTGGGAATAGATGATGTAATTTCAGAAGTGCTGCCTTATCAGAAATCTCAAAAAGTAAAGGAACTTCAGGAAAAAGATGAATTTGTTGCAATGGTTGGAGACGGAATTAACGATTCACCAGCACTGGCTCAAGCAAACGTTGGAATTGCGATAGGAAATGGAACGGATGTTGCAATAGAATCCGCTGATATCGTCTTAATTAGAAACGATTTGAGAGATGTTGCGGGTGCAATAGCATTAAGTAAAGCGACAATCACAAATATAAAGGAAAATCTATTTTGGGCATTCTTTTATAACGTACTTGGAATACCATTTGCCGCTGGAATATTTTATGCATTTTTCAATGGACCAAAATTGGATCCGATGATAGCGGCTTTTGCAATGTCATTTAGTTCAGTATCTGTTTTGGGTAATGCTTTAAGATTGAAATTTTTTAAAGTTAAATAGAATTTTAAAAAATAGGTTGAAGTTTACAATATTATAATTTATAAATAGCAATTTACAAACTTGTAGAAATGATATAAAAAAACTTAAAAAGTCTATTCTAAGAAATGTTGTGAGATAATACATATAGCACATAAATTTACGAAAATACCTCTTGCCAAACTGTACCCAGTACGGTATAATTGACAACTGTAACTTATGGCGAGTCAAAAGGAAGTCATCAAAATGATTGGTAAGGTAGTGGAAGCACTGCCTAATACTCAATTTAAGGTGGAACTGGAGAATGGCCATAGTATCATCGCGCACATTTCAGGGCGAATGCGCAAGCACTATATTCGCCTGGTGCCTGGTGATAAGGTTGAAGTTGAGATGACCCCTTACGATCTTACAAAGGGACGAATCAGCTTCCGCCTACGCGACGACCGACCTCACCAAGGTCGCTAGTCAAATATTAACGGTAATCTCGGGTTTACTCGGGAAGGGAGATTTACGCACTTTATGAAAGTTCGTGCAAGTGTTAGAAAAATCAGTCCCGATGACGTACTCGTGCGCCGCGTTGGCCGTAAAAAAGGCAAGCGTATCGCCAGACTGCGCGTCATCAACAAGAAAAAACCTAAGAACAAGCAAAGGCAGGGTTAAGCATGGCTCGAATTGCTGGGGTAGTTATCCCAACAGAGAAGCAGGTGCAAATTGCGCTCACCTATATTTATGGGATTGGGCCAAAGCACGCTTCGAGCATCCTTGCGGCGGCTAAGATTGAGCCGACCACTCGGGTGAAAGATCTCACCGAGGCTGAAGAAAACAAGATTCGCGAAATTATCGACAGCGAATACACCGTCGAAGGTGATCTCCAGCGCTTGGTAACTAATAACATTAAGCGCTTGAAGGATATCAACGCCTATCGCGGTCTTCGCCACAAAGCAGGACTGCCGACACGCGGACAGCGGACTCGTACGAATGCACGAACTCGCAAGGGTCGCGCCATCGCCGTGGGCGGTACACAACCAAAAGCAGCAAGTAAGACCTAAAGAAAGGACTAAGAAATGGCAGACGCAAAATCTACCAAGAAAAAGCAGCGCCGATCAGTCCCAGCTGGTCAGCTGCATATTCAAGCAACATTCAACAACACCATTGTTACCTTTTCTGACAAGAAGGGTAACGTGTTGACCGCTTCATCAGCTGGTGCATGTGGTTTCCGTGGTAGCAAAAAAGGCACCGCCTATGCTTCACAGGTTGCTGCTGAAAAAGCTGCTGAAGCTGCGAAAACGCAGTATGGTTTGAAATCAGTTGACGTTTTCGTCAAAGGTGTCGGTTTGGGCCGTGACGCAGCTATTCGTGCGGTTGGCGCTTTCGACATCTCAGTAGAAAGCATTAAGGACGTAACTGGCGTGCCTCACGGCGGTGTTCGTCCACGAAAGGCACGGAGGGCATAATTATGGCACGAGATAATTCACCGATTGTCAAGCAAAGCCGCCGCGAAGGTTATGCGCTTCATCCAAAAGCACATAAAGTTTTGGCACGAAAATCTGGCATTCCAGGTCAGCACGCACACAGCCGACACAACAAACCAAGCTTGTACGCCACACAGCTACGCGAAAAGCAAAAAGTTCGCCGGCTGTACGGTTTGGTTGAAAAGCAATTTGCTCGACTGATGGACGAGGCAACACGCGCCCAAGAAGGTCTGGCAGGCGAGAACCTGTTGAAATTGTTGGAACGCCGCCTGGACAACGTTGTGTACCGTGCTGGTTTTGCAACCAGCCGCCGCGCTGCTCGCCAGCTAGTCGGACACGGTCACTTCTTGTTGAACGGTCGCCGTGTCGATATTCCATCAATTCGCGTCAAAGCAGGTGATGTCATTGAAGTGCGTCCAAAGAGTACCAAGTCGGTATACTTTACACACATCGACGACGTTGTCAGCAACTCAATTCAAGGTCCGCTCAGCTGGATGAAGAGTGATGTCAAGAAATTGAAGATTGAGATCACTGGACAGCCAAAGCGTGAAGAAGCAGAAGCTGATATCAACGAGCAATTAATTGTTGAGTATTACTCACGATAAAAGAAGGGTTAGGGAAAATTATGGCAAAAGCAATTTATAATCCAGCTCTGGCAAGCATCGAAGATGTTTCTGACACCAGTGCAACCTTTCTGATTGAACCACTCCACTCAGGCTACGGCAACACGTTGGGTAACTCAATGCGCCGCGTCTTGCTCTCCAGCATCCGTGGTGGCGCAATCGTCGCTTTCCGCATCGAAGGTGCGACACATGAGTTCACCACCGTTGAGGGCATCAAAGAAGATGTCGTTGACATCATGCTGAACTTGAAGGGTGTGCGACTCCGCGTTCACACTGACGAGCCAGTTGAGTTGCGTCTGGAGAAAACTGGTGGTGTTATCACCGCTGGCGATATCCAAGCAAATGGCGAAGTAGAAGTTGTTAACCCAGACCACATCATCGCTACCATTGATGATCCAAAGAAAACGGTCATCATGGACTTGGTAGCAGAGGCTGGTCGCGGTTACCAGACAATTGAGGACTCAAGCGAATCACGCCTACACTCAGACATGATCGCTCTGGACGCAGTCTTCACTCCAGTTTTGCGCGTACGCTACAAGGTTGATCCAACTCGTGTTGGCGACGAAACTAACTTGGACAAATTGACCATGACAATTGAAACTGACGGCACCATGACGCCACGCGAGGCGTTTGAAGAGGCTGCAGCTATCTTGGTCAACCAATACACAGCCTTGGCTGGCAGCACCACTGTTGTGAGCGCACCTGCGCTTGGTACAACCACTGAAGACAGTGAAGCTGAATTGGATACATCCATCGAAGAATTAAACCTAAGCGCCCGCACGACGAACGCGCTGATTAACAATGAAATCCGCACGATTCGCGACCTGGTGACTTTGACCGAGCAAGATTTGCGAGAATTGAAAGGCTTTGGTTCAAAGGCGCTGGATGAAGTACGCGACAAGATGGCGGAGTTGGAGTTTTAACTATGCATAGACACGGATATCAAGGGCGCAAGTTCGGCCGTGAGCGTGATCAACGGCGAGCCTTGCTGAGGGGCTTGGCAACCAGCCTGGTTGAGCACGGCAAAATCGAAACCACCTTGCCGAAAGCCAAAGAGCTGAAGCGCCACATTGAAAAAATTATCACCAAGGCGAAGAAGGGCGATTTGGCAAGCCGCCGCCAGGTGATCGCAGCACTCAGCACCCGCGCTGCTGCTTATAAACTCGTTGATGAAATTGCCCCACAACTCGGCGGCCGCACCAGCGGACACGTTCGCGTTGAACGAACACGCCTGCGTGTTGGCGACGGCGCGCAAATGGCAATCATCGAGTTTGTCGACGACATCAAACCAATGCCAAAGAAGGAGAAATAAGATGAAGACGTATTCACAAAAACCATCTGAAGTTTCTCGCCGCTGGGTATTGTTTGACGCGAGCGAATTGCCACTGGGACGCTTGGCAACCGAAATTGCCAAACATCTGACCGGTAAATATAAGCCAACTTATACACCACACATTGATGGTGGCGACTACGTCGTAGTTATCAACGCTGCAAACACCGTCGTTACTGGCTACAAGGAAACTGACAAGTACTACTACCGTCACAGTGGTTTCCCAGGCGGCATCAAAGAAACGCAGTTCAAAGAGATGCGTGAACGCCACCCAGAACGAATTATTGAAGAAGCTGTCAAAGGCATGCTGCCAAAGAACAAATTGCAAGCAGAACGCCTCAAGCGTCTGCGCGTATTTGCTGGCAGCGAGCATGCTCACACAGCACAAACCCCAGAGAAAGTTGAGGTAAAGTAATATGGCTACTGATACCTATTTCTACGGCTTGGGACGACGCAAAAGTGCTTCAGCAAGTGTTCGCTTGCTTCCTGGCAAGGGTACCATCACCATCAACGGCAAAGCAGCCGCTGAGTACTTGGATGGCAACAAAACTTTGCTAGCCGAAGTGACCGACCCACTAGCTGTCGTCAGCAAGCAAAAGGAATACGACGTTACCATCTTGGTCAAAGGTGGTGGCCTCGCTGGTCAAGTTGACGCCATCAAGCTTGGCATTGCCAAAGCATTGACGGCTGCTCACGCTGACCTGCGTCCAGTCCTGAAGAAGGCTGAGCTGCTCAAGCGTGACCCACGCGAGAAAGAGCGCAAGAAATACGGTCTACGTTCTGCCCGCAAGCGCGAACAATTCTCCAAGCGTTAAACAGAGGAGAGACCAATTCTCGAAAATACTCCGTCATGTACAGGCGGGGTATTTTCATAGTATACTGATATAATGTTCGACCGACTTATCCATCGCTGGCTGCGTGTCCCGTATAAACTATACGTTCATGATTTTCAAAGACCGAAACATCCTCTCGCTACAGTGGTCTTGATCCATGGCATCGGGAGCTCATCGGCGATGTGGCAGCGAGTCGTAGGGCGCCGTAGGATTAATAAAACGACTCGCGTACTGGCGGTTGACCTACTCGGTTTTGGCAATTCGCCGCGACCGCACTGGAAGACCTATGATGTTAAGACACAGGTCGATTCACTAGTCGCAACCTTGGCACAGCAGAAAGTCGACGGACGAATCATCTTGGTTGGCCATAGCTTAGGGGCACTCGTGGCGGTGCACACTGCCCGATATTATCCTTCATTGATCGATTCGCTCATCCTGTGCAGCCCACCGCTGTATCACCAACAGGGCAAGGATCGCCTGGCTGAACGCCAACTGCGTGCACTGTACCAAAAAATTATCGATAAACCAGCGCTCGGCAAGGTGATTGCTAGTGATTTTGCCAAGAAATATAAATTATTCAACCCTGGCTTTCTCGTCGATGAGTCAAACTTGCAAATTTTCCTCGACACCTTAGACGCAGCCATCATCAACCAAAAAGCACTGACGGAAATTGCCGAATTGACGATGCCAGTTGAAATATTTTACGGGCAATTTGACCCAGTCATTATCAATAAGAACCTACGAAAATTAGCAAAACAAAAGCACATCGCTGTCACTAAAATATTAGCAAGTCATGAGATCGACAAACGCTATGGCCAAGTTGTTGCTCAAGCGATCAATCGGCACGCCATCGGAGACGACTATGGCCAAGCGTAAAGATCCAGCCCAGGAGCGCCAGAGAAAACGTGAGCTCTGGATCAATCGCACGATGCAGTGGAGCGGCCTGTCTCGCGCCGAGGTCAAGACGATGCTGGCACAAACGCGCACCCAGAGCTTTCGGCTCAATCCGCTGGTCGATGGGGAAGTCGCCCCTGAACTGCTGAGCCGCCAGGTTGCATGGTGTCCAGACGGCTACGAAATTATCCCGGAGTACCTCGCTGATTATCAGCAGCTAGCTGACAGTGGCCACGGCTACATTCAGAATGCCGCCAGCTGGCTACCAGTGTTAGCACTTGCACCTGCGGCGGGTGAACGCGTCCTCGACCTGTGCGCTGCGCCCGGCGGTAAATCCAGCCACATACAAGCCCTAGCCAGTGGTCAAGCCGATCTGGTCTGTAATGACAATTCCAAGCCGCGCCTGATGAAGCTCCAGACGAACCTCAAACGCCTCAATGTTTCAGCCGAATATATGCTAGCTGATGCTAGAAATCTCTCCCGCCGTCAGCTTGAAGCATTTGATAAAATCCTGCTTGACGCTCCGTGTTCTGGCGAAGGTTTAATGAGCCTGAACGCCAGCGATGCTCCGTTGTTTGACAGCTGGTCGGTGGCGCATATCCGGAGACTGAGTGATCTGCAAAAGCGCCTCATCCTCGAGGCTTGGCGGCTGCTAAAACCTGGCGGCACGCTTGTTTACAGTACCTGTACCATGGCGCCAGAAGAGAACGAAGCGGTCGTCGACTGGCTACTGCGTCGTCAGCCTGACGCTCGCCTTGTGCCAACCGACATCGCACCACTATCAAATCGCGTTCCCGCCGTCCAGTCCTGGAACGACCGTGACCTGACGCATGACCTAGGCGGGTGCTTACGTCTGATGCCAGGCACCTTGACCGAGGCGTTTTTTGTGGCTACATTTCGTAAAACACCTTACGTCGAATAAGTGATATAATAGACCCATGAGTAAACCCGTCATCCTCACTGGCGTACGCGCCAACAACGATATTCACATTGGCAATTATTTTGGTGCCATTTTGCCGATTGTCGATATGGCGAAGCGCCGCTCGGCTGATTTTGATATCAATCTGTTCATCCCCGATCTACACAGCTTCACCACGCCAATTGACCACAGTAAATTGTATGACAGCATTCGCAGCAACGCCCGGATTTACACGGCCGCCGGACTGCCGCTGGACAACCAGGCGATTCATCTGTACCGCCAAAGCCGCATTCCGGCGCACAGCGAGCTGGCGTGGATTTTGGACTGTTTCACTGGGTTTGGCGAGATGAGCCGGATGACGCAGTTTAAGGATAAATCGCGCAAATTTATTGATAGTAAAATGTCTGAAGATGAATTGACCAATGAGCAAAAGGCATGGGACACAATACACACAAATGTCTCCGTCGGTCTCTTCAACTACCCAGTCCTAATGGCGGCCGACATCTTACTCTACAGCGCCAGCTACGTACCAGTTGGCGACGACCAGACGCAGCACCTGGAATTTACCCGCGACATTGCCGAGCGGATGAACCGCAAATTTGGCGATCTGTTCGTCGTACCCAAACCAGTTGCCCAGCAGCATCAATTCTTCGGCAACGACCAGGGCCTGAGGATCAAAGACCTGGTGAACCCGACCAAAAAGATGAGCAAATCCGACGACAGCGGCAAAGGTGTCATTTTCCTTGGCGACGAGCCACAGGCAGCACACAAAAAAATCATGAGCGCCACCACCGATTCACTGGGTAAGGTGCAATACGACCGTGAAAACCAACCGGGAATTTCCAATCTGCTGGAGATCTTGACGCTGGTGCGCCAAGACGCCGGAAAAGACGTCAGCTTGGAGCAGACCATCAGCCAGTACACCGGCATGGAACGCTATGGTGATTTCAAGCGAATCGTGGCTGATGAAGTGGCGGAATTCTTGGCAAATTTTCAAGCGCGCCTGGCGGCAGTTGACGAGCAGGCAATTGAGGACAAACTGGAATCCAGCGAGCGCGATATGAACCTCGTCGCTAACGAAACCTTGCACCGTGTCCAGACAGCCGTGGGGCTACGGAGATAGGAACGCTCGCGTGAAAATCTCACCGCGCACCATCCTCAAGATCGCCAGATTGTACCAACTGGCAGACGACAACACGCCCGTCAAGGCCTTGCGCCACCCGAAGGTTCAGACGGACGAGTCGCACATCGTAGCGGAGTTTATTTTGAATAAGCAGCATTTCGCCGTGCTCTACGGCTCAATCATCGACGAAGAATCAATTGACGAATTATGGCCTGGTAGGTCCGCCAATGCTGAGATGTTGCCAAACCCGCTTGATCCGAGCTTCACCGAGACGCCATTTCAGGGTAAGTTTGTCATAATGTTTCGAATTGTACCGACCAAGCAGCGCCTAGACATCCACTTGTCCACGACATTTGACCCGTCGATTTCGCGCAGCCTCTGGCAAAAGTACATCAAAGCCGGTTACATTTCGGTCAACCAACGCGTGGTGACGGCGCCAAAGTTCGAGGTCGACGAGACCGACGAGATCGCCGTCAAGCTGCCAGAGCAGGAGCAGGCCAGTGCGGAGCTACCAGTGTTGTACGAAGACGATGACGTAATGGTGGTGAATAAACCCAGCGGCCTCCTGACGCACGCCAAAGGTGGACTATCAACCGAGCCAACCGTGGCGGAAATTATTCGTCCCAAAACCTCATTTGCCTCCGACACCGACCGGCCGGGCATCGTCCATCGGCTTGACCGCGACACCTCGGGCGTACTCGTCATCGCGAAAACCGCTGACACTGCCGCCCATCTACAACGACAATTCGCCCAGCGCACCGCTAAAAAAACCTACCTCGCAGTAACCGACGGCGTACCGAAACTAGCCGCCGCGAAGATTGACCTACCGATTGGCCGCAACCCGTCCACACCCAGTACCTTCCGCGTTGACCCGAACGGCAAGCCCGCCCAAACGACCTACCGCGTACTGGCGGCAACTGACGATCAGGCACTGATTGAACTTAAACCCACCACCGGCCGCACCCATCAGCTACGCGTCCATATGGCGCACCTAAACACGCCAATTCTCGGCGACCGCGTTTACGGCAAACCCAATGCCAGCCGCCTGATGCTCCACGCCCACCAACTGGAAATCACGCTGCCGTCTGGTGAGCGAAGAATCTTTGAGGCAGCCATCCCCAGCGTATTCACTGAACTATTTCCTGAGTACGCCAACAACATAGAAGAACCGAGTGACCAATGAGCCAGACGCCTCTCATCTCCACTAATGACCAAGCCACGGTGGAGCAATTAACAGACCGTTTACCACAATCACTAATGATTATTGCCGAACCTGGCCTGGACGGAGTAGGAACTGCTCACTACTTGGCAAACCACCGCCAATCAGAGGTCCTCACTGTCAACCCACTGCCACAAAAAAGCACCATCTCAACCGAACAGATCCGCGACCTGACGGCCATGCTGCGCACTCATAGTTCCGTCCGCCGCGTGGTCATCATCAACCCAGCCAACGCCATGACCGAGTCCGCACAAAACGCATTGCTCAAAACATTGGAAGAGCCAAATCCTAACACTCATTTTCTCTTGATCACCACCGCCGACACAGAACTCCTCCCAACCATCCAGTCCCGCTGCCAGCAGCTGACACTCCACCGCACCACCGCCAGCCAAGACGCCAAGCTACTAGAAAATACCACCCTGACGCCCCAAGAAAAGCGCCAAATACTATTCCTGGCGGCCGGTCTGCCGCTACTCATCACCGAACTGGGCCACGACGCCACGAAACTGGCAGAGCGCCAAGCCATCGCCGCTGACGCCAAGCATATTCTGGAGCATCCCAGCTCATACTCAGCCATAAAATGCGCCATGCACTACACCGACCGCACCAAAGCCCTCCAACTCATCGACATCCTGCTACGCTTCATCCATTTCCAACTGAAACACGCCGCCCAGCCACCAGCCATACACCAATCGCTGCAAAAAGTACTGGAAGCAGAGAAGTCTCTCATGGCAAATGGCAATACGCGCCTCGCTTTATTAAAAATTGTGCTATAATTAAGCAGATATGATAAGTTTGATATTCATTTTAGCAATTATCATTTGGACGATCACCTACAAACCTTCCGAAGAAAATTCTGCAGATTTTCCAGCCAAGATTTCTGAAAAGCTCGATCAATTGTGGGCTATTGCGCAAGAATCCATTCGCGACAACAAATATCTCAGGGCAGAGAAAGCACTGCTGACAATTTTGCGTGTCGACGAGAAGAACGCCACCGCCTACAACCGTTTGGGTATTCTGTACGCCAAGCAGCAGGCCTACAAAGATGCCATTGAGTGCTTTGAGATCGCCCAGAGCTTGGAACCGAGCGCTTCCAGTCTGCACAACGTTGGTTTGATTTATTACGAAACAAAGAATTATCCCAAAGCAGCGCTAGCCTTCGAGCAAGCTCTGGAGATGGAGGACGATTTGGCGGCGCGCTACATCGCCTACGCCAAAGTCCAAGAAAAAATGGGCAATGGTAAAAAGATGATCGCTGCGCTGGAAAAAGCAGTCGAACTTGACCCAATTCCACAGACATTGACTGTTCTGGCCGAGGCTTACGACAACAACGGACAAGCAGAGCTGGCCTCTGGACTACGCAAAAAAGCTGCTGCCATGCTGGTTCCAGACAGCCAAGGCACCGTACCGCGTCAGCGCCGTCAGCCCAAACAGCCCAAAAAGTTGGTAATGTAGTTGCTTAGCCTATTTTTTTTTGCTATAATCACAGCAGTGCCGCTTTAGCTCAGCTGGCTAGAGCAACGGTTTTGTAAACCGTAGGTCCTCGGTTCGAGCCCGAGAAGCGGCTCCAAACGCACGCCGGAATCGTGTAGTGGCAATCACAGGAGACTGTAAATCTCCCGCCGTAAGGCTTCGTAGGTTCGAGTCCTACTTCCGGTACCAATCAAACACCGGCTCATCACGAGGCGGTTTTTGATTGCCCATAATTCCGTCAAGCAAGCCTCTGTCCATTGACTAAACATAATATACATGCTATAATCCAATTATGTTCTTATTATTCAAACAATTCTTAACCGAATGGAATAGCAACAAAAACCAGCGTACCAAACTACAACAGGCGTATTTCTTGATTATCATCTCGCTGGCAGTCGTAGCAGGCTTTCTGTCTCTGTTAAACAGCGACTTCGGACGCGTACTCATGATCATCGCTGCCTTTACCGCCGTCGTATACATCTTCAACGGCGTTGCCTGGGCGCTGCTGGATGCATTCATCGCACCAATCCTGCCAAAGCACGAAGCCAAAAAGACAGCCAAACGAAGCAAAAAATAAGGCTTATCCTATCCACTGCAAATCAAAAAGGTCGCTTACGCAGCGGCCTTTTCTGCAAAATCTATTCTGGAGCCACGATCGGGGCTTGAACCCGAGACCTCATCCTTACCATGGATGCGCTCTACCAACTGAGCTATCGCGGCGTCATGCTCACAGCTGATTATACCAAATTATCCCCTCGGTGAAAAGCATTTGTTATAATAACTATCAGGAGGAATTATGGCTCAATTTAGTTTCGATATAGAAAGCACATTTAACAAACCAGAGATGAATAATGTTCATCAATTGGTGGTGCGGGAAATCGCCAACCGCTTTGATTTTAAGGGGACGCCAGCCGATGTCGAGTGGCTGCCAGACAAAAAAGGATTCAAGGTCATTGGTGCAGACGAATTTCAAGTGCAATCAATCATTGACATGATTGGCCGGCAGCTCGCCAAACGCAATATGACCAGCAAGGTGCTTGACCTTGGCGGGGCGCACAATGCCGCCAATATGCGTGCCTGGCAAGATGTACCGTTCAAAGACGGCCTCAGCCAAGAAAACGCCAAAAAGATCACTAAACTCCTGAAAGAAGCACACCCTAAGGTCAAAACTCAGATTCAAGGCGACAGCGTGCGCTGCACCTCAAACAGCAAAGACGAGTTGCAATCCGTCATGGCGACGCTCAATCAAGCAGATTTTGATTTTCCATTGAGCTTTGGTAACTATCGGTAACCGCCCGACCATCCAAAGCTTGATTACCTAACATGAATCCGCGCCGGTTCTATGGCGCGGATTTTATCGTAGTTATTTGTTATTTGCGGATTAGCGCAAGCTGCGTCGGCTCATCACATAAGCGCACGTCACGCTCACTAGTCCACCAAGTCCCAAGATGCCGCTAGCGGTGTTCAGAGTACCAGTGAGAGGCAATTCCTTAGTGGTTGGCGCGGTAGGAGTTGGCTGTGGCTGTGGCGTGGCAGCAGGAGGCGTGGTTTGATTGGTAGTTGGTGGTGTAGCCGGCTCAGTCGGTGTCGGCTTATTCGGCTCATTCGGTACTGATGGCGTAGGTGTCGGCTGAGTTGGCTTATTTGGTTCATTTGGTGTTGGTTGAGTTGGTGGATTTGCTGGAGGTGTCGTTACTGTGTACGTTTCGGTTGTCGCATCATCACAAGCGTCTGGAGAGCCGGCGATGGTCGGTGTGTCAACACAAGCAGTGTTTTTGTGCTTACCCTCAATGAATTTTGCGTACTTAGCAGTCAAAGAGAACGTCTGCGACTGACCAGCTGGTAAGTTAGCGATGGTGTGTGTCCACTTACCGCCATCGACCTTACCAGCACTGCTGTTTGACAGAGTCACTTCTTTTGGTGCGGTGTCGCTGACGACAACATCTTTCAAGTCTGCTGTGCCAGTGTTTTTGACGGTAATTTCATAAGTGAAATCAGTATTGACCGCCACCTTGGCGTGTTCCTGTTTGTTAACTGTTTTGGTGATGCTGACTGATGGCTTTGGCTCTTCTGGCTTATTGTCATCAGTAATTGTGAAACTACCAGTACAGTTAGGGCCGGTTACTTCACCGATGCTGGTAACTGCTGTTGCTTGAACTTTGTATGTACCCGGTGTCTTGAGCTCAACACCCATGCCAGTCTGATCGCCAGTCACACCACCAGCGTCAACAAGTTTGCCCGATGGGTCATAAACCCTGATGTAAATTGATTGGATGGTGGCGCCATTTTTAGCTGATGCCTTGGCACTCATGTGGTAGCGGTTACGTGACAGTTGGGTGATAGTCAAGCTGTCACAAGTAGCAACTGGCTGCGGCTGAGGTTGTGGTTGCGGTTTTGGTTGCGGCGTTGGCGTCACTGGAACAGCTTGGGGCACGCTATATGTCAACAAGTTACCACAAGAAGACATGATGCGGAATTTACCGCGAGTGGCTGAATTGCCTTCCCAGCCCATATACCAGCTACTGTCCCACAGCTTTTGCGGACGAGAATAAATGGTACGTCCTGCAACGGTGTGCGCCTTCTGACCCTGAGCTTCAGAGAATCGTGAAGTCCAGCCCCACGACTGAGCAGAGGAGTCAACCTCGTAGCGCACCTTGGTGCTAGAAATATTCGCCAATTCTGCTCTAGTGATGCCGTTATAGGTCAGTACGTCGCGGAAATTGTTGGTATTTTTGTCATAGTGCGCTAAAATCGCTTCTTTGCTGCCGACACCGCCCTGGATCATGTCATCTGACGCGGCTTGTGCGTAATCCTGAAAGAAGACTACCGACTGCAGCACCATAGCCATCACCATCATGCCAATGCCCAGGTGTTTTACGGTTACTTGTTTTGATGCCGTCGCTGCTTGCTTCAAGCGAGCTGCATATGTTTTCCACGACTGTCTAGCCATACCCTCACTCCTTAATGCATCATCTCCACCTGATGCGTTATATCTTACTATTACTACTGTATCATATATTTTACACAAGCGCAACGAATGAACATTTGATAATTGCTTGAACTAATTTGCATAATCTGTTATATTGTATAATCGAAGTTTAAGTACAAATTGTTAAAGGGAAACTATGGCAAAGAAGAATACGAAACGCAAGTTGATCGCTTTGGTCAGCGACAAAAGCAAGCACCGAACTTACTACACGACAATCAATACGCAGAACCGTACCACCAAGGGCCAGGGTAGGTTGACACTGCGTAAATACGACCCAATCGCTCGCGAGCACGCAACATACACTGAAACCAAGAAGAACCTTGGTCGCAACGAAGTCAAAGCTCGTAAAAGCTAATCTCTTTATCAGGCGCATCATCAAAACCCACGCGACATGGCGTGGGTTTTATGGTGTTGGGCGAGTATGCCTTGAGCGCCAATAGATATCCCGCAAGGCGTTCATCACATACAGCGAAGCTTCATATGGTGAGCTATACGGGCTGAAATAGGCGTGAACATCGCCATCAGACGACCACTTGGTACACATATAGTAGTAGTGATCAGAGGTTTGCAAATTACGCCAGTCGCTGATCAATTGAGAATCACCAGACGCCAACACTCGCGGCGCCAGCTGGTAGGCGTAGCGCAATGCCTCTCTTTGCAAATCATTACCATTCCAGGCCGTCAAATCTCTCTCGCTGTCAGCCCAGGTGACAGTCTCTGGCATACTCACGTCTCCAACCGGTGCGTTCGACAGGGCCTGCGACACCGTGTTAAACCGACCACCGGCCGTTATCCATTTCCCAACAAATCGCTCAAAGAAGGTGAAGATGCCGTGTTCTTTCCACTGGTGTTCGCCAAACGTTTCATAGTCCATGAATAAATTGACTAATGGGCCGCCTGACGCCGTAAGCCATGAGCTGTAAGTTTCAGCGGTCAGCGGCCAGCCACTCCATTTTTTGTTACTAAAACGAAAGGCGATGTCGTCACTCAAGCGATAGTTCTTTAGTAGTAATCTTGTACGCGTGGCACCCTTTGGTTGATAGACATAATTTGGGCTACGCCAACCCAGCACTTTGTCCCAGCCTTCAGCCAGCACACCATTATACCCGTGTGCCTCTGCCCAAGCTCCAAGCTCATCATTGTACGCCAACTCAGTGTTCGCCAAAACTTTGGGCGAAACGCCAAATAGCTGCTTGATTTTTTCAGCGTGCAGAGCGACCTGCTTCTCAAATTCAGACTGATCGTAGAAAAAGGCCAGGCTATGATGGTAGGGGCTAGCCAATAGCTCCACGCGTCCTGTTTTCACTAGTCGCTGAAAACTCTCAATCACATCTGGCGCGAATTGCTCAGCTTGCTCCAAAAATACTCCAGACAAACTCAGCGACAAACAAAACCCTGGATGTTCATGTAACAACTTTTCCAGCAGTGCGTTCATCGGTCGGTACGATTTATTTGCCACTTTGAGAAAGATCTCTTTATTGTCTTGGTCGCCGTCACCGCTGAAATAATCATGACGGTTGGCAGTGTCAAGTGCGCCATAGCTGCGGACGCGCCATGGCTGGTGGGCGTGCAGGTACAGGGTGACTACTGGACGACTCATGCGCCACCGCCTTTTGATTGAGCCTGTTTGTATAATTTCAAGCAATGTTCAGCCGCGTCATGCCAGGACAGTTGGGCGTACTCTGTTTTGACATCTTCCTTGAGAATTTCCAAAAGAGCAGGTGAGCGCGCCAACATGACAATTTGTCGCGCCAATTTGTTGGTGTCCCAATAGTCAAATCGTAAAATGTCGTGCAACACTTCGCCGACGCCAGACTGGCGACTGATGAGCAGAGCTGTGTCGTGGTGCGCCGCTTCCAACGCCGTCAAACCAAACGGTTCTGACACTGAACTCATGACAAATACGTCAATCAGATGATAGGCATCACGCCACTGCCGACCACGGACAAAGCCCGTGAACACCACCTTGTCGCTGATGCCCAGGTGCGCCGCCAAAGCAACCAGTTCGTCGCGCTGCTCGCCACTACCGCTCAGCAGTAGCGCGATTTTTTGGTGCTGTTTGATGGCCTGCGCCACCGCCCGGATCAGATAGGTCAAGCCTTTTTGCACTGTCAGCCTGGTCAATGCGCCAACGATGATATAGCCCTCTTTTTTCAAGTCTTCCAAGTATTGATAGGTACCTTGGTCGTATTCGTGTGGTGGCAGTTCATCCAGGTCAATGGCATTGTAGACAACCTCAATTTTCTCTGGCGGAATGTGATAATTCTTGACAATGATATCTTTGGTGATGTGGCTCACCGCAATGATTCGGTCAGCCATCAACAGCCCTTGCTGCTCAATCTCATGCACCAACGGATTGCCCTCATTCTCACCAGAACGGTCAAATTCAGTCGCGTGCACATGCACGATCAACGGCGCATTACACTGCTGCTTAGCGATGATACCAGCTTCCATGGTCAACCAGTCGTGAGCGTGAATGGCATCCGGAGGATTCTGTTTGACAAATTCTTTAACGAAGCAGTTATACCGTCGCTGCACCGCACGCATACCGCCCAGCCCGCAATCATGCGCTTGTTTGTCCGAAGTGCCCAAATCATCATAGGCGCCAAAGCCATCTTTTGATGCTTCCAAATGCGTTGCCGCGTGTACATTCATGAAGTCAATGTTCGGATGCTCGGCAGAATAGGGAACAACAAAGTCGATATCCACACCACAGTCAGCCAATGCCCGTGACATCTGATAACAAGCGACGCCTAAACCCCCGCTATTATGCGGAGGTAATTCCCACCCGAGCATCAATATTTTCATACCTACTATTTATCATAAAACGATGCTTATGTTTTTTCAATAGTTTTTCACGGTTTTTCAGGAGTATTTCACGCCACGACCCGTCAGATAGCCTCCTCAAATCGCCCAAAATGAGTTGCCGAAGACAAAAAAATCATGTAAAATAACGCCAAGACACAGGGGAGTAGCTCAGTTGGTAGAGCACCGGTCTCCAAAACCGGGTGTCGCAGGTTCGAGTCCTGTCTCCCCTGCCATAGAGTCATGAAATAGCAGAGGTTTTCCCTCTGTTTTTTTCTAACCAGGCGTATGGTATACTGATTTCATGAAACCATTGCAGTTATCTTCGCCGCACTTGATTATCATGGTCGGCGCACCGGGGGCGGGAAAAACACAGTTTGCGACTGAATTTGCCAAAATGTTCAATGCGCCAATTTTAAGCAGTGATACGCTGCGCGAATTGTCGAGCGATGACGCACTGATTCACAAAGCTGCAGTTGACTTACTGCGAGAATTACTCAAGCCAAAACAGACAATCATCTTCGACGGCAACACCGAAAAGCGCGCTTGGCGTTCCGACATCGCCAAGGTAGCCCGCGAAGCTGGATTTAAACCACTGTTCGTGTGGGTGCAGACCGATCCTGCCATGTCTAGAGCCAGATGGCTACGCTCGCACAACGGCGATGAGGCCCTATTTGAACAGAAATTACGAACCTTCTCACCACCACACGCCAGCGAGCCATACATGGTCATCAGCGGCCGTCACACTTACAACACACAGGCAAAAACGCTTTTGAAAAAACTCAGCGACGCCACCCGTCCAGCTGCTTCCATACGCACTCAGCCACGATTCATCGGCGGACGCGGTCGAGTTGGATAAACGAGGGCTCAATGCCAACCATCACTGACTCTGAATTTGGCGAAATCACCGTCACCAGGCGTGCACTAGCCAGTCGCGTCAGTTTGCGCATTGCGCCCAACGGTCGCATCCGCATCACCATGCCGCTTCACGCACCGCTGGCTTCCGCCAAACTGCTCATCAAACGGTCACGTCGCAGCATTCAAAGACTCATCACTGAGCAGCAAGGCGATTTTCCATACAGCACGTCTCAGCAAATTGGCAAAAGTCACAATTTGTTAGTGGAACAGGGAGAACCCGCCGTCAAAACTGTCGGCACCAGCATCATCATCAACGCAAGAGACGACCAAGATTTCGCTGACCCCATCTTTCAACAATCCATTCGTGACCATGTCGTCAAAGCCCTGCGCAAAGAAGCCAAAAGCTATTTGCCACGCCGCCTCAAATTCTTAGCAGAGCAACACGACTTTCATTACGACAAAACTCGACTCACGCACTCGTCCAGTCGCTGGGGTAGCTGCTCGTCAAACGGCACCATCAGCCTAAACATTGCCCTCATGAATATACCGTTTGAGCTATTAGACTACGTCCTCATCCACGAACTATGTCACACGCGCCAGATGAATCACTCGCAAGCATTTTGGCGCGAAGTCGCCGCCATCGACCCGCACTATAAACGACACCGCGACGCCCTGAAAAAATACACTCCACACGTATAATGCTTATGGTATACTGGTACATATGCAGGGAGGGAATCTTATCTATGCCATCATCATCTTGCTTGTCATATCATGGCTGATGTTTCTAGCAGCCGTCGTCATCGCCTATCGCGGACGGCACCAGTCACGCCAAGAACTACGACGCAGTCGCTCCCGTGAACGACTGGAGCGCGACCGCGTATTGACACTGGTGAACAACCTCACTGACGCCATCATCAGCATGGACGCCCACGGCATCATCAGCCTCTACAATGCCGCCGCCCTGAGCTTACTCGACACCAACGCCAGCATTCAGGGTGTGCACATTGATGAGCTCTTAAATTTTGAGACCAACGACAAACAGCCGGTCCCGGTGTTTAAGGAATTGCGAAAATCGCCAGCCATTCGTACCCGTGACGACATCATCATGCCTCTTGAGGGCGGCGACCGTGTGCGGTTGTCGGCTACATTCGCGCCAGTACAGGGCGGTAGCGACACGCTCACTTCTGATGGCTATGTGCTCATTTTGCGTGACATCACTCGAGTCAAAAGCCTGGAAGAAGAGCGCGATGAATTCATCAGCGTGATCAGCCACGAATTACGCACCCCCATCACCATCGCCGAAGCTTCACTCTCCAATGTTCAGCTCATGATGCACCGCGGCATGACCGACAAATTGGACGATTCACTTGCCGAAGCCCACAAACAAATCATGTTCTTAGCCCGCATCGTCAACGATCTCAGCACGCTGTCTCGCGCAGAGCGTGGTATTGCTGATGAATCAGAGCTCATCAACGTCACTGAACTGGCCGAAAAACTCCGCCACGAATACGAGCCGCAGGCAACAGAGAAAAAATTGGCATTCAACCTGGACGTCAGAGCAGGCGTTGGCAATGTCAATGTCTCTCGGCTATACCTTGAAGAGTTATTACAAAACTTCATCACCAACGCCATCAAATATACCCAAAAAGGCTCAATCACCCTCATCATGAAACGCAGCGGCGGCAAAGTCTATTTTGGTGTCAAAGACACCGGCATCGGCATCGGGCGCAGTGATCAGAAAAAGATTTTTGACCGCTTCTTCCGCGCCGAAGATTATCGCACCCGCGAAACCAGCGGTACTGGACTAGGGTTGTACGTGGCGGCCAAACTAGCCCGCAAACTCGGCTGTACCATCAAACTAGAAAGCCGTCTCAATCACGGATCAACCTTCAGCTTCAGCCTGCCACCGGCAAAGCCCGCCAAAAAGCAATAATACCGCTCAAACTTGCAATGCATACATTTTTTGTGCTAAGCTATACTTGACAGTCTGTGAAAAACAGACTTTTTAATTTGGGAGAAACACATGGCAGAAAAGGGTAAGCAGACAGGGAAAACTACCGTACGCCGCATCAAGGCAACGGATGATTCCCCTAAAAAAACCATCAAAAAGAAACCAACCACCAAACCAGCACGCGCTGTCAACAAGACTGAAGCAGATTTAGGTATGCGCGACTCATTTGTTGGTTATTTCAAGGGAGCGTGGGCCGAGCTGAAGCTAGTTCGCTGGCCAACCCGCGCTAACACCTGGATCATGACTGGCACCGTGATCGGCTTCACATTACTGCTTACCACATTAATTTTATTACTTGACGCTGGATTTAACTGGATCTTTGAGCAAATTTTGAAATAAAGGTAAAAGGAGTTTTTTATGGCAAATAATCGTTACGACTCAACCCGTCAGTGGTATGCTATTCACACCTATTCTGGTTACGAAGAGAAAGTAGCAGAATCCATTCGTCAGCGCATCAACGGTGTTGACATGGCAGACAAAATCTTTGACGTCATGGTCCCGAAAGAAAAACAAATCCAAATCAAAAACGGTAAACGTAAAGTCGTTGAAGCCAAGATCTTCCAAGGCTATGTTTTGGTGGAGATGAATTTGACTGATGAAACGTGGTACATCATCCGCAACACGCCTGGCGTGACTGGATTTGTCGGTGCAGACACCACACCAACGCCAGTTTCTGACAAAGAAATCGCCAAAATCAAAAAGCGCATGGGCGTTGAAGAACCAAAGCACCAGATTGATTTCTCAGAGGGCGAAGTTGTTTCCATCACCGATGGCCCGTTCAAAGGCTTTGACGGCGCAATCGCTGAAATCGACCCAATTAAAGGCAAAATCCGTGTCATGGTCAGCATGTTTGGACGCGACACTCCAGTTGAACTTGACGCTTTGCAGGTGAAAAAAGTCTAACACGTAGACCAGACAGTCCAATTTATCAATTATTATCAAAAGGGTGGAGAGGTTTTACCATGAGCACACTAGAAATGCCGCAACCCAGTGATGATAACTCCAAGAAAAACGAGGGGATCATACAGCCCAGTAACGACACCGCTCAGGAGGCCGCCAAAGTCTCAGAAGAATGGTTAGAAGCACTGGGTGAGCCTGATGGCAATGAGTTAGCAGATGCCTCTCGTAAACATCTAGTCGCCATAAATAGTTTGATCACAACCTTTGGAAAACTATCTGCCAACCAGACTATTGATGAGCAACAGCGTGTCCTCAATAAGTCCAGCACCTTATTAAATATGCAGTATCTCCCAGCACTACGAGAACTCGCCACCCATTACTTACAAGACTTACCGACAACACCAAAGCAAAAGGAATCTTTGCTCGCTTGGTTTGCCGATCTGATGGAAAGCGATAGACAGGCAGTTATGGCTGCAGCACATGCCATCGCTCCAGACAGTATTCCAGAAAAGCAGGCAGACATACCAGCGCAAGCTAAACTACATGTAAACCAACTATACGAGGAGTCCGTGGAAGAGTGCGAAGAAGACCCCTCACGTATGCCTGCTTATTTTGCTGCCAATTTTGCAATATCCCTGGGACAGCACCAAGCCAATATGATAAATTCCACATACGACAGCTTACCTGTCGCATCAAAAGAGGCGCAGGCACCAAAGGACGACACTCGTCCACCTGAAATCCCAACCAGCCTTGAAATCAAAGACCCAAAGATAGCTCGCATGTTGGCGCTCTCAGAGATTGGCAAAGAGGCGGTCAAAGCTTTGACCATTGCTGGTGGCGTGGCAGCTGGCATCGTTGCCGGCAATGTAGTCACGCACTTTCTGTCACGCAAAAAATAATGCGGCGCAAGCCAAGCTACCAAACGTCTTTGGCTTGTACTACTTCACTGGTGTGTGCCAGATAATGCTGCAGCAGAAAAATGATCAACGCCACGGTGATAAATCCCAACAAAATGATCACCACCCACAGATTACCCATCTGCAAAATACCAGCCAACAAAACCGGCACGGTCGCCACGCCACAAGCCAGCACTTTGCCCACTAACAACGTCACCAACGTAACGGGACACTGACAAAACCGCACTGACCGCTTCAGCATTCGCGACCCACCGCGTCCCAGCCAATAAGTGAGAGCTGTCAGGCTAATGACGAGTACCAACGCCGTGGCAATCCCCAACGCAGCGCTCAACAGCTGAGCCATCAACGGCTCTGGCTCCGTCGGCGCTGTCTGTACCAACGGTTCTGCGGTGCGCAGATTGATTGATAGTCCAAAGAACTTACCGCGACGAATCAGCCAAACTACGGCGGACAGGGAGATGATTGCGTAAACAAATAGGAGCAATGTGTAGCCCACCGCACCAAACGCGTTGATGATGCGCTTAATGGGGAGCGGGCCTCGCACGTTCATGCTTGAATTATACCATACTTTTTTGTATAATACCTATGTTACGCACACTTTCAATACGCTTCAACTAATTTTGAAAGGGTTTATCATCATGGCAAAGAAAGTCATTGGAAATCTAAAACTACGTATTCCAGCTGGTCGCGCGACTGCTGGACCTCCAGTTGGTTCAACCTTGGGTCAGTGGGGACTAAACATGATGGATTTCATCAATCCATTTAACGACGCCACCAAAGATCTGATGGGCAAAGACGTCATTGTACACATTCAAGTGTTCGAAGACCGCACTTTTGCATGGAAATCATTGGGTCAGCCAGTGGACGACATGATCCGCGAAAAAGCTGGCATCCAAAAGGGTAGCGGCAAACCACACACCGACAAGGTCGGTAAAATCACCCGCGCTCAGTTGGAAGAGATTGCTGAAGTCAAAAAAGACCAGCTCAACGCCATTGACACAGAGGGTGCCGTCAAAATCATCGCCGGCACTGCTCGCAGCATGGGTGTTGAAGTCACCGACTAATCAGCTTCATGTCAATCACAAATTACTCTCGCCCTGGCGGGAGTAATTGTATATTATGACTAAATATGATATAATACAGGTATGGATCTGCCAGAGTTTGCAAAGCTATCAACAGAGAACGAAAGGGGACTCAAAGACACCGTCAAATCTGTTGTTGGTGCGGTAGCCGTCACCTCTGCTTTGCTCATTCCACCAGCGGTCATACTGAAGGAAGTAGCTGATACCGCTGCCACTTCTATTCACATCAACACCGAGCCCACCTCGACACCTTCAGCTAAAGAAACATCATCAACCCAAGAACCAGACCAAACACCACCGCCAACTCCTAGAGGTCTTGTGCAAACCATTATCGACAATCTTGGCGGTTAACCTCTAGTAAAATTCAATGCTCATCACAAATACCGTATCCGACCCCCGTGTGTCAGAGGCACTGACCAGTGCCAATTTAGTCGTCCTCAGAACCGACACCATCTACGGCATCGTTGCTGCCGCGACTAACCACTGCGCCATGGAGCGCCTGTATCGCGCTAAACATCGTCCAGCTAACGAATCCTGCATCATCCTGGTCGCCAACATATCAGACATCCCAGGCTTAACGCCCACTCAACGTCAACACTACCTGCAGCTTAATATCAAGCGACCGACCAGCATCATCGTCCCAGCCAGCAACGCTTTTTTGCACACCACCCACCAAAACGGCACCCTAGCTTTTCGACTGGTCACTGGAAATTTGGCACGTCTCATCCACCAGACGGGCCCCATCCTTGCACCCAGCGCCAACCCAGCTGGTATGCCACCAGCCAAAAATATCACCGAAGCCATCAACTACTTCGGTGATATGGTGAGTGTCTATGTCGACGGTGGGGAAGTGACGTCCTCAGTCGCGTCACGCATCATCAAGCTACAAGCCGACGACATCGTCACTATTCGCGCTTAACACAACCTACATCTGAACGAACGGTCGCGCCAGCTCGATGTCGGGGCGCAGCTCTGAGATACGCATCAGCTCATTGTACTTAGCGATGCGCTCTGAACGGGACATTGAACCAGTTTTGATTTGTCCAGTTCCCAAACCAACAGCCAAATGCGCAATGGTGGTGTCTTCCGTCTCGCCAGAACGGTGGCTCATCACCGTGTTCCAGCCAGCTTCTTTGGCCATCTTAACTGCAGCGATGGTTTCGGTCAGCGTACCAATTTGGTTTGGCTTGATGAGGATGGCGTTGCCAGCTTTTTGCTCGATGGCTTGTTCCAGACGCTCGACATTGGTTACCAACAAGTCGTCACCAACCAACTGTGTGGTGCCTCCCAATTCCAGCGTCAGCTTTTGCCAACCACGCCACGCTTCTTCATTCAACCCATCTTCGATGGAAACGATTGGGTATTGTGCGCGTAGTTCCTTATACATCTTGATCATTTGGTCAGTATCCATCACGCGGTTTTCCGTGGACAAATTGTACTGTTCAGTCTGACTCTGATAAAACTCACTGGCAGCCACGTCAAGTGCAAAGGCAAAGTCACGCTCCAGCAAGTACCCAGCCTGCTCAATGGCACGGCTGAGCAAGGTGATTGGCTCAGAGTTACCGTAACGAACGCGAGGTGCATAGCCACCTTCATCACCCACGGTCGTTGGGTAGCCCTCTTGTTTGAGAACTTTTGCCAGCACGTGAAATACCTCAGCGCTCATGGTCACTGCGTCTTGAATGGTTGATGCACCAACAGGGATGATCATGTACTCCTGAATATCCGTCGCGCCCAGTGCGTGCTGACCGCCGTTCATGACATTGACCATCGGCATTGGGAAACTCATCTGCGGGTTACCAGCCAACGTGTTAATGTAGGTGAACAGTGCCACACCGCGTGACGCTGCTGCTGCTTTGGCAGTTGCCAAACTGACCGCCAAAATAGCATTTGCCCCCAAACGGCCCTTGTTTGGCGTTTCATCCAAGGTGATCATCTTTTGGTCGATAGCTTCTTGGTCAAACGGACTCATACCGCGCAGTGCGTCAGCAATTTCCGTATTAACATTTTCAACCGCCTTCAAAACACCCTTACCACCAAATGGCAATTCATCGTCTCGCAGCTCTACCGCCTCGTGAGACCCGGTGCTAGCCCCAGAGGGAACAGCAGCCCGACCAAAACAACCGTCACTCAATATGACATCTGCCTCAACCGTTGGATTGCCTCGAGAATCTAAAATTTGACGTGCTCTGATGTGTGTAATTGTAATAAAGTCCATATGATCTATTGTATCAGACCACGCGATAGACCACTAACTGTAATGTACGTCGGCAAATCCTGTTTTACCTGAATGGGCTATTATACCCGACATGCAGCTCGTTACCGTCACCGTCTTGCCATCCCGCGAACCACGCATCTTAAGAGGTCCCGCACAGTGACCAGTAAGACGATCTACATCATCCTGTAGTTTAGCCGATTGATGGTCAAAGTTGTTTAATATTGCTAAAGCCTCTCTTTGCTGATGGCTTGTAGCACTAACGGCTATTTGATCTATCTGGTCATCTGTTAACGGTGCCAAAGCCTCATGACCCGCTTCTCTCATCATCAGTAAACGTTTCTTTAGCTCTTCAGGATCCGCACTCAGACCTTCTTGCACTTCTTTACGTATACAAGCTATCTCTCCTAGATTGTGCTTTAGTACTGGACAGTCTCGACATTTTCTGGGAACATCAGCCATGTCTTCGCCAGTTATGTCTGCGCCCGCCATAATGTCATCAAAGGTCGCACCAATAGTTGTTTCATCGTGCCCACCAGGTGTAAGATTACTGTTTTCTCCACGTTCCATAGTAATTACAAATACTATCATATTGTTGCTAAATACGCAAATATTCCATGAAATGCACTCACTGCTATTGATTTTTCTGCAATTCACTGGTATAATATGCGTACATGAGTGAAGCACCTTTTCCTAGTCCCCAAAAGCGACCAATTGTTCTGGACGGCCTGATGGATATGGCCTACAACAGGGACCTACCAGATGAGACATTGCAGACAACCCTGAACAACCAACTATTCACTCCCGAGTTACTAAGCAAGCCGGTCGACATCACCGCCATAACCTCCCACAACAACAGTGACGGCGAGCCTACCTTAGGTGTTGAACAGTTCTCAGAAGCAGTCGCACGGTTTGAGGTCAGTTCAGAGCTGGGCGAACGCACGGTACGCTTGGCGCTCGATAACGGCGACCGCTTGGATGTATCTCACATCATGGAGATTCGTCAGCAAGAGCCAGAAGAGCCGTCGGACTACGCCGAACTGGTTTATGATACCGGTGGACTAGTCAACCGAGTTTTGTCGAGGAAATCATTCAACAAGCTTGGCCCCGAACAACAGCAACTCATCATACAACGACTCACCGAAAAAGCTACCAGGGAGTTTGATGAGCTGCTTGCCGACTCAGAGCATTGTCAAGCCATTGTGAATATTTTTAAACAAACCGAGCCAATCATCGCTGACAAGCTCGCTGTATTTGTGCCGGTCGTTTTAGAAGACGGGGAAGCCAAACTCCTGCCCAAACTTCATATCGAAATGACTCACGGTGCAACAAAGACCATCGTACCATTTGATCAGCTGGCAGATATTGACCTCATCTATCACGAACAGAGAGATGAAAGCCAGCCATTTGACTACCTGGCGACTTTTCAGGACAAATGGCGCAGTCAGTCAATCGAAGCGACCGAGTATCTACTCGCGGACAGAGCCACTGACTTGAGCCAGCGCAACATTTCAGCTGAACGCGTCACTAAACTAATGCAAGCTGAGGCCTCAGAGCTATGCGCGCAGCTCATGGCTGATGAGAATTTTTTAGCGGAACATATGCTTGAGCCAGGCGAGTTTTATGTTGACGGAACATTCTACACTGACAATAACGGTGAATGGCAGGAGACGTTTGACGACCATACTATCAATGCCAAGCCAGAACTAGACTGTGAGGAGATATCCGGACAGTGGCGATTTGGACTACGGCTCATCTCAGCAGATGACAGCTCACAAGCAGACGTGTTTGTGGTACCAAGCAATACCTTCGTCACAGCCTTTCGGCGGTTGGCACAGGAGTCTCATTGAAATTGATCGCCAAAACTGATATAATCAACCGGAATAATAATCAATGCTGGGAGGTGAACCTCGGGAAAAACCGAGCACCGATTGCACCACAGAAAGGATATATCTCATGGCCAAAAAAGCCGAGTTGCTGGAAAAAGCAGCAGAACTAAACCTAGAGGTCAGCGAAAAGAATACCATCGCTGAGATTGAAGCTGCCATTGCTGGCGCTGAAAAACACGAAGTCCGTGAAGCGCACGTTGCCAAAGCAGGCAAGCGCAGCCAAAAAGCTTTGGACGAAGCTGAAGCTAAAGCAGAGAAGGAAGCTCGCAAAGAAGCAGGCGATACCACTCCACAAGACGAAGATGCTGAAGCACACATCAAAAAGGGTCCAAAGCCAGTCACTCGACCACGCCTAGAGCGCCGCGGTAAAAAATACCAAGAAGCTGCCAAAAAGATTGAGAAAGACAAAGTGCACACCCTGGAAGAAGCTTTGAAGCTGGCAACAGAGACCAGCCCAGTCAAGTTTGACGCGTCAGTGGAACTGCACGTTCGTCTGGGTGTTGACCCACGCCAGGCAGACCAGAACATTCGCGCAACCGTGTCACTGCCTCACGGTACCGGTAAAGACGTACGCGTCGCAGTATTTGCGCCAGAAGAAGAGCACGCCGCTGCCAAAAAAGCTGGCGCCGATATCATTGGTGATGAAGAATTCTTGAAGCAATTAGACAAAGAAGAGCTGAACTTTGACATTTTGGTGGCGACGCCACAGTACATGCCAAAGCTTGGTAAATATGCTCGCTTGCTCGGTCCGCGTGGTTTGATGCCAAATCCAAAGTCTGGCACCGTAGCAACAGACGTGGCGACTGCCGTCACCGAAGCCAAAGCTGGTAAAGTTGAATACCGTGTCGATAAACAAGCCATCGTTCACTTGAGCGTCGGTAAGGTGTCGTTTGGTACGGACAAATTGCAAGACAACGCCCGCGCATTTTTGAGCAGCCTGAACGCCCAAAAACCAAGCAGCCTCAAAGGCGCCTACGTCAAAAGTGTTGCTGTGACTACTACCATGGGTCCTGGCATCAAGGTTGAAAACAACCTCTAAACATGATTGATTTGACAGTTTGACCCATAAAATCCCGCCGATCATGGCGGGATTTTTACTGGGGTGACGTCGCCGAGATAGCCGTGGGGGTATTGCATTTTTCTACATTTTATGCTAGAATACTAAAGCCCAGTTGGATGCTGATGTGCTAGAGTCCTTTTTGATTCGCTTGCCAGCCCAGCTGGACGCGAACTAAAAAGCTCTTTAACATCTGTATCCTTTCATTCTACATCCCTATTAGGAGATCCCATGTTCAAAGCTCGACGTGGGCTAGCAGCGCTGTTTGCGCTGCTAGCCTTGGCCCTGGGTTTCTCGGGGGTGGCAGCTGCTGCTCCCGAGAACCCCGACGACATGACGACAACAACGTCGTCATGCACCCCGCGGCCGATTTCGGCCACGGAAATCAGCGCGGAGTACATCCGCGCTGTCGACGGCTCTGCCGAATTCACCGCCTATGAGGCGGTTGAATTCGGCTTTGGATTGGCCCTTGAGGAGGGCCATTGTGAAGGCGATAGCATCACCTTCACCCCGCCAGCCGAACTGGGGGATTACGGTGCCCCCATCAATCTCGCCACCGAAAATGGCGAGATTATCGCTCACGCCGTCTACGAAGGCGGTAAGGTCAGTATCACACTGACCGATGCCGTTGAGGTGGCCAACCATTACGCCTTCGAGGCGTATGGCTGGTGGCGCGTCGACATTGACGACACGCTCCTTCCCGGGGAGACCCGGGACCTCCTGTGGGAGATCGGCGGTCAAACCCGCCGGACTGAGATCCACGTGGGGGAGTGTCCGGGCTGCAGCCAGCCCGGGCCTGGAGCCTCGAAATGGGGTGTCGTTCACCCGAATGACCCCTCATTGGTCGAGGTTACGTTAGTAACCCCGACCGCTACCACGGACGCCCAAGAGTTCATCCTGAGGGATGAACTCACGTCTCAGGGCCAAGTTTTCTCTTGCGACAGCAACACCGTGCTATCGCAAGCAGGAACTTACAAGGAGGCGAGTGTATGGGGTAGACCCCTATACACTCATCGCACGACAGTCGATACAATGGAGTGCTCCTCCACTGTATTGACAATGAAACTCACCCTAAACGAGGGTGAGAAGGCACGCGTGGAGTTCTATCTCCACGTTGACCCCACGGACCCCGGTCCGTGGACAGACAGTGCAACTATCACATCCCAGGAACGCTCCTGGGACACCTCCGCCACCGTGCGGAGGGCAGAGGCTGGAGGTGGCGCAAGCTACCTCCTGAAGCCGGAACCGACCCCGTCGGCAACTCCGACACCGGAGCCCAGCGCGACTCCAACACCGGAACCGACCCCGGAGCCCAGCGCGACACCGACACCGTCGCCGACACCCTCGGCGACTCCGGAGTTTACACCTTCGCCGACCCCGTCGGTGACGCCATCGCCCAGCGCGACGGCAACGCCGACTCCGTCGGCAACTCCGACACCAACGCCGACGCCCAGCGCGACGGCAACCCCGTCGCCGTCGGCCACACCGACGCCGAAGGCCACGCCTTCGGCGTCAACACTCGTGCCCACGACCTCCCCGACCCCCACGCGGGGTCAGGAGGTCGTGTCGCCCCCATCCCAGCCGCCGCACAAGCGGCCGGGTGGAGCGCTGGCGGTCACTGGCACTGCCAGTGACCAATTGTTCATCGCTATAGCCGGCTTTGTTGCGACTGGGGTTATGGCTCTGCTCATGGGCTGGTTTAGTCGTCGCTCCTCGCGTGAGGAGTGACATACCACCAAGTGATGCTAGTCGTCATGGCTAGCATCACTTGGTGAAGGGAAGATACAGAAAGAGAGGAAGGAGGTTCGCACCGCCCGCTCCACCATGGAGCGGGCTTTCTCTTTGGTTTGATATAATCTGCCTGTTGCATTTCGTTGTCATTTCTGCTACAATGGTGAGGAACATTACCAAAGACAGCGGCGATCTGGCTGATAAACAGATGTAAACATGCCGCCGAGGGATGAAACGAACAGTTTTATTTGACGTCTTTGGTAGTGCGAGAATCAAAGACGTCTTTTTGATTCTCCATTACCGCACGTTAACAAATTGGCGAAAAGAATGAAATTAACTCAATCAAAGAAAGGATTTTTATGGCAATTTCACGCGATAAAAAACAAACTTTGGTTGCTGAACTAACAGAGCTTCTGAAAGACGCCAAAGGTACGGCATTTGCGCGGTACCAGGGGCTGAGCGTGGCTGAATTGCAAGAGCTGCGCAAGGCTGCTCGTGAGGCAAACGTGGTCATCAAGGTGGTCAAAAACCGCTTGGTACGCGTAGCATTGCAGGGTGTTGACACCTACAAAGAAACTGACACTGACCTCCTGGTTGGCCAGCTGGTTTACGCCATCAGTGCCGAAGACGAGGTCATGCCAGCGAAAGTTTTGGACACGTTTGCAAAGACGCATCCAGCACTGCAGTTGGCTGGTGGTTTCTCAGGTGAAGGCCTCAGCATCAACGAAGCTGACATCAAGGCACTGGCAGGCTTGCCAAGCAAAGACCAGCTTGTCGCCGAAGTGGTGGCACAATTGCTCTCACCAGTCCACGACACCGTGGGTGCGCTGGGCGGCAATTTGCACGGACTTTTGGACGGCATCGAAGCCAAAGCTACGGCTTAAGTTTAGCAATCAATCAATAATGTAAGGAGACATATCATGGCTGATATTAAGAAATTGGCTGAAGAACTGACCAAATTGACAGTTCTGGAAGTTAACGAATTGAAAAACCACTTGAAAGATGAATACGGCATCGAGCCAGCTGCTGCAGCTGTCGCTGTTGCTGGTCCAGCTGCTGGCGGTGACGCTGCTGCGGCTGACGAAAAAACTGAGTTCACCGTTACATTGAAGGACGCAGGTGCTCAGAAAGTTGCAGTCATCAAGGCTGTTAAGGAAATCACCGGCTTGGGCCTCGGTGAAGCTAAAGCTATCGTTGACGGCGCACCAGCACCAGTCAAGGAAAAAGTTTCAAAAGACGAAGCTGAAGCTGCAAAGAAGACTTTGGAAGACGCTGGCGCTAGCGTTGAACTCAGCTAATTTCATTCTAAACATGACGCCAATTTGTTTTCGAAATCATTATGCCGCCCTATACCACGGGCGGTATTTTGATTGCAAGGGTAAAATTTGCAACAGTTTTGCAAGCACCCCTTAAAATGCTGTGGAAATCTGAAATAACTTGCTTATGCAAGCCTTGACCGAACCTTTTTCCTATGCTATATATAGAACGAGAACTATCAAAAATAGACAGGGAAATGCGAGAATCACTATGTCTGAATTACCAGAAAAACAAGTAAAGCGGCTTCGCTCATTGATACAAGAGGCAGAAACCAATTTGGCAGCAGCAAAAGAGCTATTGATCAGTATCATCGGTGATGACGGTCAAGTTGTTACGCCAAAAACCTCGACCGAAGATGTGACCGGCAAGGTCGTCGAAGGCGTGTTTGACGGTCAGACCATGCTTGGCCCAGACGGCAAAAATTATCCAATCCCAGCCAACTATGCTTCAAAATCAAAGCTGGTTGAAGGCGATATTTTGAAATTGACCATTGCTGATGACGGCAGCTTCATTTACAAGCAAATCGGTCCAGTGGCGCGCAAGCAAGTCATCGGTACGCTGGTGCAACACGACGGCGTTTACTACGTCGAAGCCAACGGCCGCGAGTATCGCATTTTGCTCGCCAGCGTCACGTTCTTCCGCATCAACATTGGAGACCAAGTCACCATCATCGTGCCAGAGGACAATCCTGACGCTACGTGGGCAGCCGTCGAAGCAGCACTGTAAAAACAATTCGACATTTGAAGCCGTCCGCGCAGCTGCCGGGCGGTTTTTGATATAATTGTGCTATGCCTGAGGAGTTTTTACTAAGCTACGCTAGCTTTGACGCTGAAAATCGGCCGTTTTTGGAATGGCAGGTTGATGGTAGGGCTGAGCGTGGTGATGTTTTGGGGCAGGAGTTGTCGCTGGAGTTTGACTTTTCCACCAAATATTGCACCGGCTGGCTGGATTTTGACAATCACTGCAGCCAGATTTGTCCTGACGGCGCCACGGTTGATGAGAAATATGAAAATTGTTTGAAGTGTCGCAATCGCACTGGTTTCAATCCAGCGTTTTACCACGCTGATTCAGTATCGGCGCAGCAGGAAAAAATCAATCAAAATCCACATTTTTTGTATTTGGCGTACTTTTCACCAAAGGTGATCAAAGTTGGCATTTCACAGGAGGAGCGCGGTATTCGGCGACTGCTGGAGCAGGGCGCACGGCTGGCCTTGAAACTAGAGACGTTTGCTTCGGCGTTGATCGCCCGGCAATACGAAGCAAAGATTGCCAAGCTGGATGGCATCATGGAAACAGTAGCCGCCAGTAAAAAGCTGGGGCTAATTAAGCAGCCGCTCAATACTGCGGTGGCGGAACAGACTTTGGCTGATGCGTTGATGCGCATTCACCACCAGTTGGGACTGGATTTTCCAAACCGAACGCTCATCACGTGCGAAGATTATTTTCACACGGACGGCCGAGACTTCAGCAGTGTGATTGATATGACAGGAAATAAGGTCTTAGCTGGCACGGTTGTTAGTGTCATTGGCTCAGTGCTCATCACTGAATATGACGGGCAGCTACTAGCGTATAACGTGAAAAAGTTCATCGGACACCGGGCGCAGGCGGTGCAAGGTGTAGTCGACCTTGAGATACCTAACACGCAGCTGACGCTGTTTTGATAGAATATGGTATAATATGAAAAACGGAGTTTATATATGAGCAGTGACCGCGCGATGAAAAGGATTTTTATTTATGGCGATTCTAATGTTTGGGGAGACAGTTTCGTTGGATCGCGAGTGCGACACAGCGACCGGTGGGTTAACCGCCTGAAGCGAGAACTGCGAGGCAAAGCGCATATCATCGCAAATGGACTATCGGGCCGTGTAGCGGGAGATTTCTGTAAGGCAAAGCCGTACAAAAATGGTAAACATACGTTTGCAGAAGCTTTGCAACAGGCGAGCAATGTGAACATCGTCATCATCGCCCTTGGCACTAACGATTTACAACAGCAATACGGTAGGACGGCGCAAGCTATCATTCACGATTTGACAGATTATCAAAAACTGGCTCACGGTGCTGACGTTATATATATCTTACCGCCAGCATTTTCGACCGGCGAAGATTCTGGTCCAGAATTCACCGAACAATCAGAAGCTATACGACAAGAGATCTTGCAGAATAAGGAGGCGCTCGGTGACTACATTGAGCTGCCGTTCATACCGCTGTCGGATGGTATTCACTTTTCAGCAAAAGGACATCGCTTAGTGGCGCACACCGTTAAGCAAGCTTTGAAAGCGAGGCAGATGTGAACGAGGGAAAGAAACCGCTCTTACAGACTATAGGTCGGGAAATGGCAATTACGACACACGGGCTCGACAACATGCCAGAAGGCCCAAATGTATTCGTCGCCAATCATGCTTGCATGCGTGATATCTTTGCCATACCAGCAAGTCTGCCGGAGGATTGTGACGTTGTCATTAGTTCGCGACTGGCGTATAAAAACAGCTCTGTTGACACGGCAGTACGGCGATTGGTTATAGAAAATGCACTGCATACGATACCACTTGAAGTACACGGCGGAAAAGAATATTTGAAAGCTGGGCTCGAAATGGCCAGACGAGCGTTACTTGACGGACGCTCACTACTCATCTTTCCAGAGGGCGCATATACCGGTGATGCTCAAGTTACCAAAGGCCGAACGGGCGCATCGCGAATTTTATTTGGAGCAAGCATAGGGGGGGTGAAACCCAACCTATTGCCAGTAGGAATTCACTACAAGCCGTGGCCTACTGATCTGGATGCATATACGCCTCAAGACGAACAGATCCATGTTACCTTGTGTGACCCCATTGACTATAGAGCAGCCCACCAAAACTATGCTATTTCAACAGATCATGAGTCTCGCCGCCGGGCTTTGCGGGCACCAATAGACATGGCCATGCGAGCCATTGCAGAAGCGACTGACTTGCCATATATTGACAGACCAATAGAACTATGGCCAAGAAAGACCATGATTTTAGAAAGCGGCGAAGAAGTTCCCATTTCTGACCGCTAAAGAGCTTACTAATCCTGCACTTTGCGCTATAATACATAAGTAATGAGTCAAGCACTGTACCGCAAATATCGCAGTCGCAGCTTGGACGAGGTGTTGGGGCAAGATCACGTGACCAACATTTTGCGCCGAGCGCTGGAGCAGGGGAAAATCGCCCATGCGTATTTGCTGACGGGTCCGCGCGGCGTGGGCAAAACCAGCGTAGCGCGCATTTTGGCGCATGAGATCAATCAGTTGCCATACGACGAGGAAGCCTCACACCTGGATATCATTGAGATTGATGCCGCCAGCAATAACGGTGTCGACGATATTCGGGCATTACGCGAAAAAGCGCAAGTCGCGCCGGTTTCCGCGCCGAAAAAAATCTACATCATCGACGAAGTCCACATGCTGTCCAAACCTGCCTTCAACGCACTGTTAAAGACGCTGGAGGAGCCGCCAGCACACGTAGTATTCATCCTCGCCACCACCGACGCCGACAAGCTGCCTGCCACCATTCTCAGCCGCGTCCAGCAATTTTTCTTTCACCCCATCTCAGTTGACGTCATGGCGCGCCAGCTGATGGCCATCGCCGAGAAAGAGGGCTTTGCCATCGAGGCGGACGCTGCTCGGCTGATCGCTGAGCGCTCGCGCGGCGGTTTTCGCGACGGTATCAGCATGCTTGATCAATTATCAATTTTAGCCACACCCGACCAGCCACTGACCGTCGCCATGGTTACTGAATACTTAGGCTTAAGCGACACAGCCACGCTAGAGAAGCTGCTTGATTTATATCAATCAGAGGACAGCGCTGACATCCTTAGAATCCTGCAAGAACTAGAGCAAAGTGGCATCAGCCCGACTGTGGTGTCGCACCAGCTATTGTCAATCGCTCGCGCCAGACTGAGTACAAACCCAGGTCTTGTTGAACTCATCCAGCAGCTCATCGAAGTTGATCGCCACCCACACCCAGACCTGAAATTATTGACTATTTTCATGCAACATCACGCTCAGCCAGTCAGGCCGAAGAAGACAGTTGCCCAGGCCGTCACGGCAACGCCAACCGTCATTTCGACACCAGCCAAGCCAGCATCGTCAGCAGAAAAGTCACCAAAAAGCCAAAGCACCAAATCAACTGAGCCAGTGAAAAAAACGTCCGAAAGCAAAGACACCAAACCAGCTAAAAAGTCGTCCACGAAACCACGTAAATCTAGCACACCGCTGGAACTGGACTGGCACAGGGTAATCGAACAAGCCAAGGAAAAATCAGTCGGCCTGTCGTCACTGCTCCAAAAAAGTCAGTGGGCGTTTGACGGAGATAAACTGACTATTTTTGCCGGCAGTGCGTTCTACAAGAAAAAATTGGATGATGCCAAAAATCGGCCACTACTGGCAGAAATCATCACCGCGGAGACGGGAATGGAGCTGGAAGTTGATATAATTGGAGAGAAGAAACCACCTGAAGACGAAAAATTGGCAGAAATCGCTGCCATGATGGGCGGTGGCGAAGAAGTGAAGTTGGAGGAACTATAAGTGAGTGAAGCAAGTCAACGTACATCATCGGGCAAACTGCCACCGCAGAACCTGGACGCCGAAAAGAGTTTACTGGGCGCGATCTTGATCGACGAAGAAGTTTTGGCAGATGCGACCGAACACGTGCATCCTACTGATTTTTATGATAAAAATCACGGACTGATCTTCGCCGGGATGATGCGCCTGTTTGAGAAGCACAAGCCAGTTGACCTCTTGACTTTGACTGATGAACTGAAGCGTAAGGACGAATTGGAGCTCATTGGCGGCTCGGCATATCTGACAGAGCTCACCAACTACGTGCCGACCGCTGCGCACGCTGAAGCATACGCTGAAATGGTGGCGCAAAAAGCAGTGCGGCGCCGACTCATCAAAGCCAGTGCTGACATCACTGAGCTCGGCTATGACGAATCGACAACAACCCAGGAGTTGTTAGAAAAGGCCGAAGCTGAACTATTCAGCGTTTCCGACCAGTCACTCAAGCAAGATTTGATTAGCCTGGAAAATATTTTGACTGACAGCTTTGACCGAATTGAAGAATTGCACCGCAACAAAGACACGCTCCGTGGCATTCGTACTGGCTACCGCGACCTCGACAATATGACCGCTGGGCTGCAGCGTTCCGACCTGATCATTCTGGCCGCTCGTCCAGCCATGGGTAAGACCACGCTGGTGACCAATTTGGCGTACAACGTGGCGACCATTGAGAAAAAGCCGGTGCTGTTTTTCAGCCTGGAGATGAGCAAAGAGCAATTGGTTGATCGTATGCTCGCAGACGCTTCAGGAGTTGACAGCTGGAATATCCGCACCGGAAACCTGAGTGATAATGATTTTGCCAAATTGTCTGAGGCCATGGGCGAAATGGCCGAAGCGCCGATTTACATTGACGACACGCCGGGCCTCAGCATTTTGGAAATGCGTACCAAAGCTCGCCGGCTGGCGCACGAAGGCGAAATTGGCCTAATCATCGTCGACTACTTGCAGCTGATGCAGGCCACCAACAATCACAACGGCAACCGCGTCCAGGAAGTGTCAGAAATTTCCCGCGGCCTGAAGTTAATTGCCCGTGAGCTCAACGTACCGCTGATCGCCCTGAGCCAGCTGAGTCGTTCCGTCGAGTCGCGCACGCCGCCAATCCCACAGCTGGCCGACCTGCGCGAGTCCGGCTCCATTGAGCAGGACGCCGATATCGTCAGCTTTATTTACCGCCCAGGCTACTACGAACCAGACAACCCTGAAGTCCAAAATATCACCGACCTCATCATCGCCAAGCACCGTAACGGTCCGGTCGGTAAAGTCCAGTTATACTTCCACCCAGAACGCCTGCGTTTCATGAGCCTCGACAGACGACACGATTAACGAAACATGCTATAATAAACCGCAGTGAAAAAGAAAACTCTCTCTCATCTGTTCCTTTACCGTTGGCGCTATCTTTGGGGCTACAGTGCTTTGATATTGATATTTTCCGCGGTCATCAGCGTGGCGTTGTTGTACGCGCCAGGTGGCATTAGCCAGTCAGAGATCAACATGGTCGCACGAACCAACTTGCTTATGGAAGGTAATTGGTCCATCGTCAATCTGCCACTACACGCATTCCAGGCGGCGCTGTTCTTGCTATTTGGTGTCAGTACGCTCACCGTCAAGCTACCAGCTGTCACACTGATGTGTTTGGCGGCCCTGGCGCTCTTTTTCCTCCTCAGGCACTGGTTCAAACCGGGCATTGCTGTACTGTCACTTTCTCTCATGATCGCCACTGGTCAATTTATCTACCTGGCGCAAAGCTTCACCCCTGGCATCATCTACATCACCACTGCGTCATTGATTTTGCTATTTGCTAGCCTCATCATCCAAAAAGCCAAATTCGCCCAACTCTGGAAAATCCTGTTGGCCGCTGTCATGGCTGCCAGCCTGTACACGCCTTTCTTCTGGTACCTCAACCTCGGTCTCATTCTGGTAGCGTTATTACACCCATATACACGCTACATCATCGTTTCACGAAAATATCGCGCCAGCTGGACGCCAGCATTCATCGTCTTTCTGCTGGTAAGCGCGCCGCTAGTGTATTTCTGCCTGAAAAATCACGGCTTCTTGCTGGACGTGTCAGGCTGGTCGTCGCTCAACTTTGATGTATTAGCAAACCTCAAGATCATCGTTCGAACCTATCTCTGGCCAGTGCCATACATCTCCAACGGGCAAGTGCTGCCAGCTATCGACGTCAGCACGGTAGCGCTGATGTTCCTTGGTATGATCATCACTTTCCGCAACTGGCATACCGCTCGGTCTTATGTGGTCAACATCTGGCTATTTCTATCATTGCCGCTACTAGCCCTGGCGCCGCAAGTCAACATGATCATCTCTGTGCCAATGTTCATTTTGCTCGCCACTGGCGTAGAACGTTTGCTGTACGAGTGGTACCGATTGTTCCCAAAGAACCCATACGCTCGTGGCACCGGACTTGTACTGATGATCATCTTGGTCGGCGTTATGACCCTGAGTGGTGTCAATCGGTACGTCCACAGTTACCACGACCTGCCTGACGCCGTGCGCGAGCATTCCAAAGATTTGAGCCTTGTGCGTGACACACTACTGCGCAACGCTGCAAACAAGAAATATATATTCGTGGTGGCAGCTGCCGAAAAACCGCTCTACGACGCTTTGTCCAGCCACATGAATAAGCACAACATTGCGATTTCCATCAGCGACGGCCTGCCGGCAGAGGGCGCTCAAGAAGAAGTAGTGGTAACCCGCGCTGCTCGCCAAGATATCACTGGCATACCTGGAACCATCACCCGCGTCATCACGAATGATTGGGCTGAGGCGGGCGACCGGTTTTATGTCTACAAACTTAGTGAATAATGCGGTATAATAAGTGAGTTAATTGAAGGAGGAACATTATGGCTTTTGATCAGGTGAAAATGCTGCAACAGCTACGTAAAGCACAAAAACAACTCGGTAAAGAAATCATTGAAGTAGAGGCTGGCGACGGTGCAGTCATCGTTCAGATCACTGGTGAATTGAAAATTAAATCAGTCAAGATTAATCCTGATATGGTGGATCTAGACAACATCGAACAGCTCGAGCACTGGATTCAAATTGCAGTGCGCGATGGCTTGGCAAAAGCTCAAGAAGTCGCTGCTGAAACAATGAAGCCATTGATGGGCGGCTTGGGCAATCTGGGCATCTAATCCTACCGATGAGTACTCATATTTTACCAAAAGCGCTGACGACGTTGATTGATGAGTTTGGTAGTCTGCCGGGAGTTGGTCCACGAACTGCCGAACGCTACGCCTATGCTGCTTTGCGCCGCGAAGCAGGGCAGTCCAAAAGACTGGCTCAGGCGTTGAATGAGTTACACCAACGCGTCAAAACGTGTCCGGTGACGTTTGCATTGATTGACGAAAGTGATGATCTGTCGCCACTTTACACCGACAGTCGCCGCAATCGCCAGCTCATCTGTGTTGTCGAAGAGCCACTGGATATCATGGCGCTAGAGCGCACTGGTCAGTTTGATGGTACCTACCACGTTTTAGGTGGAGCAATTTCACCGATCGACGGTATCGGGCCAGAACAGCTTCATATCCCTGAGTTGATTGAGCGCATCAAAAATGACGGCGTCACCGAGATCATCATCGCCACTAACGCTTCAGTAGAAGGTGAATCGACCGCGCTGTTTCTGCAACGATACATCCAAGAGGCTGGGTTGACACTGACTATTTCGCGGCTGGCTCGCGGTATCCCTGTGGGAGTCGACCTGGAATACGCCGACCAGATCACGTTGTCGCATGCGCTTGAAGGCCGACGCACGCTGTCTTAGTTTTATTAGCATAAGCGACATGCTATACTAATCATATGGAAAAGCCTCGAATTCCTCAGGATAAACTCATCAATCACTCTAAATTCAAAGCGTTCACTCAGTGGGTCCACAAACACCATTTAGCACTGGCACTTGTCGTGGGCGCGGCGGTTGTTGCGATTATCTTCATCATCGCCATGTATTCCGTCCAATCAGACAGCGGTTCACCATTTTTCGCTGGCACCAAAAAGCCAAAAGAGAAGTTCTATTCGGCACTGACCGGCCTGGAAGTAGCTGACGCCAATGCGGTCAAAGCTCCAGTTGCTGGCGTAATTGTCGAAAACAGTCCTAACGCGCGGCCACAGTCTGGGCTATCAAAAGCCGGCATCGTCTATGAAGCCGTGGCTGAAGGCGGAATTACTCGTTTCTTTGCATTGTACCAGGGAAATAAGCCAGCCAAAATTGGTCCAGTACGCAGCCTGCGCTTGTACTATTTGCAGTGGTCAACACCGTACAAAGCCTCAATTTTCCATGTTGGTGGTAGCGCAAACGCCCTCAGTACAGTTCGCAACGGCAAATATCACGACATTGACGAATTCAGTAATGGCAATTCGTACTGGCGTGCCAATGACCGACGTGCGCCGCACAATGCCTACACCTCAGGTGAGAAAATTGACCAAACTAACACCGCCAAAGGACATAACGAATCAGTGTTCACCGGGTTTAAGCGCGCCGATGGCAAGCCTGCCGAAACGCCAAACGCCACCCAAATTGCCATCAATTTTAGTGGTCCACTGTTTAATACCAATTACACTTATAACAAAGAATCTAACACCTACGCTCGCACGCTGGCAGGGCAGCCACACAATGACGCTGAGGCCGGGCAGATTGCACCAAACAGCATTGTGGCACTGGAGGTGAATGTTGAGCATCGCCCAGGCAGTCGCGAAGGGTACGAAGACGTCATCACCGTAGGTACCGGCAAAGCCTATATCTTCCAAAATGGCGTCGTGGTTCAAGCTACCTGGAAGCGTGACGACGAAAGCGCCGAATTGAAATTGGTCGACGCCGCTGGCAAAGATATCGCGTTGAACCGAGGCCAGACATGGATCGCCGCCTTTACACCGGGGCGAGGAAGCATTGCATGGCAGTAGCCCGTCGCCGATCGATTCGCGACTACAATCGATATTACATGCGTCGATTAGTATTATTATTGCTGGTACCTGTCGGTATCGCTGCTGCTTTTGCTACCATCACTCATCTCATATTGACGAACCTGGCAGCCGTTGAAGTCAATTGGTATATCATCATCCTGCTCGGCGCAGTTGGAGGTATCATTGGCGCGGTAACCATCACACCGTTCATCAGCAAACCAATGCGCGACGTGCTTTACGCTACAGCTTACAAAACAGGGGAGCTGACTGCCGAAAAGCCAACCAAAATCAATTCACCAGCACACGCACGCACTGGTTTCCAGACCGTGCTTGAGGCCATATATACCAACGGTACATCCACCAAACCGACTGCCAAAAAAACTTCGTCCCAACTTGACGCCATCATTCAGTCGTTCAATCACACCCCGTGTGGCATCGTCGTGTTAGACCACCAAAAAAACATCATCTTTGCCAATGAAACTGCACCAGTCGTTTCCGACATGGACGGCGTGCTGACGTTGGGGCTAGACTTTATTGATGAAATTTCCATCAACCAGTGGATCCAAGAGGTTGCCAAAGACAACATCACCGCCCATCGCCAATGGACGCGCATACCAGCTCAGGCCAAAACCTCTGCGCCACAAAAGTTCTATGACGTCAGCGCCTCCTACGAAAAAGGTGCAGCCGGCGAAACGGTCATCATCCTCTTTGACCGCTCAGCCAAATACTTACCCGAAGAGGAAGACCTCAATTTCATCGCTTTTGCTGCGCACGAACTCCGTGGACCCATCACCGTCATTCGTGGTTATTTAGACATCCTAGAACACGAACTTCAAGACCGTCTGCGGGATGATGAGCCACAATTGTTCAATCGTCTAACCGTTTCCGCCAACCGCTTGTCCAGCTATATCAACAATATCCTCAACGTTTCAAAATTTGACCGACACCACTTGTACGTTCATCTGCGCGAGGACACATTGGAAGCCATCTACGCCACCATTGCTGACGACATGCAACTACGCGCTTCAGCCCAGCACCGCATGTTGAACGTATCCATCCCCAACGATTTGCCGACTATCGCAGCTGACCGCGGCAGCATTGGGGAAGTGATTTCCAATCTGATCGACAATGCCATCAAATACAGCTTCGAGGGCGGAGTTGTCCAAGTTTCCGCCGTGCAAAAGGGCGAATTCGTAGAAGTTTCCGTCTCAGACAACGGCGTCGGCATGCCAGCTGGCGTGATCAAAAACCTCTTTCGCAAATTTTATCGCTCACACCGATCACGCGAAACAGTGGCCGGCACCGGCATTGGTCTATACATCTGTAAAGCATTTGTCGAGTCACATGGCGGCAGCATCTCCGCACGCAGTCAAGAAAACCAAGGCTCAATTTTCTCCTTCACCATTCCCGTCTACGCCTCGGTGAAAGAAAAGTTACTAGAAGACGGCCAGCTAAACAATCGGTTAATTCGCACTGACGGCGGGTGGATAAAAAATCACAAAATGTATAGGGAGTAATCATGGCGATCAAAACAATTTTATGCATCGAAGATGACAGATTTATTGGCGAAATGTACGTGCGCAGTTTGGAGCGCGCAGGCTATACCGTCACCTGGATGGTGGATGGCAACGATGGCTTGGTGGCAGCGCGCAACCAGTCGTACGACCTGATCATTTTGGACTTGATGTTGCCAGAGCAGCGTGGCGACCAGATTTTAGACGCCCTCAGAAACGGCGAAACTGATTTGGTGCCTAACAGCAAGATTCTCATCATGACCAACTTTGAACAAGACGACCAATCCAAGTCGCAGCTGCTGCCTAGAATCGACGGCTACCTCATCAAAGCCGACATCACGCCTCGGAAGCTACTGGAGGTGATCGAACAACTGGGTGAGTAGCACAAGAACACAGCTTTCAAAACAAATCATTGCAATACTAAAAAGTACTGCCCAAGAGGGCAGTACTGATAATTTCTCTGTGGTGACCTCACGGGGAATCGAACCCCGGTTGCCGGGATGAGAACCCGGTGTCCTAACCGCTAGACGATGAGGCCAACACTAAGCATCATACCACGACGCAGCCGCTTTTGTCTATACCGCCGCGCTAGCCAACAGAGACGCGCTTGCGTTTTACCACAGTTTGACGCTATACTTAATATCATGAAAGAATCGAGGGTGGGGCAGTCTGACAGAACATTTTCCAAATTTTGGCTGCGCCGTCTCAGCAAAGCTTCGCTACTAGTCAATCTCTTCATTCTCCTCACGTACGCATCAGCTCGTTTTTTGCCCAACAATTACCGATTTACCATTGGCGATTCAGTCACTGACTTAGCCGCCACCATCAGCTTATTGTCCGCAGTTTGGGCACTTGGTCTATGCTTTTGGACGCCCAAAAAACAACGCGTCTACCTGGCATGTGCCACCTATGCATCACTCATCATCACCATCGCAGCGCTCATCGCCACCAGCGGCGGCATCTATTCTCCATTCACCAGCCTGTGGCTCATGGTCACCATTTTTGCTGCAGTATTTGGGTTGTGGCTGACTAGCGGCATCATCTTGTTGGTCGTGGCGCACATCGCCATGATTCATTTTGAAACACCACTGACGCTGGAACAAATAGCCATCAGTACAGCGCTTGGCATCATGCCATCTGTCCTGAGTATCGTCCTGTGGCGGTACCAACCACAGAAGAAGCTTGATGATCGATTTACTGAACTGGAAAATAGGCTAACCTCTGCCGAGGGTAAATCTGATGTCGTCATCAATACCATCGACGACGGCGTGATGGCCATTTCCAATGACGGTATCATTGAACTTATCAATCCAGCCGCGCAGCAGATGATCGGTTGGGACAAAGGCGACGCTTTGGGTCTGAGTTGGCAAAGTGTCCTCAAGCTGGTGCTCAAGGACGGATCTGACATCCCAGAGGGCAAACATCCCGTTGCTCAAGCGTTGTCTTCAAACCAGCCCACTCACAGCGACAACCTATTTCTCAAAACTTTCTCAGACAAACGGTTACCGATCACCATCGTCAGTTCTCCAATCGGCCCACAAAAGGAAGGCGTCATCATCGTGTTCCGCGACATCTCCAAAGAGCGCGCCGAGGAGCGAGAGCAAGCCGAGTTCATCTCCACCGCCAGTCACGAGATGCGCACGCCCGTGGCTTCCATCGAGGGATATCTGGGCCTGGCGCTCAACCCCGCCACCGCCCAAATTGACGACAAAGCACGCGACTTCATCACCAAAGCGCACGCCTCCGCTCAACACCTGGGCCGATTATTCCAAGACCTGCTGGATATCAGTAGAGCCGAGGACGGACGCCTCAAAGATGAACCAAAGCTATTTAACGTAACTGATTTTGTGGCAGACATCTTTGAGGGTCTGGCGCACAAAGCCGCCGAGAAAAATCTGCTCTATTCGTTTCGGCCGCACGCGCTAGCCAAAGACTCCGCTGACCAACATCTGCAGCCCATTTATTACGCCTTTGTTGACCCCGACCATTTCCGGGAAATCACCGCCAATTTGATAGAAAACGCCATCAAATACACTAAAGAGGGGGAAGTGGTGGTTGACGTCACTGGCGACTCATCAAAGGTAGTTGTCAGCGTGATGGATTCTGGTCTGGGAATTCCCGCAGAAGACGTTCCGCATCTTTTCCAAAAGTTTTATCGGGTTGATAATTCAGCCACTCGCGAAATCGGCGGTACTGGCTTGGGATTGTACCTGTCTCGCCGACTAGCCGAAAGCATGTCGGGCGATTTACGTGTCGAGAGCGAGTACGGCAAGGGAAGTACGTTCTTCCTGGAAATACCACGGATTTCCAAAGAGGAAGCTGCTCACAAAGAAGCATCCTTGCAGCCAGCATCAGTTCGGTACCATCAACCACAGCAGCAAGCCCCGGTAATTCCTGACACAACGCCCGTAGAACCACCAGCAAATCCTCCAGCACAGCCGCCAACAGAACAGCCCCAGCAGCCTACCGAACCCGCCCAAAGTACTGAGCCGCTCGGCCAGCCCAGCCAGTCAGCAACACCCCAACAAACACCAGCACCAACTAGCCCAGAACACACCACGCTGGCTGATATTGAACATCACTTGGAGACCAGCCGTCGCGCCATCAGCATACCACGGAGAACCAATAATTCATAAAAGCATAAGAATGATAGCAATTTTAATAATAATATCGTATAGTAGGTAGTAGATATGACAAAAATTTTACTCGTTGAAGATGACAAAAGTTTACGCGAAATCTATGGCGTACGATTATTAGCAGAAGGATACGATATCGTGTCCGCAGGTGACGGTGAAGAAGCACTCGCCATGGCCATCAAAGAACGGCCAGCACTCATCCTGAGCGACGTGATGATGCCGAAAATTTCTGGCTTTGACATGCTGGATATTTTGCGGTCTGCCACCGAAACCAAAGACATCAAAGTGATCATCATGACCGCCTTGTCCTCAGAAGACCAACGAGCTCGTGGTGAACAATTAGGCGCTGACCGCTATCTTGTGAAATCCCAAGTTGGCATTGAAGACGTCGTCCGCACCGTGCATGAAGTCTTGGGCGATGTTCCAGGGCTCACACCAGCACCACAGCCGCAACCAGCCGCCCAGCCAGCAGCACCTCAGCCAGCGCCAGCCATGCCGCAATCACCACAAATGCCGCCGGTCCGACCTGATGTCTCAGCATTGTCACCACAGCCAACATTGCAAGCTGCCGCACCAGCGCCAGCCACACTACCACAGCCAACTGCACCTTTCTCATCTTCAGCGCCGCGTCCTGCCAACCTAGGCGAACGCGTCATTCGACCACTTGAGGGCGCCAGTCTGACGCCAACAGAGGATGTTGCCAAGCTCATGGAACAAGAACTGGAGGGAATTCCAAATCTCAAACCACAACCAGCTGAACCTGAGCATACCCCAGAAGAAACTATTCCAACCCTAACAGCAGCTCCATCTCCAGCCCCTGAAACTCCAGCAGAGCCTACTCACATTCCTGTCACCACACCAACGCCTCAAGCTCCACAAAGCCTGCAAAGCGCCGCCACTCCAGAGCAGCCAGTTCCAACCATCCCAGCAGCACCAGTTGCCAATCCAGCTCTACAACCACCGGCAAATGCTGCGCCAACTCACATACCACCAGCTCCAGTCTTACATCCGCTTCCGTCTCAGCCACCACAACCACCGCAAACTCCTCCACCAGCACAACCACAAGCATAAATGCCAGACAATACCACACCAACTCATGATTCAGCCCAGCGCCTCAACAAATTCGTGGCGCTGGCGCTTGGTGTGTCGCGCCGCCAGGCTGACGAGTTGATTGAACAGGGCAAGGTCACGGTGAACGGCCAGCCCGCCAAGCTGGGCCAACGCGTCACCACAACCGACATTATTCGCCACGACAACAAACCGCTCACCGCCCAGTTCCACCAGCTCATTCTCCTCCATAAACCCGTCGGCTACCTCTGTTCGCGCGCTTCCCAGGGTGGCGTACCAACTATTTATGAATTATTACCAACCAGCCTCCATCACCTGAAACCCGTCGGTCGCTTGGATAAAGACAGCTCTGGGCTCATCCTCCTCACCAACGACGGCGATTTTGCCCACCAGATGACGCACCCGTCATTTCACAAAATGAAGCGCTATTTGGTGACGCTCGACCAACCGCTTCAGCCACTCCACCGGCAAATGATCAATGACTTTGGTGTGCAGCTACCTGACGGCCCCAGCCGCTTGACGCTCGAACGCCAGCACGACGGTGATGACCACCGCTGGATCGTCCAGATGAGCGAAGGCCGCAACCGCCAAATCCGCCGCACCTTCGCCGCTCTTGGCTACACCGTCACCAAGCTCCACCGGACAGACTTCGGTAACTACACTCTCGGTGACATCAAACGCGGGGAATTTCAGGAAAGTAAATTGACACCAAGTCAACGATTGGTGTATCGTATAGATACATAGGAGGATATACCATGCGAGAAGGTAACAAATTTTCAATTGAAAATGATAGTGGATTATGGCGGAAAAAAGTAGGAGTCGTGCTTGGCACAGTAGCCAGCGCTGCACTGGCTCTGTCAGGCTGCGGTGCGCCAATATCAGAAACAGCACCAACGGCAACTACAGAAGGATCTACAATCAGCCCGGAGCTAGACTCAACCAACCAGCCCAATATCGATTGGCAGACTGTTGACCAGAACTGTCTTGATGAACCTGACTGCAAGCGTGCAATATCATCCGTAGAGAAAGGTTGTGATGGTACCACGCTACTATACAAATATTATAATTACTACGGGCAAGGTGGCATAACAGCAGTTCCTAACAGCCCTGAGTGTACCGCTTCACAAGCACCAGAAAGCAGCCCAACACCAGTTGCTACGGCAATACCCACTCCAGCAGGCTAAGGTCAGACCCATTTCACATACCGCTTATCCTCGCCAAATCCCCGCGCCTCTGGTATAATAGGCGTAATTATGTCTCATAAATTACCTACCGTCGCCATCATCGGCCAAGCTAACGTTGGCAAAAGTTCATTGTTCAATCGCTTGACGCGCGCCCGCACCGCCATCGTCGCCCGCGAAGCCGGCACCACCCGCGACAACGTTGTTGGCAAAGTCTCATACAAACGCCGCGCCTCATCTCCTGACGAGGCAAGCCAGGCTGAATTCTGGCTCATCGACACCGCCGGCCTTAAGCCCGCCGAAGACGAATTCGAAGCAACCATCCAAGACCAAATCGCCGACGCCTCCGCCGCGGCAGATGTCATCCTCGTCATGGTTGATTCTACTGTCTATCCATCAGACGCCGACCGTCAACTGGCCAAAAAAGCCCTCAAAAGCGGCAAGCCCGTCCTCCTCATCGCCAATAAAGCCGACCTCAAAGGCTCGCTCCACACCGACGAATTCAAGCGTCTCGGCATCAAAACCATCATCAAAACCTCGGCCGAGCACAACATCGGCATTTCTGATCTGCTCGACAATATCGCCGATCTCATCCCGCCAGCCACTCAAACCGCACCTGACAACATCATCCGTGTCGCCTTGATCGGCCGGCCAAATGTCGGCAAAAGTAACTTGTTTAACACCTTGGCGGGCAAGCAGCAAGCCATCGTCGCCAACGTTGCCGGCACCACCCGCGACGTCAACCGCGTCCAGGTCCGCTACCATGGCCAAACCATTGAGCTACTCGACACCGCCGGCATTCGCCGTCAAGGCAAGCAAGAAACCGGCATTGAAAAATTCTCGGTCCTACGCACCATGCAGGCCATCAATGAAGCCGACGTCTGTTTTCTGCTGATGGACGTCAATGAATTAAACGTCGGGCTAGACCAACGACTGGCGGGCATCATCGACGAAGCAGGCAAAGGTCTAGTCCTGGTTGTCAGCAAGTGGGATTCCGTCGAAGGCAAAGACGCCTACACCCGCGACGAGCTAGCACCACAAATTAGCTATCATTTCAAATTCACACCCTACGCACCACTGATCTTCACCTCATCAGTCACTGGCCAAAACGTCGCCAAATTGTTCGACCTAGCCCTTGATATTTATAAGCGCCGCCACCAAGAGTGCAAAACCCGCGTCCTCAACGACCTCTTACAAAAAGCCGTTGCCGCTCATCCGCCAGCTGGCTTGAAGAATTCACACCCAAAACTCCGCTACATCGTCCAGACCGACATCGCTCCACCATGGTTCGTCATCTACGGCAGCAACCTCAAATTCGTCCACTGGAGCTATAAACGCTACTTGGAGCGCACCCTGCGTGAAGCCTTCAACTTTGCCGGCACGCCCATTAAACTATCTTTCCGCGACGAAAAACAACTGAAAGCCAACCGCAAACGCGTCGCCCGCGGCCTGGCACCCGTCACCAAGGCCTACAAACAAGCCAAGAACGCCGAGAAGGGCTAGGTTTCACGCCTCGGCTTGAGCCTTTCTGGGTGGGCTATTTTCATGTCAATACACTATTTACAAATATCAGCTGATGTGGTATAATACAACGCATATGGAAAACTTGACAAACTCTACACACTCTGACCAGGAGGCCTCTCGTGTCATTGCGCGCCCCGACCAAACGCTACCCATTGATACCATAGACCCTAAGAAAACTACTTTTAGGATCAACGTTAAACCTTTCTTTAGCGAAAAGGCAACCGAATATTCCATGCGTATTGGCTCAGTCGGTGACATCCAAGTATTACCGCAAGATGACAAAAACGCGACGAGTGAGGAGACTATAGTAGGAGTTACTCTCCTTGCTGGAGACACTGGTAACCACCAGCCACTACTTGACCGTGCTGGTAAAAAATCATCCATCTTTGACATGTCCGAAGCTACCGGTTGCACAAGTGCAAGCATGTCTGTTACAGCAGAACCGGGTGACACCAAGTACCCCAACTTTAGTGAAGTTATTACTGGTGTTGAGATACCAGGAGTAGCAGATGAAAATCCAGTAGAACTAGCTGAGCGAAAACAAGCTGTCGAGAGCTTCATGCGAGCAGTTGGAGAGGTTGCAGCCCGCGGACTACTTGGACCATTTCCCGAACTACAGGAAGGTTTTACTCTTACTGTGAAGCCTGGTGAAACTCATAGACCAGAGGGAGAATTTCACGACACTATCACTGTCGATAGCCCAGACACCGCAGGAAAAAGCTGATCATCCACCATACATGAGGATTTGTGCTTGCAAAATATCACGCGTAATTTCATCTGCTCGCTCACCGATCAGCACAATTTTTACTGCCTCGTCTGAGCGTGCATGACGAATCTCAATCTGACACTGCGTCGCTTCAATGTGCCGCCGCTCACCGCGGTCGTTCACAAAACAACCCTTCAGACGCCTGAGACCATATGCCGCAAACAACTCTGGCCATAGTTTCTCAAACACCGCTTCACCAACAGTAGTGGTCGACAAATCAATCACACTGTACGTCGGATTGTCCGGCACCGCCAACTCGCCATCATACTGGTCAAAAAACGCCAACAGTCCCGACGGCGTGGTTATTTTACTGAGATCAAACTGGCCGTACGGGGCGCTCAGCACCTTGGCGTAGGGCAGGGCGCGGCGTTTGGCCTCGTATTCAGCTCGTTCATTACCCTTCAATAAATCTTCCTTGGTCACCAAAATCACATCTGCGGCTTGTAGCTCAATTTCATGCGCTGGCTCAACACCGCATAAAATCTCATGCGCGTCGATCACGTAAAAACTCTGCATCAGCTCGTACTTGGCAAACATCTTGGCGCTGATCAATCGCTCCACCAAATTCATCGTCCGCGCCACCCCCGTCGCCTCAATGAACACTGGTGCAGGGGAATAGCGACTAAAATCCATCAGCATCTTGGTCAGCGCATCCTCCGAGCCGCAACAAACACAGTCGCCAGCCAGGGTCGTCACCATGTCTGCCAGCCCCTCCAGTCGGTAGCCATCGACATTTTCGTTGGCATATTCATTTTCAATCACTCGTGCGCCCGTAAAGTCACTTTGTCGCAATAAGAATTCAAGTACGCTGGTTTTACCAGCACCCAGCGACCCATTCACCAAATATAGCGGTACTTTATCAACAATCGTCCGTGCTTCGTCAAATGCTGCATTGATACTAAATTCCAAATCATCATCGCGCTTTGCCATATATCTATTATACGCCATCGCGTCCGAGGTGATATACTGAAGATATGAAAATCATCCTCGCCCTCGGCAATCCTGGCGATAAATACACCTACACCCGGCACAATGCTGGCTTTTTGGTAATTGACCAGTTGGCGGCGGAGCAAGATGCACAGTTTAGCAATAAGCCTAAATTCTTTGCCGACATTGCCGAAATCAGTCACCCCAAAGCGCCGGGCAACGTCCTACTCGTCAAGCCAACTACCTACTACAACGAGGTTGGCATTGCGGCGCGAGCGCTCATGGATTTTTATAAGCTGACGCTTGATGATCTCCTGATTATTCATGACGATACGGCGCTTGATTTTGGTAAAATTCGTGTCCGCAAGGGCGGTGAAAGTGCTGGCAACAATGGCCTCAAGTCACTGCATCGACATATTGGTAGTGACTTCTGGCATATTCGCATCGGCACCGACAATCTACTACGCCGGCAAATTGGCGATGTCGATTTCGTCCTCAGCAAGTTCAACGCCGACGAACGAACAATTCTCCGCGATTGGACAATCCCTGAATCAATCAAACTGACCGAGGCATTTCTCAACGGCACCATTGAGCCGCTGAGCATTAAGCTCTAACTGCAACAACGTTGCAAAACGCTTATCGTTTTCGGCGCTTGATTTTTGCTGCCGTTTCTCGCAGCTTGATGGCCCGTGCTTCCAGAACACTACTACCAACCGCCAGGCTCACAAACAACAACCCCAAGCCGCCCGTCGCCCACTCCGGCAGCTCCAGATGAAACAGCTTAGCAATCATCATCATGCCCAGTGCCGTAATTGCCCAGTGTGCGCCATTTTCCAGATACTTATATTTACTGAGTACGCCTGTACGCAACAGATACACCGTCAATGACCGCACCCAAATAGCTCCAGACGCCAGTCCAGCAACAATCAACAGGACACTACTAGTGATAGCAAAGGCACCGATGACGCCGTCGAAACTAAAGCTAGCATCCAGAACCTCAAGATACAGCAAGCTTGCAAATGCTGCCCAACCAGTCTTGATTTTAATGGCCTTGGCATCATCCTCGTGAAAGAATGAGCCAAACAATTCCAGCCCGATGTGCAGCATAATCCCCAGAATAGATGAGATCAAAATAAGCGATTGGTGTGCTGGCTCCACCGTGAAATACAAAATCGTCGCCACCGCCAACATCAGACATACTTTGAAATTCTCAAACCGTCCAGCCTTAGCTAGCCACGGCTCAACATGACTGACCCAGTGGATACGCTTGTTGTAGTCGATGAAATAACTTAACCCAATCATGATCAAAAACGCCCCACCAAACGCATCAATCATCGGCGATGCCTCATGCAAGATGTGACCATACTCGGCTGGCTTATTGATAGCCAAGTCAACCACCTCGGTGAAACCATGACCACTCGCCACCATAACGATGAAAATTGGCAAAATAAACCGCACCACAAACACTGCCACAAAGATGCCGACCGTCAAAAATACTTTTTGCCATGTCGAGCTCATGCCAGCCAACACTTTGCTGTTAATCACCGCGTTGTCAAAGCTAAACGTAACTTCCAACACCACCAAAATAGCAAATAACCAGAGGCCGCCAAGACCCAAGTGCATGAACGTCAAGCTGCCCAAAATCAATGTCAATAGTGCTGAAAACCAAAAAATTCGAAATGGATGATGTGAATGCCAGAGATGTTTCATATTGCTTTAGTATAGCATATCTATGAGCGCAATCTTACGCTTACCTCAACCAGCAGGTAAAAGGTTATCCTCTACGGTCCACATAGTCCTGCCATTTTTTAACAATTCCAGCCTCCTGATAGTACTCATGCGCGCGCCAACTGAACAAGAAAGCTTCATCTTGTTCAATTTCGCCAAGGAGCGGAAAAATCTCACTAAGTAACATTTTGTCGGGATATCGTTCGTCATCCATCAGGGGACATTGCCCATTATTGCACAAGTGTGCATTTAAAAATGTGAAGCGCTTGGTGCAAATATAGCCGGGCTTCGAGCAGTGTAAGCGAAAATCGTGCATGGTTTGAATCGGCTGCGCCTCATCCTGGTAGGCCTCGAACTTGTACATCACCCAAACTAGTGGCGTATCAAACGTCATATTATCAGACAGTTGCTGCTGGCTATGCCGTAAGTCGTCCAGCTCTATCCGTATCTGTTCGCCACTGCTATTCTTCAATTTCGCCAATGCCAAACGGCGCTCCGCAGCAGCAATCTTGACTGTCAAAGCCGTATACTCATCATACATATCAAGCAGCTTATCAACCGCCGCTCTCGCATTATTCGTACCTTCCATCATCCCAACTCCTTCATAATTACTGCGCTAGTAATCTCACGCGCCCGTTCGCCAATGACAACAAGTTTTAATGGCTCGTCAGCGGCACCGCGCGTGACCCGTATTTGCTGTGGCGTTGCTTCGATGTGAAATATCTCGTCACCCTCAACAACTGCGCCTTTCATGCGCCGCAAAGCATATTTATCTCGCAAACTAGCCCAGATCTTCTCAATCTTCTCAGCGCTAATAGCCAACTCAGCCACATCAACCACGCTATAATTTAAAGCATCCTCAGCCGCGTTTTCCGCAGGCTCGTGCAGTAGCAAATAATCCAAAATACGCGACTCGCTAGCAAGCTGCGCCAAGTCAAACTTACCGTGGTCCATCATCACAACCTTCGTCAGCCCTTGTTGCAACAATGTTTCAATTAGCTGCTGGCGATCATTTTCAGTCAGCAAATCCAGCTTGCTGATTAGTACCGTATCCGCTGCCTGAGCTTCCGCCAGCAACGCCTTCGCCAAACCGTCAGCCCTGGCTTCAGCTCCATCCACAACATACAACGACTGCTTCAAATCATACTGCTCAAAGATATCGCCAGCCAGCAATTTCTCGACCACCCGCAGAGTGTTAGCGACGCCAGTTGACTCAATGATAACCGGTGCTTTTCCGCTTATTGCAAAATTGTGCAAAATATCAATCAACTCTTGGCCGCTACTGCAACAGATACACTCGCCAGCAATTGTCGCTAGTTCATCAACGCGTTGCGCTAATGTACAGCTGTCAATACTTTCCGACGCAAACTCATTTTCAACCACTCGCGCGCCAGCAAACTCCGGTTGCTGCACCAAAAAATCAACCAGCGTCGTTTTGCCAGCACCCAGCGCGCCATTCACCAGATATAATGCAATTGTATCGTTCATAATTAACCTTTCTTGTACACATATACTGAGTTAATAATATCGTCGTCAGGGTTATACTCGATCAGCAGCTGCAAGCGCCGCAAGCCATTCGGGTCAAACGCTGGGTATAACAACGTTTTCGCGCCGTGGGCGCCGCGCACAATGATCCGCCCGCCAGGCCGGAGCGCTGGCAAAATATTATCAATAATTTGTTGTTTGGCTTCAACCGAATCGCCCGCCAGCCCAGCCACATAAATCACGTCGTAAGCACTATCCGGCAAAGCCACCGCCGCTCCGTCCGCCACCAAGCACTCACCAACCGGCCAAGCAATCGCCCGTGCCAGTTCGCGCGACTGTACCAAAGCAGCCGGCGCCACGTCCACCAAATCAACCGCCGCGTCTGTCTGATGCCACAAGCACCAAGCGGTCAAAGGCAGGGGACCGCTGCCAATCATCGCCGCGCGGCTACTGTCAGTCAAAGACAAACCCGACCCGGCCAACAAGCTAACTTCACGCCGCACTAGCTCGCGGTAATTGTCAATATACCAAAACGTTTCCAGCTCTCGCTGCGGACGGGCTGAGCTGGCAATTCGCCGCGACCAATACATTTCCATCTCTGATTCCGACAGGGAACAACGGCGTTGCACCTCGCGACACACTTCATCATTGCACCAGGTCGGTAACGCTGTCGCCTGTACAACCGACGCCACCAAGCCAGAGAAAGCTGCGTTCACATCTGGTGATGGCGCAAACTCATGCAAATTCATCACTGTTTTAATTGCTATATCCATAATGTTTCATAATGCCAAACACTCTCATTTATTGCAAATTTGTCGCAATAAGTGATATAATTGCAACAATATGACAATAGACGAACTGCTCAAACAGCACAACTTGCGTCTGACGAAACCGCGCCAGCAAGTATTTGACGTACTGCGACAATCAGCCGTTCCACTAACCATTAGTGACATTGCCAAAAAATGCAAAAACGTTGACCGAGCCAGCGTCTACCGCACCCTCGTTACCTTTGATCAGCTACACATCGTCAGCGCCGTTGCTATTGGCTGGAAAAGCTACTACGAGCTCGCTGAACCATTCATCCCACATCATCACCATCTCTACTGTATCCACTGTCAAAACGCTGAGCCCATCCAAACACCAGAATTGGAACAGCTTGTTGGCTATCTCAGTCGCAAACATCAGTTTGCCGTTGTCAAACACCACTTTGAACTAGAAGGCATTTGCAAAAATTGTCAGCAAACCAAGCAATATAAAAAATAATTCCCAACTAAAAAAGCACCAGGTAAGGGTGGGCATCACCTGGTGCTTTGTTACCCTTCAACCCACCCGAGCTTCCATGTCATGGCAAAGCGTCTGCGGTCAAAACTCCAAAAGACCGGCGCCTGACGAATCGTCAATACAGTGCGTACTCACCATGAAACAGAGGTCGCCTTAATCAAAAGGGTAGTTAAAGGGGTTAGTATGCGCGTAACGTTTAACGCAAAAAGTGGAGGGTAAGATACTTAATGCCATTGCGCGCAACCTAACATATAGTTAGAATAGGGGGTATAAGGTGCATTTGGTTGAACTCGCTGATCAACCAATCGTGTATCATTATAGCAAAGATTTGACATAGTGTCAATACTTTTTGCAATAAAAAGTTATGGAAATCAATACAGTACTACCAGAGGAGCATATTTTCACCAAGAGGTTGGTCAATATTGCCAAGCCACCAAAAAGGTTATGTTTTATGGGAAAGCTCCCAGACACCCACGCTCCTCGAGTCGCAATTGTCGGTACACGCAAACCCAGTAACTACGGACGCGAGGTTACCGAACGGCTAGCGACAGACCTGGCGCAAGCCGGGGTGATTATCATCAGTGGACTAGCACTTGGCGTTGATAGCATTGCCCAGACTGCAGCTCTCAATGCTGGTGGCACAGTCATTGGCGTCGTCACCTCAGAGCTCCCAGATATTGCACCGCGCAGCAACCGAGGATTAGCAGAAAACATCATCAAACAGGGCGGCGCAGTCCTGTCAGAATGGATGCGCGGCGACGGCATGAAAATACGCAAATGGAGTTTCCTACAAAGAAACCGCCTGGTTAGCGGGCTGGCAGACGCTATCATCATCACCGAAGCGGCTGAACGTAGCGGTACGCTCAATACCGCAGCATACGCCCTCGAGCAGGGGCGTGACGTATTTGTCGTTCCTGGCAATATCACCAGCCCATTATCCGCAGGATGCAACAACCTACTACTTCAGGGCGCCAATCCAGCTCTCTCGGCCAAAGACGTATTGAACGCCATTGCCCCAACTTGGAAATCCACCCAACCCACCCAATGCGCGTTGCCAATTGGCTCTACACCAGCTGAAATCGCCATTGCCCAACTCATCAAAAATGGCGTACGTGACGGCGATGAGCTACAAAAACAGTCCGGACTATCAGCGGCTGATTTTGCCACCGCACTCACCATGCTGGAGATTAATGGTGCGATCAAGCCACTCGGGGCAAACAACTGGACGCTACGATAACGCCTATGCTTGAATATACTTCACAATAGTAGTATGATATTGTCAATGAATACAGAGCGTCAACCACAGTTTCGTCCCACCAAGTCCCCAGAAGAGCAACCTATCTCAGATGATATATTAACAATACCAAACGTTATTACAGCGGTAGGTGGAATGCTTAGTCTATATGGTATCAATAACGCTGACTCCCTCAAAGGCATGGCAGCGCTGGTCGCTGGTGAATTATCAGACAAACTTGATGGTTCGTTGGCAAATGCCCTCAACCAACGGTCCAAACTGGGCATTAAGCTAGACCCCATCAGGGATAAAATCGTTGGGGCAGCAGCACTGCTAAAACTATCACAAGAGGACCCCACATCAAAAGCCATGGTGGCGACAATTGCTGGCCTAGAATCAACAAAAGCCATTGCTACCGCTGTTGCCGAATGCAAACACAAACAGCTCCCCGGTGAGCGCGAACCACTTCGCCCAACTCAAGCAGGGCGGGTCAGCAGCGCACTGCTCGCAGCAACCACGACATTGCTCATCATCGGCAAGTCGGCAGAGTCCTTGGGCCATCAGAAAGCCGCCAAGACGCTGAAAGGACTAGGTAAACTGAGCTTTGCAGGCTATCTTCCTGCAGCAGGAGTAGCGGCTGGACAATACGTTAAGCGCGCCCGCGATCTGATGGATAGTAACCAGAAATAGCGCAGAAACCGCCACGCTCAAACGGCCATTATTTGATGGGTCATCCAATATGGTATAATATAAAGTTATGAAAAATCTCGTTATCGTCGAGTCACCAGCCAAAGCCAAAACCATTGAGAAATACTTGGGCAAGGAATTTCATGTTCTGTCAAGCGTGGGACATATCCGCTCAATTGTCAAAAAAACCAAGGACGGCACGCCGCCGATTGATGTGGCGAATGATTTTTTTGCCGTCTACGAAGTTGATCCCGAGAAAAAGAAAGTCATCAGCGAGCTAAAGAAAAACGTCAAGGCCGTCGGTAAAGACAATGTCTGGCTGGCCACCGATGAAGACCGCGAAGGAGAGGCCATTGCCTGGCATCTCTGTAAAGTGTTGGACCTGCCAATTGAGACGACCAAGCGTATCGTCTTTCACGAGATCACCAAGGACGCCATCACCACCGCCATCAAAAATCCGCGCACCGTTGATATGAATCTGGTGCAGGCGCAGCAAGCCCGGCAAATCCTCGACCGGCTGGTCGGCTTTGAGCTCAGCCCAGTGGTCTGGCAAAAAGTGCCAGGCGGCAAATCGGCTGGCCGCGTTCAGAGCCCGGCAGTACGGCTGCTAGTCGAACGCGAACGAGAAATCATGAAATTTGCAGGCAGCTCGCAGTTCAAGGTGACCGCCATATTCATCCACGATAATCAAGAATTCAAGGCCGAGCTCAACCAAAAATTTGATTCCGAAGCAGCCGCTCACGAATTCTTGAACAGCCTCAAGCCAGCCACATTCACCGTCAGCGATATCTCGAAAACGCCTGGCACGCGCAACCCAGCCGCACCGTTTACGACCTCGACCTTGCAGCAGGAAGCCAACGCCAAGCTTGGCTTCAGTTCCAAAGCTACCATGGCCTCGGCGCAACGACTCTACCAAGATGGTAAGATCACCTACATGCGTACTGACTCGGTCAATTTGAGCGGGCAGGCCATCGCCAGCGCCACCGACTTTATCAAGCGATTGTATGGCCCGGATTATTCAACTGTGCGCAAATTCAAAACCAAATCCGCCTCCGCCCAAGAAGCGCACGAAGCCATCCGCCCGACCGACATCACCCGCGAAACCGTCACCTCAAACGAGTACGACCAAAAACTCTACGACCTCATCCGCCGCCGTACCCTGGCGTCTCAAATGTCAGCAGCCAAATTAGAGAAGACGACAGTGACGATTTGTATTGAAGGGGCGGATGCGGCGCTTCCTGAGGTGGAGGCTGTGAAGCGCTCGTCAAAGGCGGGCGCTTCAGCCGAACGCTCGCGTAGTATCTCCAGTGGAGATACAAGCGAAAAGAGTACTCCAGCGAAGAACAGCGCCGCATACCTCGTCTTTGAAGCAAAAGGCGAAGTCATCACTTTTGACGGCTTCTTGCGTGTCTATGGCGGCGGCAAAGACGAAATCTTGCCAAAACTCCACTCTGGCGACACACTCGAAACCCACGACATCACCGCCCGCCAAACCTTCGCCCGACCACCAGCCCGCTATACCGAAGGCTCACTGGTCAAGAAGCTTGAAGACCTCGGCATTGGCCGGCCAAGCACCTATGCCACCATCATCGACACCGTACAGACCCGCGGCTACGTCGAAAAAGGCGACAGTGAAGGTCAACCGCGCGACGTCATCGTCCTCAGTTACAACGGCGAAGAAGTCAGCCGCGACGTCGTCCAGGAAAAAACTGGTTCCACTCGCGGCAAGCTCATCCCAACACCGAGCGGGGAACTGATCGCCGACTTTTTGACCGACCATTTTACGCAAATCGTTGACTATGATTTCACCGCCAATGTCGAAACTGAATTTGATAAAATCGCTGCCGCTAACCTGGCTAAAAGCGCCATGCTCAATGGATTCTACACGCCATTTCACAAACTGATTGAACAATCAGGCGGCATCGACCGCAGTAAAGTCGGCGCTAACCGCGAAGTCGGCATCGATCCAAAATCTGGCAAGCCAATCCTGGCGCGCTTTGGCCGCTTTGGCCCAATGTTACAGCTGGGCGCCACTGACGACGAGGACAAACCGCGCTTTGCGCCGCTGCCAAAAGGCGCGAAAATCGAGACCGTTACTCTGGAGCAAGCACTAGAAATGTTCAAGCTGCCGCGCGTCGTCGGTCAAACCGAAGACGGGCAAGACATCAAGGCCAATATCGGCCGCTTTGGTCCATATATCCAAGTCGGCAAGCTCTTCGTCTCCATCAAACCTGAAGATCCGCACACCATCACCCTAGAAACAGCTCGCGAACTCTACGCCGCCAAACTTCAGGCCGAAGCCGAGAAAAATATCGCTGACTTTGGTGACGGCGTCAAAGTCCTTAACGGCCGCTTTGGTCCATACATCACTGACGGCACCAAAAACGCCAAAATCCCCAAAGACATCGACCCAAAAACCATCACTCACGAGCAGGCGCTAGAGCTCCTCAAAGCCGCACCCGCCAAGCCCGCTCGCCGCGGTCGCACCTCAGCCAAATCTAAAACTGCCGCCAAAAAATCCACAACTCGCAAGAAAAGCTAACTAATCAAAATACCCGCTTGACATCAAGCGGGTATTTCTTTCATCATCAACTATATTACAGGCGGCGGCGACTGATGACGTAAGCGACAGCTGCTGTAGTTAGTCCACCAAGACCCAGTACTGATACAACCATATTCTCGGTACCAGTCCGTGGCAACTCAGGAGTTGTTGGAGGGGTAGGAGTCGTCGGCGTTGATTGACACTTACTCATGTCAGTTGTGTACTTTGACTCGGTAAACTCTTCCTTTTTAATCTCACGAATTTCTTTGGTTTCAATGACACAAACCTTGATTTTAGCTGGAGCTTCCTTACAGTCGTTAGGGTTCTTTGAATGCTTCTTGGCGTCAAACTCTGAAGCCTTGATAATTACTGGGTATTTCTTGTCTGACAACCGGCAAACTTCCATTGTAGGCTCAGGATTGACCGTAACAGTCGTCTGACAGTTTTGGCTGGTTTTTTGAACGTCAGAACCTTCTTTGCCGTTCACCGTAACGGTAACTTTGTAGTTACCAGGTTTTGCGTATGTGTGTTGAATTTCAGATGAGGTAGTCGTTTTAGTGGTGCCGTCACCAAAGTTGTAGGTGTAGCTGGTGACACTTGCGCCACCCTTGGCAGTTGCTTTGGTGCTGAACTTGAAGGTGTCACGAGATACTGCCGTTTTTTGCATTGCATCACAAGTCAACACAGGTTTTGCTGGAGGAGTTGTAGGAGGGCCCCAAACCGGGTTACCACAATCCTTGATCACACCAGTGATGAATTTACCGTCGTTATCAAACCAAGCATAAATTTTGTACCGTGTAATACCGTCAATAAAGCTCTGACCAGTTGTGTATTGGTAATACGTGTGGCCAGCAGCGCTGTACTGCCGAGAAGGGGTTACCTGGCGAGTACCAGCTTTTGCCTGGACAGTTACTGCATTAGTGGCAACAACACGACCATCGACAGTAATGTTTCCATTAGCGTCAACCACACCTTCACGCATGTTTGAGCCGCCTTGTACCATTTCGTCATTGATGTACCATTGGTTGTACAATGATTTGATCTCTGGACGAGCATACGCAGCTTTCAATTCTGACAGAGAATTGGTACCACAGTGGACAACATTAAAGTTACTACAGTTGGCAGCCTTAGATGGAGTTGCCATCCAAAAACCACCGATTAAAGCAATCCCCAAAGAGATAGCTATACCGATTTTCTTAAATTTATTCATAAAAACTCCTCTTCTTTCGATCCTCACCTCGGATCTTATGTGTCCATATTATCATAAACTTTATTTTTTGTCAATAATAATGGCGGTTTTTGTTAAAAACGCTGCTGTATCGGTAAAAACCTTGTCTGCTATAATAAAACCATGTTTGATACCGCCCAACAACTTATCCAATCCGCCAACAACATCGTCATCATCCAAGCCGAAAACCCCGACGGCGACAGCCTGGGTTCTAGTTTGGCGCTGGAGGAGGTGCTGAGTGATTTGGGTAAAACCGTGACGTTGTATTGCCCGGTCGACATCCCCAAATATCTGCGGTATATCCGCGGTTGGGACCGGGTGGTTGGCGATTTTCCAGCCCATGCTGACCTGACCATCATCGTGGACACTAGCGCTGATATTTTGCTCAGCAAGGTCTTAGAGACGCCAGGCGTACGGCATTTTTTGGAGACGCATCCAGTCTTGGTCGTTGACCACCACACTGCCGAGTCAACGCTGAGCTTTGAGCATACCATGCTCTCTGACACGGTGGTGGCTACCGGGGAATTGCTATATCAATTATTCACCCATGTTGGCTGGACCATCAACCAGCAGGCCGCCGAAAATCTCCTCATCGCCATCATGTCTGACAGTCTGGGCCTCACCACACCAAACACCACTGCGTCAACCTTCCACGTGGCTGGTGAATTGACCGAGCTGGGCGCGTCCAACGCCGAAATTGAAGAGCGGCGGCGCGAATTCATGAAGAAATCCCCGGAGATTTTGGCGTACAAGGGAAAATTAATTGAGCGAATCGAATACTTGCTGGACGGGCAATTGGCGTTGGTGCACGTGCCATTTGAGGAAATCCAAGCCTACAGCGACGCCTACAACCCCGGCGCACTGATTGGCGACGAACTGCGACTGGTCGAGGGCGTGGCACTTTCCTGCGTCATTAAAACCTACCCCGATGGTAAACTGACGGCCCGCCTGCGCGGCAATTTACCGATCGCCGACACCGTGGCTGGCTACTTCGGCGGCGGTGGCCATCCGTACGCGGCCGGATTTCGTGTATATGAAGAGTATGACCAAATCGTACGGGAGCTGGTCGAGGCGACTAGCCGAGCCCTAGAAGAGGTACGACAGAACTAGCACTTATTACAACATTTCAGCAGTTAACAGTATGTTTTACCCACGTCTCGCAACAGGGGTCACGATATTTTTATAACATAATATTGACAAAAACCTATTGACATTTTGTTCTATTATTGATATATATATTAGCTTTTGCAATCGCAGAGGTCGGCGTTTCGCCTATAAGCCACTAGGCTTGAGACGTCCCACTTTGCGGAGAATAATTTTTCTTCGCCCGACTCCAGAAGGAGCTATCATGGTCCGCAGCAGCAAATGCTCGACTTATGGTGTCCCAAGGAAGGTCTGTCCTTGCTCCAAGTGCTCAACGAGGCGTAATAACGCACTCATGCGCGGCGGAGGTAACCGCTCCAGGCGCAAGGGCACCAACCCGCACGGTGACGGTATCAAGAGCAACCGGAATCCCAAGCGTTTCCGCTCCTAATTCGTCCCAGACCTGAGTTATGTCTATAAACTAACTCATTTTCCTGTTAGAATTTTCTCATGAGGTATTCTATACTTATCAAACACCACCCCTGTACACAACTCGCTCATCTTTATGAGCATTTGTTTATCACCACAGTTACTGATTATCTTTACCACCACAGGCAATACAAGCTGCTAGATTATGCGCTAAATGGCGCTACATATGGTTCCGGTGTGATAATTATCTCTGCAGAATGCTACAACAAAGCATCGATGGAGCTACTTAAAGGTTTCGTGACGATGAAAGCCGACCTTGGCAAAGCTCCTTGCCATCTGCCAATTTCGCGAGCATTATCACAAATTGCAGCAGAAGAATCAGAGGCAATTTTCATTGGCGATATCGCTATAATAATCGACAACCTAAGAATGCTTAATGATCAATCCTGGCAAGAATTAGATTCAGTTGAATTACTACCGAGAGATACGCTTGAAGATAAAAAGTTGCTTGACCTGATATATGTTACCGACCAGCCAGCCACCAAGCCGCGTAAAATTAAGTTACAATTACAATTTAGCGACCCGTCGATTGAGCTGCGCATACTGTGGCGCGAGTTAGCGCACTTTTTGAATTTATCAATAGGACAAAGGGTTTGCCAAGAGTTTGGTGCTTATTTTGCTCATGAAGACGCTCGAGACAGCGCAAACTCAACAACTGTCATTAGTACGTTTTTAATTAACCCTCGCATAATGCCGATAACACAAATAGAGGAAATCACCGCAAGCGTTAAACACACCCTAGAAACGATCACTAAACTAGAAGTTATGCAACGTTTTGCGAATTATCTATCACTAGCTTCTTACTCTTCCAATCCGCACGCCGCTCCAGACGAGGATCGCCTGCTCAGGGAATTTGGCGCCATCTTAGGCTCTGCTGGCTGGAAGAAAATCGCTAGCGTAGAGAATTTGACTAAGGTTTTGCGAGCAACGCAAATTAGCCTGTATCAGCACGGTTCAAAGCAAACTAAAATAGACATATCGTCATGATAAGTCTATCCTGGAACAGACGATATGCAACGAATTTTTCTCTGCAAACAAGCCACTTCACCGATTGAGGCACATATTTATGAACATCTAGCGATGAATACGTTCAAGCAAATGACGCAGCGGGCTGGCTTGTTGCGACAAGTTGATTATTTCGCACTTGGTTCACACTATATAGACACAGGACTTATTACCATTGATATCGATCTCTATACTGATGAAGCGGTAAGCTTAACGGATAAGTTGCGACATATTCAGGCATCTACAAACGACGAAGCTCTACTTTTGGCAATGAATCAAATCACGGCAGAGAAAAAGCAGACTGTGGCGTGCGATGATATGAACGCGCTCCGGCAAAATATCATAGCCCTAAATGATGCCGCTTGGCAGACGATCGAAGGACTTGATCAGCCCCTCATCGTTAAGCAACTTGCTGAGCATGAATTCCTACACGAAATTAATGAGCCAATACCATTGATCAGCCAACCTTCTTCCGTCCTCAGTATCACAGTAAATGATAATCCAGCGCTACTAGCATTGTCCCATTATCTGGCTTATACGATTCACGGTACAGTGGCCGACATAGCTAACGCTCGTTTAGGTTATTATAGCTTTGAGGAATGTGCAGCAAAAATTAGTAAAACATTACATTGTGTTTGCAACTTTGCAGTAGTTAGAAACCTAGAGAATGAATTCGAGTTACAGAAGATATACGGCGACGTTATCAAAATAATGCAAACAGAGACAGTATTGGCACGTTTATATCGGCGCCTCAAATCTTTTTCTTACAGCAGTGGAAGAATGGATACACCAAACATTGATACACATATTTCAGAGCTCGGCATAATCATCGGTGAGCAAACCTGGAAAGAATTAGCAGACACAAGTATAGTCGCCAATCTACTTAGTAAAATAAGACTCGAGTAAGATCTATCGATAAATATAACTCAGACCCGCTTGCTCCAAGCGCTGAATTATGTCCTCATGCACCGCAAACGCATCTTCGGAGGTTATGGGACCATTAATCTCTCTTCGCACCTTTTCTACCTGATCTGATAAACTAGGGTATCTCAACATCATTCTATCCTCGTACATTAGATGATCCTGAAACACCTTACCTACGGCATAGGCTCGCAGCTCAGAGCAGAGTCTTGCTCGGTCATCTTTGGGATATATCTCCACAACTGGGTCCATAACATAATCACGCGCATGATCTGTCTCGTGAGACAAAGTGGCGACATTGATAGCCATAAGTCCACTATTAGCTACGCTGACAACAGGACGAGAATATATATAAAGGTCCATGTCAGTTACCATGGAGAAACTGGTATGACAAGATCCGGTGAGCTTTCCTGCCTCTTTTGTCATAACAGGCGAGGCCTTTATCTGATCATATATTTCATTGCCATACACTCCGGCATACTTGTCGCTGGCGAGAGCCTCGTCTATTTTAGCTTTTTGGACTGGCATATGAGACATCTGTTTTCCAGAGATAACAAACTTATCACAACCAATAAGCGGTATAATATTTTTATCCGTCCAATCAGAGTCAGGATGACTATCTCCTAGTTCTTCACCCTCAACCCATTCCATAGGCTCCAGCATTTGAGCCGTGTCATATAACCCTAGGGCTACCGCTCCCAGCTTATCAAGTATCTCAGGATTCTCTAAAGCACCTAATAGTTTATCTTTCATGTACTTTAAAGAATCTAGCGAGATAGGATTATCATAGCTAGAGGTTGGTGGGTTAATGATGTACAGTTCGTCTCTCATAACTATCTTTTTTATTATACATTATACTTGGTATTTTGTCAAGTGTAAGGCTCAAGACGTAAGCTCTACTGATAAATATGACCCAAGCCTGCTGCAATCAAACGCTTCACCAAATCATCATGCACCGCAAAGGCATCTTTTGAGGTTACGGGACCATTGACTTCCTGGCGAATAGCCTCAACCTTGTGAGATACTAATTCAACATGCCCCATTGATCCATGCGTATCAGAAAAATACTTCTCAATACAATCACCAACTGCATACGCCTTTAGTTCACGGGCAAGCTTAAGATGAGACTTAAAATCTGCCAATGTGACAGCTGATAGGTCTTCTTTGTCGCAAACATAGAGGAGTGGATGCTTTATATAATCTAACGCGTGCGCCACTTCATGAGCCACAACCGCAACATTAAGCGGTTGAATGTGAGTTAAGTTCATGCCTATATAAGGTTGTCCTGCGGCACAAAATACACCGCCCTGAGCAAGAGTGACGTATGTCGCCAACGAAGGACATACCGCTAAGCCTGCGTAGTTAGTCTCCATCTTCTTGGAGCTATATTTGTTGTCTAATACACTTCCTAGTTGCCGAATTACAGCTTCGCCATACCCCTCATGAGCCAGCTTACTACCCATGGCTTCAAATTGCATGGGCGTTGGTGCAAGCTTAAAATGCGACGTAAATTTCGTATTTCCGACCAGTGGAATACTGTTTGAGTCAGACGCCAGCAACTCATCCGCGCTGACAATACCATCCCTATTGTACGTAACAGGATGTAGCTGCTGAGCAACCTCGGCAAGTTCCAGCGCCAAACCTCCCAGTTTGTCAGTGATTTCAGGACGATCCAGCGTTTCTACCAACTGGTCCTGAATGCGCCCAAGCTCCGCCGGGTTGTTAATCGGGTGCCACCTCTGCCGCGTGGGTGATGTGCTGCCAGGACGTCGCTCACTCATAGTCATCAAATTATACACTATATTGTTAATACTGTCAATGATTATGCCTTGGCTAACAGGGGATCAGGGCTGTGTCTTTGATGATAGACGTTGACATTTTATTTAATTAGTGGTATAAAGATAGTAGACTTTTGTTGACGAAGTTTTATGGCTTTGTCCAAAAGTTGTATGTTGACAAGCAGTTGAGAATAGAGCAAGGTGAGATTTCGCGGTAGCATTTTGCAGTGAAAATGGCGCCATGAAACCTCATCTTGCTCACGCGCCATCCGGGTGCTGAGCAGTGTTTTTGCAAGAAAGCACAGGCACTCCGCCTGGATGAGGAGAGAGTAATTACAATGGAGATCAAGACCGAAACCATCAACCGTATCATCAAGGCTCTCGAGGCCGGCGACATCGGGCGTAGAATAGGAGCCTCTTCTTATGGAGAGGCTTCCTTTTACCTACGACATGGCGAGACCCTCTTCGCCATCGCCCAGTACCCAACACATAGGGTTCTGCTAATCGTTGATACCGCTGAGCGATATCAACAATTAGAGTATAAGGAAACCCCTTATGCTCTATACGCCATAGACGAGAGAGAACTTAAACAATTTCTCTCCTGAACCCGAACTGGCAAGCCGCCGAGAATTCTTGGCGGCCCTCTCCGCCGCCTACTATTCTCCTGCTTGTCAGTTCGCTCCATGGATGTGTGTCTGTGCTGATGAGTCGGAAACGACGAAAGCGAACTTTGAAAAGCAGCCTGTCTGCCGTACAATAGAGTTGATGATACAGCTCTACAATACCCTCACTCGCCACAAAGATGAACTGAAACCACTCGATGGGCAGACGGTTCGCATGTACACCTGTGGGCTGACGGTGTATTCGCAGCCGCACATCGGTAACTGGGTTGGCTATATCTACTGGGATGTATTGGTGCGGTTACTGCGCTGGCAAGACATTCCAGTTATTCGCACGCAAAATATCACCGACGTTGGACACTTGACCAGCGATGATGATGGTGGTGAGGACAAGATGGAGAAGGGGGCGCGCCGTGAGGGTAAAACCGCTTGGGATGTGGCCGAGCAGTATATCGCCATCGCTGATCACGAAGCCTACGAGGTATTGAAATTAGTGCGACCCGACCATTTGGTGCGGGCAACGGACTACATCCAGCAGCAAATCGACTTTGCCCGCGGGCTAGACGAAAAGGGATTTTTGTACAAAATTGACGGCGACGGCATGTATTTTGATACGTCGCGGCTAGCAGATTATGGCAAATTAGCGCGGCTGGACGTGGCGGGCCTGGAAGCGGGCGCGCGGGTCAGCGTGGCAGGCAAACGCAACATCACCGACTTCGCCGTCTGGAAATTTTCACCGACCAACACCAAGCGCGATATGGAATGGGACAGTCCATGGGGCGTCGGTTTTCCGGGCTGGCACTTGGAATGTTCGACGATTGCTCGGGAGACGCTGGGCGATACGATCGACATTCACACCGGCGGCATCGACCACATTCCGGTGCATCACGTGAACGAAATCGCTCAGAGCGAGAGCTTGACTGGGCAGCAATTTGCCCACATCTGGCTGCACAATAACCACATCAAAGTTGACGGCCGCAAGATGAGTAAGTCGCTCGGCAATATCATCACTCTCAGTGACATCACGGCGCGCGGTTTTAGCCCAATGGCCTTTAAGCTAGCGATTCTCAGCAAGCATTACCAAACCGAGGGCAATTTCACCTGGGACATTCTGGAAGCGGCCCAGGCGCGGCTGGACCATTGGCGCGGCTATGCGGCGCTGCGGCACCAGACGCACGACACGCTGGATGATGACGATGAGAAAGATGAGCAGGAAGGCACCGTGTCGCTGCTGGCGGCACGGCAGGCGCTGATTGAAAAGGTGAATGATAATTTGGATACACCGGGGGCCCTGGCGCTGATCGACGAGGCGTTCTCGCGACTGGATCATGCGCCACTGGAGAAGATTCACCGCGGTGGCTTACTGCAGTTTATTGAAATTATTGATGAGGTTTTAGGCCTAGATCTGGCAGCATCGACCCCTGATATTACCGACGATTTGAAGAGATTAATTATCCAGCGACGCAGCGCCCGCGCCGAAAAAGACTGGCAAGAATCTGACCGCATTCGCGATGAGCTACTGGCAGCCGGCATCACTATTCGCGACACGCCAAGTGGCAGCATTTGGGCATGGAAATAGCCCGCCAAAATAACCAAGCGGGCTAACCTCATGAAGTGCACTGATTAATCTTCGTTTTTGATTTTCTTCACAAGCTTGTTGAGCGACTTTTTACTTTCAAGGCGATTTTTCTTGGCTTGCTCCAAGTAGTTCTCTAGTAGGACCTTGACCACACCAGCAGCTGGGATAGCGATCAAGCTTCCCAATAGCCCACCAACGTAGAGGCCGATAGTCACTGATGACAACACCATCAGTGCCGAAAGCTCTAATTTCTTTGACTGAATTGATGGCGCGATGAAATTGTTCTCGATCTGCTGGTAAATGATGAAGTAGGCGGCGTAGATGATACCAGCGGTGACGTTGTTAAAGGACAACAGCAACGCGATCAACAGGCCAGCTAGGGTAGCGCCAAACATTGGGATAAGTGTCAAGATGAAAGTGACCATGACGGTCAACATCGCCAAGTTTGAGTCAATGGCTGGAAACGCCAAGCTCAAACAGAACACCACTACACCCGACAGTACAGCATCGATACCTGACACTGTCAATTGCCCAGATACATACCCTGTGACGACATTGTACATCTGTCCAGCCAACTTTTGGTGGTTTTCCATCTTGCTTTGATCGTTGTACAGTCCCCACAAACGCTTCATCCAGGTTGGACCTTCTAGTAGCATCAAAAATGACAAAACCAGCACTAAGAACAGGGAACCGAGGAATGACGCCAGCGAACCTACACTTGAAATCAAGTTAGTGCCAGCACTGGCTGCCCACGACGAAGCCTGTTGTTTCAAGTTGTTCAATGTCGCGTCAACTTGTGGGCGCCAGCCATTTTTATCGATCAGCTCATTGATGCCGTGCCACTGCGAACCAGCTTGATCAACCAAGCCTGGCACACTCTCAACAAATTTGGCAGACTGCTGGACGATTGGTGGTACCGCAAACCACGCCACACAGCCCAGTAGTGTCACCAACATAACGTATGCCAACGCCGTACCGCCCAAGCGGCTTTTGCCGGGCAGAAGTTTTGCCAAAGCTGAAACGGGCCGGTTCAACGCCAAAGCTAAGAACAGGGAGATACCAAGGAGAATCAGCGCGCTCTTTGCCGAATAAATCGCCATCCCCGCCAGTCCAAAACCAATCACCACCAGCCAGAATCGCACAAAAGTTTTAGTGTCTATTTCAATACGTACTTTCATATTCAACATTGTACAATCTTATCCTAAGTAGCGCAAGCAAAACGAGGCGCCCAACCGCTGAGCGCCTCACTCTCTACTGACGTCTGACGACTAGCTTTTCGCAACTTCGTCACGTCGAGCGCGCAAGACTGACAGTGACAATTTGCTGTCATACTGCATGGCGCCGTAGCGGAACAGCCTGACTGCCACCACAACCGCCACGAAAGCACTGACCGCCAAAATAGCTACTGCAATAGCTGCCTCATGAACCTGTAGGTTACCAACGGTGTTGCGAAGCAGTAGTGGAATTGGCGAAGTTAGTGGGAAGTAACTAAAGAATTGGACAAATGGTGAATCTGGGTAGGACACAAACACACTAAAGCCATACAGCGGAGCAAACAGGGCAATCAACACAATACTAAACCATGAGGAAGCCTCTTTGGCGGTTGGCATCATGGCTCCAACCGCAACCAAAAGACCAGTGAACATCATAAATCCAGTGGCAAATACCCCCAAAGCGATGCCAATTCTCACTGGGTCGAATACCACATTGCTCAAATCTAACGCTGGCATGTGAAGTTTTTGACCCAAAGTGAAGTACAACACCAGTACCGGCAGAATGATAACCAACCCCTGGATCAATGCCAACGAGATCATCGCCAGAATCTTTCCGGTGATCAGCGTTTTAGCCTTAACTGTCGTCAGCAGCATTTCCACTGTACGATTTTCTTTTTCCTCAACCGTGCTGTTAAGCATCTGTCCACCAAAGAAGGCAAGTAGCATATAGAACAGCACCAAGAAGAAGCCCGGCACGATCATTTCTTTCACGCCGTCAAACTCGACACCGTTACGGTAAGTGGTCGTTTCCGTTTTGACTTTCTTTTGTAAAATCGCTTTGGATTGTGGATCTACCTTTGCATCAATTGAGGCGGTCAACAACGTCTCAGCCACCGCAGAGTAGCGGCTGTTTTGGAACATACCAACATCCTTACCATAGGCTTGCACGGTATTTTGCTCCAAGTTAGCAGGGAAGTAAATAAATCCGTCCAAACTACCGTCTTTGACACGCTGGATACCCTGGTCTTTGCTATTCAATTTTTCCAGCTTCATCTGCTCAGCCAGCTGTGAGCTGACCACACCTGAGTCGTCAACAATGGCTGCCTTGAAGTCTTGTTCTTGAAGCTTTTTGGTAGCTTCCATGGTGGCTTGATTTGACCAAAAGATGATACCAAAAATAGCAGCAAACATCAGTGGGAAGCCGAGCGCCATTGCCCAAAAGCTGAATTTCTTCAGCATGCGCACGATCTCAAATTTGACCACCGTTCCCAAATTGTACATGTTACGCATTGACCGCCTCCTTTTCCTCACCGCCGTAAATCTTCACAAAAATATCATCCAGGCTCTTACCACCATATTTCTTTCTGACATCCGCCACGCTGCCGTATTCTACTGCTTTACCATCTTTCAGAAGAACTACTCGATCGCACAAGCGCTCAACTTCTTCCATCTGGTGCGTTACAAACACCACAGTAGCGCCAGCCTCTTGTCGCTCTTCAATGATATTCATCAGTAGTCGGCGATTGACTGGGTCAAAACCCTTGGTCGGCTCGTCCAAAATGAGTAGCTCTGGGTCGCCCATGATGGTTACACCCAGCTGAATTTTTTGCTGCTGACCACCTGATAATTTATCAAGTTTGGTTTTTGCTTTGTCACTCAGGCCAACTCGCTCCAAGTAGTTCATGGAGAACGTGCGAGCTTCCTCCTGGCTCAAACCTTTTAGTCGCCCAAAGTAAATCATGGTGTCGATGACTTTTTCTTTTTTGTACAGGCCACGTTCCTCTGGGAGATAGCCCAATTTGACACCATCTTCGACAGCAAATTGTTTACCGTCAATCAGTAGTTCGCCGCCAGCTGGCTCGTATAGCCCCAACAGCGCTCTGAGCGTCGTGGTTTTTCCTGAACCATTGCTACCCAAAAATCCGAACACTTCGCCGCGCATCACTTCAAAGCTCAAATCTTTGATGACCGTTTTGGTGCCAAACTTCATACTAAAGTTTTTGATCTGAATAATGGGATTTACCTCTTTACCCATACACCTCCTTGGTTATTGTCACTGTCAATTATAGCATTCAGGGCTTTTTCAGAAAACCAAGGTATAATGGGCGTATGAGACTATTGGTCGTCGAAGACGAAAGAAAAATCGCCCGAGTTATCGCCGCCGCACTGCGATCCGAAGGTCATGCCGTCGACATGGTTCATGACGGAGAAGAGGGGTTAGCCATGGCAGAAACTGAGCCATATGACCTACTGGTGCTAGACCGCATGTTACCCGGTAAGAGCGGCACCGACATCATCACTTCACTGCGCCAAGCCAACAAAGCAATGCCTATTTTGCTGTTGACAGCGCTTGGCACGACCGAAGACAAAGCCTTTGGTCTGGACGTCGGCGCCGATGACTATCTAGTCAAGCCATTTGCCATTGATGAGCTAACTGCCCGCGTCAGGGCGCTCCTGAGGCGGCCGCCTTTGGCGCATGATGATGAACTGACAGTCGCTGATTTGACGCTCAATCAAACTCAGCGCACCGTCAAACGTAGCGGTAAAACCATTGAACTGACAGCCAAAGAGTTCGCGCTGTTGGAATATCTAATGCGCTATCCTGGTCAAACCTTGAGTAAAGAAACGCTGATCGCTCATGTGTGGGATTTTGATGCTGATATTTTGCCCAACAACGTCGAGGCCTACATCAAACAGCTGCGTAAGAAAATTGACAAACCATTTCGCCGACCACTGATTCATACGGTGCGCGGCTTCGGCTATAAAGTGGAGGCAAGCAGGTGAAATTATTTACCTCAGCCACCATCAAACTAGCCAGCTGGTATCTGTTGATATTGATGATGGTCAGTCTGCTGTTTAGCTGTATCATCTTTAACATTGCGCGCTCGGAAATTGACGCTCGTTTGCAAGGTTTTGCCGTTAAGCGCGGGCTGGTCAGCGGCAGTTCACTAGACAAGCCGCTGAGCGAGCAGATGGAGGCCACCGACACCAACCTCATCATCAGCTTGGCATATCTCAACTTGGTGGTGTTACTGGGCGGTGGGGTTATCGCTTATCTGTTGGCGCAACGCACCCTGGAGCCAATTGAAGCCGCACACCAAGCCCAATCACGCTTTGTTGCCAATGCCAGCCATCAGCTGCGCACACCACTGGCCATCATGAAAGCTGAGGCCGAGCTGGCGCTGCACAATCCCAAAACGCCCAAATCAGAGCTGCGGCAAACACTGGCAAGCAATCTTGAGGAGATCAATCGTCTGAACGAACTTGCCACCATGCTTTTAGAATTGTCCCACAGCGAATGGCAACTCTCATCCAACATCGAAAAATTTGACCTGGTAGAATTAACCAACAATCTGATCAATTCCAGGCCGGGCAAGGAGCGGGTGACACTGCACGCCCCCGATGACTTGGCGGTCACCATGAACCGACCAGCAGTACGAGAGGTGATTGCAGTGCTTCTGGACAATGCTGTCAAGCACAGCCCCGACACTTCTCCCATTGACCTTACTATCAAGCTCCTTAAAACAACCGTCGTTATCACCGTCACTAACCGCGGCCCAGGTATCAACACCAAGGATTTGCCGCACATCTTTGAACGATTTTACAGCGGCCAACAACACGCCAATAGTTACGGGCTGGGGCTCAGCCTGGCGCATCAACTAACTCGTGCCTTGGGCGGGCATATTTCTGCACGATCCACCCCTGGAAAAATCACGACATTTACACTTTCGCTGCCAAAACGCTAAATTTCAGGTATTTTTCAGGTAGGCGTGATGTACTAGATAGTGTCGGTTGGGTAAGCAACCGGGAAAGGGGTACTATGAGTAATGTACGAACGACGCATCTCAGTCAAAAAGGCTTTAAAGAATTACACAAAGAAATTTCTCAGTTAGAAGCGCAAGAAAAAGCACTCCAGTTCACCTTGCGTGAAATTGGTCGCGCCAAATCCCGCGACGACAAATTGCAGCGCAATGAGGTCATCATGAACCTGGAACTCGTCAGTGGCAAATTGGCCAATTTGCGCCACATGCTAAAGAACGCCAAGCCACTACCACGCAAACGCGACCGCCTACGCGTCGCCCTGGGCTCAATCGTTGACTTAGTCGATCAGCAAGGTCGCATGCTTCACTACATACTGGTTGACAGTCTAGAAGCCAATCCGACAGACGGCCGCATATCCATAGACAGCCCGTTGGGTCGCAGTCTACTAGACAAGCGCCCCAAGGATACCGTTTCCTGGTGTGCTGGCGTCAAATTACAGCGCGCTCAGCTGGTTGCCATCCGATAACTACGAACCACCACACCCCCTTCAGCTTCCGTCACCATGGCGGAAGCTCTTTTGGTGCGATTGACAATTTAGCATAAACAAAATATAATACCGCTTATGCGTAGAAGACAAAAACAACAGATTTTCATTGGCGTTTTCATTGGCTTATTTGTCATTGCAGTCAGCGTCCTTGGAATTATATTTTATAATCACTATCAAAAAGAGCAGATCAATCAGCGTCTGGCTGCCAACACAGTTCATTTCGCTTCTGACGGCTATAACATTGCTGCCACCATGTTACTGCCGAAAGATCAATATTCGTACGATATCAAAAGCGAAGAGCGTCCACGTTTTCCGACCATGACCATCAAAGACAAGGGTGAGACGTACACCATCACCGCCAAGATTGCCCAGGTCGGGAAAGCCAGCCGCGCCAACGACCTAGAAGCTGCCAAAAAACGCGGTAATTTCACTGAGCTCAAGGCCGACAAAGCCACTGGTGCGCTGGGAGGTTATGCCTATGATGACAATTCATATCACTACATCGTCAAAATACCACTAGTTCAGCGTGACCAAGAATGGTACGAACTCCACCTGGACATTGAAAACATCAGCAATGCTTCAGGCAGTAAAACCTTGTTTGAATCATCCAGTATCCAGTCCCTGGTCAAATCTGTCAGGTACGACAGTAATTACCAAGCGCCCGACCAAGAATACACCTCAGATGACCGAGAAATCGTGAAGGTGAATAAGTTCGCCAATGAAATCGATGGCTTCAGTATCACCCAGCGGTCCAGCGCTGACGACAAAATCACCTTTGTTGGCACCAGAAATAACGTCCAAATCAGCCTCACGGTTCGTCCTGTCTCCACCTCGAAAACGTTAGAGCAGGCGACTGCAGATGACTACTACGTAAAAGCTGGCACCCACAAATACGACCAAATCACCAAGTACAATTCCAAAGAAGTATGGCACACAGCGCCACAAAGTGATCCAACAAGCTACGTAACCTTCTTTTACTATTTTGACAAGGACGGCGTGATATTGCAGGGAGCCGGCCGCTACAACGCTGAAGGCAAGAACGCCTTTGACCAAATGGCCAAAACTGTCTTCGAAACCGTACAGGTTGACAAAGCTCGCGCCAAAAAATACGTGCAGTAAGAATTAGACCGCTTATGCTTTTTGCTTTATACTATGAAGTATGACATTTTACGCCACGCCCGCTCACGAAACCCTGAAAAAATTACGCACAAATGAATGCGGGCTGACGGCCAGAGAAGTTAAGCGTCGCCAAAAGCAGTACGGCATCAACGTTATCAAGATCGAATCCGAGCCACTCTGGAAAAAGATTGTAGAACCGTTTTTGGATATTTTCATACTGGTGCTAGGGGTGGCAGCTGCCATCAGTTTGTGGCACGGCGATCACATTGACGCGGTCATCATTTTGGTAATCATCGCCATCTCGGCAATCATTTTCTATGTACAGCAATTTTCCACCGACCGTGTCCTGCGCAGTCTGTCCAAACGCAGCGTACAAAAGGTTGACGTACTACGCGGCAATCATACAGCCCGTGTCGACGCCTCACAACTGGTACCTGGCGACATCATCACCCTGGCTGAAGGCGAAAAAATCCCCGCAGACATCAGGCTCCTCCGAACAGCTAACTTGCGGGTCGACGAATCACAATTGACCGGCGAATCATTACCCATCAGCAAAAAACCTGACGTCCTGGAGGGCCACAAAGAATTATATGAGCAAACCAACATGCTATTTCAAGGTTCGTTCATCATCAGCGGCACCGGAACTGGTGTCGTGGTAACCACCGGCAACAACACCGAGTTCGGCAACCTTGCCACGCTGTCAAAACGACAAAACACTCAAAGTCCCGTCCAGCAAAAAATCGACGTCCTGATCACCAGAATCATCACCGTTATCACTGCCGTCAGCGTCGTGGCCTTTGGACTCAGTCTGCTGCGCGGCATGGACGTTCTGGAGAGCCTGCGCTTTGTCATGGCACTGGCTGTCAGTGCCGTTCCCGAGAGCCTACCAATCGCCATCTCGGTGGTGTTAGTGTTGGGCATGCGACGCATGGCTGCCAAAAAAGCCTTGGTATATCAGATGCGAGCCATCGAGACCATCGGCGTCATCACCACCATCGCCACAGACAAAACCGGCACGTTGACCAAAAACAAATTGACCGTTCAAGAAACTTGGTCCCCTAATGACACAGCCGTCATCGACATCATCGCCCGCACCATCAACCGTGGCGACGCCAAAAGCCACGACCCGCTTGATATTGCACTGGAAGAATTTGTGCGCACACATGGCGTCCAAGTCAAAAATTCGTCATTTCGTGACATACCGTTCAATCAAGATTTCAGTATGTCCGCTGCTGTGTGGCATCATGGCAAGGATTTTCAGCTGCACCTCAAAGGTGCGCCTGAACAGATTTTGGCGGCCTGCAAAGTAAGCGCTGCTGTCAAAAAACAAGCCCTGGCAGCTCTGGAAGAATTTGCCGCCAAGGGACAGCGAGTCATCGGACTGGCGTCCTACACATCAGCACACCCAGTTCATGAATTTTACGAATTGAAAGGCAAAAAATTAACCTTTGAAGGTTTTGTAGCAGTCAGCGACGTCTTGCGCCCAGAAGCGCCTCGAGCAATTCGCGCCGCTCTGAAAGCTGGCGTATCCGTACGCATGATCACCGGCGATCATTTTGAGACAGCCTATCAAATTGGACACCAATTGGGCATGGTTAAAGATCGTGGCGAGGTGTTTGACTGCCGCCAAATGAGCAAACTAACGGATGAACAGCTTGATCCAATCGTCGAGCGAACCAAAGTCTTTTCACGTGTCATCCCTGAGCAAAAATACCGCTTGCTGACCATTCTCAAAAATCACCACATCACCGCCATGACAGGGGACGGCGTCAATGATGTGCCAGCGCTCAGTAACGCCCACATTGGCGTGGCCATGGGTTCGGGCTCGCACATTGCGCGTGACGCTGGAGCTATCATTTTGCTGGATGATAATTTCAAAACCATCATCGACGCCATGCACGAAGGGCGAACCATCATTGCCAACATTCGCCGCATGCTGTTTTATCTGCTGTCGACCAACACCGGCGAGCTGATCACCATGATTAGTGCGCTGCTGATTGGCATCAAAACCCCGCTGGAGCCGGTGCAAATCCTCTGGGTCAATCTGGTCACTGACACCTCGATGGTCATCCCGCTTGGCTTGGAGCCAACAGAGAAAGGGGTGATGAATCGTCCACCCGAAAAGCCAGATGCTCCAATTTTGAACCACATGATGGTCTGGCGAATGGTTATCGTCGCCGGCACCATGTCAGCTATCGCCTTGGCGGTTTACATCTTCTTTGAGCAGCGGCAAGGACATGCGTACGCCCAAACCATGGCCTTCATCGCCCTAGTGGTCAGCCAGTGGGCAAATGCGTTCAACGCTCGCTCTGATGATGAGTCGCTCCTGAAGCGATTGAAAGTCATGAACAAGAGTTTCTACGCCGGCATGAGCCTGTCCATCATCCTGCAAATCCTGGTCTTCTTTGGGCCCCTTGGCGAAGTCCTGCACATCGCACACGTCGCCCTCAGTGACATGATCATCATCAGCCTGGTGTCATTCATCATCCCAATTGTTGTCTCTGAATGGCATAAGTATTTTATGAGGAAGAGATAAGCTACAGAATACACAAGAACACCCATGCAATACGATGGGTGTTCTTAGCAAACCAAATTAGCTAAGCATGAAAATCTCAAGCCTTAGAGCGGTGAAAAGTAAAGCCTCTTATGGATTATGATCGACCGCGATATGTTGGCAACTGAGAGCTATAGACAACAAGCCAAGCTTGCTAAAGGTACATTAAAGGGGTACTTGCACTGAGAAACCAATAGTTTATTAGCTATTTTTATACTGTGGGTTATAATAATCTGTAGAATGAATACCTATAGCTCTGATAGTCCGATCAATTCAAAGAAATATGACTCACTTGGAAGGCTTTCTTTTGCAGAAAAAATAGTCAGTATCCTGAACTCACTCGACAAAGAGAAGAGCTTTATCATCGGCCTGTATGCAAGCTGGGGCTCCGGTAAGACATCTACTATTAATTTAATTGAACAAAGAATTAATGACAGCACGAGAAAGCATAAACCAGTCCTTGTCAAACTTAATGCCTGGGAGCTTAATGGCAACGGCGACGCAATTTTTCATGAAATTCTTAAAAACATATACGAAAAAGTTACCGACAAAGCCTTCGGCGGCTTTCGAGAAAAAACTAGCAAATTCTTCGGCAAATTAAGTAGAGCAAAACTTCCAATTGATTCCACTATAGAGATCGATCTTAACTCTGGGGGTCGCAAGGAGACGTCCATATACCTCGGTAGGATTACAGCAAGCATGGATTATGTCAGCAGGATACTACAATCGAGCTACTTCATAAATAAGATTAAGATTAAAACACAGGAAAAAATCAAGAAATCAGGTAAAAAAGTGATCGTTGTCATTGATGACATAGACAGACTTGAAAGTCAAAGCATCGCAGATCTGATGCATATAATCGCCCAAATAGCAAACTATGCCGGCATAGTATATATACTCCCATTTGACAATAGGTATGTTGCATCAGCAATTGAACAATTCCTTCCACAAGGTGCCAGCGGCCAAGAATACCTCGAAAAAATTATACAAATACCTCTTGAGTTACCCAAAGCAAGCAGGTCGTCGCTAAATAGGATGCTGGCGGCTACTATTGAGTCAATCTGTAAGCAACATTCCATTGTCTTAGAGGAAAATGAAATAGAGCGATTCCGACTCATACTCGAGTATCATAACCTGGGTGCATATATACAATCACCGAGAGATATTAACCAACTGAATAATTCATTATTGTTTAGGCTTCCCCTGTGCCACGGAGAGATGAATATGGTTGATGTCATAGTGCTTGAAATTATTCGCCTATTTGACGATGGCCTATATAAAAGAATCAAAGACAACGGGGATATGTTAATAGAAAAAAACAGCTCCAAATATGGCATTAATGATGACGCCTCTCGCAAGAAGGACCTTCAGAATACTTTCGGAGGCGACGATCGTTGGTTAGAGATAGTACAAGAATTATTTCCTTTTGTTGCATATACACTTAAGGGCTATGGCAATATAAACGAGGATGACCTACGGTATCACCAACGGATTGCCTCAGACTATTATTTCGAGAAGTTCTTTGCATCGCTTGACGAAATAGAGGATATCTCTGATGTTGCAGTTATGAACTTACTGACGAATTCCGCTGACGAAGCCTCTATTCGTAAAAACTTACACATAATCAACGAGAATAACATTGCCACAGCACTATGGATTATCTCTAAAAGACACAGCGTCATAGAAAACAAACTGGCATTCTGTACATGTCTACTGGATTTAATCGAAGGAATGCCTACTGCCAGATCATCTTCACTAACACTTACAGCATTAGAGAGAGTGTTATTTACTATCGATGGCATACTTGCCGGTGAAGGTGAACATGAAAAGATCACAGGATATATATCTCTCATTAATCATCTCTTCGACCAAGACAGAATAGATACATTCTCACGCACTATAGACCACGTAATTCATTACAGTACAAATAAGGGGAATCACTCTATTGAACTGAAGAAAGATCAGATTCAACAATACAAGACTACTGCTTTGCAGTATATTAGGTGCTTTGCTAAGAATGATAAATTGCCGCTACTCAGTCAAAATGGCTCATCTATCCGACTATACACAAGATGGGCTGAGTTTTCCACCAGAGAGGAGACTAGTCAGCATTTAGAGAAAAAGATACAGTCAGCAGATGATGTAATAGGCTTTATACTACAGTTCGTAGGAACTTGGCATACTATAGGCAGAAGCGATTATACATATAGAGATTTGACACCAGATATAATGCGTAGTATAGATACCGTTATCAATATTGATACTTTGCACCAAATTATCATATCCGATCCGCGATATGGTACTCTAGGCAATATACAGGAGGTAGATCTTGTACTGTTTGAGCGTCCGACGACAGATAGTATTCGTGCTATCGCAAAAGTGGGAAATGAAAAATCCCCCGAGCTCAAGGAGGCCATAATAAAGCAGTTTAGCTACTTCTTTAATAAGAGACAAGAGGCGAAAGAGTAGAAGCTTTGGAGTCTCACGAGTTGTAATCATGCAACGCGAACACTGCGACCCCTTAATACCTTTCCAGCCAGCTCAAGCTTATGGCTTGACTGGCTATAATGATCAAAAAAGATATCGATGTCGTCATTATCTTTCCATATTGCACGGTTCTTGTAAAGCCATATTAATATTCTAATGGCAGCTTCAGCGTATTGCTTAGACCAGTTTAGGTAGTAGTCGGGCGTATCCTTTACACTAAAGACACCCTGATGAACGTAAGTATTGCGAGCTTCCTTTATTAGAGACCCTAGCTGTTTCCAGTACTTTTCCTCAGGGCGATAATTTTTGAATATATTTAGTATTTCTTCTTCTTTGCGAGTTTGTTGGTTTGCTTTCCTGGTAGCAATCTCTAGACACCTCCAAAATCCCAACAGGCCAAGATTTGGATCTTCCGCGCTCAAAGCAGACGCAAATTCCATAACAGTATACTTCAATCGCTCGGCAACTACAGAATTATCATCCTGAAACGCCCTTATCAGCACCTTATATAAACGCTCTTTACCAATATCTAAACTATTAAGACTTTCCGAAGGCAAAGAGTGTCTTCTTATATTAGACCAGAGTATCTCGACTTTGCTATCTTCTTCTGCAACAAACACACCAACATCACTTATGGCCATCCTATTATCGTTCGGGCCGTGTGAGAGCTTATGTTTCTGACGGTTAAACGACTGTACGACATTAACACAGTCTATAAAACCCTGAAAAGCTCTCGCAGTTTTATTAACAGCCTCTTCTACAGTAAGGTCGGCGACCTGAGCCCTAACTGCGTAAGTATCAAATTCGTTGTTGAGCTTTGGACAAACTTTATTTCGATACCACAAATACTCATTTGTGCCGCCAACCTTATCAACTATCTTCCAAAACGCTCGCTCGCTACACCATGTAAACTTAATACCGGAAAGAGTAAGTTGTGTTTTGAATAGATCTGCTTTGGCAGTCTTTGACCGAAAATATATTTGAAAGCAAACAGTGAAGTTCTTGTATTCTAAGTCCTGTGGTCTTGCTGTTAGCGATTCTCTGTTATAGGTATCATTTTTATAAACCATGCTAAGAAGCTTGCTATCAAATTCAGCGCGCGCTGTGGTCTTATTGTTGACTTTTCCGTACAATGCCCTAAACAGCAACTCAGCAGGGATGTTGTAGGGGTCATAAAACCATCCAGGAAGTGGTATACCCCCGAAGCTATCGTCTTTTCCTTGCTCTACAAGCCATTCGTGATATGCGTCTCGGCATTGTGTATAGAGCAGCTTTAGCTTTTCATCTTTACTATTGGTCACTAATGTTTATTATATGCCAAGTAGCAACACTTTGACAAATAAACCGCCCAGCCACTCCGGACTAGACGGTTGATGCGTAATTCTATGGCTGGGCCGGAGGGACTCGAACCCCCGAATGCCAGGACCAAAACCTGGTGCCTTACCACTTGGCGACGGCCCAATACGAGCAACGCGTGTGAGCGTAGCTACGTGTAACATTGTAGCACATCCGGGCAAGGATACCAAGCTTGCCAATCTGCCAACGCCGCCGTATAATCAAACTATGCATAAGCAATATGGTTTTACGATTGTAGAAGTGTTAGTAGTCGTCTTGGTCCTCGGTATATTGATGACCCTCGGTGGCCTAGCGTGGCGTACTGCCCGCGAAGACGCCATTAACAATGAAAGCAAGACTGAATTATTAACCATCCAAAATGCTGTCGAAGAATATTACACCCAAAACGGAGAATATCCTTGGCCTGCATCCTGTAGTAAATATAGTTCAGCGACCAACCGCACATGCGATGCTGGCGAGCTCAACCCATTACTGGTGCCAAAATATCTCAAAGAATTACCAACAGACTGGCGTGGCAAGCACTATGAATACACCGTCAACAAAAGTCCAGACAATCGCTATGGGTTGCTGATGTACCGAGCTAACGGCACCAAATGTCGCGTCGGCAAAGGCATCCTGGCAATGTGGTGGAATACACCAGCGCCAGCGGCTGAGAATTGCGACTTCTAAGCTGCTACTTGACTATTTCCCAAATGCGGTCTATTTGGGGTACAATAGGGTAATGAAGAAAGCGCAAACTGCAACGTTAACTCTGGAAAACATCGTTGGCGGCGGGCAAGCCATTGGCACACTGGCGGATGGACGCAAAGCGTTTGTGTGGGGCGGGCTGCCAGGTGAGCAGGTAACCATCAGATTGACCAAGAAAAAATCAAAATTTGTCGAAGGCATCGTAACCGAGGTTCATCACGCCAGTTTTGAGCGAATCACTCCGGTTGATCCAGGTAGCTATCTCAGCACTAGCCCCTGGCAAATCATGAATTTTTCAGCAGAGCAGCAGTACAAAGCCCAGTTGATCGCTGAGGCTTTTCGGCTACATCACGTTACCTTGCCGACTACACCAACAGTCTATACAGACGAGCAGCAATTGGCGTATCGTAACAAAGTCGAATACAGTTGGTACAGCGACACCGACCCGGACTCAGAAGCTGATACGCTTGATTTGGCATTTTTCCGACGTGGCTCAAAGGGTAAAATCACCGTCGACGGCACCTCGCTTGCTCGTCCCGAGATCAACACGCTAGCCCTAGAAATTCGCGACTTGCTGCGCACCAAACCAGTCACCGCACGTAACCTCAAAACAGTACTCATCAGATGCAGCCGGTCAGGAAAGTGCATTTGGCAATTGTACCTCAAAGACCGCTTGGAAAATGTCATCACCGCCGAAGAGGCAGCCGCACTGTCAGCCCAAGGCGGAGAAATTATCTATTCTAACCCCAAAAGCCCCGCCAGCGTCATCACCGAACGGCTAGCGGCGTTTGGCGACACTGTTCTCACTGACAAAGTACTGGACGTTCCGTTTCGCTATGTCGCTGAAGGATTTTTCCAGGTCAATCTACCGGTCTATGAGCAAGCTCTCACCGACATGGCAGCCTGGATCCGCACCGCGCCAGTGGGGTCAAGTAACGCTCCAGCAACTGTTGATATGTATTCGGGTGTCGGCACCATCGGCCTTACCATTGGCGGAGAACATGTCACATTGGTGGAAATCAATGAGCATGCCGTCAAAGAAATGCAGCGAAATATTCACGCTTTGGGGCGCGAAAACAATACAAAAGCTGTCTTGGCAGCCAGTGAACAAGCCCTTGATTATATTCACCCCGACAATCTCGTCATCGTCGATCCGCCACGAGCTGGCTTGCATGCGGACGTCGTCGACCGCTTGTTAGAAAAAATGCCGCCACGCATTGTCTATCTGAGCTGCAACCCTGTCACTCAAGCTCGGGACGTTGCTTTACTCAGTGAAAAATATCGCATTGTGCATCATCAAGGCTATAATTTCTTCCCACGCACACCACACATTGAGAATCTGGTTGTGCTAGACAGAGTGTTACATTAAGACTGCGAAGATCTGACTTTCACACCAGCGCGCAGTGCGAGCCACCACTGTAAGATTGCTGCCAGGACGATGACGCCAAGCGCTGGCAGTAGCACAATGATATCTGGCTTAGTAAAGTCGAAAAATCGGCGAAGCGGGCCAATGCCAAAGCTACCAGCCGCCACAACACTCACCGCCAACATGTACAGCAAGCGCGCTTTTCTGGCGTTGCGCGTTAAAGTAACGCCCAGCATTGGTCCAACCAAAAATACCAGATAGACGCCATAGAACGTTGCTGTCAGCACCGTCATGGTGGCGACTTCTTCAGGGCGATCAGGGAAGATGGCAGAGCCAATCCAATAGGTGAAGGCTACTGTCAGTCCCGTGATCAGCGCAATGGGCATCACGCTAACCAGCGTATGGCGCCAAAACAGGCGAGGATTGATGCGATGGTTCGGCACAGGCGGGAAAAATGTCCACATCAGAGTCGGCAGCGTCACTAGGAAAATATTCATAAAGGTGATGTGACGCGGCTGATATGGATAGACCATGCCCAGCGACAGCGTACACATCAGCAGCACGACGCCATACGTAATTTTGTGGAAGAACAGGGTAGCGATCACCTCAATCGCTTGCATGATTCGGTTACCCAGCCGCATACCAAGCGGCAAAGACGTGAATGAATTGTTCAACAAAATAATGTCTGAGACGCGACGCGACGCTGGTGCGCCCGCGTGCATAGCCACACCGAGATCAGCTTTCTTCAGCGCCAATGCGTCATTAACACCGTCACCGACCATGCCCGTGAACAAGGCCTGGCTTTTGTAATGCGCAATCAGCCGCTCCTTTTGCTCTGGATGCACCCGAGCAAATATGACGTGTTCGTCAGCTGCCTTGATAAAATCTTTGTCACTCAAAGCAGCCAGCGCCGCACCAGTGATGGCTTTTTCGGAATTATTGATGCCAGCCGCCGAGGCGATGAATTGCACCGTCCGTGGATTATCACCAGATATCACGCGAATACTGACGCCTTGGTCTTGCAAAAATTGTACAGTTTTCTGGACACCATCACGCAGCGAATTACGCAAAATCACCGCACCAATAGCACGGCCAGAACCGATAGACAAGTCTTTCAAAGCGCTCCGAGAATCATCAAATTCAGCCAGCAGCAGCACACGCAGGCCCTCATCAGCCCATTCATTGATCTGGCGCTGACCCATTTCATCAACCGGAGCCAGCTCTATGACAAACTCTGGTGCCCCCATGACAACCGTGTGAGTTTTACCCTCAAACTCAAACCGCAACCCTGCCATTTTGCGCGCAGACGAAAACGCCATAACGTCAATGATTTTAGCGTCTTTAGGCGGCGTGGCTGCTTCCAAGATGGCTTGGCCAGTGATGTTGCCGCCGCTGGTTTGCTCAGCAATCAACGCAGCAATCCCTGAAAGCGTTTCGCCTGATTGATCACCACTACCCAAAGCAACAATTTTCTCCAAGGTCACCTCATCACTGGTGAGCGTACCTGTTTTATCGACACACAGCAAGTTGAGTAGCGCCATGGCTTCAATGGCTGACAATTTTTGCGGCAAGACTCTGGCTTGTGCTAATTTGAGCGAACCAAACGCCAATAGTAGTGAACTTGCCAGTAGTAAACCCTCCGGCACAACCGTCACGGCCGCTGAGGTAATGGTTTTTAATATCTGCACTGAGTCTTGACCAGACGTCATATAAGCGATGAAAATCAACGCCGCCAGCCCAAACGCACCAAACGTCAAAAAACTAATTGCTCGTTGAATTGCTCGTTGCAGGGGGGTCAGCTCTGGTTTGTACTGCTTCAACACTTGACTGATGGCACCGGCTTTTGTATCCGCACCAACCGCTGTGACGCGAGCCTCGCCAGAGCCAGCCAACACAGTGGTCGCCGCCCAAGCTGTATCACCAACGCTTTTTTCTACCGCCGCCGATTCGCCAGTCAACATACTTTCGTTCAGTTCTAAGCCTTTAACCTCCAGCATCTCCACGTCTGCTGGCACTTCATCACCAGCAATCAGCTGGATTTTATCCCCGACCTGCAACGCATCATACGCCACTTCCGTCACGGAACCATCAGCCGACAACAACCGTGCTCGCGGCTGACTCATCAACTCCAGCTTCTTGAGCGCTCGTTTGGCACGAATTTCCTGAACAATACCAATCAGCGAGTTCACGACAATCACCACTGAGATAAACCACGCATCACGGTACTCCCGAGCATAAATCAGTGCGCCCGCCAGCAAGAAAATCGCAAGCACAATCGGCGAAAACAAATTACGACGAATAATCTCCCAATAGCCGTTCATTACTTGGCGCGGACCTTCCTGTAGGCAAACCGAGCACCCACCCGCCATTCGCCGTGTACGTCAGGATCAAACTGATGGATTTCGCCATTTTTGATTTCTGAAACCACTGCCAGGGCAGGGTTATATGGCGCCAATGTTCGGTAAAAAATCAAATCCTCCTCTGACTGTACTGTCATACCAGGAAAAACTTCTTGAAATTTTTGACGACCAAGAATATCAAAATAATCTGGCTGATATTTGGGCGGATAGAACTCGTCCAGCCTGAGTCCCATGCGTACTGCTATTTTTTTGACATCCGCCAGCGTCATGTTAGAAGACGCGCGCAAATAGAGCAGCAACTGATTGTTAGACGCCATAAATACCGCCGCTTGAGCAGTGCGGCCAACATCAGACAACGGCAAGATAAATCGTTTTACTGAGACATCAACATCAAATGCTTCGCTGATTAAAGATTCCAACTCCGACGCGGTCACTGTAGGCTTCATGGCTTTATTTTACCATTTTCAACCGCACGCGTATACTGTAAGTATGGATTTTTCTACACGCTACGCCAACCTTAATGCCAATCAACGTTCTGCCGTTGACAAAATTCACGGACCGTTGTTGGTCATCGCAGGTCCTGGCACGGGCAAAACTGAGCTGCTGAGCATGCGAGCTGCTCACATATTACGCCAAACTGACACCTTACCGAGCAACATTTTATGCCTGACGTTTACTGACTCGGGTGCGGTGAACATGCGGCAGCGATTACAGCAAATCATCGGCGAAGACGCCTACAAAGTCGCCATTCACACCTTCCACAGCTTCGGCTCAGAAATTATCAACACCAACCGGCAATATTTCTTCCACGGCGCAGATCGGCAACCAACCGACGAACTGACACAGCAACAGATTCTGCAAGAAATTTTTGAGGCCATGAGCTGGGACAATCCACTCAACGTCAAAAACAATGACGAATTTATCTATCTGAAAGAAACACTTAAAACCATTTCCGCATTCAAAAGCAACGGTCTGACCTCTGAAGAAATACAACATATTCTGGACGACGTGGAGCGAACAATCACAGAAATTTCTGAAGCCATCACGCAGCTCTTCCAAACCACCATCAAAAAATCAACCATCCCAGCATTTGCCAACGTAGCAGAAATAGCAGCAAGCATCACCCCGCAGCCTTTACCGGCAGCCATCACACCGTACGCCAATGTACTGGCACTCAGCATGGCTAACGCCGCACAAGAAGCCTTGGAAAATGACAGCACCAAACCCATCACCGCCTGGAAAAATGCCTGGTGTAAGAAGAACGCAACAGGGGGGTTTGTCTTAAAGGACAGTGAATCAATCACTAAACTACGTGCCGTCACTCACGTGTACGACCAATACCGCAGCGCACTGGCACAGCGTGGACTGTTTGACTATGACGACATGATTTTGAACGTGTTGGACGCATGCAAACACCAGCCAGATCTAAGGGCAAACCTCCAGGAGCAATACCAGTTCATCATGGTAGACGAATTCCAAGACACTAACTTGGCGCAGCTGCAGTTACTGTTCAATCTGACTGGCGACGAGCCTGAGCCAAACATCATGGCAGTCGGTGACGACGACCAAGCCATTTTTAGCTTTCAGGGCGCCAACGTTGGCAACATCCAACGCTTCCGCCAGCACTATCACGACCCAGCCGTCATCGTCCTGACTGACAACTACCGTTCGGCAGAGCAAATCCTCACCACCGCCCGCAGCGTCATCACCCAAGGCAGCGACCGCCTGGAAAACACCATTCCTGACTTATCCAAACAACTAACACCCCACGCCTCATCATCAGACGCCACCGTCAAACTGAGCCGTTTCATGACACTACTGGACGAAAGGGCAGGCGTTGCTAAGCAAATTGCAGAGCTCATCGCCTCAGGCACGCCGCCCGAAGAGATCGCCGTCATATCTCGCCGACATCATGAACTGATTGAGCTCTTGCCTCATCTGTACCAAAACAATATCAGCGTCAATTATGAACACCATGACGACATCCTGGAACTAGACAGTATCAAAGCGTTGGAACTGCTAGCCCGCATCGTCATCTCGCTCCACAACAACGACCTAACCACCGCCAATAGCTTACTACCAGAGTTGCTGGCGCACCCAGCGTTTGGCTTCGCCGCCACGGACATCTGGAAATTAAGCCTGGCAGCCTGGTGCAACCGACAGTTCTGGCTGGAAGCAATGCTCGCCCAAACAACATTTGAGCCGTTGGCTCAGTGGCTATTAGGGCAAGCTAAAAACGTCCCCAACCTCACGCTGGAAGAGCATATCGATGAACTATTAGGCCTCACCGAAACCGCCACCAACCGCTCTCTCTACACCTACTATTTCTCACCAGAAAAATTACAGTCGGACCCAGAAGCCTACCTCACCACCCTAGAAGCGCTGCGCACCTTGCGCCAGAAATTACGCGACCACTACACTGAGGCAACGCCAACCTTGACACAGCTTCTCCAGTTTATCGATCTCCATCATTTGACCAAGACTCGCCTCACCAGCATCAGGCCAGCTGCCGAGCACAAATCAGGTTCAATCAATCTCATGACCGCCCACAAATCAAAGGGCTTGGAATTTTCACACGTATTCATCATCGGCGCAACTGACAACATATGGGGCGAGAAAGTCCGTGCGCGCAGTCGGCTCATCCGCTATCCAGCTAACCTACAGCTCCAGCCGGCAGGCAACAACTACGACGAGCGTTTGCGCCTATTTTTCGTCGCCATGACTCGCGCCAAGCAAACCCTTCACCTCAGTCACAGCCTCACGGACACTGGCGGTAAGGACAATTTGATTGCCAGCTTCCTAAGCTCCCTGGAGTTAGAAACGTCAACCATTGAGACCCCTGAGGCTACTGATGCAACCGAGTCGCTCCTGACCGACTGGCGCGCCAAGTTGACTGAACCGCACGACGGAGTGCTACAGGAAGTCTTGGCGCCAATCTTACAGCACTACAAACTATCCGCCACCCATCTGAACAATTTTCTCGACGTCTCACATGGCGGCCCTCAAGGATTTTTGTTAAATAACTTGCTCCATTTCCCACAAGCCAAAAGCCCATCCGCCGCCTATGGAACCGCGGTTCACGCCTGTCTGCAGCAACTACACGATATATTTGTTGCAGATGGGAAGCTACCGCCACGCCCAGAAATCATGCGCTTGTATGCTCAAACCTTGGCAGCACAACACCTATCGCCAGATGACACCAAACTATTCACCGAAAAGGGGCAATCAGTCCTGACCGCTTTTCTGGACGCCAAACAAAGCAGCTTCACCCAGCAGCAACTGACTGAGCTCAGCTTTGCCAACCAAAACGCCTTCATTGGTCAAGCGCATTTGACAGGCTCACTAGACCTGGTTGATGTAGACAAGACAGAAAAAACCATCTACGTCACAGACTATAAAACTGGCAAGCCATCGCACTCCTGGAAGGGGACGTCTGACTATGAAAAAATCAAGCTCCACAAATACCGCCAGCAGCTGATGTTCTATCAACTTCTGGTCAAATCATCACGTGATTATGGCAATTTCACTTTCACCGGCGCCTGCCTTCAGTTCGTCGAGCCAGACATAAAAACCGGCGATATCCTCAGCCTGGAAGATACGTTCTCCGAGGAGGAATTAGCTGAATTTGCGCGGCTTGTCGGCATCGTCTGGCGGAAAATCACCACCCTAGATCTGCCAGACGTTTCTGGCTATTCAGCAGATTATAAAGGCATGTTACAGTTTGAAAAAGACCTATTAACAGGGGACATTTAAATTATTTTCTGCTATATTGTTGCTATTTTTTACAGTTCGTGTTATGATATTCATTAGCTTTTGTTCGTGGAGCTAGCTCTTGACAAGATGCCGCAAATGGCGTCAAGTCCTGACCATGCTTCGCACAAAAGCATGGTTTGACAGGAGAGTTAGCTCTTTTCTATCGCCGCAACTGCGGCAGAGAGGGGGTGAAACCCTTGGCTGGAAACCAAACCTGGGCACGCATTTGCGCCCAGAGGGATTATGAGGACGCCGTTAGATACGGCGCACCCAAAAAAGCTCTCGACAACCTCTATGCAGTCCTGCTTGAGAAGCAGGCCATAGAAAACGAGGCAACCGGACGGAGCGACCGCCCCAGGAAGCTCCACTGGTAATCTCTTTTGACAGTCGAGGTTTGTGCGACCTCGAAACCCGCTGACTTTCGCAGTCAGCAAAGGGCGTCTGTCCGCCCCTGGGGTGATTCGCCCAGCTGGTAGCCCAGAAAAGAATCACAGGACATATAGCTCTAATCGGCAGAGCGCCCGCGTCGACAACGGTGTCGACGCAATGGGAGGCTGCGGGTTCGAGTCCCGCTGTGTCCGCTTCGCGGTTGCATGCGCAATCACACGACCTCATCACCCGTGTGAAGTCGTATGTAAGCGAAAAAACTTGGGTGTTTCGCCACTCCGCCCGAGTTTCATTGACTTCTCAGCTTTGTTTTGTGGTCCAATGGCGTACGACAAACCAAAGCAGGTGTATACCGCTACATCGAGAAGACCAATGTTTTCAACACAGAATGGTCAGGGTGTGCCAGGTTTGGGAGACAGGACATTCGAAGTCCACCGTCTCGCGGGTTCGACTCCCGTCACATCCACTGAGATGGCACAATGGCGTGTCATCTCTCCCTCCCCGGGTTCGCGAGATTCACTCGTGGCAGTTTTTCTCACCGTCGAGATCAACTCCGAGCAGAACCGCTTGAGCCTACCAACGCCCCTCATTCTCAATGGCGAGAGTGAGGGGTTTTCTCCTTTTTTATGGTAAAATAACAGAGATGACATCATTTTGGGACAACCTACCGCAGCCGTTTTTCATCTTGGCACCCATGGAAGCCGTCACTGACGTGGTGTTTCGTCATGTCGTCAAGCAAGCAGGCGCGCCCGACGTGTTTTTCACGGAGTTTGCCAATGCCACTGGTTGGGTGCATGCTGGCGACAAGGCCATCGCTGGGCGGCTCGTCAAGACCGACGACGAACATCCATTGGTCGCCCAAATCTGGGGTGGTGAGCCGGGCGACATGGAACAATTTGCCGCTCACTGTATGGAGCTCGGCTTTGACGGCATTGACATTAACATGGGCTGTCCCGCCAAATCCGCCATCAAATCAGGCGGTGCCGCACTCATTCGCCGACCCGACGTTGCCATGGCCGCCATCGCCGCTGCCAAAACCGCTGGATTACCAGTCAGTGTCAAGACACGGCTGGGCTATACGTATGTTGACGAATGGCGAGAGTGGCTGAGCACACTACTGGCGCAGAACCTCGCCAACCTAACCATCCACCTCCGCACTAAAAAAGAAATGAGCAAAGTTCCAGCGCACTACGAGCTTATCGACGACATTATCAAGCTACGCGACGACATCGCTCCGCAAACTCTCTTGACTATCAACGGCGACGTCCGCGACCGAACCCACGGCGAAGAATTAGTCAGAGCCCACCCAGGCCTCAACGGCGTCATGATCGGACGGGGAATTTTCAGCAATCCGTTTTGCTTTCGGAAAGGCGGAGTGTCTTCAGAGATCGAGGATAAGCGGGTGATCGTCGGCGGGGCAGCACCCATTTCTGAACAAATCTCTGATTTTTCAGAAGAAGGGGCGGACCGACTAGCAGGACCAGCGTCTAGCGACCTACGTGCCGTCACAAACGACGATGATGGGAGCGGTAATGTTAAATCAGAACTTATATGTCTATTACATTACCACCTTGACCTCTTTGACCACTACCAACCAACCCTCGGACGCCCCTACGAAACCCTCAAACGCTTCTTCAAAATCTACATCCGCGACTTCGATGGCGCCAAAGAACTGCGTGACCGGCTAATGCACACCAAAAGCACCGACGAAGCCCGTCTAGCTATTGCAAATATATGTAATTTGTGATATAATATAACTTATGCGCCAGTTCGAAGGATATTCGCTCACAACACCAATCACCATCGGTGATGTGCATAATCTATCAAAACAAGTAACTCGACTACCTCGAGGGAGTATCGCTCTATTAGGCACCGACCGACTCGGCATACCATTAGAGCAGCTCGACATAGAACTAACGCCTCGTGATGATTACGCAGAAGGTCGTCGTAACAGCATCAATGAGGTTGGGTTTTATGACGCAACATTGTACTGCTCAGACATACCCCTCGTAACTCAGCCTTGGGCAATCAAGCCATATCTTACCTCTCGTACAGCCGTGAAGGATATCGCTACAATGCAAGCCATTAATAGCCTACGACACCCTCAAGCAATCCGCACCTTTGAACCAAGAGGTATTGCTCGTCTCGAAAATGGTGAGGTGGCGGTTATTAGTGATTTTATACAGGGTGTACGTAGCTGCGACAGCCTAGTTGATGCATACCGCGAAACGACACTACCTGAGGAAAAAGCGCGACTTATCGCCCGTACCGCATTCTCTACTATGCACTATTTTCACAGCCTCCCAGAGCCATATACAATGAACGACGCACAGATAAAGAACTTTGCGTTTACTATCAATACCGAACCGTGGTGTATTGACACTGAAAAATTTCTATCGACAGACAAAGACGACCCAACATCAATCGGTCAATTCGGACGAGATATTGAGTGCTGTGTTTATTCAATGAGCGGTCAATCCAATAATGACGGTCAGCAAATGTTAATTCCCGAACTTATTATTGAGCATTTTATTAAGCCATACGAAGAGGATATCTCTAATCTATTTCCCCGCGATACCGCTAGTATTATGCAAACATCGATTGAAAATCTCAAACAAGACATAGCCCAAGGAGTCTGATGTCAGGGCCCTTGGTGGCGATGTAATTAGCGTCGTCGCTTGTGCCGCTGCAAATCAGCTACCTTCAACCGCACCAAGTGTCGGTCGATAAGCTGTTTGGCTTTCTCGCGCTCTATTTGGTCGTCGGCGTTGTCACGGGCTGCAATGGCTCGCTCCAATGCCGCCTGAGTTTCTGCTTCAATGATGTCGTCGCCGTGATCAGCCTCGTCAACCAAAATCCGCACGCCTGTCTGATCAATTTCCACCACACCGCCGGAGATAGCAAAGAATTCTTCTTCCTGCGTCTCCTTAGTGCGGCGGACAGTGATGACGCCGTCCCTCGCCACCGTCACCAGTGGCTCGTGGCTCGGCAGCACCGAAATCTCGCCGTCAATGGTCGGGATGGTTACCGAATAGACCATCTCATCCAGCTTGATACCACCGAGCGTTACCAGCTTCAAATTCATCAGGCTAGTCCTTCTTCGCCTCTGCTTGCTTTGCGCTTTCGGCGTCGCGAGCTACTTGGTCGGCCAAAGTGCCTTGCACCATGTAGAACCAGCTTTCCGGCTTGTCGTCGTATTTACCAGCCAAGATGTCGGCAGCGTCGCGAATGGTATCTTCCAGCTTGACGTACACGCCAGGGTTGCCAGTAAATTTCTCAGCCACGTGGAATGGCTGCGCCAGGAAGCGCTGGATGCGGCGAGCCCGAGCGACGATTTGCTTCTGGTCGTCCGACAATTCTTCCATACCAAGGATGGCGATGATATCCTGCAATTCCTTGTACTGCTGCAGCACTCGCTGAACTTCGCGCGCCACGCGGTAATGCTCCTCACCGACGATTTCTGGATCCAACGAATTAGAGCTAGAATCCAACACATCGACGGCCGGATAGATACCAATTTCCGTCAGGGCACGGTTCATCACGATGGTCGCATCCAGGTGGGCGAAGGTCGTGGCCGGCGCTGGGTCGGTCAAGTCGTCAGCTGGCACATACACCGCCTGAACAGAGGTAATCGAACCCTTTTTCGTCGAAGTAATACGCTCCTGCAACGCACCCATTTCTTGCTGCAAGTTTGGCTGATAGCCCACAGCGCTTGGCAGTCGGCCCAGCAGCGCCGACACCTCAGCACCAGCCTGCGTGTAGCGGTAAATATTGTCGATAAACAGCAGCACGTCCTTACCTTCGTCACGAAAGGCTTCAGCCATCGCCAGACCCGACAGTGCCACGCGCAAACGCGCTCCAGGCGGCTCGTTCATCTGGCCAAACACCAGCGAAGTCTTGTCCAACACGCCCGCTTCTTCCATCTCATAGTACAGGTCATTTCCTTCGCGGGTACGCTCACCAACGCCGGCAAAGACCGAGTTACCAGAGTGGAACTTAGCGATATTGTTGATTAGCTCGGTGATCAGGACAGTTTTACCGACACCAGCACCGGCGAACAGACCAGCTTTACCACCTTTGGCCAGCGGTGCGATGAGGTCGACAACCTTAATTCCAGTTTCCAAAATCTCCGTCTTGTTGGACTGCTCAGACAGATCCGGAGCAGGGCGGTGAATTGGCGCAGTTTTGCCCTTTGGCTGCGGTTTCTCGTCAATAGCTTCACCAACCACGTTGAACATGCGCCCCTGGGTCTCGGCGCCCACTGGCACAGAAATCGGCGCACCAGTCGCCACCACGTCCGCACCGCGAGCCAACCCGTCAGTCGACGACAGCGCAATAGTTCGCACGGTGTGCTCGTCGAGATGCTGTGCTACTTCCAGTACCAACGTCTCTTTGCCGTTCTTGACATGTAACGCATCATAAATTGCCGGCAATTTAACATCGCGTGGAAACTCCACATCGACCACCACGCCAACGATTTGAATAATTTTTCCTAGTGTTTTACTCATCAATTCCTCCTTTGATCTTGCTCATATCTCCATTTATCACCGTACAATCAATTGCCATCAAATCTTCAGCAAAGGGCGACTTTGCGTCAATTGGGCGTAGCGCGTACACTGGCTTTCCGAGCGCAAATGCCCAGCCAGCCTCAAAGAAACACGACGCACCAATATAGCCATCGCCACGTTCATCATCAAAATTCGCCAGCAGCAAAGCATTGCTGTCTTGCAATCGGCTCATGTGTTCATCAATATACTGCCGCTTCGTCAGGCGCTCCTCGGTTTGAGGCATTGTGGCCTGATAGCCTGCTGCTTCCAATAGCTCCTGCAATGCAGCGAATTTATCTGCATGGCGCATCGATGCTGAAACTAGGATTTTCATTGTTCCATCGCCTCCACACCACCGGAAATTTCTGCCAATTCCTGGGTAATCGCACCCTGACGAGCCTTGTTCATCGCCAAGGTCAAATCATCCACCAAGTCAGAAGCATTATCCGTCGCATTCTTCATAGCCATCATCCGCATGGAGTGCTCACTGGCGCGAGCGTCCAGTAGCGCTTGAAACAATCGCGCACCCGTCAAACGGTAGGCAACGGCGTCCAGTACCTCTGGAATACTTGGTTCATACTTGGCATCAGAAACCGTATTTGAGACCTCGCTTGGATCAACCAAGGCCTTGGTACCTGCCGGTAGCAAACGCGACAGTTCCGCTGTTTGCACCATGCTATTCACAAATCGTGTATACACCAACGTCACCGCGTCAACCTCGCCATTCTCAAACATGCTGATGGCAGTGTTCAAAATCGTGTGAAAAGTAAGTCCTGTTGGTTGGTCTGGCAAATTATCATAATTACCCACCACTTTGGTATCCTTCAAGCGTGATGCAAACTGCGAAGCTCGGCGGCCGACGGTCAAGGTAAGATTCTCAATGCCGCGCTCATCGTCGCGTTTCAGCAGCTCCAGATATTTCTTCAGAACATTGGTATTATACGCACCAGCCAGGCCTTTGTCGCTGGCAATGACGATGATCAAGCGCTTAGTGATTTTGCGGCGCTTAAACAGTGGGTGGTTATCAGTTACACCTTGGCTGGCCAAGTAGCTCAGCAACTCCTCGGCTGCCATGGTGTAGGGAGCTGATGCCTTGTCCGCCTCTTGTGAACGGCGCATTTTGCTGGCCGCCACCAACTGCATCGCCTTAGTGATTTGCTTGGTCGAATCCACTGAGCGAATGCGATTTTTCAGCGCACGAGTACTCGGCATGGATTACTCCTCAAAGCCTTTCGCTGCCACCTGCGTTGCCTCGTCAATGACCTGGAGTTGCTCGTCAGTTGGCTTGGCGCCCTTGTTCAATTCACGCATGGTGTCTTTAGTGCTATTCCAAAGTTGCGTCAATAGACCAGCCTGCGCTTCCTTGATCTTGGCAACTGGCACATTGTCAAAGGCACCGCTGGTCACCGCGTGGATGCTAACAAATTGTTCCCAGACGCTCATTGGCTGGTACTGCGGCTGCTTCAGTAGCTCAGTCAGGCGCTGACCACGGTCAATTTGTGCCTTGGTCGCGTCATCCAGATCCGAGCCAAATTGCGCAAACGACGCCAATTCACGGAACTGTGAAAGACCGAGCTTCAAGTTACCACCAACCGATTTAACCGCCTTAGTCTGGGCAGCACCACCGACACGGGAGACCGATAGACCAGCAGAGATAGCCGGACGAATACCTTGGTAGAACAAATCAGTTTCCAGAAAAATCTGACCGTCGGTGATGGAAATCACGTTGGTCGGGATGTACGCCGAGATGTCACCAGCCTGCGTCTCGATGATCGGCAGGGCAGTCAGTGAGCCAGCACCCAATTCATCTGACAACTTAGCTGAACGCTCCAGCAGGCGAGAGTGCAGGTAGAAGACATCACCAGGATAGGCCTCGCGTCCCGGTGGACGACGGAGCAAGAGCGACATCTGGCGGTAGGCCACGGCGTGCTTGGTCAAATCGTCATAAATCATCAGTGCGTGACCGCCGTTGTCGCGGAAATATTCACCCATGGCGGTACCAGCATATGGTGCCAAGTACAACAGGGAAGCTGCGTCCGACGGGCTGGTCGCCACCACGATGGTTTGCTCCATCACGCCTTCTTCTTTCAGGCGGTCAACCAACCGGGCAATCTTTGATAATTTCTGCCCAATCGCCACGTAGACGTTCACCACGCCAGTCTTTTGCCGCGCCTGGTTGATCATGGTGTCGATGGCAATGGCCGTTTTTCCCGTCTGACGGTCGCCGATGATCAGCTCACGCTGCCCGCGACCGATTGGGAACATGGCGTCAATTGACATGATACCGGTCATCAGTGGCTCATGCACTGACTTACGGCCCATCACGCCGATGGCTGGCCGTTCAATCAGCCCACGCTGCTTCGTCTTGATGGCTGGTCCACCATCGAGCGGCCGACCAAGCGGGTCAACCACCCGGCCGAGCAGCTCCTCGCCAACTGGCACATCCAGCACCGCACCCTTGCGTCGGACGCTGGCGCCAGCCTTGACTTTTTCTTCACCGCCGAGGATCACCGCACCGATTTCGTCTTCCATTAAGTTCAGGGCGAATGCTTCCACTACGCCACCATCAGTTTCAATTTCTAGCACTTCGCTATAGCCAGCTTTACTGAGGCCGTGCACCCACGCCACGCCGTCACCGACACGGATGACCACACCAGCGTCCTCTAGTCCTTCCGTCGCCTCCAGCTGCGCGATTTTTTCCCGCAGGCTTTTGGCTAGTTCTGTCACATCAATCTTGCTCATTTTTCCTCCTAGATTTTCTTCGCCCGCAAGTCGTTTAATTTCTTGGCAATCGTCGCGTCCAGCGTTGCGGTTGGCGTCCGTAGTTTGAAGCCACCGATGAGTTCTGGGCGAACAACTTCGCTCAATTGAACAACCGTCTGAGGCTTCTTGAGTAGCGTCATGATGGCCGAACGCGCCTCATTCGTCAATGCTCGCGCTGATTCAACCGTCGCCACCGTTAAGCCACGCTCCGCTAGTTCTGCTTGAATGTCGCGTACCAACAAGTCAACTTCACGCTGACGTTTTTCATGACTTAGCAGCGCTGCCACCTCATCCACAACCGTCACATCGTTGTTCATCAATCGTTCAGCCACATACCGAGCCAATTTGCGACGCGACGTTCGTGCAGGCATTAGCGCGCCTCCTTCAAAGCTTTCTCAATCAATTTGCCGTCTTTTTTAGCGTCCAATTTCTCGTTCACCAAGGTGCCGGTCGCTTCAGCCACTAATTGCAATGTTTCGTTATGCAAAGCTTGGCGCGCAGCCGCAACTTCGCCAGCAATTTCTGTTCGGGCCGCTTCAATGATGCCGTCCGCTCGTGCTTCAGCTTTCTTGGCTGCGGCTTCAACGATTTCCGCTGCCTCACTCCTGGCGGAAGTGACAATCTCACGCGCTTCTGCTCGTGCCTTGCGCATTGAGGCGTTGATCATTTTTTCCGTCTTGTCAGCATTTTCACGCGCTGATTTGGCAGCTTTTTCAGCCGTCCGAAGATCCTTTTCACGCTTGTCCAGCATTGCTGCTAGTGGCGGATATACCCATTTGCTCAATACAAATAGCAATATCAAAAATGCTACCGACTGCAGCGCCAACAGCTTCCAATCGATTCCCAAAGAACCAAACAAATCAGCCTTATCAGCTGCGTGAGCTTCAGCACTCGCAAATTGTGTTACCAATCTTTCCACAATTTACCTCTAAATTACATAACCTTGCCGACGATGGCAGCCACAAAACCGATAATTGCCAAGGCGTCGATGAATGAAATACCAAGAATCATCATGGTACGCAAGTCATTAATCTTCTCTGGGTTGCGACCTGCGGCGTTCATCGCTGCGGCACCGATCATTGCGGCACCAATTGCTGCAAAGGCTGCTGGGATTGCGTAAGTTAAGGCAAAAGCTAATGCTTCCATGGTTGATATTCTCCTTATAATTATTACTTAACTACTTATTTTCATTCTCTGTCATTTTCTTTGAAATATCAACAGGGGAATGAACATGCGCATGGCTGGACTCGTTATGGTCACCGTGAGGAGTGAGTCCCAGGGAAATAAATACCGTCGACAACATAAAGAAAATATATGCCTGAATACCGCCGATAAATAGCTCGAACAGATAGAACGGCTGCAACATTGCCGGTGAAGCGTACTTTGTCAGGTAAGCAATCATGATCAGCAGCACTTCGCCCGCCAGCACATTACCGAACAGACGAAAGCTCAGTCCCAGCAAGCGCGAGAACTCTGCTACCAACTCCAAAATACCAACAAATGACATGATTGGATCTTTCAGCGGATTGACGAAATATCGCCCCATATTGCCACGGAATCCCAAGTAGCGGAACGCATAGACTTGCGCCGCAATGATAGTGATGATAGCCAGGCCAAACGTCATGTTCAAATCAGCTACACCGCCACGAAACAGGGGAGTGCTGTGCTCTCCAACTGTCACAGGACCAACGAAAGGCAGCAGCCCCAGCCAGTACTGTGCTATCACAAAGAAAAATATCGTGATGGTCAATGGTGCCACTCGCGCCGCCCAAACATCATCTTGGATGACCTGTTTGACCGTGCCATACAAACCATCAAACGTCCAGTTAACCAAACGTGTCACAAAGTTAGGCTTCTTTTTACCCAGTGCTGCCGCGCGTGTTCGCAGCATAATCCACAGCAAAACTAATAGCCCCAAAGCACCCAACAGGTGAGAGTTAGTGATGGAAATACCGCCAACCTGTAATATTTCATCTGCTTTCACTGAAATATGCAGACTGCTTGCAAACTGGTGTATCATTGATTAGCCTCTCTCTGTTTTATGAATCGTATTTGTTGATAAATCAATGCTGCTGACGTCGCCAGACCCATGATAATCCCTGCAATCATCAGCCAGGGTTTGGTGTGCAGAATCAGATCGGCCCACAGCCCCACCAACATCAGACCGATGCTCGGCACAAACATGCGCCACGTCGTCCCGATGATAGTTTTCATCATAACCGCAGTGGCATCTACGTCTGTTTTTTGGTCGCTCTGAACCTTAGGTTTTTCAGCCATTACCTATACTATATCAATCTGCTATACTATTTGACAATATGCCGAGGAAAAATTATCCAAGATCTCAACCAGTCCAGAAAAATAGACAGCCGCTAACTACTGTACATGAGCTCAACAATTGCCATCAAAAACGCCGCTTTTCAACCCAACAACAAGCCGAAAGGGAAATAGCTAGCCGTCAGCTAACTGATCCGCAGCTGCTCCTGGCGACCTACAAATGCCATTGGTGCGGCGGCTGGCACCTCACGTCACGCTAGAGCCACTAGAAGACGAGATGTTCTTGGATTGGCACATTCGTGTAACGACCCAAAATTGGAACTGCCGAATCAGTCGTTGTCCCGTCACCAAGCTGCCCCTTGTTATTGTTACCGACAGTGTAGACACGATTATCAGTCGTAAAGATCACGGTCGTACCGCCGCCACTTTCCACGTGCTTAGCACGAGGGGCAGTTGGACCACTACCGAATAACTGCATGACCGTTGGCGTGTTACGATTTACCCTATCGCCAGTGCCCAATTGTCCATTAGCATTTGTCCCAGCGCCATAGACCTTACCATCATTGCCAACCACGAACAAGTTAGCGACATGCCCCGAGTATGCCGTCGACCAGATATCAACGGCCTTGACGCCAGCAGGTAGCATAAACTGCACTGGATATGGATTTCTCCAATTAAACGTCTTTGCGTGATTAGCACTGTTACCAAATACGCCATGCGTGTTATTACCAGTACTGTATACTCGTCCATCAGAAGTACGATATGAGGCAAACATCTCGTCAGTAGAAATTTGCTGCACAAAGCCCGGAACACCCAATTCTCGAATAACTGGCGTCTGTACCCTAAAGAACAAATGTTTATTGGCCGACGGACAACCAGCAGCTATGGCCATGGCCGTACCCGTCGGATTGGCTGCCAAGCAGTGGTTACTTGAAGCGCGGCGAAAGATACGATCCGACCCGTGCGTGCGCATTACCCACCGCTGAATCACCGCTGAAGGATTACAATCAGCCAATCGTATATTGACCAGGTCGCCTGCGGTGTTCTCTACACACTTACCATTGATCTTGAGTTGATCTTGCTGGGTATACTCAAATTGTTGTTGAGGACTATCATTGCAAGGACGAGGAGCCACAGTGTTGGCGCTCGTTGCTTCCATGCAGCGCGAATTCAGGAACCGCCAGCGAATTACTAATTTTTTATCACCAATCTTCATATAGTTTGAGCCACCGACACCATAGACCTTGCCGTCGTTACCCAAAATATACAAGGTACTACCATCGAACGCCAGCTGCATGGCACGCGGTTTGCCATGATCACCAAAATCACCAATTTTTACGGGTGTCGAAGAACTCGTGATACTGCCCCTTGCCAATTGATAATAATCATTTGCACCCCAGCCATAAACCGCGCCATTTTGCATAATGACATAGGTGTTATATCGGTCTTGCACCAAATGAGCAGTCGGAATGGTTGCTGGATTGCTTGGATTTGGAGTAGGCAAGGCGACGCGTTTTGGCGTGGACCGGTTAGCACAAGCTTTGGCGTTTGATGCTGTGACCGAATAATCACCAGTACCCAACAAGCCATACGTACATTCGCCAGCGGCGTAGATATTTTTATCATTGCCCAGCACAAAGTTCGCCCAACCAGCGTTGACCGCAACGGCCTTGACGCCAGCAGGTAAACCAAACCTCACTGGTGTTGAAATTGCCGGACTGATATATCCCGCGCCCAATTGACCAGTATCATTTTTGCCAGCACCATAGACATTGCCGTGCTCATCTCGAACCATAACATTACCACCGACAGACACAAAGTTAGTGTGCACCGATACGGCGCGCTGCGAAATATTAAATCTCACCGGGTTTGGCTGAGCTGATGAAATCATGCCCGCGCCCAATTGACCACGGTCATTTGCACCAACTGATCGAACACGACCAGCTGAGTCGATGGTGGCAAAAAATACTTTGTGTTGTATGCCACTTAGGTCACCTTCGTACCCGAATGCCAACGTGTCGACACGCGTCTGTGCTCCAGTGGCCAATGACAAAACTCGAGTATAGGTTTTCCAGACGCCGCCGCTTGGTCGTAGCAGCTCAACATAACCTGTAGCGTATGCCTGCTGGACCTCGCCGCCAGTCGAGCCGAGAGGGGGAACCGTGAACCGCGTTCGAATATTACCCTCGTGCATCACAGTGTTTGCCTGGCCAGGCTCTGGATCACCCGCACAGTTTGTTTCTGGCGCTAGACTTTTTGATCCCCACGGCGAGATCATGCCATTGCCGCGCAAACAAGACACAGCATAAGCCAGACCACTTTCAGCGGCTTCGCGCGCCAATTGGTTATAATACCGGTCCCGTAACGCCGCTGCATATGAAGCAGCCAGCTGCATGGCCACCAAAAGTAAGGTCAGCATAATTACTGAGGTGATGAGAACTGTTGGCAAGGTAAATCCTGTTTTTTTGCTGTCCGCACCCATGATTACTCATCATTATACACTTGTCGATAAGCATGTACAATATGCTATAATGGACTTACGTAAAGAAAGTTGAGGGGAATATATGAGCGAAGATACAGCAACCAACCACAGCGCCAAAGTAACCGTCTACAGCACTAGTTGGTGCGCATTTTGCCACACTGAAATGGAATGGTTGGAAAAACTGGGAATTGACTTCATCAAAAAAGATATCGAAGCGGAACCTGCGGCTAAAGAAGAACTACTAGCAAAAAACGGCGGTAATTTCCAAGGCGTGCCAGTCACCGACATTAACGGGGAACTAGTGCTTGGCTTTGACCGACCAAAGCTGCAAGACTTGCTGCGCAAGAACGGCTTGTTGGCTGATTAAAAAATACGTATTTGAATACGAATTATCCCGCCTAACAGTGGCGGGATTTTTATGCTGCGCCGATTTGTACCACTTCGCCGCCGATTTCTTGGCGGAAATAATTGTCGTGACTGACGTAAAGGATGGCACCAGCATATTTCGCCAGTGCTATCTCTAACTCCTCAATGCTCGGTAGGTCAAGGTGGTTGGTTGGCTCGTCCAAAATTAATAGTTGCGGATCATTCGCCAGCATAGCAATGATCTGAAAGCGGGCTTTCTGGCCACCCGACAGGCGCGCCAGTGGTGTCATCCGGTCCGCCTCGGTAAACAGATAATCGGCTAGTAATTGGCGGATTTTGGTATCAGAAATCGGTAAGTCGCGACTAAGGTATAATTTCTCAATCGCCACCTCCAACGGATCTGCCAAATACCGCTCATCAATTTCTTGCTCATACACGCCCACCCGTACCTGCAGGTCGAGGAAGAGATTGCCAGAATAGAGGATAGGAGCGTGTGCTCTAGCAGAGGATGGCGGAGCGATTGCCGCCCCATTATTCAACAACATCCGAATCAGCGTCGTCTTACCAGCGCCATTACGGCCGCGCAGCTCCACCGCCTCACCCTCACGCAAATCAATATTCACACCCTCAAACAATATCCGCTCGCCAACCCCAACTGCCGCATCCTCAACCCGCACCAGCACATGCTGGCTGCGGCTAGCCGCGTCCTTCATCGATAGCCGAATATTGCGCGCCTTGAACTTGCCGTAGCGCTCAGCCGACTTATAATCAAGCTGCCCAGCCGACTGCTTGTCGATCCAAAACGTCGGCTTGTCCATCTCTGATAATTCCGCCAGCTCGGCCCGCGCCTCATTTTCCAGCCGCTTGAACTTTTGGATGGTGCCGGGGTTGCGCGACTTTTCTTTCAGCCGCTGATAATCCAATACCTTTTGTCGAAGGTTAGTCATCCGCTTCTCAATTTGCTCAAAATTATTCATACCCGCCGCCGTCGCCTGAGCATTCTGCTTGAGGTAAGCGTCATAATTACCGCGGTAACTGACCGCTTGGCCGTCTTTAAGTTCAACGATTCGATCCACCCGACCCAGCACATCGCGGTCGTGCGTGATGATCAGCATGGCCTGGCGCGGCTGCGAACTCATCCAGTCGATGAATTGCTGCTTGGCCACATAATCCATGTGGTTGGTCGGCTCGTCAATCAGCGCCAAATGCGCCCCCGAGTGCATAATCTTCACAATCTCTACCAGCCGTTTCTGACCGCCCGACAGGGAACCAAGCGGCCGCTCGCCACACCCGCTCAGCTGAAAATTATCAAGCTCTCGGGCGATCTTCTCCTCAATCTGGTAAAATCCTTTCTGGTCAAATCGCTCCAGCGCCTGGGTATACTCCTCAATTTTGCGCATATTATCGCCCATGGTCTCGGGGTACTCATCGATAATTTTCTTTAGGGCCGCGTATTCCGGTAGTCCCACCAGGATGTAGCTCAGCACCGTCTGATCGCCCAAGCCGTGATGCTCCTGTGCCGTACTGGCCACGGTGATGCCGCGCCGAAAAATCACCTCACCGGTATAGTCACTGTCCGTACCCGCCACTATGCCAAACAGCGTCGACTTACCGACGCCATTGCGGCCGACCACGCCAACCTTTTCGCCGTCATCCACGCTAAACTTGACGTCGCGCATCAACGTCTTATCGCCAAAACTCTTCTCGGTGATGTGAATGTCGGCTATCATTGGGCTATTGTACCACACGTCATACCATAAAGGTATTGAAATATATGATTTTTTGTGGTATAATAAAAGTCATGGAAAATGGTTCTCATCCAACTCAAGAAGCTAAAGTTATTCCTCTTGCTCCGTATCTCAACAAGAAGGCCATGCAAGAAGCTGGTCGTATCGTGTTTAGACGACTCGGTGCAGATGCTGAGGGGTCACAGTCAGAACCGCTAGCCCGGGTTTATGACATCTCCAGTCGTTTTTCAAGAACCACAGCTCCAGAAGCTGCCGCTGAAGAAGACATCACTACTGGGGAGCAAGATACCGAAAGGGAAGTCATTGCAGAAATGGTGGAAGATATCACAACAAACCTTGAAGCTTTACCGAAATGCGACAGTGACATAGGAGGATTCCTAGACATCATTAATGGTCAATTGGAGGATTGCTACGAAGAGCTTAGCCCTGACCAAAAGAAAAAGTTAGCCATCAAGCTCACCAGCGTGCTGGGCGAGTCCCACGAAAACCTCTCTAAAGCAGTAGTCCATCACCCAAACTTCGTCAGACTGCTCGGCGTTGCCCTTAGTATGCAATACGACCCCAACTTTCGAGCAAGGGGTCGGCATCCAAGCTATCGACCAGTCAGGGACGCAATTACGACAGCCAAAGTTGTATTAAGCCTCACTCCAGGTACATGCGACCTTGGCACCGGTGACCATACACCACCTGAACGCTAAACCTGCTATAATGAGACCATGCCAAAGCCCAACGCAAAAAAGCCAGCTACTCACGCCGTCGTTAACCGTCGAGCACGGTTTGACTATGAGCTAGGCGAGGAAATCATAGCTGGGCTGGTGCTGACAGGAGCAGAGGTACGAGCTGCACGAGACGGCCATGTCCAGCTCAAAGGCGCCTTTGTCAGCCTGAGAAATGACGAATTGTGGCTCAATAACGCGAGTTTTTCGTTGCGGCTGAACGTTCGTGGTCAGGCAAATTCAAAGAGTGTCGACACCTCAGCGCGGAAGCTGCTGGCCAGTCGTAAACAAATTGACCGATTCGCTGCTGCCAAACAACAAGGACTGACAATTGTACCGACCAAATTATTGACCAATGGTCGCTTCATCAAAATTGTCATTGCACTCGGACGAGGCAAAAAGCGTTACGACAAACGCGAGACCATCAAGCGCCGAGATCAGGATCGTGAGACTCGTCGGCAACTTTCTGGTCGATAAGCTCTTGGTATAATTTTTCCAGCTTCTTCACTTGGCGGCTTTCGGTAAATTTGGCTGCCAACTTTTTACTGACAGCACCAAATTCTTGACGTTTGTTGGCATCCTCCAGCAGGGCAATGATCGACCGACCAAAACTGGTCGGATTGTCATTCGCGATGAAACCATTCACGCCGTCTTGCACCACTTCTGACAACTCTTTGTCCACTAGCACGATCGGCAGTCCTGCGTGAGCCGCTTCATGCAGCACCCAACCCTGCGTATCTTTCAACGACGGAAAGGCAAACACGTCCAGCACCGAATATGCCAAACCAAGTTTTTCGCGTGGCATGGCGCCAGTAAAAATGATTCTGTCAGCATATTTGGTTGCGGCAGCCATCTCCTCCAAGGTCTTTCGGTATTCAAAATCACCAACAAACAGCAACTTCGCTTTGGGGCGTTTCTTGGCAATGTGTCGCTCAAATGACTTGATCAGCAGTGGCAAATTCTTTTCTTCACCCAACCGGCCAACAAACCCGAAGATTTCGTCATCTTCCGCTAAGTTCCACTGCTCACGAAATGCCTTCACTTCAGCTTTTGTCGGGCGAGGCAGTGCGTTCACACCATTTGGCATCAGCACCAATTCATATTGATAATCATCGTACTGCCAAGACTTCAGTTGCTTACAGCTCTTTCGGCACAAGGCAATGACCGCGTCTGCTTTGCTATACAAAATAGTGATGACGCTTTCAATGATATCTTTGTTCCACTTAGTGACGCCCGCTCGTGGTTTATACAATTTGGCAATCTCCAGCAAGTCATGACCACGCAGTCTCACCGACATCGGGAAGACAATTCCCGCCAGCGCCAAGGCACCGGGCAGCACTGCTGGATAGTGATCGACGAACTCATAGATGTCAGTACAGTGCTGAATCACCAACGGAATGTTATTCTTTTTGGCGGCCTTCACACCAACCAAACCAATCTGCGACGGCGTGAACACATGCACCATGTCGAGCTCCAGCTCTTTGATGCGACGCTGTACTGCCGGCGGGAAGAACACTGATGTGTCATAATCATCAAAAAACGCACCCTTGATCGACGGGAAGCGAATGATCCGTGAGTCAGAGTCTTCGTTGAGCAGCTCGGCTTGCTTGGACGGGCTCATTGACTTGGCAGGGCAAAACACATAGACTTCATGCCCCAGGTTCTCCAGCTCTCGCTTGAGCGATTCAACCACAAAAACGATGCCATTGATTGATGGTCGATAGGTATCAGTAAACAGTCCAATTCTCATGATTCTAGTACGCTCCTGTAAAATTTCACTAATCGCTCACCGCCAGCTCGACTGTCAAACCGTTTGGCAATCCGACCAGCTGCAGCAACTTGTTGTTTATACCATTTGGTGTCATCTCGCAGTTTGTCTATCACCTGAACAGCATCTTGAGCCGAGGAGATAAACTGAGCATCTGGGCGGAATGTATCATCGTATTCATGGATATCTCTCAAGATGATTGGCAGCCCGGCACCCGCGGCTTCTAACACGCACATTGGGTGATTCTCTTGTTCAGCAGGCAAGAAGAAGGCGTCGGCCGCATGTAAATAGGTCATGACGTCTTTATGTTCAACCACGCCCGTGATGATCACGTTTTTAGGAGCTGATGCTATCAATTCTTGCATTTTGCCATATTCTGCGCCCAAATGTTTGAAAGGAATGCCGCCCACCCAAATGAACGTTACCTCGGGCAGGGCTCGTGCCGTTTCAAAAAATGTGTCCAGACGCTTACGCGGCTGAACCTGTCCATTACCAACCACCACAAAGTCTGACGGCTTCAGTTTCAGCTTTTTACGAGCAGCTCGTTTGGTTTTTAGAGTAGACGCATAGCGACTCATGTCGACCGTATTGTACAGCACCTCAACGCGCGTTTTCAGCTTCATCGGACCAGTCATGGTTTCTTTGACCATGTTAGAGCAAGCCAACACCAAATCAGCCTGATTATATACCCAGCGCATATACGCTCGCACCAACCACTGCATTCTGCCCATGCCTTTGATGCTGCCAACCAAGGAAGCAGGGATGACATGACCAGAGATAATCTTTTTGCCACGTGAACGTTTAAGCATCCACATTGAATACAAACCGATGGTCTGTGCGTGAACAATATCTGCATCAGAGCGAGCTTGATTAACCACGACGGACGTGTCTTTTCTCGCCTTAAGCGCATTTGTCATCTCTACAAAAGCAGTGTGAACACCATGGCCTTGGACAGTAAACTCACTCTCGGAAATCATATCGACATTCAGTCGAGTCTTGCGTGTCATGCTACCTATTATACCACAAGTCGCGTCCCAACCGCTTCGCCCTTGGCCGCGCGGACGATATTGCCGTCACTCAGCAAGTCGCAAATAATCATTGGCTTTTTCTCTTCAGCAGCCAAGCCGATAGCTGCTTTATCCATCACGCCAATGTCCGGGTTTGCCAAAACTTCGTCATAGGTCAATTGGTCAAATTTGACAGCATCAGTAAACTTGACTGGGTCCTTGTCGTACACGCCATCAACCTTGGTAGCTTTAATCACTACGTCGCATTTCATCTCCAGCGCCAAATTGACAGCTGCCGTGTCAGTGGTCAAAAACGGCCTTCCAGTGCCGCAGCCGACAACCACCACACGACCTTTTTCCAAGTGACTGACCGCTCGTCGGTAGGTGTATTGATCGACAAATTGGTTCACTTCCACTGTCGACAGAGCACGCGTTGCCAAACCGTCATCATTAAAGACATCAGCCAGCGTAATGGCGTTGATCAGCGTCGCCAGCATACCTGCATTGTGTGCCGTCACGTCACCGATACCACCACCAGCAATTTGCGCACCACGCACATAATTACCACCACCAACCATGATGACGACTTGCGTTCCGCTCGCCACCACTGGCTTGATTTGTTCGGCAATCCACCGCGCTCTGGCGTGATCAAATCCACCAGCGTATTGTCCTTGTAGTTGTTCGCCCGAAAGCTTGAGAAGAATCCTGTTATACATACTTTCATTGTAACAATTTATGCCGCTTCTTGCACAAACCCCGCCATACCAAGCCTATACGCAGCCCACAAAACCCGCTACAATAGCCACATGAAGTTATTTTCCTGGAACGTCAATGGCATCCGCGCAGTCCTGAATAAAGGTGAGTTTACCAAGTTCATCGAAACCTATGACCCGGATATTATTTGCCTGCAAGAGACTAAAGCCCAGCGCGGGCAAGTAGCCTTAGATCTGCCACAATTTTATGAGCATTTCTATTCGGCAGCCAAAAAGGGCTATTCTGGCACCGCCATATTTTCAAAGCAACCAGCCCTGAACTATCTTGACGGCTTCCCAGCGGACATCGCCAACAATTACCAGCTATCCGCTGACGAATACGGCGACCCCAACGACGAAGGGCGTATCATCGCCGCTGAATTTGACGGGTTCTGGCTGGTTACGTGCTATACGCCAAATTCCAAAGGCGATCTCAGCCGCCTCAGCTTACGCCATAACCAATGGGACCCAGCTTGTCTGGAATATCTCAAAGGACTGGAGCAGGGACGTTACGGCACAGCCAAACCAGTATTATACTGCGGGGACATGAACGTGGCTCATCAAGATATCGACCTTGCCAGGCCCAAAGATAACGTCGGTAAGCACGGCTTTACCGACGAAGAGCGAGCAGGATTTCAGGCGTATCTGGATGCTGGATTCGTTGACGTATTTCGCGCACAGCATCCAACAGCAACAGACGCATATACTTGGTGGACTCACTGGGCAAATGCCAGAGCCCGAAACGTTGGTTGGCGTATTGACTACTGGCTAGCTAGCCAAGAACTAGCACCGTCCATCAAACAGGCACACATCCACCCCGAGCAACTAGGTTCCGACCATTGCCCAGTCAGCATAGAACTATAGACCATGAAAAAGCACCCGAGTTGTGCGGGTGCTTTTAGTGTTAGTAAGCGCTCAGATTATTGGCGGCGGCTTACGATGTAGGCAACGGCAGAAGCAGCAAGTGAGCCGAGACCAAAGATTGAAAGGAGCGCGTCAGTCGTACCAGTTCGTGGCAACTCAGTTGTCGTTGGAGCTGGTGGGGTAGGTTGCTTAGGAGCAGGAGGGGTAGTTGGAGGAGTGCTTGGCTTACATGCGTCGCTGTCCACTGATGCGTATCCCTCGTTCTTTTGGTCCTTAGTCCAGACGCTGATGATCTGCTTGGTCTTGATGTCACAGACTTTCACCTTACAGTCTTCTTCGTTCTTTGAGTAACCTTCCTTGTTTTCTTCACTCTTGCGTACGGTTATGATCTCACCAGTTTTGATGTCACAAACCTTAACTTTTGCACAGTCAGCAAAATTCTTTGAGTGTTTGCTTGTGTCGTATTCACTTTCTTTGATAGTGACAATTGTGTCAGTCTTCAAGTCACAAACTTGAATTTTTGGCTCTTCAGTCACCGTGATGGTAACTTTACAGTTTTGGCTGGTTACGCCATTGTTGATGGTAACAGTTGCAGTGTAAGTACCAGCTTTTGCGTAGGTGTGCTCAGCCTTGTTGCTGCTACCAGTTGTCTTTTGGCCATCGCCAAAGTCGAAAGTATAGCTACTGATGCTTGCACCATTCTTTGCAGTTGCAGTTGCAGTAAAGGCGAACTTGTTGCGGGTACCAGCGACTTTTTGAGCGCTCAATGCGTCACACGTCAATACTGGCTTTGGAGCTGGTGTTGGTGGAGGTGTTGGTTCACCCCAAAGTGGGTTACCACAGTCTTTAATAACTGCTTGGATAAACTTGCCATTACCGTCCAACCATACGAACACTGGCTTCTTGCTTGCTACTGGCATAAAGCTGTGACGAATCAAGTAGCTTGGGTATGATTTACCACCAATCTGCTGGTAGTTAATTGGGTTGGTGTAGTTAACGTGACGGCGCTGAATGGTTTTTGCATTCGTTGCTACGACACGACCGTTCACCGTAACGGTGTTGTTTGAAGCGTCTGCCACACCTTCGTGCATGCCAGCGCCCTCAACCATTGATTGTGTAATGCCGAAGTAGTTGTAAATACCACGGACTTCGCTGTCGCTGTGATAAGCCGACTTCATGGCACTGTGGGTCATAGTACCACAACGAACGATCTTGATATCTGAGCAGCCGACGGCATCTGAAGGCGTAGCATACCAAATACCACCGATAATCGCGGCAGTAATAGAGCCAGCCAAAAGTACTCTCTTTACTATTTTATTCATTGTTTCCTCCTCAACCTTACTATTTCTCACCGGTTGTTACGGTCCATATTAGCACAAACTTTTGTATTTGTCAATAAAAATGTATAAATATATTGCTTATGGTTTCCGTAAGTCTGCTATAATAAAGAATATCTAGAGGTAACGTATGAAAATTCAGAGACAATTTCCTTGGAAAGAACTGATCAAATGGGGGAGTGCTATTTTGGCATGTCTCGGCGTTGCGTATTTACTGTATCTTAATAATCAGTACGAGAAAAAACCAGTTGACAATACGCCCAGCCAAGCTCAAACAAAGCCCACCACCACCGAACCAGCACCAACGCCAAAAGAGGTCCAGGTCACACTACCTGGAGCTACACCAATCCCAGCCAGACAAGAGGACTATCAAGCTGACGGCAGCATCTGGCAAATCGTCAACCAAACCCGTGGCTTTAAACAGCCAACCTATGTGCCGAGCGATCTGCAAACTGCAGACGTACCGACCCTGCCAGGTAGGGGGCCAGAAGAGCGATCTCTACGATCAGCAATTATGCCAGATCTGAAAGCGTTGATGGCGGCCGCCGAAAGTGCTGGCTCGCCAGTACGACTGGGGAGTGGATATCGCAGCTATCAGACGCAAGTCGGGCTGTTTAACCGATACGCCCGTCAAGTTGGCGAGACACAGGCAGCACGATTTAGTGCCCGACCTGGCTATAGCGAGCACCAATCCGGCCTCGCCCTAGACTTTGGCTCGCCAGATGGCAGATGCTGGGTAGATGATTGTTTCAAAAACACCAAAGCAGGGAAATGGCTGGCAGCCCATGCTCACGAATACGGCTTTGTCTTGCGCTATCCAGAAGGCAAACAGTCAATCGTTGGCTATCAGTATGAAGCCTGGCACTTCCGTTACGTCGGCCGTGAGCTCGCCGGCGCGCTGCACCAGTCCGGCTTAACCCTAGAAGAAGCATTACCATACCTAGAAAAAGCACAAAATGAACTGAAGCAAAAGGAGACATCGTCATGAAATTATCAGCTGGGCGGGCAGGGCTGGCATTCGTATTATCCGCATGGGTAACGTTTAGCGGACTGCTGATATGGGGTGGCTTACAGGCCAGTCAACAGAGTCAAGAAGTTAATCAATTAGCAGCAACCTCAGTCTGGAAACCAGACGCTATCGTGGAGTTCACTCATAATAATACAGTCGAGAAGTTGACCATACCAAGCTGGCGACGGCTCGATGATGGCAACATCTGGGCGCACGTCTGGAAACAACACGGCCTTGATCCAAACTACCAGCCAGAGCTGACCAACTTTGAGGAGGTGAAGGTTGGTAAATGGGTGGAAGACAAGCGTCTGCGCCCACAAGCACTAGACAATCTCAAGCCATTTGCAAAAGCTGCAGAAGCAGCCGGTCATCCCATATTGGTCACCAGCGCCTATCGCTCCTACGCCGACCAGGAAAAGACTCGCAAAGAACTAGCTCGCACCAACGGGCAATTGTACGCCGATGAATTCGTGGCAGAACCAGGCAAGAGCGAGCACCAGCTGGGACTGGCGGTGGACTTTTCATCATACACCGAACCATGTATGGAGAAATTTACTGCCTGCCGCCTCGACAAGGCTTCCGCCGAGTGGCTGGCAGCCCATGCTCACGAATACGGCTTCATTTTACGCTATCCAGAAGGCAAACAAGCCATCACTGGCGTCGCACCAGAATCCTGGCATTTCCGCTATGTCGGCAAGGACCTAGCGAGCTTTATGCACCGCAACAAGCTCACACTCGAAGAAGTGATGTCACAGCTAAAGAAAGCTCGTGAGACCTCATGAATTCGTCATATTGGCAGCGACAGGAGTCAGGCAAGCCTTTGTTTCCTGATGTCGAGTGGAATCGTCCCGAGCGGCTCGACCAGTCTGGGCGCTTAGCCATCATCGGTGGTAACAAACTGGGCTTTTCGTCTGTCGCTGAGGCCTACGCAACCGCTCAAACAACTGGCGTTGGTCAGGTTCGCGTATTACTACCTGATGTTCTCAAAAAAAGCGTACCGTCCAGTATGACTGATGTTTTGTTCGCGCCAACCAATCCATCTGGCAGCCTAGCGCAAGCAGCACTCACGGAAGCCGTATCGCTCCGTGACTGGTCCGATGTACTCTTATTGATCGGCGACGCTGGCAGAAACAGTCAAACCGCAATCGTCCACGAAGAACTAGTCAAGCGCTCACAGCAACCAGTCGTCATCACCCGCGACGCCATCGATCTACTACAAAACAGTTTTGCGGAGATTTTGGACAATCAACAGGTGGTATTTGTGGCTTCTTTTGCTCAAGTGCAAAAAATATTTCGTTCAGTGTACTATCCAAAAATGTTGACGTTCAGCATCCAACTGGCACAGTTTGTCGACATACTCCATAAATTCACCATCACCTATCCAGTCACCATCTGCACCTTCCATGCCGAACACGTGGTCATCGCCCACGGCGGCACCGTCGTCACCCAAGCCTGGCATGAGCCGATGGCCATATGGCGTGGAGTCGTTGGTGCAAAAATCGCCAGTTATTTAGTGTGGTCACCCAGTTCGCCACTGGCTGCTGCCAGCACCGCCGTCTGCGCGGGGTAATTGCTTACGCTAACCATTGACATTTTATGTTTTTAGTGATATAATGCAAGGTAGCTTTCGCTCGAAGCTTTGTCAAAGGGCGGAAGTCGCCCTTTAGTTTCGAGCGATACACTCCTGAGAGGAGGTGTATTATGGCGCTGTCCTTACGGATGCTGGCTATTGTGCTCATAATCAGCGCCCTTGGAGCTCTCCTGATTAGGAGGGATCCATCCATGGCAATTGCACAAATAGCAATTGCCATTTGTATGTTGAACTCCGCTCGTATTCACGAGCTGGAGGACAAGCTCAGGGAGGGCTAGCGCCCACCGAAAATAGCTCGCCTTGAGACCTCACGTCTCGGCTGGAGCCTCTCGGTGGGCTATTTTCTTTGCTCATATATAAATATCGCCCAGTCAGTGGGCGATGATTACTTGGAGCGACCTCTGGTACCGCGGGCCGGACTTGAACCGGCACGAGCTAATGCTCACCAGATTTTGAGTCTAGCGCGTCTACCAATTCCGCCACCGCGGCACGAGAGAACGCTCCAAAACTACTGGCTATTATATCACGGTATCGTCGCTCTCGACAAGGGCATATTTTTGTTTTTTTGGTGATTTTCCTGTATCATTAAACATAAGTATGAACCCCGGAAGTCCACGACCATTCCAACCGCCAGCACGCGACCAATCATCAGCGCGCAATGCTGCTGCTGATGTCATCCGCGGGCAAATCAACTCGATCTATACTGGCAATTCATCTGAAGCTGCGCCCCACACCACGCCCGCGCCAGCCAGCACAACCCCACAAAAGCCAGCGCTGCAACCACAACCGCAACCTCAGCCACAAACCGCTACGCCAGTAGCCAAGCCACTTTTACAGACCGAGCCGCAGGGCCACCGCCTCAACACTGCGCCACCTACTGGCACGACCGCCGCAACCACCAGCCAGACCACTCAACTAGCCAACAGCACCCCGCAAGCCACACCTGACCAGTGGCAGCAATACCACAGTGCGTGGCAAAAATATTATCAGATGTACTACGAACGGTATTATGCTAACCACCTGAATGCCCAGCAGTCTCCAGTTCAGCAGCCACAGGCTACTACTCCAAAAACAGCAGATACCTTGTCACCGCAGCAACAGGCCATCCGCGATCTGCGCTCCAAGATCCGCAGCACCGTCAATGACTCCGCCAAAAAAGTGCGAAATTCTCGACATTTCATCCCAGCTCTAGCTGGCACCATGGTCATGTTGGCATTTGTCGTCTTGCAATACAACCGAGTCATTTTGGGCACCGTCGCAGCCTATACCAGCCCCGGCAACATTGAACCTCAGAATATCATCGTCGACCCAAGCATTGACACCAAAGTCAGTGCTGAACCAAAAATCATCATCCCAAAGATCAATGTTGACGCACCAGTCGTATACGGCGCCGCACCAGATGTCCAGTCGCAGCGCAAGGCCATGGAAAACGGCGTGGCACACTTTGCCGTGTCTGGAGCCAGCGCATTGCCAGGGCAGGCGGGAAATGTCGTCTTGGCCGGCCACTCAAGCAATGACGCCTTTGCCGCCGGAGGATATAAATTCATCTTCGCCCAAAATGAAAAGCTCCACAAAGATGACGTCATATACCTTAACTATGAAGGCAAAAGATATACCTATAAAATTACTGGCTCAGAAGTCGTCAAGCCAAACGAGGTATCAAAAATCCAAACTGGCACCCAAAAACCAATGTTGACACTGGTCAGTTGCGTTCCTGTTGGCACTGCCGACAAGCGTCTGTTGGTCTACGCTGATCAAATCAGTCCAGATCCAAACACTGCTTCCGCTGCCACTGAAAACAACGCGACAGGGCAAATACCAGGCAATCCATCGCCAACTGTCTTGGAGCGCATCTTTGGTGCTAGATAGCTAAAAAACTTTGTCTTAAACTTATGACTCTGTCGTCATCTTCAAACGACTGAGGATCAATTTGTCACCGTCACCGACAAACGAATAGAGATATTTACCGTCAGAGGACAGCGCTGCATCGTAACCAGTAGCCACTGGGGTTAGTGTGTGCACATTGGTGCCGTCAAACTCCTGAATCACCAAGTTGCCACTCGCGTCACGTCGCCAGACATAAAACTCGTCCAACCACTTAAGTTCACTCACTGTATCAAGCGTGATAACTGGTGAAATGGTTTCTCGCTCAATGTCATAATTCACGAAGCCGGTTTCATCTTTGATAATCACCATACGCCCGTCGCTGTTCAGCGTCAGGTCTTTGATGGTCCGTCCAAACGCCACCTTTTTCACCGAATTCAAAAACTTCTTGACCGCCTCTGAATCTTCGGTTGGTGGACGCAGATCACCGCGATAGATCTGTGCCGTGTCATTGACTGTCACAACCACGGTATCCTTGTTGAAATATTTTGAGGCCTTGATTTTGACTGTATCATCAGCCTGCGCTGACGCAGCCCGATACATGATTCGCGACTGCTCCCAGCCTTTTTTCCACACGCCAGCCACCTTGACGTTTGCTTCAGTACCAATGTAGGCAATCGTCTCGCTACCATACAGCACAAATGACTGAACACCGGACAGTACTGGACGCGACAGGGAAGCGCCAGCCACATTCATCTGGCGCACATGACCGCCATTTTGCAAGACGTACAATTCATTACCATTCGTACCGATGAAATGTGCATCCAAAATATCCACGCTGGCAATATTCGTCACATCAATCATCTCTTTTGGATTGTCCCGGTCAAAGCGCAGCCACTGGATCTTGCTGTCAGAACCCTCTGGCGTATAGATGTGCTTGAGCAGCACGTAGCGGCCCGCAAAGTCCCACTCAGCGATGGCAAATTGATGCTTGGTCGTAGCTAAATCATACTGCGCCAAATGTTGCGTGCTAATGTCAGTTTCCGTAAATTTAGGATTGTTGTACGACCGAACGTCACCCCAAAACAGTTTTGGCGTTCCGTTTACCACACCCACACCAGCCATGAACCGCCCACCAGGCGCGAATTTAGCTGATTCCAGCACTGGATATTCTTTTAGGTTGGTGCTTTCTTTCTTCTCAGGGATCATCCGAGCATATACCAAATGCGTCACCGTACCCGCCTTGATGTCCAAAGTCTTTTGCCATGGTTCATAGCCGTTCAGTTTCATGGTGAACTGATGTTGTCCAGGTACAATCAAGCCCTTAGTCTGCGTTAGATTAAACGCGTTGCCATCAATTGACACCTGCGCGCCACGCGGAAACGAATCATATTGCACCAAGCTGTTTTGCTCGATTTTCAGGTCTTTTGAATTGAATTGATAGCCAAAGTTGTGCCACAAAAGAACGACGATTAGACCAATCACCATCAGCGTCATGATGGTGTACACCAAAGTACGACGCACGATTTCTTTTGCGGAGGTATTGTTGTGGTACATAAAACGAATTATACCACATTTTCGCCCTTGCAAAAACCGCTGGCACTTTGTACTATAATATATAGAAGTTCGCGAGGGAACATCGTAACAAGGGGAAGAAATGAAACAAGAATTTATCAATGTCAATGGTAAGGCATACGACCCAGTCACAGGGCTACCGCTACCAATTTCAGTCGAAAAATCACCAACCGTAGCGCCAACGCAGCCCAAACGCGTAGTCAAGGCATCAACCGCACGCGGTACAGCTACTGCAACTATTCACCGTGTCTCAGTACAAAAATCAGCCACCCTCAGCCGACGCCACATCAAACGACCCCCTCAGAAATCCCTTGCTACCCGTCCAGTTAGAACCCCAAATGCGACCGTGCAGCAACACGTTGCTGTGAAAAAGTTTTCTCCTGAGATGACCCGCAAACCAGTGACAGAAGCGCCAAAGAAGTCCGTCCAGATAGATCGTCCAGCAGAAGTGCACCCAGTTGTGCAACGTGCCAAGCAGCGACAAATCGCTAAAATGCCCGTCACACCAATCCAAAAGACCAAGCCAAAGCCAGCATCAATTCTCAAAAATGAGGCCATCACTGAAGCTTTGGCCAAAGCTCAAGAGCCAAAACCAGACAAACATCACCGCGCCAAGCGCAAGCAAAGCAAACTAAAGCGCTGGACCAGCCTGGCGTCTGCGGGACTGGCCATCATGCTGCTCGGCGGATATTTCACCTATCTCAGCATGCCAAACATTTCCATTCGTGTCGCCGCCTTGCAGTCTGGTATCAACGCCACCTATCCTGGTTACAAACCAAATGGCTATGCGCTCAACGGCCCAATTTCCTTCAAGCAGGGAGAAGTCAGCATGAAGTTTGCATACGCTGACGGCACCGCCAACTACACAATTTCTCAAAGCAAGAGCAACTGGGACTCAGCCGCTGTCAAAGAGTACATTGCAGGAAAATCAGGTGCGCCAGCTACAACCATCGTCGATGGCCTGACTATTTTTGCAGCAGGAGAAAATGTCGCTTGGGTGAATGGCGGCATCTTGTACCAGATCAACAGCCATGCTCCACTCTCCAGCGAACAGATTCGCAAAATAGCTACCAGCATGTAGTATAATGTCATCATGACTATTCGTACTCGTTTTGCGCCATCACCAACCGGCTACATTCATGTTGGAAATGTTCGAGCTGCCTTATTTCCGTGGTTATTGACACGCCAACAGGGAGGTTCATTCATCTTACGCATCGAGGACACTGATCGGTCGCGATTTGTGCCTGGCGCCGAAGATTTGATATTAGACACGCTGGAGTGGCTGGGCATTGATTGGGACGAAGGGCCGCGCAAAGGTGGATCGCACGGACCATACCATCAGTCAGAACGGCTGGAGATTTACCACACTTGGGCGAAAAAACTGGTAGAGAAGGGGCTGGCCTATGCCGATCCATACACACCCGAGGAAGTGCAGGGATTTCGAGAAGAAGCGCGAGCGTTGAAAAAAGCTTTCCTGTATCGTGATTATCGGCCAGAAAATCCCCCAGAGTGGGATGGCACTCAGCCGCTCAGATTTAAAGTAACATCACCAAAACGATACACTTGGAATGACCCCGTCATGGGCGAACTATCAGCTGGTCCTGAAGCCCTGGATGATTTCATCCTCATCAAAGCTGACGGCTATCCAACCTACAATTTTGCGCACATCATTGACGACTTTGAGATGGGCATCACTCACGTCATCCGCGGGTTGGAATATATCTCCAGTACCCCTAAATATTTGAGCCTATACGAAGCCCTGGAAATCACACCACCAACCTTGGTTTGCTTACCGCACATCATGGCTCCAGACGGCAGGAAAAAGCTTGGTAAACGAGACGGCGCCAAAAGCGTGACTGATTACCGAACTGATGGAATCCTACCAGAGGCCATGCTGAATTTCTTGGCGTCAATGGGTTGGAATGATGGCACCGAACAGGAAATCTTCAGCAGGCAAGAGCTGATCGATAAATTCAGCCTCGACCGAGTGCAGCGTTCGGGCGCACGTTTTGATGAGAAGCGTTTGCTGTGGATGAATGGACAATGGATCCGCCAAATCAGCCTGGACGACCTCTATCAACGAGTAGAGAGCTATTGGCCACAATCAGCTGCCCAGTTTGATGCGTCATACAAACACCAAGTCTTGGCTCTGGTACAAGATCGGCTCAAAACACTGGCTGAGCTACCCATGATGAGTCGCTTTTTCTTTGAAGAGCCAGACGTCAACTGGGAACTGATCACCAGTAATAAGCAGCTGAAAAAATTATCTGAGGGTGAAATTCGCGAGCTCCTCAAGACCGTACATGACAAGCTGGCAGAGTTGGCCGACTGGAACCCTGAAACCATCCAAGAAACACTAAACCAGCTACTAGAAATCACTGGTCAAAAGCCTGGCGTACTGTTCAGCCTCATTCGCATCGTCACGACATGGGCGCCTTTCAGCCCACAATTAAACGACACGCTGGCATTGTTTGGCAAAGATAAAACCCTCAGCCGCATCGCTAGCCAATTGTAATGATGGTTGGAGGTAGAGGTAATTATGCTTTTTGGCTGGACCCATGCATTAGTTTGCGCACTTCTTCTACCTTCTCCTGTTGCCCAGCAGGAGAATAACCACCCCTCACGCCTGAAGTTCTGGTATCTCTATGTCTGAGGTTGTAACCTTCCCGTATTGCCGTCCTCAAACAGTCAGACTGTACTGGGCATTCTTTACACATCCCATCATGAACCTTATCAATCTCCATACCAGCACAACGCGCATTCGCAGCCCAACCTGGATCTATTGGACTATAGTCATTAGTAACTGTATTGATAGCCTCCTGAAGCCTAGACCTAAGCTTATCCGCTAGATCAACAGGCTCCATCACGGCCGGTTGATATCCTTCAGCCGCACCACTAAGGTGGTAGTACGTGACGGTCGTATTAGTGTCTTGAACAACCGTTTTTTTCAAACATCCAAAAGACCTGTCCTCCTTGGCTTCAATTTCACTTAGTGCTTGTCGAATTTTTTCATTAAACAGACCAGCTTTAATGAGAGACTTAGATCCGTGAGCTTCACACCACTGCTGAGATAGTTGTCGCACTGTCATTGACTGCCCATCCGCCAAACATTCAATAATAAAGTCCTTCACGGCCTCCAGGTCTTCTGGGGAAGCTGTTCGTTCAATTGAGGTTTTTCCTAATTCATTCATAATGATAACTATATAATATACCTCATATTTTACAAAGCATAGCCACAATCACTAGTGCTATACCATATAAAACGCTTATTGTATATACATCAAACAACCCATTGCAAAAATCGTAAAGAACGTGCTATAATTTGTAAAAGCAGCACAAATATTTGACTTGAGTTACATATTGTTGTATAATCAAGCACATAGAAATGATAAAAATATATGCAGGGTGTGGCAGAGAGGATACTTGGAATATACCATGAGCAAACCAGAAATAGCTGACGCGGCAGAGAGTTTGAATACAGCGGTTGCGGATATTCTTGGTAGCATTTCTCAGGAGCGTGAGCGTGAAATCATTTCACGTCGCTTTGGGCTGGAAGACAGGAAAGAGACATTGGAACAGATCGGTGAGATGTTAGGCATTACTCGTGAGCGCGTTCGTCAACTTGAGAAAGCCATCCTCACTAAACTACGTGCGTCAGTAGCAGAAGACAAATTACCATCTGTTAATTCCGCCGAAAAGCTTGTTGTGTCACATCTGTCAGAAATGGGCCGTGGTGCTCGCATGCAAAACTTGACATCGCACATTTTGGGTCGTGATGCGACACTCCTGGAGCGCTCAGCTGTCGCTTTCTTGGCAGAATTAGCGCCAGGCTTGACCGTTATCAATGAAAATGACGATTTCTATCAGTCTGCGGTCATCTCATCCGTCGGTGACGAAAAGTCAGTGAAAAAACAAGTTGAAGAAATTGTTAAATTCATCAAAAAACATGGTCAGCCAATCACCGCTGAAGCAATTCACGAATCCATGGACTATGAGCATCCGCAGAACATCGCAGCGCTGGCCTCCATCAGCAAGAAGCTGGCTGAGCTGAAAGGGAACTGGGGGCTCATCAAATGGCCAACCGTCAACCCAAAGAATATTCGCGACAAAATCTTTGTCATCCTGGACGACAATGGCAAACCAATGCATTTCTCAGAGATCGCTAAGGCCATCAAAGACAGTGATTTCAAGCGCAAAAACGTCACCACGCAGGCTATTCACAACGAACTCATCAAAGACAGCCGCTTCGTGCTGATTGGTCGCGGTATCTATGCCCTGGACTCATGGGGCTACAGCCGCGGTACTGTTGCCGACATCATCACTGACATTCTCAAAGAAGCTGACGAGCCACTGCACCGCGACGAAATCATCAAACGAGTTTTGGACAAACGTCAAGTCAAAGAAACGACTATTTTACTAAACTTGCAGTCAAAGTCACAGTTCAAGCGTGTCGCCAAGGCTACCTACGTGTTTGAACAGCAACAAGCCTGATTGTATTGTTACATCAAATATGGGATAATTTAATAGCATGGAAATATTTTCCTGGACTATAGCGTTATTGATGCAGTGGTATGTTTGGTTACCGCTGGTCATTTTGTTGTCTTTTTTGACGTGGCGCAATTATCAACAGCTTAATGAATTCATCTCAAGCGACAACGTTTTGCTTATTTTGGAAATTCCAAAAACCAACGACAAGAAAGAACTTGCCGCCGAGCAATTATTCGCCAGCCTGCACGGCATCTTGCGCGATAAACGCGAGCTCAAACTGAGCAGGGGAGCGCAAGAACATTTGAGCTTTGAAGTGGCTTCGGTCAATGGGCAAATTCGGTTCTATGTCTGGACACCGCGGTCCCTGCAAAGCTTCGTCGAGGGGCAGATCTACGCCCAATATCCAACCGTGCAAATCCACCAGGCCAGTGAAGATTATACCGAGCACGAACGTGATCATTCGGTAACCTACACCACAGAAATGACTTTAACGGCGTCTGAATTTTTACCAATCAAAACCTTCCAAACCTTTGAAGTTGACCCGCTGGCTGGCATCACAGGGACGTTAGCAAAACTAGAATCAACCGGTGAGGAGCTATGGATTCAGGTGTTAGCCAAACCAATTGAAGACTCATGGCAAGTGGAAGCCGACCATTGGATCTCCCGCTTACGCGAAGGTTCTGCCAGCATCTTACCAAGCGTTGGCGGTAGCATGCGCTGGCTCGGCGGCTTGTTCGCAGCCTTATGGAGACCACCAGAGGAAGGATTGGCTGGCGGCAAAGGTCCAGAAATTTCTGAACGCAATAAAACCCGCATTGCCGAGGCTGAGAAGAAAGCCACCAAGTTGGGCTATGAGGTAAAAATACGCCTGGCATATCTTGGAGAAAACCAAACCAACGCCAAGTTGCGCATGCAAGCATTGGTGGGAACTTTCAAACAATTCAACTCAACAAACCTGAATGGCTTTAAACCCATTAAAGCAGCTTACGGTAAAGAATTCTTGGAAAAGTATCGTCGCCGTGCATTTTTTGGCGAAGGCTTCATCCTCAACATTGAAGAGCTGGCCTCCGTCTTCCACTTGCCGCACACCAATGTTGAGACGCCGAACATCGTCTGGGCCAGCGCCAAAACCGCCGAACCGCCATCCAAGCTACCCGTCCTGACCGGTAGCGACGCCAACGACGACCAGATTTCCGCCTTTGGCGTCACCAATTTCCGCGGCATCAACCACCAGTTCGGCATGCTGCGCTATGACCGCTCGCGCCACGTCTACATCATCGGCCAGACAGGAGCAGGTAAGTCAGGGTTGCTCGAATTATTCGCGCTCAGCGACATCTTTCACAATCAAGGCTACGCCATCATCGACCCGCACGGCGACTTCGCCATCAACAACATGAAATTCATCCCCGGCTCACGGCTGAACGACGTCGTCTATTTCAACCCGGCCGACACCGCCTATCCGCTCGGGTTCAATCCGCTGGAAGTCACCAACCCGAACCAAAAAACCAACATCTCATCAGAGGTCATCGGCGTCCTGAAACGCATGTTTGGCGATTCATGGGGGCCGCGGCTGGAGTACATTTTGCGCTACACCATCCTGGCACTGCTCGACCGGCCAGAGACAACCATGCTGGACATCACCCGTATGCTAACTGATAAAAACTTCCGCAAAGAAACGCTGGGCTATTGCCGCGACACTGTGGTCTTGCAATTCTGGAACGTCGAATTCGCCAGCTGGAACGACAAATTCGTCGCCGAGGCTGTCGCACCAGTCCTTAACAAGGTCGGTGCCTTTACCGCCAACCCAATCATCCGTAACATCATCGGCCAGCCCAAGTCCACCTTCAACATCCGCCAAATCATGGACGAAGGCAAAATCCTCATCGTTAATCTATCCAAGGGTCTGATCGGCGAAGACAACGCCGCCATCCTCGGCTCGTTCCTAGTCACCAAAATTCAGCTGGCTGCCATGAGCCGCTCAGATATCCCCGACATCCGTGACCGCCGCCCATTCTATCTTTACGTCGACGAGTTCCAGAACTTTGCCACCGACTCATTTGCCACCATCCTGTCCGAAGCCCGCAAGTACGGCCTCAACCTGACCGTCGCCAATCAGTACATCTCACAGATGAATGAAACCGTGCGCGACGCGGTGTTTGGTAACGTCGGCACCATGATTTCATTCCGCGTGTCTGCCGACGACGCACCGATCCTCGCCAAACAATTTGAGCCGAATTTCGAAGCAGTCGACCTCTTACAGATGCACAATCGTAACTTCGTCATCAATATGGTCATTGGGGGAGAGAAGACCCCAGCCTTTTCCGCACGTACCCTGGAGCTCCCGCCAAGCCAAGCTGATAACACCTTGCACATCATTGAACATTCACGACGCATGTACTCACGGAGCAGGGAGGATGTCGAAAAAGAAATCAATGCCGCCATCATGCCGCAACCCCAGCCACAGAAGCAGCCACCTCGACCTGCCGCTCAGCCAATCACCAGACAGCCAGCTCAGCAGCCTGTTGCTACTGCTAACACTCGTCCAGCCCAACCACAACCAGCTCCAAACAATAATGAAGTCGTTCTCCAAATCCGCGGCAATAACACAAACACTAACACTACATCCGACTCAGCTACCGCACCAAAAAAGCGGCGGCGAAGACGGAAGAAGAGTGCTACCTAAACAGATACTTTTATCTATGTTTATCGCAAGCTATGCCGTCACCGTCTCTATCAAGATGAGGCGAATACCCCGGTTCGCCCCGGTGCATATGACTATAGCCGGCAGCACGCGCCTCTTTACAACTGCTAAAATATAATTCTGCCGGGGGAGCGGGTGTAGGTGCTGCTGGGCGTGGACGTGGAGAAGCTGTTGGAGCTGGTTGCGGAGCAGGGGCAACTTGGCGAGGTGCAGGCTGCGGTCGCGCTTGCTGCCGAGCTTTAGCTGCGGCAGCCGCTGCCTCTTCTTGCTTTTTCTTTTCTTCAGCGTCTCTCTTGGCTTTCTCGGCGCGCTCTTTTTCTTCTTGCTTGGCTTTTTCCAGCTTGGCAATACGTTCAGAGAGCTGACCGCGTTTATCCTCTGGTAATTTATTTACGTCCGACTTGGCGCGGGAGATATTCTCGTCGTTCGATTGCTGCTCGGCCTTTTCAACCGATTCCTCAGCACGTTTGAGGGCTTTTTCTAGCTCTTGTCTGTCATAATCGGCTTTCGTTTGGCGGTGAAGCCTGATAGTTTTATCACCGTGGCGTTTGCCATCGACGATGGATATAGAAATATCGCTGTCGCCCTCTTTTATGTCTTTGATTTCATACTTAATGTCACCAGCCGAATTTTTATGCCCGTGTATGCTAGTTTTGCCGTTAGCTACCTTTACCTTGGCAAGTAAGCTGACTCCTGATATTCTAGCAGAAACTTCGCGCTTGTCGGTGTGGTAATCAAGATTAATGTTTTCATCCACACTGGAAATAATGATAGGAATATTGTCCTTCTCAAGACGAGATTGCTCCATAACGTTGCTGACATGTCCTATAGCAGCAAGGGTAACGACAACTCCGCCAAAAATAAGCCATCCCCGCTTATGCTTCTTGTTAGAGGCCTTATTCTTACTCCCTTTTTGTTGTATTTGTCCAAGCTTTTTTATAACCATTGATATTTTCCTAGATATTATTAGCTAAGCTAACTGTCCAATCCGCTTATAAACATACCACAGCACACTTCAGATAACAATATAGCCTGACTTCTAAAACGACACCCTCTATTTATCAAGTAATCACCCTAATAATTAAGCGCCAGCTGAGCCGCCACCACCACATCAGCAAGCTTATCATACACTGGAAACTCAGGATCATAGCAGCGAACCTGCGTGATGACATCAAATCGTCGCGAATATTCTGGATGCACACCAATCACCACACGTGATCCGCTCTCAAGCTCCTTGCCCAACTCGAACAGCGCGATAGGGCAGAGGGATTCCTTCGGAAACCAAAACAACACCACTCGCGCCCGCTTGAGGTACTCATACTCCCACTCTATCTGGTGCGTCGCCCCTTTGCCTTGAAAAGCCAGCGCCCTCTTACGACGCGGGTTAGCCACTGTTATATCTTGATTGCTCAATAGAGCTAGCGCCTCCGCCTGCCAGTCTGGGCAATTGGTAATACCTCCCGCCAAAAACAAATCTACCGATGGCAATATTTCATGCAAGCCCCTGTTGTCAGGTGAAATAACTCTCATACTTTTATGATAATATCATCCAGCGAAAACAGCAACCTTATCTAAGACGACAGTAGAGAAGTGATCCCTGCCCAGCTGGCACGATATCAACCTCATCTTCCATCAAACCTCACATGCATTAGCTACTGAAAGATAGTAGAACAAAAAGGGAACTTAAAATATTAGCATATACCATACGCCAGCACATAGCTATAACATCCTGACATATTGCTATGGTTCGGTAAACAAGGAGCCTCAAGGCTCAAGATCCAGAAGCTAGAAATTCACGATATAGACAAAATGATCGACAGACATATGGCAAAACATATGGCAAAGGGCAAGCTAAGTAATTTTTAACCGACCAAACAGCACAGGCAACTAAAATCCAATTGTAACATATCAAAATCAATGAGTGTGTATTCATAAAAGAGAAATATTCTTAATGTCGCACAATGTATGTTTTACGAACTGTATAGGAGATAACCACGTATGATAAATGAGTATGACACATATAGCTATATATAAGGATATATCCAGCTAAATAGTAGGGGCTTTGGAATCTATCATCTTCTACTGCGTGAACATTGTAACTTTTGTTCTTATCATTATTCATCATACACTGTGTCTTGAAATATAAGTATATGCTCACATGCTTGTATGGCTTCTGAAAAGTCCATACAGCAGAGCTACAAGCACCTAACGTAGTATTTACTACATTATCTCATGATAAGTTTTCCACATTGCAATATCTTGAATGATCGATCTACATTTGACTTTTTTCTTTTTTATTCCCCCGCTCTGTTTTTTAAGACTCCTCTACATTTGACTTTTTGTTTTTTGCATATTGTAATATATATTTTTGCCATTCTCATTTTAGAACAAAAAGAGAACAAAGCATCAGGCTGGGTGATACCCCACTTCACTAACCTATATCCCCTACTTATAGAACACTCGTTGATCTACACGTACATCAAGATATTCTGGTCGTAGTCGCCTCTCATCGATAAAGCGCATAGCTTTAACCGCCTGATCAACCTGCGCCACTGCTGCCCTGTCGACAGTCATCTTAACTGCATAGCCTTTACCTTCAATCAAAAACAGTACTTGGCGAACAGTATCTTGCGGCAGCACAATCTCCGAAACAGACAGGTTATTTTTGGCAAATTGGGAAACAGCTTGTCCCAAAAAGCTCAAAAATCGTTGGTTAACCACCTCTTGCCCGCCAGACAGTGGCGCACCACTTTGGTCTTTGACAGTCAACTTTGGTGGTGCGAAATAATTACGCTCAAAGGTAACGCCTGATTCATCAACAAAGTACATCTTTTCACCGGAAGACCACTGCGCAAGCGGCTGGCGAAACGTCAGCTTGGCAGTTGCCATACCGGCGCCAAACGTTTCTATGCGTACAGTTTTTACTTCTGGCACGTGAGAGAGGAAATACTGATGTAATGCATCTTGGTTAAGAAATGGCTTGAATCGCTCGGCAGGGCGCGAAGCATAATAGTCAATTAAGATCTTCTTGTAGGTCGCAGCTTGCTGCCCACTGGCTGTGTCAGGCGTTTGTATAGAAATTACTAGAGACAGCTGGAAGGACAGTAATATCAGCACCACCAAAGCAGCCAAACTCATGCCTATTCGTTGCAAAAAGGCTTTCTGCAGATCCTGACGTTTATGATGGATGGACCGCTCAGAAACCTCGTCTTGCTGCTTTCGAAAGCTACTAATGGTACGATTGAGCTGGAAGGCGGATGATTCTTTAATGATATCATCACGCATTCGACGCGGGCCATTGTTGGCCGATGACCGCTGTTTTGTTTTTTTCCTGCCAAGCAGTGACATCTACTGTCGCCTCCCCTGTTTATGAGCAGCTTCCAGGATCATCTCAGCCATGTCGCCAGCAGCATTCGGCTTGGCAAATTTGAGAAAATTATTACCCAAATCATGGCGAATCTTTGGAGATTTGAGTAGTTTAATTAGTGTGTCGCCCAGTAAATCAGGGTTCTTGTCTAGTTGATCTTCGTTCACAATCACGGCAGCCAGAGCGTCTTGGTAAACCTTAGCATTTTTCAGCTGGTGGCCGGCTGTCAGCCTGCCATTTGGGATGATAACTGTTGGCATACCCAGCGCCGCCAACTCTAACAGTGTTGTTGCCCCAGCTCGAGCTACGACTACGTCCGCAGCCGCTAATGCTTGCGCCATTTGCGGTCCGTGCAAAAATGACTCCAGCCGCCAACCATCACGACGGTCCAATGCTTTATTCAGCTCGTTGTATTGATGCTGACCTGATATCAGAAACACCGAGGCAGCCTCCAGAAGTCTATCACGATTCTTCACCACTGCATTATTGATGCGCACGGCACCCAAGCCACCACCAGTGATAACAACCAGGGGTCGTGATGGATCAAAGCCCAACTGTGTCTTAATTTCCCGCTTTTCTGCTTCAGTGTATGGTCGGAACTTATCTGAAATCGGCACCCCAACATATGTTGCTATCTCAGGAGAGTAGCGATAATACTTGAGCGGTGCACCCGTACCAATGCGCTTAGCAAATGGCGACAGCAGCCTGTTGGTCAACCCTGGATGAGCGTCAGAGTCATGCAGCACCAATGGAATTCTCAGTAGTCGTGCGGCGTAACCGACCGGCAGACAAACGTAGCCGCCTTTTATGAAGATGACATCAGGGCGCCACACCAGCAGCTTACAAAAGCTCTGCACAAAGCCGATGATAACCTTGCACAAGTCGCACAGGTTAGGAAATAGGATTGAGGGCGCTAAATGCTGCAGTTTGCTCTCACCGTGATAGCGACGCAATTTACCGGCGGTGATGAATGAAACTGGAATATCATAGCCAGATTCTGCAACCACCTTCTTTGCCGTTGGCCCAAACTTGCGGTCGCACCAAAATCGTAAATCGTGCTCGCCCCTGTTCTTCAATTCCTTAAACACGGCGACCACGGGCGTAACGTGTCCGCCCGAACCGCCGCCGACCGCTAAGATCCGCATGGCTATCCTTCCCTTCTGTTAATGGCTTGTGTGATGTATAGCAAGACAGCTGAAAAACTAATCCAAGGGCCGCAGCGATGAATAACATACTGGTGCCACCATAACTCAGCAGCGGCAATGGAATACCGGTCAGTGGCGCCACCCCTGTCATGGCTGCCACATTCAATATCACATGAGAAGCAACCCAGCCAAACACACCAGCCGCCACCAAGCGAAGCCCAGGATCAGGCAGGCGCGCGGAAATATGCAAGATGCCCAGTAGCAATGCGGTAAATAGCCCCAAAATGATCAGTAGCCCGACAAAACCAAATGTCTCACCCATGATGGCAAAAATCGAGTCGTTGATGGCTTCGGGCAAATAGCCTGACACCTGCACACTCTTGCCAATACCCAGGCCTAAGATGCCACCCGAGCCGATGGCGATACGCGCCTGCTGCACGTGATAGGTGTTACTGCTGCTGTCCATGGATGATGCACTCGAGTGATCACCCTGGAAGAACGTCATGACGCGCTCCAGACGGTGCGGCGCGATGAGGATCAACATGACACCTGCTGCCAGTAAAACACCCAATATTTTCCAGAGAATATCTGACCGCATGCCTGAAACCACCAGCATGGACAGGACGATGGCAACCAGTGCCAAACCAGTTCCCAAGTCTTTTTGTAGCACCACCACAATAAACATAGCTATCGCTGCGGTAATACCAAGCGGGATGAGCGTCTCTTCCACGTCATTGATCTTACCCTGCCGCATACGTTTGCCCAAAAATCCAGCGATAAACACCAAAATACCAAATTTTAATAATTCAGCCGGCTGAAAACTTCCCAGTCCGCCAAGATAGAACCAGCGGTATGCACCATTGGTTTCCTGCGCAAACGAAACACCCAACATGCCCAGCGCTACCAGCAAGAAACAGAAGAATAAGCCACCAACAAACAACCAATTTGCATATTTTTCAGTGAAAATTTTATATGGAATAATGGCACAAGCAGCAAACGCCGCAAAGGAAATCACCACGGAAATAAGCTGCTTATTAAAGAAGAACATATCACCATAGTTCGTGCCATATGCAAAATTCATGACATTGGCTCGTTGCGGCCCCAACGCATACATCACCACCAAACCCAATAGCAACAACAGGCTGACATATAACGCCACCTGATAGACCGGCCGATGCTTACGAATCGTTCCGGCTGGCACATTGGAAATGGTATTACGCAATATGCCCTCCCGCTAAAGCCACGAGGAAACCGATGAACGCCATCACACATCCAATGACCCAAAAGCGCATGGTAATCTTTGTCTCTGGCCAGCCGCTGGCTTCCAAGTGATGATGAATTGGTGCAGATTTGAAGATTTTTCGACCAAACAGTCGCTTGCTAGCAATTTGTAACGCGCTAGAACCTGCTTCGACCACAAATAACAAACCGATGATTGGGAGTAATAGTAATGAATTCGTCAACATAGCCACCACGCCTAAACTTGCTCCATATGCGAACGCCCCGACATCGCCCATGAAAAACCTCGCTGGGTAAATATTGAACCACAAATAGCTCAGCAATGCACCGACCACCGTAAAACAGAAGCCAGCCAATAAGAAGTTCCCCTGCAGTAGCGCAATCACTCCAAACATCACAAAGCTGATAGCCAGCAGTCCACCCGCCAGGCCGTCCAGTCCATCCGAAATATTAACGGCATTACCCGTAGCGACAACGGCAAACGCAAACAGTGGTATAATCAGCCAGCCGACTGATAAATCACCATAAAACGGTACATGAAAGCTACTAACGCCCAGTTTGGCAAAAAAGAACCATCCCAGTACTAAACCAATTAGTGTAATCAGTGCAAATTTGACAGGCGCCCGCATGCCAGCGTCTTTTTTGTTACTGCCAAAGATATTCAAATAATCATCTATCAGCCCCACAGCTGCGCCACCAACAAAAGCCGCCAGCGGCAACCAGGTTTGCCTGCGGTCCAGGTTGAAAAGCACGGTGATCAAGATGATGGAAACTACACCAATAATACCCGCCATCGTTGGGATATGACGACGTAGTTTTTCCTCGTGAAGCTTATCAAACACCTGAAGCTTTTCCCCGGTCACCGCAGAGGTACGTTGTCGTTTCCAGAATTGATATCTATAAGCAAAGAATGTGTAAATTGGCGTCAAAAACATTGCCAGTAAGAACGCCGCCAGACTCAACACAAAGATATAGGTCATTTCGTTTGTTACCGTTTGTATATAGCTTTTCATTTAGGATCTCCTCGGTGATAATTTCAAATACTCAATCATCCAGTTCGAAATATCAGTAAAAATTGGCGACGCATGCACACTACCTTCCAGCGCAGCGTGCTTGTTTGGCGCCGATACCCTTATCATTATGACATATTCTGGCTTATCTGTACCACCAAAACCAACGTAGGTACCAGCCGTTTCTTTCATGCTGTATGCACCATTCACCAAAAGCTCCACCGTACCTGTCTTACCGCCGACAAGATAGCCTGGCTTGTCGCCCTTGCCTACCCAAAATGAATGGCGCGTTGTATCCAACATTGTGCGCATCTGGGTAGATGTTTCCGCACTCACTGTGTGACGCAGGGGCTGCGGCTTTGACCACTCGACAGCATCGCCTTTTTTCACTCCAGCGATGACCGTTGGACGGTAGTAGACTCCTCCATTGATGATTGAGCAAAACGCCGAGGCGACTTGGATTGGCGTTAGGTTCATTCCCTGCCCAAAGGTCATGTTTGCGTAACGAACTTCATTTCCTTCTTGTTCAGTCGGGCTGGTAATCAAACCCTGTGCTTCTGACAGCTCAATCCCCGTCTTCTCACCAAACCCATATTTATCATGAAAGTATTGGTAAATCGTTTGCCGCGCGGCGTTATTGATATACGAACCGTCACCTAATTTTCGCCCAACCGTCACTGTTCCAACGTTGTGCGAGTTGTTTAGTGCTTGCTGCATGGTGGTTGTACCAGTCAAGCCGCGCACTGCATTACAAATCTTACGGTCGCCAACTTGGGTACAATCAGTGTTCTGGTAGGTGGTATTTGGCGTAATCGCACCCTTATCAATTCCCATCGCCATGGTAAATGATTTCATGATTGACCCCGGTTCTTGTGGTGTCATGGTTGCGGCGTTAATGAACGCAGCTGCATTTTGAACCTTGTTGTACTCGGCAGGATTGAACGTTGGATAATTCGCCATGGCTAACACTCGGCCATTGTTAGGATTCATCACCACAACGCTACCCTCTGTACCGCCAGCTTTTTGCAGACCACGCTTGAGAGCTTCTTCGGCATAACTCTGGACATTGCGGTCAATTGATAGCACCAAGTCTTCGCCCGCCTTCGCTTCAATATTCACATCATTCTTACCTATCATCAGCGGCACATTCCGCACATCAGTCACTGCTCGCAGCAGTCCATCACTACCCTTCAGCCGTTTATCCAGCGCCCCCTCCACGCCGTACTGGCCCTCGCCATTCGCATTCACAAAGCCCAATACCTGTGCGCCCAAGGCTCCTTCTGGATAATTCCGAACCGAGTTGAGCTGGTACAATACGCCTGAAAAATCCTTCTTTTTCATCTGTTCAGCCTGGTCTAGCGTCAAACCGCGCGCCAACACCTCATAGCGCGACTTTTTGTTAGCAAGTCGCCCCTCAGCATTCTCCATGAGCTTATCGCCAGCTGTCTGACGCAGCGCTTGGATGATCTCATGACGCTGACTGTCAGAAACGGTTTGCGGATCAGCCACCACATTAAATATCATACGATTCAGCACCACTGGAGCCGGCGTCTTGCCGTCCATCATGTAAATTTCGCCCCGCGTGGCCGGAATCACCAACGTGCGCTGCTGATTACGCGCTGCCAGTTCAACGTATTTGCCGTGCTGCAGCACCTGTAATTGAAATAATCTCAACACAAAAACTGCCATTATCCCCAGCAGAATAATGGCGAGTAGACTCGTTCTTGATTGCGCAAGTCGCCCCTTCATAGTGCTTCTTAAATTATACCACTTTTATCTAATTAGCGTAATCAGTTTGTGACGGCTTGCTCATGGCTGATGCCACGTTACTATTTTTCACTTTATCAAGAGCGGTCAATCGAGCATTTTGTACTTCAAGTTCAGACTTTTTAGCATGGAGTTCACTAATCTGTTTGTCCAAGCCTTGAGACTCTTTACTGTACGCGGACGTTTTAGTCGCCTGCGTCAAGTAAATCAAGCCAAGCACAGCAACCATCAGCGCAACCAGCACTGTATGGGCCACTGGGCCAAGTTTGACATTAGACCGAAAACGAGTTGCATTTTGATTGCGGCGCATCTGTTGCTGCCGTCGAGGTGTGAAAGTAGTGGATCGTGCGTACATTCTGTTTTCTATGTTATGTTTGTTATATAATTTCTAAAATTGTGACATTCCAAGACAACCTGGCCCGTCTCAAAGCCTAAGGACGGACCAGATCATCAACTGATACACTGTCCGGATAGTGCGTCAGCTATTCTACTAACGACTAATTAGCCGCGGCGAACAGCAACGCTCTCGGAGTGGTCTGCATCTTGGAACTGAACTTTGATGTGTACTGGCATAATTGCCTCCTTTTTGTGTTATGTTTTTACGGCCCAGCGAAGCTTAGCGCTCCGACTGCGCGGATTGTGAACATCTGTAGTCCCTAGAATCAATTTTTTATCAGGAATCATCAGCTCGGCTTCATACCCTGCTTCTGATTGCTCCTTAAAAAACCGTTTAACCAATCGATCTTCCAGACTGTGAAAGCTAATGATACCGACACGGCCGCCTGGATTGAGTAGCTGAGGTAATAATGGTAATACCTGCTCTACTTGCTGAAGTTCTTGGTTAACTTCAATTCTGAGGGCTTGAAAGGTACGAGTCGCTGGATGTCTTTTTAGTCCACCGCGACCAACAGTCCGCTCAATCAGCTCAGCCAGCTCAGACGTTCGCGTCATTGGACGATGCGCTACGATCGCTTTCGCAATATGCATAGCGCGCGAACGAGTCTCCTCGCCGTACAGGGTTATCAGCCGAACCAACTCATCCACTGAAGCATGATTGATGATATCAGCTACTGTCATCTCCGTCGTATCGTCCATTCTCATGTCCAACGGACCATCAAAACGAAATGAAAAACCCCTCTCTGCTCTGTCAAGCTGCGGTGACGACACCCCCAAATCAGCCAAAATTACGTCAAATTTTCGCCCAAGCTTGACCAAATCACGTGCCGCTGACGCAAAATCTTGATGCATCAATCTGACACCTTTTTCTGTCAAATCGCCTAATGTTCGAATCGCGTTACTATCACGATCAACCAATACAGCGTTCAAATAGTTATCTGTCCTCTTAAGAATCTCCCGCGCATGACCACCATAACCGGCAGTCAAATCAAGGTACGCTTCACCCCGACGAGGGGCGAGCGCACGCACGGTCTCCTCTAAGAGTACGGGAACATGAACCGGAGCGTCGTTCGACAAATCCGGCTGTGGTGGATGTTCTTTAATACTCATCATTACTCCATTATAACGGAATAATGCTCGAGATCACCTATCTGGATATTTAATTTGAGCTTTTGTGTTTGTTTTGTGTTTGTTTTTTATGTCTTTAAGAGAGGAAAAGCGTGTTTTCCAAAAGAGACTTATGTGTGAGGTGGAGTTTTTTGGGAGGTGTTTTAAGGAAGGTGCATTGCCGTTTTTATTGTGGAGCAAATAGCCACGAGTGCTCTTCTCAAATACCCAGGTAGTTGATCTCGAGAGGTTTCCTAATTGTTAATGTGCTTACAATTTCATCAATCCACATCAGCCACATCCGCTGCCATCACCCGGAAATATGCCCCGGCGCGAACCGCCACAATTTCCCGATCAATGCCAGCATAGTCCAGCAAATGCTGCTCTACTGTCACTCGACCCTGTTTTTGGTCAAGCGTGGATGCCGTTTTACCCCGTCGGAACTTGACGTTCAGGTCAGCAATTCGCTCATCCAGGATACTACCCTGCAAGGCGCTTTCAACCTCCTTATCCCAGACACGCCGTGGATAGAGGTGGAGATATTTACCAAACCCTCTGGTCAGAACCACACCAGACGCAAATTCCTCTCTGAGTTCAGCCGGCATCGTCAAACGACGCTTGTCGTCCAGCTTTCGCTCAAAGTAATCTACTTGCACTGAGGCTCCTTCCCTGACGGAATTAGATTGATTTTTTAATGTTAGTGGTTGTTTGTTATTGTTCAACGGCTGTTGCCGTTACCACTGACTTCATAATACTACCCACAACTACCCACTTGCAAGTCCTTTTTAGTACTTTCTACCCATTTTATCCCCAAATGAAAACTTTTCCACAAAATTGTGGAAAAGTCTAGTGTACTATGTGGCTAGCTGGACACTATGATCGCAATCGCTTCACAACCATACCATACCATTTACCACTTGCCCGCAGAGTGCGCTCCATGGTCTTTCTATCAACCTTTGCTAGCCCAAATTTCGGCCAGTATCCCTTATCCCATTCAAAATTATCCAGTAAGCTCCAGTGCAAATAACCGATAATCTTGACGTCTTCTTTGAGCGCCCTATCCATAGCCCGAATCGTTTCCATCAGCCACCACTTGCGGTGCTTATCCGCTGTATCAGCTAGTCCATTCTCTGTGATAAAAATTGGTAATTGGTGCTTTTTGTACGTCTCAACCAACAGCTCATACAATTTGTCTGGCTGCATGTCCCAGCCCAAGTCGCTTTCTGGGTTTTTCTCAGAATTATGTACACGATACCCAAAAAACCGCTGCGCAAAGTAATAATTGATCGCCAAAAAGTTACTGTGTTTGCGTACTCGCCGAACGATCCACTGATTGACTAGATAGTCAGCCACTCGAGCGCTCAACCGCGATACCCACGCATCATCTCCAGCATAAATGTACGATAGATTATGCGCCATCGACACCTTGTGGCGGCGATTTTTGCACGCCAGCTGATAAACCTTCTTGTGCGCCCGTATCAGATTCAGTAACACCTTAAATCCAAGCAGTTTTTTGGTTTGGTTTGGTGGCCATGTTCCCTGAAAATAGCTTTCTCCGACATACACCAGCGGCTCATTGATACTAATAATCCACTCCAAATCACGGCCCAATTCATCCAGAATTTTTTCCACAAATCGCACAAAATAAGCCACATTGCTTCGCTTCTCAAAGCCACCCTTCTCAGCAAACCAAACTGGCAAAGTAAAATGAAACAGTGTCACCACAGGGGTGATTTCCAATTCTTTCAGTCGCTTCAAATAAGTGCGGTAATGATCAATGACCGACGCATCCCAAGCGCCCTCTTCCGGCTCCACACGAGCCCATTCAATTCCAAACCGAAACGAGTTAAGCCCCATCTGCTCTAATAGCTGGAAATCTTCCTCGTAGCGCGAATAGTGCTCAACAGCGGTGCCTGAAACATAATTGTCAGGATTCGTAGCCTCTTTTTCCACATGTGACCACATGGCAGTTCGTCCAAAGCTGTACGGCGCCTGCGTGGCTAGCTTTTTGGCATTTTCCAGTTCCCAGGCGGTCCACTGATTGTTCAAGCCTCCCTCTGTTTGATGCGCCGAAATAGCCGCACCCCATAAAAATCGTTTTGGAAAGCTTGGATTCGATCGTTTTGTCTCCGTCATATCTATCATTATACCGTATATTCTGCTTACGCTACGGTATCCTCCCCAAAATGCTTCTGCAGTCGCATGCGAATTGAGCCTTCGTGACGACCAAGCTTCTGACTAAGCTGCTGGATGGTTGCGCCTTGCAAGAACTCCTGTTTGAGGATATCGTCGTCAGCTTTTTCCCACGGCATATAGGCCTTGGGATAGGTTTCGCGCATTTTGGCAATTTTTTGCTGCCAGCTGCCGGACTGAGATTTCTTACCGGATTTTTTCGGAACTGACTGCTTTCGCTTCATTTCCTCCAACATCGGACGATAGTGGTTGGCCGCTTCACTACTTGTCCGCTGCAGCACCTCGTCAATTGCCAGCGCATCGGGCGAGACTTCCAGCGCTTTGCGGTTAATGCCGTAAAGATATAGATTTTCCAAATCCCGCACCCGGCTCAAGGCCACGTAGCCCATGCCCTCAACAAACGCCTTTCTCAGGTCAATCCGAGCCGCATCCAAGGTCATACCCTGGCTTTTATGCACCGTGATGGCCCACGCCAGCCGCAGCGGCACCTGCGAGATACTCGCCCGCTTGCGTTCGCCGTCACGCAGCTCCCAGACATCTGGCAGCATCGTCACCTGCCGGCCGTTACGAAACTCCACAATCGGATAATCGGTCAGCGGCTCAAAATCCACCACCGTGCCGATACTACCATTGGCGTACAATTTCTGCGGCGAATTTTTCACCGCCATCACCAACGCACCCAGTTTCAACACGAGTTCGCTCGGCGCCAGTACCGACCGCTGCAAGTTCTCGACATATACTTTTGAACCGGTCGTCGTCTGCTGGTACGTTCGTTCCCCACCCGCCAGTTCCGCCAGCTTCTGGCTGTTAATGGCGTCGACATCAACATTGACGGTGTGTAGTTCGGTGATATCACCATCAGGCAATTCGACCTCCGTTCGCGCCAGCAACATCTCAGCATGATGCCGCCTGATATCGTCATTCCTCAGTGCCGTCAAAATCTCGAGGAGTTGCTCGTCATTTTGCCGATATTGCCGCTGCAGATATAGCACCGCCGGCTGTAACTCCTGCCACGCTTCCGAATACACCACAAAACCACCGCCCTGCTCACCCGGACGATTGATTGGCGGTAATTGGAAAAAGTCACCACTCATCACTAGCTGAATACCGCCAAATGGCTGGTCATTCTCCCGGACACCACGCAACACCCGATCGACCATGTCCAGCCGAAAATCATGCAGCATGGAAATCTCGTCAATCACCAGCACATCAGTCTTCATAATCACCTCACGTCGCGTTTTTGACAGCCGATCAAAAAAGTTGTTCGCCAAGTGATCACTGACACCAATACCACTCCAACTGTGAATGGTATTACCGCCTAGGTGCGTCGCCGCCAAGCCCGTCGTCGCTGTTACCGACACCTTTTTACCCTGGTCACGCGCCTGCGCAATAAAAGTATTCAGCAGGTGCGTTTTGCCGGTACCCGCCGCACCCGTCAGCAGCGCCGACCGACCGCTCATCAAAATCGCCAGCGCCAATTCTTGATCCATAGTTAACCTCGTGGCGGTTCGCCTTCTGGCTCGCCCAACAGTTTTTTCGATTTAATTTCGTAGCGCTTGCCGGTAATTTTGCTCTCAATGTAGTCCTCGTTGATCAAGTTCACAAACATATCCAGATCATTGCCATCCATGATGATAATCGCGCCGTTATCATCGCTCATTAGCTCCAATTGCATCTCGTCGGCATAGTCCAGCACCTGCTCTTGTTTGACCTCGCCGATCTCCAATTTTTGCAACTTATTGATGGTCTTTTTGCGTTCCTTGACCAGCGCATTCAGGTCCAGCCCTTCAGGAAAACTTAGCTTATATTGCTTTTCAATTTCCGCCACTTTCTTATCGGCAATCACCTGCTTCTTGTACTCATAGCCAAACATCCGCTCAAACTTGCCTGGATTAAAGGCAAAAATATCCTGACCGATGATCAGCGCTTGGTTATCATCCGGCACCTTAAAACCGACTTCCGCCTTAAATGCACCAAACTTGCCGTCAGAAAACTCCCACGCCAGCGCACTTTTGAGCGTCTGCCCCTGCTGGATCAGCTTGGCTGTATAAAAGATTCTTTCTGGATCATTTGGATCGGTAAACCGCGCCAGCACGCCCTTCATTCGCTTAAACTCATGCTCGGTTTCCGAAAACTCCACGATGTCGCCGCGCTCATGTTCAATCAAATGAATCAAGGTTTCCGCTCGGCCAACCTTGGCGAGATCCGTCCGCAGTAGCACGTTTTCTTCCGCTTCGCTCAGCTCATAGTCCCGCACACTGAGGCCAGTGCCCGCCCCTAAAGTAACTTGATTGATATAATCAAACAAGAATAACGGTCGCAGCTGCTGCTCAACATCGCCCTTCAAAGGCATAGCATACGGCGTGTAATTTTTATTAAATAAGAACAGCTCAATCTGTAAATCGTTCTTTTTCGCGTCAGTTTGATTCGCCCACAAAAAAATATCAGTCGTTTCCCTCACTTCTTCCATTACCCTAGTATAGCAATTTTTACTAGGCACCGCCAGCTAGGAGGTTATATATCGACCAAATTGTCTATCTGCTTCAGTCAACATTGTTTCATCCACCATAATCTTACTGAGATCTTCCTGTTTCAATACCTCATGTGGCGGTTGGACTACAAATAAACCGATTGCCAAGGCGGCCATTTTTAAACACTGCGTCGTCTGTTCACGTGTCAGGTTGGCCTCTGGGTTAAGACCTTGCTTCACCATCGGACCAGCCAGCCCTTCAAGCCTGTCTCCCATGTTAGGATAATACCATATAGTCACTATTCCCTGCTTTGCATACATCTCAGACGGTAGTGCTATATTTTTATCACTATCTGGATCAACCTTGCCAGCTAGTTTATCGTGATCCTTACTATCACCGACACCTGCCCTGACATATAATGCATCACCACGAAGATCAACCGCCGTGGCAACACCAAGGCGTGCGTACAGCAAATCAGCCGAATCTGGATAGGAGTAAAACGGATGTAACTCAAGCTGCACGCGGTCTGGCACGTGTAATTCGCTCATGTTTTATATTATATCAGAAATATATTATTTAGTCAATCTCTCGCCTTCACGCGCTCGGTTGGCCCACTCATCCGCCAACTCATTACCTTCGTCGCCCTCATGACCGCGCACCCAGCGGAGTTCTGCCTGCGAATTTGAATACAGCTCATATAGCTCACGCACAATGTCCAGATTTTTGATCTCACCGCCCTTCTTTGTCCAGCCGCGCTGCTGCCAACCTGGCGCCCACTTGGTCACCACATTGATCCAAAATTCGCTGTCAGTGTAGATCACGCACGGCGCCTCGTCCGCGTCCTGAAGCGCCGCTATCAGCGCCTTGCCTTCCATGCGAATGTTAGTCGTCTCACCGTCCTCTGAGCCCAAAATCCACGGCTCAAGATCACGAATCACCGCAAACCCACCTGGACCGGGATTTGGCGAAGCAGAACCGTCAGTGTAGTAAATCGTCATATAGCTAATTATATACCATTCAGCGCTGATCTAGCCATATCGCGAACACGCTTTAATAACAACTCGCGTTTATCTAACGCCTTCTCCTTAAAGTGAACCACTCGTTCACGGCTCTGGTTCGTTAGATGATCTTCCTTAGAACCATCTTCAGGGCTCGTAAAGTAATCCTGTTTACGCTGCCAAATGTCAATTATTGCATCAGCTGTCTCATCAGTCATATTCACTAAATCACCATATATCTTGCGCAGTTTAAAGAAGAAGTGCGCCGCCTTTTTACCAGTTCGTGCCACCAAGCGAGCATCTGGCGTCGAGAATTGCATCTCAAATGGTGCAAATGGCACACGCTTGTCACCCGTCTCAGAAAAACCAGTAATTTTTGCGTCAGTAAAGTCCCTGCCGCTGTCTTTAAAACTAAATAATTCCATGTCGGCGTCAGGAATCCTCTCAAGGACTGCCCTGCGAATATTATCCTGAAATTCTGGAGATCCCTTGATGACAAAGCATTCCTTATCGCGTCCAGGTGACGGATATGGCGTAATATTCTCGTCATTCAAAGCATTAACCACTGCCTCAACATATGCATCAGCCATCTGCGTATCATCCTCAGCAATCACCACCATGCCGTATAGATCAATCGGATGGAATTCTCCCTCATCCTTCAGTGGTTGAGAATGTGGCTCATAATATCCTATACGCCTTAGAAACTTTCTCAAATACGAGCCTCGTCCCTTACCGCGAGCTCGCGCTTCTAGCCTACTACCGCTTTGCAGAGTCACAGTACCAACCTCAAACAGCGTATTGTGGGGTGAGGTCGTCTCCACAGCTGGCCGCAAATCTGGTTTACCAAGCAACCTAGAAAAAATTTGCTTAATATTATTCATAGCAAAATTAAATCGCTCAGGATTGACCGAGTCCTTAGGGCCAAAATGCAGCGATATCACTCTGTCTACCTCGTTCAAAAGCGAATCAATATCATTACTCAAATCGCTGCCATCCATGCCATCGCCAATATTTCGCCCAGTAATGATATCTACTTCATCATTCAGCTCGGACTCCAAATTATCAAGACCAACAATACTACACACGGGAATTAAAAAGTTTTTAGCAAACACCGCCTGTTTATAAGCTGCAGCATCATGATACGGAGTAGCCTTTAGTTTGGCAAGTGTTACCGCCCCGACGATCATCGCTGTTTCTAGTCCAATACCCTGAGCACCCTCACCCTTAGTTGAAAACGTTTTGATCAAATCATCGATACGTGGCGCTGGGATTGGCGGATTCTCAGACCACGGACTTTGCGTATTGTCCTCTCCTAAATCACCAGGGATTTGCTGACCGTCCTCCAGCCGCAATGCTTTACCCTGTAGTGTCGTCTCGTCAACTCCTTCAATATACGATTCAAACAAACCCTGTAAGACTTTGTAGTCCTCAAGAATACCAATCACCACATCTCGGTGAGACTCGGTGGTTATGGTTTCATCATTGTCAAGCGCCGATGTGATGTAGTCAATACGTTCATTCTCTTCAATGTCCGTCGGCATCTCTATGATCAGTCTTGCCGCCAAGCGACGGGCTGGCGTCATGTGATGACCACTAAACGTCTCCACCAATTCCTTGGACAAGGCTTCAGAATGATAAAATATCTCACCTCTCCGAGAGAAGTTACCAGAATTATCAATCGTCTTTTCTGACTTTTGTGTATTATTTGTCATAATCAACAGATCACACTATATCACAAAATATAATATTTTGCAAGTATAGTACTTCCTTTACAGTCTCAATTTATCTAGGCAAAATAAATTCGCATCAACTCGCGTGCTACTCTGTCAGCGTCGTGTCGAATCAAACTGCGTTGTGCTGCCAGCGGGTCACTGGCAGCGTTGGTGTTCTCCCAAACTTCATCAGCGATCAATCGTTTTCCCGAAGCGTAAAAATGCTTCTTTTTCAGCTCTTCTTTGTTCCACTCGACCAACAGTTCGCCATCTTTAGCATACCGGTCGATCAATTCCTGCGACGGGCGATGGTTATTGTACAATACATGGTCCAATTTGACACCTGCAAACCGTTCAATTTCACTGGCATAATCCGCAACCGTAAACTCATCAGTCTGACCAGGCTTGTTCACCAGATTACAAACGTATACCTTTTTAGCCTTGGTCTCAGCGAGCGCGCGCGTTACGCCACTGACCAACAGAGCCGGCGCCAGACTACCATACAGCAGCCCCGGCGCAATCACCACCAAGTCCGCGTCTAGTATCGCCTGCCGCGCCTGAGGATTGATGCGAGCAGTCGGCTCCAGGTCTAACCACGGACGCTCACCAACCGGGATGATCAATGATTCAGCCTCATGCTGACCCCTGACAACCGTGCCGTCGGCCAGTCGCGTAACAAGCGTTATATTATCAAATGTGATGGGCTCTACTCGTCCTCGGATATTGAGCACTTCTCCAGCCACTTTGACAGCTTCGGTAAAATTACCAGTCATTTTTTCTAGGGCTGCCATGAATAGATTGCCGAACGCGTGGCCTTTCATACTACCTTCATCAAAACGGTAGTTAAACAGGTCTCTCACCTTTGGTGAGGTACTCAGCGCCACCAAGCACTGCCGGACATCACCAGCCGGCAAAACCCCCAATTCATCCCTCAACTGTCCTGTTGATCCACCATCATCCACCATGTTAACCAAGGCGGTAATGTTGTGTGTATAATTTTTTAATCCACTCAGTAATGTGAAGCTACCCGTACCGCCGCCGATAACGACAATGTTTATACCCATCAGTTCCATAGCTTGACTATATCACGAAAAAAACTTACGTCAACGTACCCTTTGGTAGCGCCCATTCGAGGAATGGTTGCTGCTGGTGATTAACCGCGTTAATGATGTGCGCGGCCACTTTGGCTGGGTCATTGAAAAACAGATAGTCAACTGGTAGCTCTCGGCCATTCCAGAACGGCGTTTTCATGGCGCCAGGCAAAAACAGCGCGACTTTCACTGGTAATTTCTGTTCATCTGCCTGCATCCCCAAACTGCGCGCCAGCCCTGCTTGGGCATGTTTGGTTGCCACGTATACCGCTTCGTCCCCGCGAGCTTTGACGCTACTGGTCGAACCGATGATGGTTAACACTGACTTCTGATGTTGACGGGCCATCTTGCGCCACGCCCACTGTACCAGTGGCAGCGCACCAGCAAAGTTCACCTCCGCCATGGAGCGTGCATCCAACTGATCTTCAAAATTACCACGCCAGCCATAGCCCGCTGCCCACACAAATTGTTCAATGGCGTCGCCGCCCAAAATCTGCTCAATCCGCGCTGGCGCTGCTTCAACCTGCTCGGGATAGTACACGTCCAACGGGAATCCCTCGCCATGCTCCTGAGCGTTATGCGTCTTCCCCAGTACCAGCACACGCTTGCCGCTTTCTCTGAGCTGCCTGGCCATTTCCAGGCCAAGCCCACTCGTCCCACCAAGAATAATATGCATATGGTTATTATAGCACACACGGCTCCAGCTGTACGCTTAACGATATGTAAATAAAACACCTACTATTCCTGGCGTCGCTTGACACGAGCACAACACACTAACCAGCCTAGTACTAGCCCTAACACAATTGATAACGACAAATACACCAAGACAAATTTTGCTTTAGTTAGTAGCGAAGTGCTTGTTACTAATAACGGATTTACGGATGTTGAAGGCTGGATAAGCATGAAAGCAAAACACATATTTTCCAACCAGTCACATATAGCACCTAGAACAGGAAGCAATACTAGCCATCGAGTATGGTTCCACCAATTAGGCACAGTACGCCGCAGGAAAAACGCCAAAGTATAGACATAAAATACCGCATATATCGCCGCATAAATAGTGTCAATGGGTAGAAAAGTGTACAGATAGACGTTTCTACCAGCGTCGCCTAGCGCCAAAAGGTTATCGTGAACATAAATACCATCATTACCAAAATTAAGATCAAATATCCCCGCACCACTGGCAACCGACGACACATAACTAGCCGCGAACCGCATCGCCATCATACCAAGGAGAAAAAGCACAAGCAATACCCCAATATGACGAAACCTTGTGGCTTGAACGCTACGAATTATACGCATGATTTTATTATATCTCAGATTTACTTTTTTAATGATATCGCTCCACAAACCGCCGCAGTACCAACTCTGGCCAAGTGATAACTTCTTGCTGGGCATTGGCTATCAATAAGTCGGCTTCTTCGGGGGCAAAATAGCCAGCGTGCTTATAAATATTGATACGCAGCGCCAGACCATCAGCATCAAGTTCAGGGTGAAATTGCGTGGCATAAACATTGTTGCCAGCACGCAGCATTTGCACACACGTGCTTGAACGAGCCAGTACCGTGCAACCGCTTGGTGGATTCATCACACCCTCTTTGTGCCCGACAAAACCGCGGAAAACTGATGGAAAATCTTTACATAAGTCGTCCTGTTCGCCTTCGCGCGTTGCAGCAATATCCACCGCGCCAACCGCCTCAGGATAGTCAAAGCTCATCCGTCCACCCATGGCCGTCACCACCGCGCCAACACCTAAACACGCTCCCAAAAATGGCGCGTCTGCCTCAATGATTCGACGCATCAATGGTAAAATATAGCTTTCAAATTGCTTCTGCTCGAGCGATTTTTGTGCTTCGTCATACGCGAAGTTGGCCGGGCCGCCACCCATGATGATCCCAGCATAATCATCCAAATTCACCACTGGCTCATCACCGCGTTCTAGTCTCAGCCGCACCAATTGGTTAGCCTCTAGCCCACCAAATCTCAAAAATGCTTGATATTCATCATCCGATGCTTCAGCCTCAGGGCGCGATTGTAGTAGTAAAAATGGTTTCGTCATAGCGCAATTATATCACCTTAATATAACCACTAATCTCTTGCCATTTCATATGCGCCCTATACGCTCGAGCTGGCGCGTCAACCTCGCTCTTCTGAAGCAATAATTCCTCAGGATCAACAAACATTACCTCATCACCCTCTTCGCCCGGCATAAAATCAAAATTCTCTGGCCAGACACGGCAATAAAAACAGATTTGATTAGCGTCAATCCGCTCAATGTACATCTCATCCGACGCGTCAAAAAGTTGATAACGCAGATCACCCTTGTAGCCAACTTCTTCGTGTAGCTCACGTTTCAGTGACGATTCAATCGTCTCACCGAAGTCCATGCCACCACCCGGCAAATCCCAATACGTCCGATCAATTTCTTTGACGACCAAAATTTGCCCAACGTCGTTGTAAATTAGCGCTTTGAGAGAGATGCGATACAGACAATCCAGATGATCTGTGCCATCTAAATTCTGCGTAATGATATGTCCTTTGATAGTGTTTGACATGAAAGTCATTATACTACACCTGAGCGCTAGATAGCTGACACCATTTCACCTACCGTATATTTCTGTCTTTCCAATATTCATGATTAACTGCTCATTGGGTGTTAACACGTTGGGAATTACCTAAATTACCTAATTGTGATACTCTTTTATTTTACCGGCATATTCAGTCAAAAGATTCTTTGAATAAATTTTTTCATTTCTTGAATTTCTAACTTCTTTCCAAAGAATAGAAGCTACTTTTAATTTGTTCGAATAGTTGCGACTATTTTCGTCTGCACTAAAATCCTTTAAAAATTGATTCCATTGACAAGCCGAATTATCATACTTGGCATAATCTGATTTCCCATAATAAACTTCTAGCATATCTTGAATGGTAAAACTCAAATCATTTTCTCTCTTTACTTTTCTCCAAGCGGTAGCCATATCAGCATTAAATTTAAATGGTGAGACATCTGTTAAAATTGAGAAATATTCTCTAAAGTGCGTATTAAAGGAAAACCCGCATTCAAGTAATGGAGTATCTAAGGTAATAGTTTCTACTCGTTTCTTTTCATTTTTTATTGATGACTTTTTAATCAAATTACCCTTAAAGTACTGCTCAATAATGTGATTGAGTTCCTGTTTTGTGCCTTTATATTCTAATCCTAATGACTTGCATATCTGCGAAAGTTCTTCACGATACCAATAGTATTTATTAAACTCGTCAAACGATGTAATTTTATCAAACTCAGGTCTACTTTTTGTCAATATTGTAGCTCCTTAAACCCAATTTACTTTTTCATCTCTAGTATCTATAGCTCCTCAACCTTCACCCGCCGCTGCTCCGTCGTATCCCGCTCACGCACCGTTACCGTGCCGTCCTCCAGCGTCTGGAAGTCGATGACTACGCAGTACGGCGTGCCGATTTCGTCTTGGCGGCGGTAGCGCTTACCGATGTTACCGTTGTCATCCCACATCACCCGGCCGGGGTTGGCTTTGGTGAGTGCGGCGTAGACTTCGCGAGCTTTTTCCACCAATTCTGGCTTGTTTTTCAGCAGCGGCGACACGGCAAATTTGACTGGCGCCAAATGCTCTGGCAACGCCAAGTACACCCGCTTTTCACCGTTTTGCTCGTCCTCACGGTACGCGCCCGACAGTACCGCCATCAGCGCTCGCTCGACACCAAACGACGGCTCGATGACGTGCGGAACAAATTTTGTGTTCGTTCCCTTGACAGTGTACTCCATACTCTTGCCACTGGCGCGCTGGATGTTCATCAGGTCAAAATCAGTTCGATAGGCGATGCCCATCAACTCCTCGCGGCCGATTGGATAATCGTACTCAATGTCGATCGTCTTTTTACTATAGTGCGCCCGATCCTCCGCCGGCACGTCTAGCTCGTGAATGTGCTCTGGTTTCAAACCCAGTTCCGCCAAAAACTCATGCGTCGCCGCCAGCAATTCATCAAACGCCTCCTGCCAATGCTCAGGGTCGACGAAATATTCGATCTCCATCTGCTCAAACTCCCGAGAGCGAAAGACGAAGTCGCGCGGCGCAATCTCATTGCGAAAGGCCTTGCCCTGTTGAGCGATACCAAACGGTAAGTTCGGGTAGAAACTATCGACGACGTTTTTGAAATCAGTGAAGATGCCCTGGGCGGTTTCCGGGCGGAGGTAAGAAATACTATCCTCGCTTTCAGTCGCGCCAACGTGCGTTTTAAACATCATATTAAACGTTCGCGATTTACTCAGCGGATTGCCATCGGGGCTTTTGATACCTTGTTCAGCAATTACCGCATCCATCTGTTCCATGGTCATACCATCGGTATCAACGCCGTTATCCTTGAGGATATGATCGGTGCGGTAACGGCGGTGATTGACCGTGTCTTCGCACAGCGGATCGACAAACGTATCGACATGCCCACTCGCCTGCCAGACTTTCTGATTCATCAAAATCGCCGCATCCACGCCGTACATGTCGTCGCGCTCATCGACAAACCGGCGCCACCACAAATTCATGATATTACGCTTCAGTTGCACGCCCAGTGGGCCATAATCCCAGGTGCCAGAAAGACCGCCATAGACATCCGACCCCTGATAAATAAAGCCGCGGCGCTTACACAGGCTGATAATATCTTCCATTTTTGCTTGACTCATCAAAAAAACCTTTCTCCATGTTGGCAACATGGCGATTCACAATTATTACCTACAGTATACCATTTTTATGGGCAATATTATACCGCCGCGTGCTGCCGTGCGACCAGCCAACAAGCACTGAGCACCTCAGTTATCCCGCCAATCTGCGCCACATTTGCCAGCGGCTTGGCTTGAATGAGCCGAAGCAGTTTGAGGGCATCCGCCGACAGGTCACCTTGCTCCGCCGGCCGCAAGCCCTTTTCTGTACTGTCATACATATACGTTTTGTCAGGCGACAAAGCGTGCGCCGCCACGTCAGTGCGTAGATTTAACTCATCGCCCAGCAGTCCGGCGTATTGCAAATAGAACCAGGTTTCAATCAGTTTTTGCTCAACATTCACATGATTTAATTGCGCCAAAACCTGCTGGGCCACCGAAAACCACGCTGGCTCGTCGACCTGCTCACTCGCGCGATTGACCAATTTCAACATCTCATAGCCAAATTGCATCCGCTCATAACTGTCCAAAATGTGTCGATAAAATTGTTGCAGCTGCGCACTGGTCAAAATCCCCAGCTCGCCGCGCCCGCGTCGCACCACCACATCGCACAGCGCAAACAGTTCAATGCCACCCGCCAGCTTACTTTTTTCGCGTCGCACACCTTTGGCGATCACGTTGCGCCGCCCCGCCGAGGTTAGCAGATGTAAAATCCGATCCGCCTCGCCGTAGTCAGTCCTCCTCAGGACGATGGCCTGCAAGCGTTCGCTTTGGCTCATGATAGCACCTCCGTCAAGACCTGCCGCACGTGCGCCGGCTTCATGGTTGATTTATCAAGCACCGCCCGCACGCCAAATGACTCCATATCATCACTGGTGATCCCAACGTTGCTACAAACAATAATGGGCAGACTAGCCAAATCCTCATGGCTTTTCAATTCATTCAGCAGCGCCATGCCCGTTTCGCTCGCCAAGAGCATGTCCAGTATCAGTGCATCTGGCTTCCACTGATCAATCATTTCCAGTGCCTGCCCCGGAGAAATAACAACCCGCGAATCAGCATTTGTCCCCGAAACATAGTGTTGAAGCAGCTTTGCCCACGCTGGATCATCTTCAACAATCAGCACTTTTTTCATAGCAAACTCATCTGTTGGCTTATGGGTAATTCTACATAAAACGTCAGTCCATCACGATGCCTGATCAGGCCAATGGTTCCGCCCATTGCTTTTGCAAATTGCGACGCCACATACACACCCAAGCCACTGCTGTCAGGGCGTGTTCGAACTGATTTTCGCTGTTCCATCTCACTAACAAGTCGCGCATAATCCGCACGGCTCATCATCGGACCATGATCACGAATCAAAATCCTCAGCGTCAAGCCAATTTGGCGAATTGTCACCCGTATGGGCATGTCCTTTTCGCTATATTTCAGCGAGTTATTCAAAAAATTAGCCAAAATCCTTGATAATAACGCCCTGTTTGCCACCACCAAATGCTTTGCTGACTGTTTTTTCGGCCAGTCGATTGATTGACCGTACAAGCGCAACATAGGGTTTAATTCCATGGCCATTTGCTGGCACAACGCCAGTGGATTGATGGGCTCCAGAGGAAATAATGTTGGCGACAAGTGAGCCGTTTGCGCCAAATCTTGCACCAATGCCAATGATTGATCGCTGATATTTGACAATTGCCGAACAATCCGACGCGTTTCAGCTTCATCTAATGATTCTTCTTCCAGTAGTAGACTCAGTTGCCTGATGAGTGCCAGCGGAGATTTCAACTCATGGGCAGCCACTACTACACTTGGCAGCTGCCCAAATTCAGCATTATTCCATCTTACCTCCGCCATACCTACTTACAGTATAGCAATTGGCGAGTTACTGAACAAACTTAACCGTGTCGAGAACTGCTTGAAAGTCTGGCTTGAAGACGTCAGCGTCGGTAGAGAAACGAATCGTTTTATCCCTCACCCGCATCAAAACGACTGAACCGCGTAGTTCTTTGGTGAAAGCACCGTCCAAACGAGTTGCTGCGTTACCATTGAATTCAACGCTACTTGATGTCAATTCGCCTTTCTTCAACTGGTTGGCGTATTGACTCAACACCTTGTCAAAGTCGCTGTTTAGCACTTCCAAACGAACTGCAAAGCGGCTGGTGTTTGAACGTGCTGGCGGTACAGTACCCGGATGTAGATATGCTTTGTAATCACCGCGGTCAGTACCATCTTGGTCAACATATGCACTCCAAGTTTTTGGATACATAAATGAGACTCGACCAAATTCATTTGGCCCAACAAATTCAACACGTGGGTTCTTAGCCTCTTCAGAAAATCGCTTCTGGTCAAGCTCTGCCTGCTCATTTTTACCCTTAGCAACTGCACTGGCGACCTTTGCGTCAACACCAGTCTTTTCGCGTGTGTATTCCACGAACATCCAAGCCGCCACAGCACCAGCAATTAACGTTAACACCAAAAAACCAATCGTGCCGACCATCCAGCCGTTGATTGACCCCTGTTCAAATTGTCTTCTTCTCATACCTCGCATTATAGCTTATGCTTTGCCTTCTGTAAAGTCAGGGCGTATTTCGTACAAAAAGTACGGCCCGGCTTCCTTCAGCAACCGGTCGTCCCTGGTGGTGTCCAGCTTGTAGCCATAACTCACCAAGCGTACCGACCTGCCCTGATGGGTCGCCTGCTGTCTGGCTAATTGATAAATCTTCTTCAGATGCAACCCCGCTCCAAAGGCGTATATCACAGTAATGCGTTTGGCAGGCTGCGTTGTCCACGCATTTGTCCATTTGATGCGTACGTTCTTGGCATGTTTTCTTAACCGCCAGCGAGACGCTAGCACCAAGAACGGATTGATCTCATAGCCAACGGCCTGAGCGCCAGTTTTCGCCACCTCTTGTAGCACAGCACCATCACCCGACCCTACGTCTAGCACGATGTCGTCTTTGTCTAGCTTCAGTTCATCCCTCAACAGTTTCTGAATATCAGTGTGACGCGTTGGCACATACGGCGCACCAATGAACGCCGTCAGCCCAAATATCAAAAATACTATCAGCCCACAAATAATTATCACTTCCATGGCGTATTACTCACTCAACAGCTCAATCTCATTTTTCATATTCAGTAATCGCTCTTCTGCCTGCTCCGCCACTTTTTTGACAGCCAGAAACCGCTCGCGCGCCTCTTCCAGCCGAAACTCATCACTGTGAAACCACGCCATTTCTTTGTCCAGCTGCTCTAATAGTTCGTTAATCGTTGCTTCGTTCTGCATATTCTTCAATCCTCGCTTTCATCAAAGCTTTGTTAGTTTGTATTTCAATCACTTCCCCGACCGCACAATTACCCCTAATCATGGCATAGCCTCTTGATAGCGCTAATTCTGGGTCGTATTCGCTGATCAATTTGATACGTGACTGCACATCCCCCAGCAGCTCGTCAACCCGCTGACGCCAGCCGTCTAGAGCGCTACTGCGCGCCGTTTGCACCAGTTCCAGTTCCGTGTCAATCGCCCGTACTGTTTGCAGCGCTGCACCGCGAAGCTGGTGCTTGATTGACCGAATCATATCTTGCTTATCCGGCAGCAATAGCTGTGCTGCATTGCTTGGCGTTGACGCTCGCACATCAGCCACAAGGTCACACAGTGTCGTATCAATTTCATGACCAATCCCTGTCACAACCGGCACTCGACTAGACGCAAGTTTCCGCACCAGCAGCTCGTCGTTGAACACGCTCAAATCATCAGCGCTACCACCGCCACGAATCAGCACTATCACCTCTGGTAGCTCCGCCAAGCTCTCGATTTTCTCAATCGCCCTGATGATCTGATCTGCTGCCGTTTCGCCCTGCACCATCACGTTCACCACGCTAAATCGAACTCCGCCCCAGCGCTCATTAGCAATTTTCATAAAATCAGCATATCCCGCCGAATTAGTGCTGGAGATGACCGCCACATGCTGCGGCCGCGACGGCAACAATCGTTTGCGAGAATCATCAAACAGCCCCTCATCTGACAGTTTTTTGCGCAGTAGTTCAAAGCTTTTGCGTAAATTTCCTTCACCCACTGGCTGGACTGATTGCACCGTCAAACTAAACCTACCCCAATCAGTAACCTTCGGCACTGCCCGTGCCACCACTCGCATACCATCATGAATTGGCATTCTCAGCTGCCACACCGTCATAAAGCAATTGACCGTACCCTCATTATCTTTCAGGTCAAAGAAAACGTATTTTTGGTGATTGACCTTAAAAGAGCTGACCTCACCTTCAATTTGTACTGAACCAAAGGCCATCTCCAGCGACTGGTTGATGACCGCTAAAAATTCACTGACGCTAAATTTAGGAGTCACGGCGAGGCTTACCATATTTGATTAGCGCGTGCTGATAGAAAATATACCCGAGGACAATTGTTCCCATGAGCAAGATGACACGCGTCAGTATGATACCTGCAATGGCAATGTTTGGTGGCGTACCAGTCATACTCAAAAACAGAATCATAATCGTTTCGTACACACCTGCACCGCCTGGCGTAAAAATGATGATTCCGGCAAAGCCTGCCGCAATATAACCAATCAACAGAACCGCTGGATTGACCGAAGCTCCCAGTGACCAAAAAGCCAACATAAACATCAAAATATCAAACGATGCATACACAATTCCCCACAAAAATGGCCTCACAATCAACCGTTTATCTTGCATCAGCTCTGAGAAATCGTCGTGCATATCAGAGAAAAAAGCGTCCATCTGCTCTGATTGAACCAGCTGACGTTGCATGCCAAATGTCACACATTTGGTGATGGCGTTGAGACCTCGCGCAATTCGGCGCGCCGCCTTATGCATCCTGTGACGAGAAGAAAACATGTAAATGATGGCAAATGTTAGGCTCAGGACAACCACTACGACCAGGAAACTTGATGCCACAATATACCGGTTGATGCGACCGTCCACTGCCAAAAATACGACCGCCACAATCATCATGGCCAGCATTGACAAAAACCCTGTCACATATCTCAGCAGCTGCGCAAACGTCGAACGGGCCGAGCTCACACCTAGTTTACTCATCCTCCATGTCGTGTAGGAAATACCACTCACCCCGCCCGACGGAAAGATGTGATTTACCAAGTTTAACTCCAACGCAATTCGCACTTGCTCCAGCCGCGACACATGCTTGATGAGCTTCCTGTCACGCAGATAGGAAAAAATCATTTCGCCACCAGCATAATACACAATGATCTGCGCCGGCAGTAATAGTGCCAACAACCCAACATTAGCCGTTCCCAGCAACTCCCACGCCCGTAGTAGCTCATGGCGCGACAAGTAGATGATTGCCGCCAAAACTAACAGTGTAATTAGACTGACGATCATGCGCGGCGATTTCAGCGTTTTCAACACCTTCGAAATTTTCCCAGAAAACATACCTCTCCATTATATCATGAGCCTGATATACTATAGATATGTTCGTAGCAATATTAGGGCGCTTGCCGAAGTTATCAATCGCAGAATTAGAAGCTATTTTTGGAAAATCACATGTTCGTGCTGTCAGCTACGGCGCCGCTATTGTTGACACTGATGAACTGTCAATCGATTCCCTTGGCGGATCACTCAAATGTGGCAAAGTCATCCACACTCTCCCAGCCGACAACCGCCCTACCCTGGAGCAAGCTTCTCATTGGATTACGCATACTTATGTCAATCAACTGCTGGCAGTCGGCGGAAAAATCACCCTCGGCATCAGTGCCTATGGACTATCAACCTCGCCTCGCCAGCTGCAGAAAATTGGCCTGTTGCTCAAAACTTCCATGAAAAAGCACAATGTCAGTCTGCGGCTCATCCCAAACACCACCACGGAACTATCGACCGCCACCTCACATAACAATAAGCTTGGGCTCAGCCCTAAAAAACGCGAATTATTCATCATCAAGACCGATGACGGCGCCATCCTCATCGCTGAAAGTAATGGCGCGCAAAACATCACCGCTTATACCCGCCGTGACCGCAACCGGCCACGCCGTGACGCGTTCGTCGGCATGTTGCCGCCAAAATTAGCACAAATCATGGTAAATCTAGCCGTCGGCAACACCGCAAAAACAACCATCCTTGACCCTTTTTGCGGTACGGGCACCGTTCTCCAGGAAGCCCTACTCAAAGGGTATGACGTCTGCGGTAGCGACCTCAGTCAAAAAATGATTGATTATACGACAGAAAATATAGCCTGGCTACAGAACAAATACCGCATCACTGGCACAGTACACAGTCTCACCCAAGCTGACGCCATGACTCATCAGTGGACAGAGGGTCAACAGCTTGATGCCGTGGTCTGCGAAACCTACCTTGGACAGCCCTTCTCTGCGCCACCAAGTTCCAAAAAGCTCCATGAGGTCACTGGTAATTGCAATCACATCATCGCCAACTTTTTACGCAATATTCACGACCAACTTGCCCCCAACACCACACTGTGTATCGCCGTGCCCGCTTGGCGTGACACCAGCCGCAACCTGACTCATCTACCACTCATCAAAGACCTAGAAAAGCTAGGCTATATCTTACAGCAACCGCCTCTCATCTACTCCCGATCCGACCAAGTCGTAGTGCGTGAAATATTACTATTAAAAACCGCCTAACTTCTTGACATTACACTAGTAGTGGTCTATACTAGTAAGGATTGTTTATAGAAACTATAAGGAGTTTAGCAAATGTCAAAGGTTAAAGCTGGTGGCTCAAGCAAGAACATCCACAACAATGCTGGTCAGCGTTTGGGTGTGAAACGCTTTGGCGGCCAAAAAGTCAACGCTGGTGAAGTGCTGGTACGTCAGACTGGTGCCACCAAGATTGCTGGTGACGGTACATACATGAGCCGTAACTACACTATTCACGCAGCTAAAGACGGCGTGGTTAGCTTTAAGAAAGTCAAAAAGCAGAAATTTACTGGTAAAACCGAACGCCGCACACAAGTTTGCGTAGGCTAAGCCTAAAAAACCTCAGCCTACTACAAGGCTAGCATATAAAAATAGTCGCTTCCATGGCGACTATTTTTATATGCTAACTAGAGTTATTCTGTCATCCCCAAGTGGTGCTTCACCCGCGCAACCACATCACCAATAACAACTTGCGACTTCACCAAATATTCATCGACTCCCAAGCCTTCAGCTCGTTCTTTGTCCTTTGGCTGGCTCAGTGCTGTCAACATAATGATGCGTACATTGGCAGTTTCTGGCGTATTGCGCAGAATATCCAACACGTCAAAACCGCTAATCTTTGGCATCATTGCGTCCAGCAAAATCAAATCTGGTTTATATTCAACTGTTGCGGACAGTGCATCTTCGCCATTGTGCACTTCTCTAATATCAAAGCCTTCTAGCTCCAACCTGGCGCGATACACAGCAGCCAGTGCCATGTCGTCCTCTACTAGTAATATTTTCCTCTTTGCGTTCATACTATCTTTATTCTAACGCCCACATCAGAAAAACACAAGCGTTTACCATGACAGCTTCTTGGCAGCATCCATCTGTGGATCTTTGCCAAAATTCATGTCATTAGCGGTCAATCCCACCTTCTCGTCCGGCTCAATACCTGTCTTATCAATGGTACGACCCTTCGGTGTATACCAGCGCGCTTCGGTAACTTTGAGCTGCGCACCATCGCGCAATTTTATGAGCTGCTGCACACTACCCTTGCCGTAACTCTTTTCTCCCACTAATTTTGCCTTGCCATATTCTTGCAATGCACCCGCTACTATTTCACTAGCGCTAGCACTTGATCCATCAATTAGCACGACTGTTTTCATGTCCTGCAACAGTGGTTTACCTGTCGATTTGACCGTTTTAACGACTTTGTCTCCGCGCCGTTCTGTCATGACATCTTGCTGATCCAGCCACAGTCCAGCCAGCGCCTGAGCCGCCGTTACCGTTCCACCAGGGTTGCTGCGAAGATCCAAAATAACCTTCTGGACATTGTTTTGCTTGAAAGCTTCGGCCGCTGCACGCGCCAACGTACCAGTTTCTTCACCAAATCGGTACACTTTCAAGATACCAACGCCATCAACAATCTCATGCTCCACGGCTGGCGCAGTGATTTGCTTACGAGTCATCGACATTTCCAGCCGCTGATAATTACGAAGTACTTGCAGTTTCACCGTAGTGTTTATTTCCCCGCGTATCTTTTCCACTACCTGCTCAGTTGTAGCATCTGCCACCGAGTTGCCGTTTACAGCAATGATGATATCACCAGCTTTCACTTGAGCTTCCTCTGCTGGGCTATTTCGCAACACTCTGACAACTGTTGGCCGATTATTCCTCAAACCAATCTCCGCGCCAATGCCACCGCCAATATTACCATTCAGGCTCTTCTCAAATTCTTTGGCTTCCTCAGCGTCCATGAACGTCGTGTACGGATCACCAGTAGCCGCCACTAAACCACGGCTCGCACCATTGATCAATTTATCAGTGTCCAGATTTCCATCATACTGCGCTTTCAATTGTCGATACGTCTCTTGAATACGCTCTGTGTCAAGCCGCTCAGCGCTATATCGCATGCCAAGCTTTGGTGCAATCGCCGCAAATATCTGATCCGACCGCGCACCCGCAATAAAACTAACCACCGCTATAACTACCGCCCACGCAAACAGCTGAGCTTTTCGTGCCTTCTCCTTGCTCATAAGACCATTATAGCATGAGCGGTATCAAATCCTTAAAAGTAGATGTAAACAAGTCCAGACGATGAACGCTTATAATTGCGGTACAGACCGTCCCAGCCCAAGTTGTAGTCACTAACCGTAATAGTGCCGTCACCGTTTACCGACTCAACATACATCACGTGACCATATGAACCACCCATCATCACCGCTGCCGCCCCTGCTCGTGGAGTACTACCGTTTGGAATGCCATGGCGAGATGTTGTTGATGGCCATTGGTTGGCGTTACCAGCCCCGCCAAAATGCGGTACGTAGCGACCAGTACTGTGAACCTTCCAGGCGACATAACTCACACACTGACGAGTGTATAGTCCCCATGGATCGACATAAGCATCCAGTGGCGCATTTGCCCAAACACCTGGGTAGCCACCACCACCAGGAGTACCAGATGGCACACTACCTCGTGGCAAACTACGCAAGTTTTCTGCAGCCTGTTGCTCACGCAGTTTCGCAATTTCACCATTACGTTGTGACGCCAAAGATGAATATGCCGCTTGGTCATTCTTTGTATCATTCACCAATTTCGCCTGTTCAGCTTGCTTGGCGGCCATTTGGGCTTTCTGAGTTTCTTGATCCTTCAGCGTACGCTCAACTGCAGCCTTATTGTCCTGCAATTTCTTTTGCAGACGCTTAATTTCCTTGATTTTGTCATTCAGCGAGCCCTGCAAACTACTGCGCTGCTCCTGCTTGTCGATAAAGTCACCGATGTTTTCTGAACTAGCCAGCATTTCCAGCGGAGAAATCTGATCATCAACATACATATCAGACAAAATCTGACCCATCGTCTTACGGTTTCTGTTGATCGCCGCTTCGTTATTCTTGATCTCTTCCTTCAAGGAATCGATCTTATTTTGACTTTCGATAATTTGAGATTGTAACGCGTTCACCTGCGCAGTCAAACGGTTCAACTCCTCTTCCAGAGTTGCCGCCATCTCGCCTAGGCGAGCTGCCTGTGAATTGTAGTTATTGGCTTCTTGTTGTTTAGCCTTAATTTCTGCCTCATAATCTCGCGCAAAAACCGTGCCAGCGGTCTGAAAAATCCCTGCTCCGGCAACGACGGCAGCCATCACCACCAAGGCTACTTTGGTGGCTTGTTTGTGCGAAACTGGTGTGGTGGACCGTTGCTTCATACTATAACCATAATAGCATAAGCACTATCCACGTGTCAACCAAGTTTTATATCCCTTAAATTTTGAGGTATTTATGAGTCGCAATCCACGATGAAACCGTACCAATCAACCCACCAATGATGATCATAGCCAGCAGGACTAACCCGACATATGGTGTTAAATCCTGAAGCAGCGTATCAATTGGCAACCATTTACGCATCGGCTCCTTGGCAAATGCTAACAGTCCATAGCCACCCGCCGTAGCAATCACCGCAGCGATAAATCCGTACATAATCGCCTCGACCACAAACGGTCCGCGAATGAAACTACGCTCAGCACCGATGAGCTTCATCATCTGGATCTCGCTCTTACGGTTGAAAATAGCCATACGAATGGTGTTAAACACCACCAATGAGGAGATTAGCACAAACACAACCGTTGCAATTGACCCGCCAATGCTTGCCACACGCACCCAGCCACCAATTGTTTCAATGGCCTGGCGGCGATCACCAGTGAATGACGGTTGTCGGCGCTGGTCTTTGTTGGCAAGATAGGTCTCATCAGAACCAACGAAATGCTTCAATGAAGAATAATTGTTCAGATCTTTCACCGAAACCTGCAGTGTTGCTGGTAGCTCATTACTTGCTTCACGAATCGCTTCCAGTGCTTCGACGTTGTCTTTGTAGCGCTGGGCTTGCTCATGGCGCGCTTGCTCCGCAGAAATGTATGTCACCCCTGTTACGTTGTCCAATTTTTTAATCTTATCTGTCAATTCGTTAACGGTTTTTTCAGGCACAGATCCTTTAAGGTAAATTGAGATATTCGCCTTTTGAGTGATGGTTTCGGTCGTATTCACTAAAATGCGCTGTGCCGCCACGGTCACAAAGATAATCAGCAAAGTCACGCTCATGACTGCCGTCGCTGCAACTGTTAGCCAAGCATTACGACTAAAGTTATTAACACCATAGCGCAACATGCGAACAAAAGCTAAAGTTCGCCGCTGCTTCATTTTGTTGCGCTGCATTGCTTTTGCGTTTGCGTTTGTCTTTTTCCTGGCCATTATTGCTTATATGTTCCTCTCGCCTGGTCAGACGTAATTTTACCGTGATCAATGGTAATCACCCGTCGTTTCAACTTATTCACAATATCGACATTATGCGTCGTTAGTAACACTGTGGTGCCATATTTATTAATCTTCTCCAGCAGCCGCACAATATCCCAGCTGTGCTTGGGGTCCAGGTTACCGGTCGGCTCGTCAGCGATCAAAATCTTCGGCTGCCGAACCACTGCCCTGGCAATCGCCACTCGCTGACGCTCACCACCGGATAGCTGATGCGGAAAGTTCTTTTCCTTGCCTTTAAGTCCGACTAATTCAATGACTTTTGGCACCGTTGACTTAATCTCACGGTTGGTCATCCCAGCAATTTCGAGCGCAAAAGCCACATTTTCAAACACCGTTCTATTTGGCAAAAGCTTAAAGTCCTGAAAGACGACGCCAATTTTTCGGCGCAGCAGCGGAATGTGCTTGTCTTTGAGCGTGTCATAATCAATGCCGCCAACAACAATTTTGCCACTTGAAGGCTTTTCTTCACGCGTTAATAATTTCAATAATGTTGATTTGCCAGCACCACTTGTACCAACCAAAATGACAAACTCCCCTGCCTTCACATGCACACTAACGCGGTTAATAGCAGGCTTGCCTGTCTTGGTGTAACTCTTTGTAACCCTATCCAACAGAATCATACAGTACTAGTGTAACACTTTTTGTCAAAAAGCGCGAGTATAGCGCTTCTGCTCTGGCCTAATCTTTGAGGCTTAAGTCGAATGTTGAAAAATCCAGGTTTTCCAAAGTGGTCGTTGGCTGCTTTGCAATACGACGATTTTTGTTTGCTTTGGTTTCCTTATCTGCACCGGAAAAAATCTCATTACGCTCGCGGTAGAGCGTGCTCAACTCACTTAATAAATCTTGAATATGAGAATCAATCTCCTGAACCTTTTGAAAATCCAACACCTTCATATTCAAATGATAGCACTTGATTGCTAAAAAGTCAAGGATATTTGGTAGCTAAATATTACTCGTCTTTCGACGCATTTTGGCTAAGAAACGCCGTCATAAAATCATCAATCCTACCGTCCAGCACGCCCTGCGTGTCCCGGTCTTCATGCTTAGTCCGAGTATCTTTAACCAGAGTGTACGGATGCAGCACATAATTTCGTATTTGACTACCCCAGTTGGCTGATTCACCAGCCCTGAGATCTGACAAGCTGTCGGCGTGCTGCTCCAGTTGCATTGCCAGTAATTTCGAGCGCAAAATTTTCAGCGCTGTTTCTTTGTTTTGAATCTGCGAACGCTCATTCTGAATCGCCACCACTATTCCCGTCGGTACGTGCGTGACACGAACTGCTGAGTCAGTCGTATTCACCCCCTGTCCGCCCTTGCCACCACTGCGGTAGACGTCTATCTTCAGATCACTCGGATCAATATCCACTTCGTCTGGCGTATCAATTTTTGGCAGCACCTCAACCAGTGCAAAGCTAGTCTGGCGCAAATTATCGGCATTAAACGGACTCAGCCGCACCAGCCGGTGCACACCATTTTCTGAGCGCAATTTACCATACGCAAACGGTCCTGATATTTCCAACACAACGGTTTTCAAACCACCATCATCATTCGCAGACCGCTCCAAAACGTCAGTTTTCATGCCAGATCGTTCCGCCCACCGCAAATACATACGCTCCAGCATCTGCACAAAATCTTGGGCATCCAAGCCACCAACACCCGCCGAAATACGAACCACCGCCTCACGACCGTCATATTTACCGCTAAATAATAGATCTGTCTTGCGGGCCGAGAATTCCGTCTCCAGAGCATCTATTTGCTTGGTAAACTCGTCCAATAAGTCATCGTCCCCCAATTCCATCAGCTCCAGCAAATCATCCAACTGAACACCCAACACTTGCCACGGTTGCACCGTTTGACGTAACGCAGCTGCCTTTTTGGCAACCGACTGAGCATGATCAGGATTATTCCAAATTTCAGGCTGATTTAATTGCTCTTCCAACACCGCCAATTCTTCAGCAAGCGCATCAAACTGCAATGCTTGTTTAGCCTGCATGACGTCGCTGCGGAGGGATTGGACACGTTTTTTCAATGGCTGCATAGAACCCATTATACCATCAGATTCATTGTGTTATATGCCCGCCACCGCCTCAACAAAGGCTTCACCACGGGCTGTATAGTTTGCGTATTGGTCAAAGCTGGCGGCAGCTGGACTCAAAATTACAACATCTCCCGGTTGAGCGATATCCAAGGCACACTGCACCACTTCGGTCATCGGTATCACGCCCTTCTGCACTATTGTCGCATCTGGTAGTCCAGCCTTTTGCAACACTTTTGCAATATCATCAGCATTACCACCACTGACAATCACTCCTCTTAGTGACGACGAGTGCACTAGTTCTTCGGCTAGTTCTGTATAGTCACCACCTTTGTCCGCCCCACCAAGGAGCATCACTTTTGGCTGCTGAAATGACCGCAGCGCAGCTACTGCACTGCCTGGCGTTGTCGAGATGCTATCATCATAAAACTTCACTCCTCGTTTTTCTGCCACAAATTTGAGCCGATGCGGCAAGCCCGTAAAACCAGCAAGCCCCTGACAAATTATTTCATCTGACAGCTCCGGCACTACCGTCTTAGCCACCAACACTGCCGCACTGGCATTCTCTTGGTTGTGTGCGCCCGGCAACTTGAGTGCCTGTTGCATTTCCGCCGACAGATCAATTGGATACGACAACTGGCGCGCTGGCGACTTGGCAGCGATCTGCTGGCTGAACTGATTGTTCCTGTTGTAAATGATAATATCTTGAGCCGTTTGAAATTTGGCAATATGCGATTTTGCATCAAGATAATCAGCAAAACCGTCATGCCTATCCAGGTGGTCTGGCTCAATCATCAAGACGACTGCAACATGCGGAGATTTTTCCAAATCCCACAGCTGAAAACTGCTCAACTCATACACCACGATATCATCTGGCTGAATCTGTGGCAGCACGTCCAACGACGGCACACCAATATTCCCGACAAGATGGACTGTTTTGCCAGCAGCACGCAGCATACTAGTGATCAAACTACAAGTCGTCCCTTTACCTTTTGTCCCCGTCACTCCGATGATAGGCGCTGGACACTGTGCGAAAAACTCATTGGTCGCCGACCATATAGTGCCACTGGTCTTGATGCGGCTTGGCGGTAGTCCAGCCGTTCTGACTACCATATCAACGTCATAAAACTGATCAGAAAATACCCCTGCACCAGTGCAAACCTCCGCACCCGCTGGTACGTCAGACAGCTCTCGTTCATCCACTATCGTCAATTGTGCGTCTGGAAATTTGCGCTGAAAATACGCGTAGCTCGACTTACCCTCTACATCATATCCTGCAATGACAATGTTCATCTTAGAACAATGCTCCCAGCTTTTCTTGGATACGTTCCAGTAGCTCTTTTTCACCGCAGCTCACTCCAGCCAACACCCAGGTATTAGTCTGGAAGAACTCACGTGCCACTTGAACAATTTTTTCATCAGTCACCGCCAAAATCGCTGCCGGCACCCCAGTATAATCCTTTACAAAATCATCTGAGAAATAGCGACCAGTGTAAAAATTACTGATCTGAGAAACGGTTTGTGCGCCCATTTGGTAACGCCCCAGAGAGTAGGACTTAGCGCTTTCGATATCTTCAGCGGAAATTTTACCGTTTAGCACACGCTTTAATTCACTAACGATGATATCAAACAGCTCTTCGGCCGTCTCCAAGTTGACCTGGCCGGTAAAATCCCATGCCGAGTCATAAAATCCAACCGAAGTATCGCTAAAAATACTATACGCCAGTCCTCGCTTGCGGGCCGCCCCGAAAATGCGAGAATTAAACGTCCCAGTCAAAATGTGGTTCAAACAGCCCATAGCGTCAGCTTCAGAATTACTAATCTCACGTGGCACGATCATCGACCAACCAAATGTCAGATTGGAAGCTTCTTTACGCCTGATCAACAGAGGTCCAGCGCTGTGTAGATTGTCCTTAGGGATCTCAAAGCGTTCACCTTCTTCCAATTGCCAGGCTTCCAGCGCTTCCTTGATGCGTGACTTGCGTCCCGTCATTTTACCAGCGATCACAAAGCGCATATTCTTCAAGGTGTGTGTGCGACGGTGGTGCTCTTTGATATCTTTCAACGTTACGTTGGCAATCGTCTTCAGGCGCTGATTGTACGTCAAAATATCTTCGCCCAACGCTTGCTGCACTCGTGGCCACATCACTCGGTTGTGATTGTTCAGATAGCCTGTCAGCTCAGAGCGCACATTGCCCTTCTCAGCCTCCAATTCTTCGGCATTAAAACGCGGTACCGTGATCGCCAACCTCTGCAGTTCCAACACCCTGTCCCATTCAAAATCAGCACAAAATGCTTCATAGCCCATGGAATATTCTGTTGTATAGGCGTTATAATACGCGCCGTTTTTGACGAATTCTTGATCATACAGTGCCTGTGAACGGAATTTTTCATTGGCACCAAATGACATATGCTCCATGATGTGCGCTGTTTCGTAGATGTCTTTATCGCGTACATAGCGACTGCCCGCCCGAAAATGGAACTGAAAGCTCATTACTGTAGCATCTGGCACATCTATCAACAACCCCCGAGCACCGTTCTTTAATCGTACTTCTTCAACTGTGTGCTTCATGAATTATTTCCGATTCTTTTTGCGGTTTTGGCGCTGGGCCTTTTTCTTCTTGCGCGCTGCGTTTTTGGCGCGATTTGATTCAGAAGCAGTTTTGGCCTTTTTGACTGAGAAATCATCGTCACGATTCTTTTCGCCAGATGTTATCTCGTTAACGCCCTTCTCGACAGCAGTTTCAGCGAGTCGAGTCAGCTCAGTGTCATACTCATCATCCTGTGATTGTTGCACTGTTGCATCGGCCCTACGCACGCGGAAGATGGTACTCAAGACTTCGTCGCGCAAATTGTTCTGCAAACTCGTGAACAATTTCTGTGACTCAGACCGATACTCAACCAATGGATCACGCTGACCAACACTGCGCCAGTGGATTCCTTCACGCAGGTGTTGCATGTTTTCCAAGTGTTGCATCCACAAGGTATCGAGCACTGCCATGTAGACTTCCCGCTCGACACCACGCAAGTTTTCGTCACCAATTTCTTCCTCTTTTTCTGCGTATGCTTCACGCGCCAGTTTCATCACCTTTTGAACGCGAGATTTGTCTTTCTTCTCTGAACCAGCCTTTGTAAGTGCATCCTCATCAACTGGGATAACTGCAGCAAATTCTTTCACAAAATTAGGATTATTCTTGAGCGGCAGCTGTGTTGAATCGTTCACTTTTTCTTTGAGCAAGCGTTCAATTTCTGGCTTAATGTTGTCGCCTTCCAAAATCTTGCGGCGCATGACATACACCACGCGGCGGTGACGATTGATCACGTTGTCGTACTGAACAACATTTTTGCGCGTATCAAAATTATAGCCCTCAACGCGCTTCTGGGCTGCCTCCAAGGTCTTTGACACGGCGCGGTTTTGAATCGGCGTATCTTCATCCACACCCAGCCGGTCCATCAACGCCGCAATGCGCTCGCCCTGGAAAATTCGCATCAAATCATCCTCGGTCGACACATAGAACTGCGTCTCACCCGGGTCGCCCTGACGACCGCCACGACCGCGCAACTGATTGTCAATGCGGCGTGACTCATGCCGCTCCGAACCGATCACCACCAGGCCGCCCAGTTCCTTGACGCCCTTGCCAAGCTTAATGTCGGTACCACGTCCAGCGATGTTTGTCGCTAGGGTAATCGCACCCTTTTCACCGGCCTTCTCAATGATGGCTGCCTCGCGTTCATTATTCTTAGCGTTCAAAATCTCAAACTTGATACCCTCTTTTTCCAGATATTTGGCAATCTGCTCATTCTTGGCAATTGAGCCAGAACCAACCAGCACCGGCCGGCCTTGCTTGTGATAGTCCTTGATGGCTTCAGCGACTGCCTTCAGCTTGCCCTTTTCGGTCTTGAAGATCAGGTCTTCTTTGTCGTCGCGAATCACTGGCTTGTTCGGTGGAATCTGGATGACGTCCAGTGAATAAATTTGTTGGAACTCCTCGGCTTCAGTGAACGCCGTACCAGTCATACCGGAAAGTTTATTGTACAAACGGAAATAGTTCTGGAATGAAATGGTCGCCAACGTCATGCTTTCTTCCAGTACTGGCACGCCTTCTTTGGCTTCAATTGCCTGGTGTAAGCCTTCGTTGTAGCGGCGTCCTTGCATCAAACGACCGGTGTGTTCATCGACGATGATCACCTCGCCGTCATTGGTCACCACGTAATCTTTGTCACGCTTGAACAATGTTTGTGCTCGCAGCGCCTGGTCCATGTGGTAAACACTGCGCACGTGGTCTGGTGTGTACAAATTTTTTATTCCCAGCAGTTTTTGAACTTTTTCCACGCCCTCGTCGGTCAAGGCCACGCTACGGCGCTTTTCATCCAAAACATAGTCATCTGGCACTAATTTACTGGCAACTTTAGCGAAGGTATAGTAGTTGTCTGGGTTTTCCGCTGCTGGCGCCGAGATGATCAGCGGCGTACGCGCCTCATCGATCAGAATGGAGTCCACCTCGTCAACGATGGCAAAGTTCAGTTCGCGCTGCCTGAGCAAAGCGACGTCGTTCACCATGTTATCGCGCAAATAGTCAAAACCAAACTCGTTATTAGTGCCATAAGTAATATCTGCCGCGTAGGCTTCCTTACGAGTGACTGGGCGGAGCTTACGCATGCGCGGATCGTCGTGGTGTTCATTATCATAATCCTTGTCGTACACAAATGATGCTTCGTTAATGATCACACCAGTCGTCAGACCCAAAAAGTCATACACCTGGCCCATCCAGCCGGCGTCACGCTGCGCCAGATAGTCGTTGACAGTCACCACGTGAACCCCTTTGCCTTCTAGCGCATTGAGGTACGTCGGCAGCGTCGCCACCAAGGTCTTACCTTCACCAGTCTTCATCTCAGCCACATTGCCTTCGTGGAGCGCCATACCACCGATCAGCTGAACATCATACGGACGCTCACCGATGACGCGTTTGGCTGCCTCGCGCACCACTGCAAAGGCATCTGGCAAAATCGTATCCAGCGTTACATTCTTTTTCGTCAGCCGTTTTTTCAGCGCTTCTGTCTGCGCCTGCAATTCCTCATCTGACAGTTTTTCATACTTTTCAGACAAACCGTTAATTACTGCAACACGCTTTTCCAGCCGCTTCAAAATCTTCTTCTGCGGATCACCAAAAACTTTACTCAGCGCTTTTTGTTGTGTCATTGCCATAACCTTAAAACTCCCTCGCTTTCGGACATTTTCAAAACTCTTTCTATTGTACCCCTTTTTAGCTCAAAATTAAAGAGTGTTTTAAGATACAAAGCCCATCACTCATTGATTGTGATAAATTACATATAATAATATATAGCTTTATCCAATAGGAGGACACAGCCTCACATTATTTGGACTACTATCCGCGTAGACGCAACAATAATTGATACCTATACTGCTTATAGAATCATCCCAAAAAGCGGTCAACACATCTGCCTCATTATATCTACTAGATACTGCCGACCGTATGTTACTACTCTTACGATCTAGTGGGGGTATCCCCTGGCGAATGCGATGCATTTGATAAGTGACATAACTTACAACTGGAACTGTCATTTTTTCCTCTAGTGCCGACCGAGTACACCGAGGGTTGTCACGCCATGTAGCATCATTGTTCGGCAGCAAAAAAGCCGTCCACCTGTACTCATCATCCATAGTTGCTAGCCGCCAGTTTTGCGCAGTACTTGCCATGGCTTGATCCCAATCAACTGCAAATATCCGTAGGAGTAATCCGTCACTTCTAGCACTATTGCTTTTCTCTGCCAAACGAAGGGGGTTATTCGGCACGGTCTCGTCTCGCGCAACCGCAGATATGAGCTGACGCACTGAATCCAACGGCAATGTCAGTGGCGCCACAACCAAGTCATACTCTGGCAATGTTTCTTTCAACTCCGCCAGATGCCTAAAATCAATACCGCCCTGTGCCAACTCAGCTGGCGTCGGCATATCGATACCCGCTCCGGCAAAAATCGTTTTATAATCTTCGAGGTCTCGCTTAAACAACTCTCTGGTCTCCGAGTTGGTAATTCCATTCAGTCCATCAAATCCCGCCGCTCCCCGCTCCCTGGCTCTAACAACAGCAGCGTCTAATGTATGGAGCGAAGCGGCCCCGAGTGATTGATAGGTCACACTGCTCCCAAAAGGCCAAGCTTCACGCTTTGCCTGAGCACGTTCCCACGCAGCCTCAGCAGCAGTGCGACTATTTGGCGACAGAAGATTGGGGTTAGCCATGAAATATCCTATATCCTTTCATCGCCGAGCATTTCCTCCGGCAGCAAATCATGATACTCAAGGATATGATGCATCACCTGGCGGTCATTTGGGTTTTTGATGCCATCCAAAAATGTTTGACAAGCTCGCTTCAGCGATACCGTTCCGTAGCTACCAGCAACCTTATGTAGTATATCCACCATGGTGCGCGGCGCTAGTACTGTTTCCTCCAGACCAGGACGATCATCCACCATTTTTTCCGTATCAATGAACTGGTTGTACCCTTCACCGTTGGTGCCACTAAATATCTGCTGACTCAACCGAGCTGCTCGCACAAAATTCTCAAAGTCCCCTTCATCAATATCTGGTGGCAACTCGCCTCGTTTCGTCGCCACAGTCGCCATGGCCAGCTGAGCATTCTCACGCGGATATTCGTCATAGCCCTTGTCGTAGTCAGGGTAACGCACGCGATTGATATTTGCGCCAAAACGGTTTTGGAACTCAACGCTCAAATCATCCACGCCCTTGTAGCGTTTTGACTTTTCATTTGCCGTGGCGATGATACAAAAGCCCGGCTGAACCTCGACAATCTTTCCAGAATCCTCCTGAACGGTAAATCTATCGCCTGGACGCAACTGCATAATTTTGTTCAAGCGTTTCAACAGCTCTGGCGGCATGGCGTTAATTTCGTCAAGGATGAGTGGCCTACCACCTTCCATAGCCCGCACGACTGGACCTGGAACCCAAACGGATTCAGTTGAGCCCGGTAGATTGATCATCTGCATACCTTGTACAACTAACTGCGCTCTCGTTTCGTCACTCAGCTTATCCCAGTCAATACCACGATCTTTGAACTCCTGGAATATCTGATCCCATTCCATTTTTCCACCCTCAGCCTTTAGCTCTTGCTTACCCATCAACTGGTAGCTATTAACATCGCCATAGGCACTGACAAACTCAGGATTAACGCCAAAATACGTTTGCACCATGTACTCCGCCATGGCAGTTTTGGCACCGCCCGTCTCACCGACGAACAACGTCGGCTCACCCCGCGTTATGGCTGGTAACGTCTCATCAATGATCGTTTGCATCTGTTCAGTCATCAACAGGCCACCGTCTAGTTGTCGCTTCCATTCGCGAACTTGCAAACGAGTTATTTCTTCTAAAAATTTTTCTTTACTACTGTTAGCTGGGATGTCAATATTATCATCAACCTCAGACAACTGCTTTTGCCATGCGGTTATTTTCCGCCTTTCGCCTGCCGTCAAAGGACGCTCCATTCTTACTGCCTTAGCACGCAAACTTGCCATCCGCCTACTGATTTCATCTTTTCTGTCCTGAGCACGCAAGAACTCAGCCGCCGCCCGAGTTGCCGCCATCTGTTCGCCGCGGTACTCCTCGTCAAATTCCTTCATGAGCACAGCGTCTTTGCGTAGCTCATGCAATTTGGCGTGATACATATACCAATCTTCCAAATTGTCAGCTACATCAGGGTGTTCATCCTTAAAGCCTTCCCAGCGCTGCAGCTCCTCTTCGCTTGTGTCACGCGGCATCTGCCCCTCCCAATCAGGTTCAGCCAAGCCCAGTAAAAAGTTCTCACTAATCTCGCTCACTGCTATATCCGGCTCTTCTGGATGGTCTTTGCGCCTCGACACATTGATGCGTTCAACGTGCGGCGCCGCCAGTTGCTCCAAGAGTTGTCGGTCTCCTGTGACCACTGTCCGCCAGTCAGATCTGACTGCCTGCATACTTTCCCGCAGACCAGTCATTAACTCCACAACACCCTCCACTGTTCGATCAGCCGCGTCTGGAGCATAATACGTCTCTAAAACAGAAGGTTCAAAATACAGTTCAGTGGGGGTAGATTTCGTTTCAGCTGTATGCATGAGTATGTTGGTATTTTATAATATCTGGCTCGTATTATATACTATAAGCATAAGGTTTGTAAAGAAAATGACCGAAGTATTACACACGCCAGCAACCGGTACAGAATCACGAGCAGTAACGCCTGAACAAGAGGCTTTAGCAAGGGAGTATCAGGCCTCGCTTGACAAAGCAGCAGCGTTTTTGGACGACCAAATACCAGCGCTTTGTCGACTAACCGGCATGGACGTACGAGTAGCGATTGGTGATGGCTGGGCTACCAACCCAGAAACTGGTTCGTTCACCATTGATCCATCATTCTTCATCGAGAAAGGCTATTCAGCTGACCACTGTGTGTTCGCTACTCTGCATGAGCTAATGGCCCATGTGCGTGACATCAAACGAGATCCTGTATTTTCAGCGCGACAAGATGCTTTTGTTGCTAGTAGCAAAGATCCTCAAGAGCAGCAAGCACGCCATATTTTCAACAATACCCTGACTGATATTCACGGCAACAAACAAATTATGAACATGCTGCCTGTCATGCAGGAAGTTGGTGCTGACATTTACGACAGTCGCCTGTTCCCAACGAAGCGTGACGACGAACTGGTTGACTACACCAATATACCGATGCACCTACAATTTCTCTACAAGATCATCCGTCAGGAGATGATACCAGACAGCAAAACGCCCGTTCGCCAAGAAGTTAATGAAGCCATAAACCAACTGCGCAACTTTCAGAATGGTCAGGTTGATCTCATATCATTTTTGACCGATCCTGGCGCAAGAGGCTCTAATGGCAAAAAGCTGTCTGGCAGTGACCGCTTTGACTACTGGCTCACGCAAATTTGGCCACAATATGAAACGCTCATACGGCTGGACAAACAAGAAGCAAAAGATGCCCAACAACAAAACAGCGGTCAACAGACTGATGGCGATGCTGATGAACAGCAGCCCTCAAATCCGCCACAAGACGGTGACAGCCAGAAGGATACCGATTCCTTTTCTGATGCCTATGCTGATTATTTTGACAACAAACATCCTGAACCATTCAGTCCCGAAGAACACCAAAAAATCCACGACGCTACTCACAAAGCCGTTCAAGAGGACCGTCGCACAAAAGTAACGCCTGAACAGCAGGAGCGCGCCCGTCGGGCAGCAGCCAATCATCGCTACCGTGAACAAACTGGCCACTCGCTGGTCGAAAAGCAACGATACGACGATGAGATTCAGCGCTTTCACAAACAAATTGCCCAAATGCGTACAGTCTTCCAATCAGTTCTGAACGAAGTCGTCGCCTCTCGCCGTAGCCTTAGCCGTCACTCCCGTCAGGACGGCGACATCCTCGACCCCAACCGTCTGGCGCAAACCGTGGTCGACATCAAAAGCGGCACCACACCAGAGGCATTTCAGCGCTATGAAACCATCCGCGGACGAACCGAATTGAATTGTAAGACTGACTATTTCTTTGTGTTTGATTGCTCTGGTTCCATGGGGGGCGAGCCAGCACAAGCCGCCGCCAGTTGTGCGGTCATCATACTGGAAGGCCTCGCTGGCATGGAGCGTGACATTCGACAGCTGGAAGAACAGCAAAATATTGATTTGTCCGACCTGTCGGTACGCACCTCACTATACACATTTGGCGATGCTGCAGTCTGCCATAAACCGCTCAGCAGCAGCCTACATGACAAACAACGACTTGATACATACACAGCCATTACCGCAGCCGACATGGGTAACACAGCAGATTATTTAGCCCTCCAGGAAATTGCTACCCTACCCCACGACCAAGATCGCCAGCGAATCATCGTTGTCGTAACCGATGGTATAAGTAATGACCCCGGCACCGCGCGCGCAGCCGTCAGCCAGCTTCGCCGTGACCAGAACACTGTAGTATACGGCGTATCAATTGGCTCAGATGCCGCCGAACAACTGTACGCTCCGAACGCTAAACTTATCAATGACCCCAAAGATTTACCAAACGTGCTACAATCATTTATAGAAACAACCATCCAAACATAAAAGAGCACAACCCTATGCCTAATCCTAATATTCTCCCGTCACAAATCCACGCTGCTGCTCAGGACGCGTGGGAAAGGGCTCAATCAAAACAGAAAGCATCCTCTGACATTAGTCAGGATTTCGACGCCACCGCCCTCTTTGGAGCGCTTGACACTGCTGTTAATGAAGCTCAGAAACAAGGCACAGCTGGCTTCGGTGGCTTAGAGCAAATAGACAATCTTGAGATTCAATACTCGTTTGAACAAGCTTTTCTATTTTCCGAACGTTTGGTTGGGTATGCTGGCTTCTCAGCACCAACACCAGAACAAATGCTATCAGCTGGCGTCAATTTTCACTATTTGGCTGAGCAATTTGAGCGAATGGAGCAAGAAGATGGTATCACTCCGCACATCGTCCTGGCCCCTCACGGCCTTGGTAAAGAAAATTGGCTCACCATCGCCAAAGCAATGACCTTGGACAAGACGATACAAGACAATCCCCTGGGGATTGACCACAAAGACTATGGGTTGCACATTGATAACATAATTGATAATAATACTTGGAGATACCTTAACCAGGCGCCAACTTCAACAACCACTCCGGGATTATCGACTCTACCAACTCATCAAATCAAGGATGGCGACAAAACTATTACCTGGACACTTCGTCTGCTTTCTGGTACAGAGGAACCAGCACACCTGGGTATGTCATATGAACAGAGCCAACAACAAAGCCCGCCTCTTGAGCACCAAACTGTAGCCGAAGCCTTAACTGACAATCTCCTAGCTGCACTACGAAACAATACGCCGCTGATCGATAGGCATCATGATTCATGGTGTTGGCGACCAGCAAATGTTATTAGTAACTCGACGCCAATAATCACTTGGGATACACCTGCCTTTACAAGAGGGCACGTGTTGGCCCTTTATGTACTACCAGCCGGCTATTCAGGTAATGACACCGGTACCCGCTCACCCGTCGGGTAGCTTATCCTAACCGCGACGGAAACTGCGCTTAAACCGTGCCAACACACCACGACTACGGCCAACGTGCGCCAGAGTATCGTCCTTGTAGCGACGCAACTGACCGTTCAATTTGGTCTCGACGATGTCCACAGCCGCCAACACGTTCATTGTTGAGTCTTTTGCAGTGATGACCTTGTCTGGGACATTGATGATAACTTCAACCTCATATTTGTTGCCGCCAGGGTTATCAATTTGCTTAATCTTCACATCTGCCGTAACGCTTTTACGAGCGTGACGTGGCAAAAACCGATCCAATGGACCAATTTTTTTCTCAATATACCGTTTGGTCGTGTCATTCAGTTCGTACTTTACACCAGTGATTGTCAGATTGGTAATCATATCCCTCCTTCGTTATACCTACATTATACCATGTATGTTGCTAAATTCGCTCACGTCCGCCCATATATGGTCGCAATACTTCTGGCACTGTCAAACTGCCGTCCTCGTTCTGGAAGTTTTCCAAAATCACCACCAATGACCGCGCCAATGAGACTGCCGTACCGTTCAAAGTGTGAACCGACTCGATGCTGCCGTCCGCGCGCCGCACGCGAATGTTCAAGCCGCGCGCTTGATAATCCGTACAGTTCGAACAGCTAGTCAACTCGCGGTACGTCTCATCAACTGGCGACCAGTACTCGATGTCGTATTTTTTGGCAGCCGGCGCGCCCAAGTCACCTGCCGCGATATTCACCACGTGGTACGAAATACCAATTTGCTGCCACAGTGCTTCCTCGATGCTGAGGATTTTTTCATGAATCTCCTTAGACTGTTCCGGCAGACAGAACGCGTACATTTCCAATTTGTTAAATTGGTGCACTCGGAACAAACCGCGTGTGTGCTTGCCATATGCACCCGCCTCTTTACGGTAGCACGGGCTATATCCCGTATACAGCAGCGGCAAATCTTTCTCGTCCAAAATTTCATCAGCATGGTAGCCAGTCAGCGGCATTTCCGCCGTCCCAATCAGCGTCAAATCCTCTCCCTCGACCACATACTCATTACTACCTTCACCTTTTGGCGCAAAGCCGGCGCCTTCCGCTGTGCGCATATTCACCATATGCGGCACGGTCATGAACGTAAAGCCCTGCTTCGTCACATAATTCAGCGCAAACTGCGTCACGGCGTTTTCCAGCAGCGCCAAGTCACCTTTGAGGTAATAAAACTTTGCGCCAGCTACTTTTGCACCACGCTCAAAATCAACCCAACCGCGACTGACAGCATAGTCCAAATGATCCTTGGCGCCCGTTTTATGCTCACCGTACGCCTTTATCTCAACCGAGTCTTCCTCACCGCCAAGCGGCACATCATCAAAGGTAATGTTCGGCACATTTTTCAGAATCGCGTCTACTTTTTCCTCGGTTGATTTTAAGTAGTTTTCACGTTCTGCCAACTCAATTTTTAGCTGTTTTCCCTGGTCAATCAGCTCCTGATCTGGGCGACCACCTTTCATTTTGGCTGAAATTGCATTTCGCTGTTCACGCAGTGCTTCAACTTGCTTTTGTAGGTCGCGACGCTCGTCATCCAATTGCAACAATGTCGCAATATCAACGGTATATCCCTTATCATTTGCCGATTTTTGCACCAAATCAGCATGTTCTCGAATAAATTTGATATCTAGCATGCCCTCATTATATACCAATTTTGGCTTAAACGTGAGAGATTATGCCCGCGCCCAGTAACACCATCAACAGCAATCCTAACACAAATCGGTAGACGATGAATGAGCGAAAATTATTGTTTTGGACGAATTTAAGTAGCCATGCGACTGCCACGTATCCCACGCCAAACGAAACCACCGTCGCAATGATGGTTGACATCCAGCCAACGCCGCCAGAAATATGCTTATATTTAGTGATAACCTCCAGCAGTCCCGCTGCCACCAAAGCCGGAATGCCCAAGAAAAAGCTCAATTTTGTCACCGTCACTCGGTCAAACCCGCGCAACAACCCCACTGATATCGTGGCGCCAGATCGACTCACGCCAGGGACTAACGACAGACATTGACCTAAACCAATGACGAGTGTGTCTTTCCATGTCGTATCCTTTTCAACGCGTTTGGCAGTGGCATAGTTATCAGCCAGCCACATCACGCCGCTCCAGACGATCAACGCACCAGCCACGAACCACAAACTACGCAGTACCGTCTCAATTTCATCTTTGAACACCAGCCCCACTACCGCGATTGGCACTGAACCGATGATGATCGCCCAACCGTATTTGTAGTCAAATTTCCGTCGTGCCCGTTTCCACCACAAACCACGCCACCACGCGATCAACACTCGCTGAATATCCTGCCAAAAATAAATAATCGCCGCCGCTATAGCCCCAATCTGAATAATCGCCGTAAAAGCAATCAGACCCTCATCGTCCAGGGGCATACCCATCAATTTCTCAGCAATGGTCAAGTGACCTGTGCTAGAAATAGGCAGGAATTCGGTAATCCCCTCGATAATTCCTAGCACAATTGCCTGCCACCAACTCATATTCATAGAGTTTATTATATCAAACCGTTGATTCTCTACAAAAATGCGCCATTGGTTCGTGATGAACCTGGGTACGGAACACTGTCACCAGAGCCTTGGTCTCCCGGCTTCAATTGCAACGATCCGTATACAGTAACCCTTGTGATACCACCACAGTGGACACCCCAGAAGAATGATTCATTCAAACAAGATAACTGCGAATCATGTTCAATATTGATTTTAAGCGTGTCACCTTCTACAACAGCTTGTACTTTTGGCGCCTTACCATCTTTACGTGAGAAATATTTTACTTCAACTTTGGTTTCTTGAGATGATATGACTTGCCTATCAACTAGACCATTACTGGTTACATCAGCATATTTAACGCCTTCAAGATTCTTTGGTAGCTCCACGGTCATTGTTTTTGTCAAACGCTCTTCATCCCGCGCCAGCTCTCGCAAGGTTTGCGTGCCAAAGATCGCCGAGCTTGAGATACAAAATGCCCCAATAACAGTGCTAATCACCACCGCAATCAGTGCTGTTCGCGTAAATTTCCACTTGATTGCGCTAGCCGTCAACACGCCAAACAGCGTCACCGCAGCAGCACCGCCAACAAGTGCAGAAATCAGCAAGCCTAAAGCCCACGGCTGTGCCGCAAAACCATCCATCCAGCTAATGACACTTACACCAGCAAATAACCCCACTGGTACAGCGACTAATAATCCAAAGGTGATCATGATTAACATAAGTGAAACAAATACCTGCGAGACTTTGATGAACGTGTTTTTCACCTGGGTCTTTTTATTATCGGTGAAAGAAAAATTTTTCAGACTATCCAGCGTCACCTCTTCTCCCCGCATCTGTAACTTTTCAGCCGCCGTCTGCGCTTCTGGCATACTGATCCACAGTACGATATAAATCAGTAGTGAGGCACCGAGGGTAATAAACGGTGAAAAAATGAATAACAATCGTACCCACAAAGGATTAATCCCCCAGTAGGCAGCAATTCCAGCACACACGCCACCCAAAATTGCGTTATCCGGGTCGCGCATCAGTCGCTTAGTTGGCTTACTTGCACCGGCCTCAGCTGCGTCGTCACTCATCTCTGGCACTTCGCCATCGGCAAAATCCTGCGGCTCACCCATCTGTTTTTGCACCGCCAAAACATCATCGTGGCTAATGACACCGTCCTTCGACACGCCGCGTTCCGCCAAAAGCTCCACCATTCGCGCCTCAATTTCGCGCATAGCCTCTGGCTCTGCGTGCATATTTTTCTGAATTGAATCAAGGTATTGCTCCAATGATTTTTTGGCATCAACCTCTACACTAAACGGCGTTTTTGCCAAATGGATTCTGGTTATTTCTTTCATCGCTTTGCTCCTTTCTCAAGATTTTTTAGCGAAGTGTTCAACATTTTTATACGATCTTTCAATTCATCCACTAGCTGCGCGCCAGTGTCAGTAAGTGAATAATATTTGCGCGGCGGCCCCTGCTCGCTCTCTTGCCATTCGTGCTTGAGGTAGCCATATCTCTGCAAGCGGCTGAGTAGCGGATAAATCGTGCCTTCTACCACCATCAAATCTGATTCGCTCATTTGCTTGACGATGTCGCCAGCATATTGCGGCTGCTTAGCACATACCAACAACACACAGTATACCAGGAATCCTTTACGGAGTTGAATCGCCAAACTCTCAGCGTAAGCACTAGCGTCCATGTTTTATTCCTCCTGGTACGGTTGATTTCTCGACACGACCGTCTTTGATGATAATTTGATGATCACATTTTTTCGCCAAATCAGCGTCATGTGTCACCACGATTAACGTCACACCCTTTTGTTTGTTGTAATCAAACAACAATTCTTCCACTTTCGCGCCTGTTTCACTGTCCAAGTTACCAGTCGGTTCGTCAGCAAAAATGATTTGTGGATCACCGACAATCGCCCGAGCGATGGCCAAGCGCTGCTTTTGCCCGCCTGACAAGTCTTTGGCGCGGTTTTTGCGCTTATCGTACAGGTCTACTGCCTTAAGCGCCGCGTTGATTTTATGCGCTCGCTTTTTCCGTGGTACCCGCGCAATTTCCAGCGGCAAACTGACATTATCAACCACGCTCTCATTGCCCTGGACAAAGAAACTCTGGAAGATAAAGCCGATTTTCTTGGCGCGAAATTCATCAACACGCTTTGACTTTAGTTGCAAGATATCTTGTCCGTCAATGATAACTTGACCTTTTTGCGGCTTGTCCAAGCCTGAGATGGCATGCATCAGCGTCGATTTTCCTGAGCCAGATTTACCGAGGATTGCCACACTAGCCCCTGTCGGAATGGTCAAGCTGACATTCTTTAGCGCCGTAAATTGGTTTTTCTTTTTGCCGTAAATTTTCGTCACATTCTTTAGTTCAATCATAATTTCTCTCCTACTCCGTCCTCAATGCCTCAATTGGGTCTAATTTTGTCGCCTTACGACTTGGTAACCAGCCAGAGATTACCGCCATCACCACTAGTCCAAATACCAGTAGCCCAATCTGCAGCGGATTGATAACCAGTAGATTCGTCCCTGCGCTCAGGCCCAAAGCATTAGTAATCACCGGGTTCAACAGCGTCACCAAACTCGCCAGCCCGACGCCAATCAAACCTCCCAGCAGTCCAACCCACGCCGCTTCATAACGGAATAATTTACCAATATCTCGACCACGCATTCCCAATGCTTTCATCAAACCGATTTGGCTGGTACGCTCCAACACCGAAATATACATAGTGTTAATAATCCCAAACACGCTTGCCAGCAGTGCCAATCCACCAAATGCCGCCAGTGCCGCTTGAGCTACATTAACCATTGTCAGTAGTGCTTTTCTAATATCCTGAATTGAGTATGCACTATAATCTTTACCGATCACGTCTTTAGCAGCATCAACGTTCTTCTCGTCATCCACCAAAGCAATCGCCGTTGAATACTGGTTTGGCTGGCTCTTGTCGTGACTGAATTCATAGATAGCCTTAGCATCAGCCGTCGAGATTCTCAGCATTGGCTCATAAAACAAAATGGTGTCTGATTTTTTGTCGACTGCCGCAATCTTGAACGACACTTCTTTGGCGACATTACCACCCTGCACTGCACTACGCACACCCAAGGTTATTGTTTGGCCAATCGCCGACTGCGCATCTTTGAAACCCAACTGCTTCACATAATCATTCGGGATGATAATCTCACCTGGCTTTGGCATAAAATCTTCCAAAGTTCCCGCCGCCAATTCTGCCCGAGTCCTGTCCATTTTGACAGCCACTGTCAATGCAAATTTTTTATCATTAGCTGAGCTTTTAGCATAGGCCACGCCATCAGTTGAATATGCTGGCGTTACCGTTTTTACGTGCGGTGTTTGTCGGATCTTCTCCAGGTCCTTATCGTTGAGCGAATATTTGCTGCGTGCTGCCAATGCTTTATTCTTGTCAGTTTCTTCTGCTGAACTACCATATTCTGGTAATTCCTCTTTCTTTTCCGACTCCACCTTTTTACCGACCATAATTACTCTTTTATCACCAGCCGCATCAACGATACTGTTAGTATACAGCCGACCACCCTCACCAGCCATCAAGGCCAAACCAATCGTGAACGCCCCGACGGAAATCGCCAATGCCGTCAAAATCGTCCGACCCTTTGACTGGCGAAGGTTTCGCCTCGCCCGATTGATGATATCGATTCTTCTCATACTATACTCCTTATAGTTTTGTTATATATAGTACTATGTTATACAAGGTACTATAAAAAGTCAAGTAGTTTTGACTAATTCTCTACCTAAATAGCTGTCTACCCCTTAGATTTTTTCGATTTTTTATGTGATTTTTTATTTTGCTTTTTAGTGTCAGCCTCAGCAGTAGCATGTTTTTTAGATTCCTTGTTCACCAATTTCGCCATGTGCAGTGCCGCATCATAGAACGCCGGATCACCCCATACCCTTGTCTCCCCTTTACTATCATTGTCAACCACCGCAGAAATAACTACCTGATGCTGCTGCATTTCAAGTGTATCCCACGCTTCCTCTTGATCTGTAAAATCAATCTCTTTCAACCCATCTACAACATCAAACGTCCCGTCATATCGTCGACAGTCCGCCACGATACCTTGGCGTAAGCCTCCTTCATCAGCCTGCACCCACACATTCATCAATATAACAGTGCCCTTGGCCGGCAGTTTATCCATATCCAGCAGCTTCACTGGCTGTCGACCATCCACGGCCAGTCTGCCCATACCGTCTGCCTGTGTTTTATCAATATATATCACTTCCGGCAATTCTGTGTATGGATCAACGTCAGGAATATACGGCACCTCAACTGGCAATGTCTCAACCGTTATTTGCCGCAAGCGCTCAGGAACGCCACCAGTCTCATGCTTTTTATTAGGCATATCATTCTCCCTGCCCACCGCTGCATTATCAAAATCTACTTTTCAGTATATCATAGAAGGACACTCATCCACCCTATTTCTCGTCGTACTCGTCCTCAATTTCCTGATCCAAAATCTCTTCAATCACATCCTCCAGCGTGATGATGCCCAGCTCCTTCTCGTCATCCATCACCACAAACAAATGATTGCGGGTTTGGATAAATCGGCTCAGCACCGTGTCCAGCCGCGACCGTGCATCAATGTCATGAATCTTGTCACGGTACAATTGGCTAATCGGCAGCGGCAGCTCGCGCCCCACCACATCCTTCACATACAAAATTCCCGCCAACCGGCCGTCATCACAGACGGGGATCCGCGAATGTCCAGCGTGCTTGATCTGCGCCAGCAGTGTTGCATCCAGCTCATCATCCAACCCCACCGTAAACACCTCACTCATCGGCGTCACCAAATCACCAGCTGTCTTTTTACTAAATTGCAGCGCACCCGCCGCGATCCGGCTTTCGTCATAATCAACTGGGCTGTCCGACCGCTCAGCATGTTCGTGAATAATCTGTTCCAGCTCTTGGTGTGAGTACAGCTGTGGCGCCTCCTTGCCCACCCAACGGTTCAGTAGCTTTGACATTGGATGAGCCAGTGGCCAAAATAATACATAAATCACATCCAGCAGCCAGAAGAAATAACGCGTAATCTGATAGCCGCGCTGCGTAAAAATCGCCTGCGGCAAAATCTCGCCAAACATCGTGATCAGCAGCGTGGCAATCAACCCACCAATCACGCCGTTCGTCATATTACCTAGCAAAATTGACATCGCCGTATTGACGCCGACATTGCCCAATAAAATACAAAAGATCAGATAATAACCATCCTTGCGGTAGCGATACACCCGCGCAGCGATCACATCGCCCTGTCTGGCTTTGCGCCTCAAATCATCTGGCCGCGCCATCATCAGCCCAATGTTCAAGCCCGAGAACGAGCCCGATAATACCAGCAGAACCGCCGCCAATGCTAACAATAGAACGTCAGGCATAGTGATTACCAGCCGCCACCTCCGCCGCCACCTCCGCCGCCGCCAGCGAAGCCGCCGCCAGTTGAGCCACCAGAGGTCGATGAGTAATCACTGGCGCTACTGGCCACGCTCGACAGGCTATTCATCCCAGCCGCAAATGCCGCCGCATTGAACGCGCCCTGACCACTGTACCAATCTGGCTGCTCACCAACCTGCTCATAGTACCGACCCAGCTGCTTACTCCACTCTTTTTCCTGTCCAAACAGCACCGCATACGGCAATACCCGCTCGTACAATTTCACCAATTGCTTCTCGTCAGACGCATCAACCTTGACTTTTTCCGCACCCTCAGGACTCTGTAGCATCTGTAAACGCTCAGCTTCAGCCACGCCAATGTACATCTTTAATCCTGCCAAATATCGCCTGAGTGCCAAGCCCTCGTCAGTCAACGACCAGCCAAATGACAGAGTAAACATTATTCCCGCCACAATCAGTAACATCGGCGACAGCAACAATACACTAATAACAAAAATCCACAAAGCCCACTTCTGCACGATCCGCTTATTCGCGAGTGTTTGTTCACACAAGGCATATTTACCACGAGCTAAATTCTTCAAATTTGTATCATCATCTCGTGTCCGCGCCGCATACGATAAATTATTCTGTAGCTTTTTCAGATTTAGCCGCTGACCTGGCTTCGGCATCGATGAACCAAACATGTCCCGAACGACCTCGGACTCTTCGGGTCTCAGCTCTTTCAAATCTTTAACGATTTCAATTTCGTACTGCGCCGACCGCAAAAACGACGCCTTTTTCACTTCATACAGCTTGATATAGTGCCGCACTGCCAAATCCAACAACTGCGCCACCTTGGCTGACCCTTTGACCGCCAGAGCCTCGTAATTTTTCAAAATATACGCTGAGGTCATCACACTCGCCTGTTTTGGTGGCAAATACTCTGGCGGAATTGGTTTGAGTTCACGGTACCTACCAAATAACCGCCGGTAGCGCCAGACCAACAACAGCATCAATATAACCGCCAAACTACTTACTATCGTCTGCACCGTTGCCCAAATTTTTATCAACTTTTCACTCAACGTCTCCTGATACCCGGCAAACGTACCCCCAGTAAAACCAACCGCCATCGTTATACCTTCACGGCGATCCAACCGATTCGCATTTGTCACAATTTCGCCCTTATCGCCACTGACATTACACCGCTGCCTCGAACCATGCGCACCAACATAACAAAACGCCTCACCCGCTCGCGCTGCCTGAAGTGACTCGTCAAATTTCACAGACACGCGTACATTTTGCATCGGTACTCGCCACTCATTGCCGATGACGTCCCAGTAGAACTCATCACGCCCCGTATTGTCATAATGCCTGGTCACATCATGCTGAGTAAACTTGATGACGTAGGTTTTTTCACCCTGAACGTAAACGTCTTTCTTGCCAATTCTTAGCTCGTCGCCATTCCACGTATGCTCCAGCGACACACCCTGTCCATCAGTCACCGATTGCAACGAAAAATTCGTCGGATGATTATCATATTTCTTCACAAATATTGGTGCAATGCCACGGTTTTGGTTGGGCAAAAAATGAGCAGTAATTCGCCACGTTGCCGCCAATGTCGAACGGTTTTCACTGTCGCGACCCAGCGAATACTCTGCATCAAATTTAGTAATGGTAAAATTGTCCGTCTGCGCTGCAAGCGCTGCTTGGCCAGATCCAGCCAGCAGAGATCCAGCGATTAGTATCCCCAATATAAATCGCTTCATACTCTAATTATAACAAACTAGAATCACGCTACAATTACAACTTCACCTGCGGATAAATCGCTCGCGTTGTCTCATCAATCTCATGACGTAGCTGTGGGAATGGCACACCTTCGCGCGCCGTCACGCCTTCAAAAATCCAAAACACCCGCTCAGAGTAACCCCAACCGCAAGCTGGCGGCATACCGTACTCCAACATCTCCACATAGTCGATGTCCAACATCATCGCCTCGTCATCGCCCGCATCGCGCATCTGTTGCTGCTCGACAAAACGATTCAACTGATCAATCGGGTCATTCAGCTCAGAGAAGCCATTGCCCAGCTCCGACCCAGCGATTACTGGCTGGAAACGCTCCACCGTCTGCGGATTCTCGGGGTCAGTCTTAGACAGCGGACTGATGAACTTTGGCGTATTCACCAACCACACCGGCCCCGCCACATCTTTACGAATATTCTTCCACAATTTATCAATACCACGCGGGATGGAATCGGTCTTTTCCACTTCCAAGCCATGCTCTTTCAACTTGGCGGCCACCTCGTCAATTGTCGTATTGTATACATCAATGCCATAGTGCTTGTTGATCACCTCAGCATAATCCCAAACTTCCCACTCGCCGCTCATATCAACATTAAATTTACCCAGTTGAAATTGCAACGTACCAAACGTTTTTTGAAGCACGTCTTTATACATTGCCTCCATAAAACACATACCCTGCTTCCAGTCCCAGTACGCAGCGTACCACTCCATAGCGATGTGCTCTGGTAAATGCTCATCTGAATAATTCTCATTGCGAAAACGCGGCCCGAGGTCATAAACCTTCTCAAACCCAGCGCCAATCAACCGCTTCAGCGGCAACTCGTGAGAAATACGCAAGTAAAACTGCTGATTATTCAGCGCGTCCATATGTGTCACAAATGGGTTAGCATCAGCACCGCCGGTGGTGTGTTCCAGCACTGGCACATTCACCTCCGTAAAGCCGTGCTGGTTCAGATAATCACGCGTCGCCTGCCAAAACTTGCTGCGGCGAACAAACCGCTGGCGCACCTCTGGATTAACATTCATATCGACATAGCGGCGGCGGAAACGCTCTTCTTTGTTCTCGAGCTTTTCAGGCATCGGCCGTAGCGACTTGGTTAGTAGCCTTAGCTCACGCACACCAACCGACTTCTCGCCAGTCTGCGTTATCGTCATCACTCCGCGCGCCTCGACAAAATCACCCGTATCCAGAAGCTTCAGCTGTTTCATACCCAACACGCCGCGGCTAGCGTCCAATTCCGCCACGTCATCACGCTGCAAATATAGTTGCACGTCACCAGACTGATCGCGCAGTTTGATGAACGCTAGCTTGCCAAAACTGCGAATCGACACGATGCGCCCTGCCACAACCACTTCCTGGCCCGCCAGTTCATCATACCGCGCCAGGACCTCAGCACACATATGCGTCCGTGCCGACTTTGCTGGATATGGATCAATACCTAGTTCTCGCAGGGTTTCTAATTTTCGTAACCGTTCGTTTCGATAATCTTGTAATGTAGCCATAACTATCTACATTATAACAGAGAGGATATCGTATAGACAATTTCACCCTTAGGCGTAGAAATCGTCACTTCATCGCCGACTTTCTTGCCCATCAGTGCCTGACCAATTGGCGACTCGTCAGATATCTTGCCCTCCATTGGGTCTGCCTCAACAGGACCTACCACCGTGTAGGTAACCGTTTTGTCGCTATTCTTCAGCTCGACAGCACTACCCAGGCCAACAACAGTTGCGTCAGCACTCTTAATGATTGAAGCATGTTGCAAAATATCTTCAATCTCAATAACACGCGTTTCCAATAGTCCCTGCTCTTCACGAGCGGCATCATATTCAGCATTTTCGCTGAGGTCGCCAAAGCTTCGTGCTTCTGCAATTTTTTCTGCAATCTCTCCTCGGCGGCTCTTAAGTTCTGCCAGCTCTTTTTCTAGTTCTTTCCGGCCCGAATCAGTGATCTGATATTTCTTATTCATATACTCTCCTTCTACTATATATAGTGGTGCAAAATCAAAAACACGCTATATCTAGCGTATCGATATAATCATCGTGTAAGTACTATGATTGTATCAATACTACCAGACACTGTCAACTAATCAATGAAAAATGCTACCAGTTCGTCATAGCTCTTGGTGACGGTTTCGCCAGTCTGACGGCTGGTTAATTCAAACTCGCCGCTGTCAATCCCTCGGTCACTGATGGTCACGCGCCACGGCATACCCATCAGTTCAGCGTCAGCAAACTTCACACCCGGTCGCTCAGCCCTGTCGTCATACAACACCTCTACACCTGCCTTCATCAACGTGCCATACAGCTGATTTGCCAACTCACCACCGCGTTCACCGATTGCTACTAGTTGCAGCTTAAACGGCGCGATGTTTTCAGTCCACACCAAACCTTTCTCGTCAGCAAACTTCTCGACGATCACACCCATAACACGCGTGATACCGATGCCATAACTGCCCATATAGGCATAGTGCTGTTGGCCATCTTCACCAGTGAAGACCAGTTTCATCTCCTCTGATTTTTGCGTACCAAAGTTGAAAATATTGCCAACTTCAGCTGTTTTGACCTTCTCCAGCTCGCTACGGTCAACGCCCAACTCTACAATAGCATCGTCAATCACTTCCTCATTTACCGCAATGTTCTTCCCGCGGTGCAAGTAGACATAGTCCTCACCCGCCTCACAAATCGTCTGAAATTCGTGGCTAAACTTGGTAAATGCCCCGCCACTAGCAAACGTCACGTAAGTGTCCTGGTCAATCCCCAGCCGATCATAGCACCGCTTATACGCTGCGATGACCGCCTCATAATACACATCCAAATCCTCTCGGGTAGCGTGCACCGAATACATATCTTTCATGATAAATTCACGTCCGCGCATGATACCACTCTTAGCTCTGAGCTCATTTCTCAATTTGTTCTGAAATTGATACACACTAATTGGCAAATCTTTGTAGCTCTTGAGGTAATTACGCAGTAGTTCAATGATGGGTTCTTCGTGCGTCCAGCCAAAGCCCACCTCAGTACCATCCTGTAGATGAGACTTAAACCAAACATCAACCAATTCATCACTCCACCGCCCCGTCTCAGTCCACAGCTCCTTACGCTGCAAACTGCTCATGATGAGCTCTTGGCTGTCAATCGCGTTCATCTCTTCCCGCACAATGCGCTTAATATTCTCCAACACACGCAGCCCTAACGGCGTGTACGAATACACACCAGCCATCGTTTTGTGCACATAGCCAGCCTGAATCAACAACTGCGCATTCTTCGCCATCTCGTCACTTGGCGCAGTTTTGCTGGTTTTGGTAAATAATTGGCTCATTCTCATACGTCAAACTCCTTTACGTAAATAATATTCCAACAGCACTGTGAATAGCAATTGGATTGATAAACAATAGATAGAACGCCAAGCTGTTTTTGATGGCGTGCAGCACCACACTAGCCCAAACAGCACCAGTGTACTCACGCAACAAGCACGAGAAGATACTGAGAACAAATGTGTCTAATACGACATTCCACTGCAAATTTTCACTACCAATCGCCAGATGCGCCAAACCAAACGTGAGGCTGGTAATGATAACTGCAACTTTCACTGAATTTGTCTTGCGCAGTTTTGTGTATAGATAGCCGCGAAACAGCAATTCTTCTGCCAAAGGCGCCAAAACCACCAGAGTGAAAAAGATCATCGCGTACTGAGCCTGTGAGTACAGCACCGTCGTGTCAAAAGGCAGCTGCTGTGCTTGCTTAAAATCTACGTTCAAAAACGTTACTGCCAACGCTGCCACCATGATGGAACAAATAAAATACGCAACAAAAATCGGCACAGGCATACATACATCCAACCATGCAGGCTTGCCAGTGACACCAAGGTCCTTAATGCTCGTTTTGCGCTTAAATAGCCAGTACGGCACCATAGTGACCATAAATATTGTGACTATCCACACGACCACCGAAATACCGGTCGTCAGCAAGACTGATGGGATACTCTTCAGGGGTACGCCTGCCTGCACTAGTGACCACACCATCAGTGAAACCAGCAGACCCGAAACCATAAATGATGCGTACGCCCAAACAGGCAAAATCAAGCACCACAGCCAATTCTTTTTCGGCTGTACTAATTTTTTAAGCTTGAGTTTATGAGAATAATTTTGCAATGTCATTCCACGTTACCACTATTGTTAATGCCATTAAAATCAAAAAGCCAGTAGCTTGAATCGTCTCTTCGCGATCTTTCGTTAGTGGCTTTTTCAGCAGTCGAAAGATCGTCATGGTAAACCAACGCCCACCATCAAGTGCTGGGATTGGCAAAATATTCATCACCGCCAGCGTCAAGGAGATGATTGCCGCTAGAAGTAATACTTGTGTCAAGCCGGAATTAACAACCGACGGGAATAAGACACCCAAGATACCAACCGGACCTGCCACATTGTTACCCACCTTCGCCAAATCAGCCTTGGCTGCCTGCTTCTGCTCTGGTGAACCAACAAACTGTCCAAAGAAGCCACCAATCCCCTGCGCTATCATGGAGCCAACTCCCTTCAGCGTCTCGTGAGTTAACTGTACTGTCGTCGCCACACCGACCAACGGCGCCGACCATGTGGCGTGGATGGTTTCTGACTGATGCGGCACAACGCCCAAATAGCCACCATTTTTTGCCTGATCACGACTCAATAACGTTGTTCGAAAATGCAGTGGCTGCTTGTTTCGTTTAACCTCAATATTTACCGTTTGCCCAGAAGACTGCTGTGTTACCTCAGACAACTGCGCTGAAGTATCGATTGGTTTTTCATTAATCGCTACAATTTCATCATCAACCTGTAACCCAACTTGTGCCGCTGGCGAGCCCTCAGTGAGACGTACGATCTTGACTGGTGTCCTAACTGATGTATTATCAAACGGCAACATCACTTGGTTTGGTAATATTTTAGGCAGTCCGAACACAGCCAGCACCGCAAACAACACCACAGCCGCTAGCCAGTTGACCAATACACCTGCTAACAATATTTTTGTTTTTACCCAATACCCCGTAGCTCCATACGCACCTTTGCCACGAGCTGAATCGTATTCACCTTTGAGTTTCACAAAGCCACCCAATGGCAACCAGTTCAAGCTAAACACAACATTTTTACCCAAAAAACTTTGTTTCGGCTGCCATTTTTTTGCTCGTGGCGGAAAGCCAATACCATACTCCTCCACTTCAACGCCATTGCGCTTTGCCACGACAGCATGGCCAAGCTCGTGGATAGCCACCAAAAAGACCAAAACCAATAGCCCAATTACAACGCCCAAAACAACCATATTTTACCCCCCAAACCTTCGATTTCTCTTAGCGTATTCATCTAATATCTTTTTAACATCTTCAGCCCGCATATCCGGCCAATGCTTTTCCAAAAACAAAAACTCACTCAAGGCTGATCGCCATAACATAAAGTTACTGAGACGCTGTTCACCACTAGTTCGAACGATCAAATCACAGGGCGGTATCTCTGGTGAGTATAAATTTTGTTCAATCAACTCAGCTGTCACCTCGTCCTCTGTAACCCCTGAAGCTATGATCCGTTTGACGGCAGTAACAATCTCCTGCTGACCACCATAGTTAAAGCACAAAGCCAATGTACCTTTGGTGTAGTGTGCAGTGGCTGACTCAATCTCTTCTATTGCCTGGATGACTCTCTCTGGCAGCTGGTCGCGTGAACCAAGCACCACGACACGAACTTGACGGTCATGGAGATATTTCGCATCGGTCTTAACGCATTTGACCAATAGCTTCATCAGTTTATCGACTTCCGTTTGCGAACGACGCCAATTTTCGGAACTAAACGCATATACCGAAACATATTTCACACCTGCATCAATATTAGCCGTCAGGACTTCTTTCATGGCAGTATAACCTGCCAGATGTCCTTCATATGCTGGCAGTCCATGTCGTTCAGCCCATCGACGATTACCGTCCATAATATATCCAATGTGCTGGGGTACGCTACTCTCTCTCACTATTTTATTCGCTCCATACTATATTGTACCACCTGCCGCAGCAGATCAGCGAAATCACTCGCCCACAAACTTGACGCCCGCGCAGCTTCGCACGCTTCACGCCCCGCCTTCTCCATTAAAACCTGAGCCACGTCTACGGCGCCGGTCTGCACCATAACATCTTTCACAACCTTCAGGTCGTCTTCCGTCGCTTGTTCATTACCAATAATCTCCAGCAACGTTTTCTTCTGAGCTTCAGTACACCGCCCCAAAGTCTCTTGTACTAAAAATGTATTCTTTCCTTCATGAATATCATCAAGGTTGCTTTTTCCTGATTCCTCCGGACTACCAAAAATGCCCAACCAATCATCACGAAGCTGAAAAGCCAAGCCCGCCGGCAGCCCAAACGCCTCAACTTGCTGTTGAGCGGTCTCATCAGTGTCGCCCGCCAAGGCCAGTGCACATAACAGCGGATTTACAAACGTATAAATACTACTCTTCTTATAATACTTCTTAATGATCTGTTCAGACGTCGTTGGACGAGTAATTGTACCCGCCACGTCAGCCATCTGGCCAAACCCTGTGATGCCGATGTTACGGTGCATTATTTGTTGAACAATTTTTGTATTCACATCCATGCCAGACAGAGACCAACTGGCAATGTGTTGCACCAATAACCCAACATTGATAGCCATCATATCTGATTCAAAGCCATCAGCTCCAATATGTGAGAACTGCTTTTGGTACTGTTCATGAACTGTTGGCAGCCCGCGGCGCGTCGCAGACCGATCCATAACATCGTCCAGTATAAGCAGATAATCATGCATTAGCTCAATCACCGCCGCCAATGACAGTCCGACTTCGGCATATGTTTCCCCCGTCTTTGCGTCATACAAACACGCTGCCAAAGCACCCCTCAACCGCTTCCCTGGCCTCAAAGCATATTCGCGTATTGTTGACAGTGCCCAGATTGCCTGTTCATCATCAACTTCAAGCTGAACCTCCTCAGCAAAATCACATAGCACTTTCTCGATGTGCTGGTCTATATACGGCGCATAGTTTTTCAAATCTTCAAGAGTCATTCAGACGAGTATCTCCAATAGCCCCAAATTAGTCGTCAACCAGACTAAATAGTCAGTACGTCCTTTTCTTTGGTCTTAAAGAGCTCTTCGATCCGCTTTTGGATATCACTCATCAATGAATCAACTTCTTTTTCAACTCGCTTAAAGTCATCTTCGCCGAGTTCCTTAGTATCTTTCATGCGCTTAGCATCCTTCAACGCATCCTGGCGAATAGTCCGCATGGCTATTCTTGCCTCTTCTGACTTCTCGCTCACCTGCTTCACCAACTGCTTGCGGCGCTCTTCAGTGAGCGCTGGAACTGGTACGCGCACCACCCGACCATCATCTGATGGATTAAAGCCCAGACTTTGATTGTCACGAATAGCTGCGGCAATAGCCGTAATATTACTTGGATCAAATGGCGTTACCAATAGCATCTGAGCCTCTGGAGCAGTCACATTAGCCACTTGATTGAGCGGCATCCTGGCGCCATATACCTCGACCATCACACCGTCAAGCATCCCAGCATGTGCACGACCAGTGCGTACTTTTTTCAGTTCATCCTGAAAGTGATCCAAGGCTTGCGCCATTTTATCTTCATATGGTTTAGTGTCAAACATATCTGCCTCCAATTATTTCCTACCTATTATAGCAATTTTACTCAGACGACGCTACCCAACCCATGATACAATATGAATAATGATTTCGAGGTTAAAGTTGTATAATTTCCGCTCGTATGAGTTGTTCGAGACGCAGTTGGGAGACACGGGAACGGTCATCGTTGGTCCAAATGGCACCGGTAAAACCAATTTGTTGGAAGCGATATATATAGCACTGCGTGGCACAAGTTTTCGTGGATCACTGCTTGACTGCATGCGCCACCAAACAGCACACAGCATCATTCACCTGGAAACAAATAACCAACCGCGCCGCGTCCAGCTGCTGCGTTCAGCCGATAATGCCATTGCAAAAGAATTTACCATTGCTGACAGTACTTCCAAAACACTACCTCGAAAACATCGCTTACCTGTCGTGTTGTTTGAACCAAACGACCTGCGACTCATCTCATCTTCTCCTCAGCGACGTCGTGATTTTCTGGATGGGTTATTATCACGGCTGGACGCAACCTATGACACCCAGCTACGCATATTTAACCGAACACTCCTGCAGCGCAACGAGCTGCTCAAACACCATCCAGAGAGCACTACCAAGTGGCAAGACCACTTATTTGCATGGGATATAAAATTTGTTCAGTCAGCAAACACCTTGGCAGCTGCCCGTGCACATTTTTTATATACCTACGAAAAACGCCTTGAGTTACTCTATGCTTCCTTGGCAGGAAAACAGACACCATTCACTGTTGAGTACCTACCATCAGTCAGTCTTGACAATTACGAGCAGTCTCTGCTGGACAGGCTGCAGCGTTCTCGTGAATATGAATTAGCGACAGGCTATACCTCCGCCGGACCACAACGAGAAGATTTTTTGATATCCCTACACTCTCGGCCAGCCGTCAAAGTTGCTTCTCGCGGCGAAATGCGCACCATCATGCTGGCTTTTAAACTCCTGGAGCTAGAACTGCAAACTGAACGCACGAAGCATCGTCCGCTCATTTTGATGGATGATGTGTTTTCTGAACTGGATGCAACTCGCGAAAAGCTACTCCAAGAGACCATCCAGCACCATCAATTTGTCGTCACAACGACTGATGCCCGCCACCAAAAAGACGGCTGCTTGATCATCTCCACACAATAAAATCTCCCTCATCAAGAAGGCGATTTTATTACTACCATATACTACTGTTGTTGAATTGCCTCGGAATTCTCAACTAACTCACCTAGTACGATTGTCACATTATCTTCAATAATTTCGTCGTACTCTGGTACTCGCTCACGAATCCAAGCCTCAACTTGCTCAGCTGGCACATCATCACCTTGTAGCGCCACCAACTCTGCCAACTGCGCATCGTCCAACGAATCGACAATTTCCTCACTAATTCGCTCGTTCACAGTATCTTCCACATGCTGAATCAACGCCTGCGCCTGATCATCAGGTAGGTTAATTCCTACCGAGCTCAGCTGCGCTTTAGTTATCATTGTTGCTTGGATATTTACTTGTGTGTGTTGGTTATCATTCATAGTTATCATCATACCTTTTTTATCTTTCCTAATCAATTTTGCTCATCACGGTTAGTTTGCTGGAACCAGCCGACCTGCGGCAGTCTTAGCTAATCTTCCAGAAGCCTTTGCCACCTTTATACCAAACTGTTTAATCTTATCAGGGTCGGTATTTACCAGCCGTGCAATCCTATCTTTTGCCGATACCCAAGCGTCGCCCAATGCTTCCCTACGGTCAGCCATACGAGCAGCCCTGCGTGCTTCAGCTCGACCACGTCGCTCCTCAATACGCTCTTGAGCACTATCAATATTGTGCTGTGCAGTTTCAGACCTCTTGTCCAGCTGGCTGATTGCTGTTTTCAACTGAGCAACTTCACCTGCTGCACGCTTCAACCTAGCATTCGCTGCAATGCTCAACCCCTCTTGCTCTTCGGCATCAATTTGTAGTCTCTCATTCTCAGGATTAGCATCTGCTTTCAACCGAGCAGCTTCCGCCGCTTGTGTCGCCAACTCAGCTTCTTGGCGCAGTCTTACCTCTTCCTTCTCAGCAGTGTCTAATTCCCTGTTTGTCATCATAGACTCCAAGGTTGCTCCACTATCTGCTTGCTGCTCTCGCTTAATGAACATCTTGTCATCACCATCGCTCAGTTTGTCAGTCATATTTTCTTTGCTTTGGTCTTCTCGTCGCTGCTGGCGCGCCTCCCGGCGACTTTCACGATCCGCCTGACGATCATCTAGCTCAGCTACTCGTTGATCACGCATTTCCTGCCGAGCTTCTCGTCGCTTCTGACGCCTTTCAATTCTAGCAGCCTTGCGCTCACGCGCTACTTTTACATTTTGTAAAATAACATCACTACCCTTCTCAAACAGCTCTGCGGCTTTTCCTCGTGCAGCACCCCAAGCATTACTAATTGCTTCTTTAGTCTCAATACCCTTACGGTTAAACACTTCTTTGGCCTCAACGCCCTTCTGGAGAATAGCTTCTTTCGCATCACTACTCTTCTGGCCGACAACCTCTCTCGCTTCAGTGCTCTTTTGTGCAATAGTCTCTCGTACCATCTCAGCACCACTGGTAATTTGACCCGGCAATTCAGCACCTCGACTGACGCCAATATAAATACGGTCTTTGAGGCCCTTCATCATTTTACTCAAGCCCTCTTTAGCCTTAGTTTTCAGGGCATTAATTTTCTCTTGGCCGTCAGCGATACGCTCATCACGTGTCATCATGCCATTTTCAGTGTCACCTTTTACTGCACTTTCGGGAACAACTAGCCCACTCGCTAGATTAGCCCACCCATCAGGAGTAGTGTCCTTAATGTCCGGGAATGCCGGGGCTGCATTCATGTTTTTGTTCATAGTTTTTCTAATTTTCCTTTTTTGTTTCAATTAGTTCAATCTGTTGTCATACTAGCATAGATTTGCCATTTTGTCAATACACTTATGCAAAATGTAACTCCAACAAAAATCGGCCACAAACCTGTAGCCGATTTTCATGATAGCAACAAACGCTATTCGCTGACACCAAGTTCAATTCGCTTAAACTGGCGAACCACAATGTTCTCACCCAATTTAGCAATTGCTTCCTTGATGTGCTGCTCAACAGTCTTCGAATCGTCCAAAATGTACGTTTGGCTCATCAGCACTTGCTCAGCAAAGTGCTTGTTCAGTTGACCAGTCACGATCTTCTCGCGCATCTCTTCAGGCTTGCTTGCTAGTGCCTCGCTCACCATCAACTCAGCCTTCACCCGCTCCATCTCTTCAGCTGGAATATCCTCCGTAGAAGCATACTTCGGGTTCATAGCTGCAATCTGCATAGCGATTTCGTGCGCCAATGTCTTAAAATCATCCAAACGTGCCACAAAGTCAGTCTCACAGTTAACCTCGACGATAACACCAATTCGACCAGAGTGAACATAGCTCTCAATCAAACCCTCACGCGCTTCGCGGTCGCCCTTTTTCTCAGCTTTGGTCAAACCTTTTTTGCGCATCTCTTCCAGTGCCTTATCAAAGTCGCCGTCAGCTTCAACCAACGCCTTCTTAGCATCAGTCAAACCCACACCTGTCAATTCGCGCAGTTTTTTAATATCATCAACAGAAACGCCCATCCTATTTCTCCTCTTTTTCACTGGTTTTTCTTCAGTTTTTACACTACCCGCACCTTCAGCAACAGCTTCGGTGAAATAATCCAACAACAATTGAACACCCTTGATGGCGTCATCGTTACCTGGGATAACATAGTCAATACCAGTTGGGTTGACATTCGTATCAACAATAGCAAATACTGGCACACCCAACGTCTGGGCTTCACGAACTGCATTTGCATCAGTCAATGCATCAACCACGACCACTGCGCCTGGCTTACCCATCAAGTCTTTGATGCCACCGTACTTAATGTTCAAGCTATCAATTTCCTCTTGGAAACGCTGCACTTCCAGTTTGTTGTAGCGCTTTTCCAAATCACCTGACGCCATGCGCTTTTCCAGGTTCTTCAGCTTCTTGATCTGCTGAGTAATCGTTGAACCGTTGGTCAACATACCACCAATCCAGCGCTCAACCACATATGGCTGATTGATTTTTTCAGCTGCCTGACGCACAACGTCTTTAGCCTGCTTTTTCGTACCAACAAACAATACTTTGCGGCCTGATCCTGCAATTTTTGTTAGTTCTGGCAATGCCTTGTCCAATGCCTCAACTGTCTTGACCAAGTCAATGATATGACTGTCCTGACGCTTACTATGAATATATGGCGCCATTTTTGGGTGCCAGCGGCTGGTTTTGTGCCCAAAATGAACACCTGACTCCAGCAAAGCCTTAATGTCTACCTTTACAGACATCTTCTTTCTCCTTTTACCTCATCCGCCCACGATTATGGAGTGTGAAACGGATTGTGTCATTAAAATTAGTTACCCGTCAATTATACCACTGTTACTCACCCAAGACAACTCCTTTTGACATTATGGGGTAAATTGTGTACAATTGAACGGTTATGAAAAGCAGTATTCACCCACAGAACTATCGCCCTGTCGTATTTAGCGACGATCAAGCGGGCTTTGCGTTCTTGACTCAGTCAACAGCGCAGACAACAGACACCATCAAATGGGAAGATGGTAACACCTACCCTCTCGTTAAAGTCCACATTTCGTCGGCTTCACACCCATTCTTTACTGGTGAAGAAAAGATTATCGACACTGAAGGTCGTGTTGACCGCTTTAAGGCGCGCCAGGCAGCAGCTGAAGCTCGCAAAGCAGCCTTGGCAAATAAAGCCAAAAAAGCCGCAGCCAACAAAGCTGCAAAAACTGATGCTCCAAAATCAGACAAAAAGGCTAAAAAGTCTAGCAAATAGCAGAGTATAACGCCTTAAAAAAACCGCCTCATCACCGGGGCGGTTTTTATTTGGTTAGTCATTTTTTAATTATTCGGACATTATCCGACAACGCCGCTTCAGCATCAAACAGCTGCTCCTCGGCTTCTTGATAGCCGAACAAACGCTCTAACAGGTCTGTTGTCTTCTCTTGAGACGGCATAATGATTCGATTACCGACCGCATCTGTTAATATGATACAGTCTTCTTTCTCCCCCTGCTCATCTCCAGGAAATTGTACAGTTGCTCGAGAGTAGAGACCAATCTCTGCTGCCCTATGCTCAATATCAGCCACTTCCTGTAGCTCATCGCCCCTCGACACAACCAACCCTGCTGGAGAATCCTGCCTTTGCTCTATCATTTCCAAAGACCCAGAGGTCAGCACAACGGACAGACCGGTCGATTTTAGCTGCTCATAGTCATCTGGTGTCAATTTCATCATATTTGGCATCGTCATATCCTGACGCTGAGCAATGTGGTTATAATATGCCGATCGCATGAATGAAAGGTCTCCAAAAATTACATCCTCAAGATGAGACTGAAGCACTGAGTCCTGAGTATTATTCTCTCCTGAGTCATCCAAGGCCAAGACAACCGACTTTCCATCAATTCTTCCCCGAGCTATAAATCCTTTCACTTTGACCGATTCATCAGGACTGAACGACATTTCCTCAGGCAGCCTGTATGTCTTGGTAACAGATGGTAACGGCAAGGTACCTGATGTTTGTTTGACAGTGTCAATTGAATGTTCCATGCGGCTTATTATACCACATAATATCTTTATTTGTCAATCAAGGCAGCCTCCAGTCAATTGCCCCACGACCATTCCGCACCAGAAAATCATTCGCACGCGAAAACGGTTTACTGCCAAAAAATCCCCGATTCGCAGAAAACGGCGATGGATGAGCACTGCTAATCTTCAGGTGACGGCTATCTGTGACCACCTGCCCAACCTTTTGCGCATGCGCTCCCCACAGTATAAATACCAGCGGCCGGTCATAATCATTCAACATTGCCAGTAATCGCTGGGAGAACTCCATCCAGCCATAGTTTGCATGACTACCAGCCTGACCTCGCCTAACACTCCAGCTAGTATTCATCAGCAATACGCCTTGTTTACCCCATGGCTCCAAAAAACCACTAGTCGGCATACCCACCCCAAGATCGTCAACCAGTTCCTTAAAGATATTCTGCAAACTTGGCGGTAATTTAACTCCTGGTTTAACCGAAAAACTCATGCCATGTGCCTGACCCGGTCCATGATACGGATCTTGCCCAATGATAACTACTTTCACCTTGTCCAGTGGACAAGCGGCAAAACAAGAAAACATATCTTGCCGTGCTGGGTATACTTCGTACTGATCGCGCTCAGCGTCTACCCGATTCATCAACACTCGAAAATACAGCTGCTGAGCCTCAGCTTCAACAAACTCGCGCCATGTTGAAAATGCCATATATCTATTTAATCACGTTTGAGTCACGTGACCTAGCGTACTGTAAACGCTGGCGAAAGGTCGTCTGATAGTCGTCTCGGTGATATGGTCGCGCAACTTGCACTCCTGGTGGCATCGTATCCTCTGTTCTAAGTAGAGAACTAATATCAAACGCCAACGAGTAGTCCGACGAATGTGACCCTGCAATATACGTACTAAAAAGCTCGGATGAACTATTTGCCCAATAATACGCGCGGACTGGCACATACTGCCCCCCATTCATACGAAAGCCTACTTTCAGCCTTTCCTCATTGGCAATCGCTAGTTGAACTTCTATATGGTCTCTCAAGTCCGGATGTCGCCTCAAGAAACACTGTTGCTGTTCCGCGATTTCTATACCACTACTTGTCCAGTCGTCCAGCATGATGATATCAACATTTTCTTTAGGCAAGTTCACCAATTCCCCCTCATCGATGAGCAGCTTATCAGCATATTGGGTCAACTCATCATCAGAAAACTCATTCATGATCAATTCCATGAAATATTCATCACTTTTTATTTTTCCTTCTGGGGCGGCATAGTCAGCACGCTCCATGTTACCAATTTCGCCCAGCATCACAAACAATGCTTTATCAGGATGCGTATCCAACCGATGCTTCCAATACGTCGCGATTCCGTGCGCCGCCTCCATGAGCTCCGGTTCACCAATATAATTGAGGTGGTTACGAATTTTAGACAACCGCGAGGTGCGTGCCAGGTTATCACTGTGCGCACACAACCCAGAAAACAATGCTGAAATTGTCTGCTGCTCCGTTTGCACTGAAAAATCTGCTCGGGTCAAGGCATCAACCTCACGCGAAAGCAGAGCCCGCCTACCGATCACACTGTGCACGTCGTTTTCCCTGCCATGCTCCCTATTGCTCATCAGCTCCGCCAACGTTGGTGCCCGCTTTACACAGTGGTCTATTTCCATCCGATGCGAGATCTCTTCTGAAGACACCTCTTCAAACGGCTCGAGTGGATGAACTGAAACAGAACCCTGCTCATACAGATTGTACATCACCTGATTTTGGTCATATACAGGCTCTCTGCTCGGGCTGGCTTGCCTGACTCTGCGCAGTCGCGCGGGGATCATGTTTTTAAGCTTAACCATATTGACAATATTATACACACAAATGTCTAAATTGTCAATATACGGCGCCCGTCTTCTGTGCTATAATACAACTCATATGGCACAAATTGCATTACACTTAGAAGACTTGATTGCCGAGAGACAAATCTTGGCAGATTTTTTGGCACAACCAACTGCATATAGCGACCCAGAATTTACCACCAAGAATAAACGTTTTTCAGAACTGGAAACCTTGATAGCAAAAGCCAAGGAGCGTCAGCAACTGACAAAAAACCTGGAAGAAGCACGACAGCTGGCGACTGGCGGTGACGAAATTGCAGAACTAGCAAAAGCCGAAATCACTGAAACTGAAGCACGCCTGGCAGAGCTGGAAGAAGAATTATTCATCCTACTGACGCCAAAAGATCCAAACGACGAGAAAAACATCATCATAGAGATCCGTGCTGGCGCCGGTGGCGACGAAGCATCGCTATTTGCGGCGGAACTGTACCGCATGTATCTACGCTGGTGCGAAGCAAATGGCTATAAGACTGAGCTCATCAGCGAATCTGCCAACGACTCAGGCGGGTATAAAGAAGTTATTTTCATGGTCAAGGGCGACGCGCCATACGCCAAATTGAAATTTGAAGGTGGCGTCCACCGCGTCCAACGCGTCCCAGTCACCGAAAGCCAAGGCCGCGTCCACACCTCCACCGTCACCGTAGCGGTGTTACCAGAGGCCGAAGAGGCTGACGTCGAGCTAGATGCAAATGACCTCCGCGTTGACGTGTTCCGTTCGGGCGGACATGGTGGCCAGAGCGTCAACACCACCGACTCGGCGGTGCGCATCACTCACCTACCAACTGGTATCGTCGTGACCAACCAAGACGAAAAGTCACAGATCAAGAACCGCGAAAAAGCCATGAGTGTGCTGCGTTCACGCCTACTACAGATGAAAATCGATGAGGAAAATGCTAAGTTAAGCGCCGAACGACGCTCACTCGTTGGCACTGGTGACCGCTCCGAAAAGATTCGTACCTACAACTTCCCGCAAGACCGCATCACCGACCACCGCATTCACTACAGCCGCAGCAATATCCCCGCGGCGATGAACGGGGATATTGACGATTTGATTGAGCAATTGCAGCGATACGAGCGAGAGCTAAAGGCAAAGAATACTGTAAGCCACACTCAAGTAGCATAATATTATCACTCTTTTAGCCTCGCGGTGCCTTTTTCAGGAATCGCTGATACCATTTTTCTTTTTCCCCTTCTCGCCGCAGTGCATCAAGCTCTTCCCAGAAAGGACTTAGGCCACGTTCACCCCTGAACGCCAAAGCAACCACGGCAGTACTAGCATCAAACAACTGCTCAACATAGTGTCTCTCTGTCTTCTCAATCTCATCAGGGCTCTCTTCTTTGGAGGATCGATCAAAAATATTTGAGCGGTGTATATGTGCAACGCGTAATGCACAAGCCTCCTCAACATCTGGTGCCACATAATACTGTGTACCAGATTGGTTAGCAGCCTGAGCAATATCAAGCATATCGTCTACCTGAACATTCATCGTTAGCGCTTGATTGTTACGAATAAGGTCAGCCCAAACTTCATGATCGTATGGTATTTCATCCACTGCTTCTCTCACCCCTTTTGCTTCATCTGTCATAACACATCTCCCTTTTGCTCATCAGAGTTATAAACACTTCACATAATACTATCTATTTCTTGATTTGTCAATCTTTTATACCATACCTATGATTTTTACAATGACACTATGTCTATAGAACTAACTGTGGTATAATTAACAACATGAATATATCAACCTGGCTGAAACACGCCACTGAGCACCTGAAAAACGCTGGTATCACTTCGGCACAACTTGACGCAGAACTACTACTAGCGAACACGCTGCGCAAAAACCGAACATACCTCCATGCACATCTAGATGAAGAGATTGATCCGCGACGCGTTGATATCGCCGAAGCGCGGCTCAGTCTGCGCCTGGACCGAGTGCCGCTGGCGTATATCCTGGGCAAGAAAGAATTTTACGGACGAGAATTTGACGTATCACCCAGTGTCTTGGTTCCTCGCCCTGAATCAGAAGAAATGATCAATATGCTACTGAGATTAGCACCGCAAGACAACCAACCAAGGACACTCATCGACGTAGGGACCGGGTCTGGATGCCTGGGAATTACTGCAGCACTTGAACTATCAGATAATTGGCATGTTGTTCTATCGGACATTAGCCCTAAGGCCCTCTCAGTGGCAGAAAAAAATGCCAAAAAACTGGGCGCCAAAGTCTTCACGCAAAAACAATCGCTGCTACTTGGTCAATTTGAAAAGCTCGACTGTATCTTAGCGAATTTGCCATATGTAGACAAGGACTGGAAAAACACCTCCCCAGAGCTGCGCCACGAGCCGCCAGAAGCCTTGTACGCTAGTGAGGGTGGGCTTAAGCTAATCCGAGAGCTCATCCAACAAGCACCCAAGCATATGACCAACCAAGGACTGCTATTCATCGAGGCAGACGAAGAACAACACCAGACGATCGTAGCCTTTGGTAATCAAAACGGCTTTTTACGCTTGGAGACCAGCGGGCTGATCGTGGCGCTACGATTTGTAGGCACCAAGCGTTAGCCTCAGCTTCTGCTCTCTGTTATCTCTGATAACCGTCAGCTCGATAGTTTCGCCTGGCAGATATTCACCGATCAAGCTGGTCAAACCACCATGTTCGCCAATAGTTTTATCATTAACTTTGGTGATAATATCACCAGATTTGATCCCGGCCTTGTCTGCTGGACCACCCTGCTGCACCAATTGCCCAGAAACGCCACCGACAAAAGCGCCATTTTTGACCGACAGTTTATTTGCAGCCCGGGTTTCTGGCGTCACCTCCAAATAGCGCACACCAATGTATGATTTATTGATCTCACCTTTTTCCAGAACGCTGCGGATCAATCCTTTGGCTGCACCTATTGGGATGGCGAAGCCAATGCTCTGAGCATCCTCGACAATGGCAGTGTTAATACCAATCACTTGGCCGGCCATATTTAGCAGCGGACCGCCTGAGTTGCCCGGGTTAATGGCGGCATCAGTCTGTAACAGGTCTATTAATGATTCAGGCTTCTGATCTTGATCGTCATCACTACCTGATGAAGCCTGGAGCGGGCGCCCCTTGCCTGAGATGATGCCACTCGTAACAGTGTTTTGGAATTTACCAAGTGAATTGCCGATAGCAATGACTTTTTGCCCCACGCGAACAGTGCTTGAGTCGCCAATAGTCGCTGGCGACAGATTGTCAACACCGTTAATCTTCAGAAATGCGATGTCATTTAGTGGATCAACTCCCACTAATTTGACACTGGTATGGCGATCGCCTGACCCGGTGATGACTTGAAAGGATCGGCCACCGTTTACTACATGTTTGTTGGTCAAAATATAGCCGTCTTTACTGATGATCACGCCAGTTCCAGCGCTCTCCTGTGACCTGAAACCATTACTTTTTACAGTGATAATTGATACGACACTAGGAGACACCTGATTCACAATTTTTGACACATTGGACTCTTCAGCGGTCACCGTCAGATTGCCATCAACTGTTGGACCATGTGTACTGGCGAGCTTTGGCCGTAACACCATCAGTAGCAGCACACTACCAATCATAATCATCAACAAAAATAGCGCTGCTATGGCAACCCAGATAGCCATCATTCGTCGCCGTGACAGCGTAATCACCTGCCTGCTGTTATTTGGCTGTTCTATCCCCACCTCTGTCATCTATCAAATCCTCGTTACCGTGTTGAAAAATAGTAATATAACACCTATCACTGCCACAGAAAACAAGACTGGCGGCATGATCTCGCTCCGTACAACCGCGCCGTTTTTCTTCCATGACCGATAGACCCGCTCACCCAAGAAAGATATCAAAAGCAAAATAATAGTCACCTGCGGAAGTTTGATTGTGGTGAGTCCTGGTATAGCATAGGCGAAGGTCCAGTAGTACGCCAGCCAACCAATCTCCGCAAACATAATCCCCCAGATGGAGCTCAGCAGAACTGTTTGATCTTCTTTGTAACTAACCAGGAAATGTCGCGCTGCGCTATAGCCAATAACCATTGAGCCAGCAACAACTGCAATATCTGGTAGCAAATAGCCAATGGAGAATAGGGCCACTGTACCAAACAAAATAGCAACAGCCGACTGCAGCATCATTTGCCAACGTTTTGACATCGGCTTAATGATGACGAGCCAAATGATATAAAAGGCTGTGAACGCAATTTGGACGGCAATGTTGCCTACGGACAGATATAGCAACGCCACGACGCTCAATCCAACAATCAAGTCTACCAAGTTAGACTGGATATTCGTCCACCAAAAACGCGGCCTCACCGCCAGTACACGCCATTTGCTCAAAATAACCAGCACCACCGCAGCCACCGGTGATTGCACCATGAGTGTAATACCAAATAATGCCAAAGCTAAGCTGATATTCAAAAGATGGTAAACCACCTCACTAAAAAATGACTTGCGTTTAACGGTTCGCAGTAGCTCCATATCTCTTGATTATATCACACTATACAGGCTATACTAAATAGGATGGATGCAACTTTTCTTGATCGACACCCAAAGATTCGTGACAGTTTGGGGCTAATCGTTTTTGTTGTTGGCGTGGTGATCAGCACTCTGCTGATTAACACCTTTATTTTTCGTAATTTTACTGTTCAAGGTGCCAGTATGGAACCAACCATGCATACTGGCGACCGCTTGATTGTCAATCGATTACCAGTGACAGCGGCGCAAATCAAGAACAAACGCTACGTTCCTGAGAGAGGCCAGACAATTGTCTTTAAAAACCCAAATTTCAACTCTTCGTCAAACAAAGATGAGTACATTGTGAAGCGAGTCATTGCCTTTGCTGGCGAGCGCGTTACGGTTAAGGACGGCGTTGTTACGGTATATAATAGCGCCCACATCCACGGGTTCAATCCTGATACCACAGTGAATAAAAATGAGCCCGGTCAACCGACCTCTGGCGATGTCGACACCACTGTGCCAGAAGGAACTATTTTTGTCATGGGCGACCACCGACAAGAGAATTATTCGTGTGATTCCAGGAACTGTATGGGGCCAATACCGCTGTACGACATCGTTGGACCAGTCTCCATGAGAATCTGGCCAATCAATAAAATCCGTGGATTTTAGCTACTTTTTCAGCAGTTGATGAATGCGTTCAAAATCAACAGCATTTTTGAATGGTATGATGATTTGTCCGGCGCCACGAGTATTGGTGCGAATTTTAATCTTGGAGTTAAGTTTCTTAGTCAAATTTTGCACCACTTCCTCATGAGGAATTTCAACTGGACGGCGCTTTTCAAATGGATTGTTTTTGGACTCTTTCCAAAGGACTATCGCCTGCTCAATGCGGCGAGCGGACCACCCCTCGGTGATGATTTTTCCCAGCAGCTCTTCTGCCACTTCTTGAGGCACATTAATCAATGGTCGGGCCTGGCCTTCAGTAATTTTATAGCTAAAAACAGCTTCTTGGACGGCCTTTGGCAGCTTCAGAAGGCGCATAGTATTGGAAATGGCACTGACTGACTTGCCGCCAACTCGCTTGCCTATTTCATCCAGTGTCAAGTTGAACTGATCGCGCAGCTTAGCGTACGCCGTGGCAGTTTCCAAAGGGTTGAGATCGCGGCGCTGCAAGTTTTCAATCAAAGATAGTTCCAAACGATGCTGACCACTCAAGGTGCGCACTAACGCTGGCACCTCCGTTAAGCCAGCCCTCTGGGCGGCGCGCCAACGACGCTCACCCGCAACGATCACATAGGCGCCCGCCTTGCCTGTCACTACCAGTGGCTGCAAAATACCATGAATCTTTATCGACTCAGACAACTCGTCAAGCGCCTCTTCGTCAAACATCCGACGAGGCTGGTCAGGGTCAGCCATGACTTGCTCAATTGGCAGTTGTTTGAGCTGACTGAGCCTGCCGTCTTGCTTGGCAGTTGGATCAAATGACTCATCAATCAGATTCGTCGGAATGAGTGAATCAAAACTACGGCCCAATCCTTTTTTCATCAGCCAATCCTCCCTATGATTTCCTTGGTCAATGCCTTATATGCTCGTGCACCCTTGGAGAAGCGGTCATACGCGCCCACCGGCAATCCATGGCTTGGCGCCTCCGCTAAGCGAATATTCCGTGGAATGGTGGTTTGAAAAACCCGATCTGGGAAATGCTTCTTGATCTCCTCATGAACCTGTGTTGACAGCGTTGTACGACTGTCCATCATGGTTGGCAGCACACCCAACAGGTCTAGTTGAGGGTTGAGTCCTTTGCGTATCAATTTCATGGTTTCGAGTAGCTGTCCAAGCCCCTCCAGTGCGTAAAACTCTGCTTGAACTGGCAACAGAATATAGTTTGCCGCAATCAAACCATTAACCGTCAGCAGGCTCAAACTTGGCGGACTATCGATGATGATGTAATCATAATACCCCTGTAGATTGTTGATAGCCCGTCGCAGCCTGATGAACCGACCCTCAGCCTGCGCCAACTCGACCTCAGTATTTGCCAAATGCGGCGTAGACGGAGCCAACGCTAGATTTTTATATTCTGTTTGGATGATGGCACTTTGAAGCGTCGCCTGGCCGGTAATGACTTCGGTCATAGTGCGTGATAGATTAGATTTATCAATCCCCAGACCACTGGTCGCGTTGCCCTGAGGGTCAAAATCTATCAGCAAGGTCTTCTTACCACTTTTTGCCAAATAATACGCAACATTAACACTTGTCGTTGTTTTACCAACGCCACCCTTTTGATTTGTCACCGCAATGATTTTTGTCATTCGTTCCCCTTTTTACCTGCCCTAATTATAGCATGAGCGAAACAGAAATAACAGACATCAAAAAACCGCTTCCCTGATGGAAGCGGCTCTTTTTAACTATTTGATTGATGCAATCTGAATTTTGGCGTACTTCTGGCGATGACCAGTTTCTTTGTGCACACGTTTCTTGCTCTTGTAGCGGATAACGCGGATTTTGTCGCCCTTAACTTCTGCTTCAACGACCTTTGCCTTCACCACCACACCTTTGACGGTTGGCGTACCGACTTTTGTTTTATCACCATCAATCACTAAAAGTGCGTCGAGAGTGAGTTCTTTTGTGCCTTCAGGGAGGAGATCCACCAAGAGGGACTCTTTTTCGCTGACAATGTATTGCTTGCCAGAGATTTTTACGACTGCTTTCATTTCGTTCCTTAATATATATATTTACTATCAGTGACCAATTATAACAGAGACAGACGATACATGCAACTAGTTTTTCTGCAGCTCAGCCATGGCATTATTGGCACGTAGCCAACCACTCGGCGAGCCACATTCCATATAGTCACCCTTAGCCTCGCCCACCGCGATGACGCCACCACTGGCAATGTACGCGTTGATGGCGTCAGTCAGCTCAAATTCACCGCGCTGCGGATTAGCGGGCAATGTCCGCGCTAACTCAAAAATTTCTTTATTAAGAACGTAAAAGCTTGAATTGTTGAGGTTACTCGGTGCGTCTTCCAGCTTTGGCTTTTCAATGATGCGCACAAAATTGCCTTGCTCATCAGTCTCAATGATGCCAGTGTGCGGAATAAAGGCTTCCTCAACAGGATTGCCTAATAGCCCAGCCGACAATCCGCGAGCTTTCACCAGCTCTGCCAAGTCTGCGGCATTTGAGCCACCGTCGCTGCGCCAGAAAAATTGGTCACCCATTACTACAAAGGCCGATTCGCCTGGCTCAATAAATTCGCTAGCCAACCCCACTGGGATGCTCGTGCCATAACCCCCAGTACTTGGCTGGGTTAAAAAATGTATTCGCACGTCACGGAGCGGCGCTACCAGAGCTAATTTGTCCTGTTTACCAGCGCGCCGCAAATAATCATTCAGCTGGATATTTGACCGGTAGTAGCTCTGCACCTGAGTGCTTTGCTCACCAACCACGAAATAAATATCCTTCACGCCCGCCCGAACAATATCCTGCACAATGTAATCAACCACCGGACGCGTCCCCACTGGCAACATACATTTTTCGATTGATTTGGTAATCGGCAGCATCCGCGTGCCCCAACCAGCAACCGGGATGATAGCTTTAGTGATCATGATTTCTCCTTACATTTTTAGTTCTTTGTGACTTCGTTTCAGGATTTCCAGCATCGCTTCGTAACGCTGCTCATTGGCGCTCAATTTTGCATAGAGATACACGACATTATCAACCACTTCAATGTTCACTTTAATATCTTGGTCGTATAGCCACGCCATAAAAGATGGGTTGAGCAGCTCAAAACTTGTCACTTGATTTTCGTCAGTCGCATACACTTGATAACGTTTATTGAAATCGCCCCATTCCAAAGACACTTTGTTATATCCACGCGGGGCTTTCAAGCGCGATAGGAGTTTACCACGCCGCTCCACTAAAATTCCACCATATGATTTTGGCAGATTGATTTGCCCAACCACGTATTGGTCGCCTGACTCGTCTTCTTTAGTACGATAGGTATACAGCTGAACCAGCAGATCACCTGTCCAAAAACCAATGATATGGTTGTTGATATCCGCATTTTTAAAGCCAACTTTGAACAATTGGCCCCTGGTGGGCAGCAACAAATTACCCCAGTCTGGACTAAAGTACATCCTGTTGTCGGCGGCAAATTGTCTCAAAGACCGAACTAACATGCTCTCCTCTTCGGTCGCTTGATCGATACTGTCTAGTAGCCAAGTGTTTTCGTGGCGCACAAAGTTCCACTGTTCACCAAATTCCTCTGTTGTTGCCGTCAAAACATCACCGCTTGTTGTGTCAATCAATTGATCATTTGCCTGAGCCAGAATACCAAAACTGACACGATCTTGCTGGTCATTAGCATCATCATGGGCAGACGTGATGATAATTTCCTTGATGCGAATATTGCTCATGTGATTTGCTCGACCCATCTGTTGCAGGGCGTATAGCATCAAGCTGATGTGATTTGCATATCGCTGTGTGGTGTAAGTTCGAATTGATGCTACGTCCATTTGCTGCCAGTCGTGCTGGAACTTGCCAAAAATTGACGCAGCATACTCTGTTAATCGCTCTGGGCTCCACGCCGCGTCCGAAGCCGCTGCCTGCTGTACGGACCGCTGTGCCGCTGCACTGCCCTTTCGGAACCGACCTAGCTTATCAGCCCACGCACCACCAAACGCACCGATGACGGTAGATATCATCGCCACGATGAAAGCGAATGTACCACCCCAAAGATATAACAAGCTAACCGCGGTTCCAGCCGCCATACCCACTGCCACACCAGCAGCCTTGGAACCTGTTTTTGAGCGAACAAAGCCAGCCACACCAGCAGCTACGACTGCCGGCAGGGCAAAAATTCCGCCACCGCCAGAGCCACCACCAGAACTACTTCCACCGCCGCCTGCTCGTGCCAATAGCGGCATTATTTCAAGTACAAACATGTACCAATTATAGCACTAACGGTTGCCTCTGACGTGGGTTATTCAGAAAATTCTACTGAGTTACCTCTGTGGAGGTCTTCTTCAACATCAGTCCAAAAACGTTGAATATCAGTAATGTCCGACTGATCCAAGCGAATGGCCTGAGGCTCTTGCTGCTCACGCGCAATTTCCTCCCCCAAACCATCAGCCAATGGATCAATCGGTTCAAACTGAATGCGTGGATGAAAAAATGTAACTTTCATATGTTTGTTTTATCAATTTACTTTGACTATGATAGCACATTATCATCAATACGTCAATCCCAACCACTCTACTTGAGCACAGTATTACTGGCGCTGAAGTGTAATCTGCAGCTCTGCACTTTCTATCGCAACTGTGGTCGAATACGCGTCACTTTGCCCAAAAGTCGCCAATGTCTCAGCGGCAATTAGCTCAGCGTGCTCATCAATTGCTTGGCGAAGCTGCTCGTCATCCGTCGTCAGCTGCAGCATAATCCGATCATCCACCTGTAGCCCCGCTTTTTTGCGCGCGCTTTGGACGTGGCGAATAACCTCACGCACTAATCCTTCGCGCTTCAGTTCAGGAGTAATGACGAAATCATAGACAACGCTTGGTTGTGCTGATGATTCATTAGCTTCGAGCCCTGAACCAATAGCAACTTCTACTGATTTAACGTTCAACTCGTCTCGCGCAATATCAACCAAGAACTGCGCGACTTCCTCTGATGTATTCTGAGAAATAGTGCTAACAAGTTTCGTGGAAGCAAGCGGCTGACGAACCTTGATTCCCTCTGCGGCACGCTTCGATAAACCGTCGTTCACGGCAACACGCAGTGCGTTCATATCGCGCAATATTGCTCTATTGACTTCACCCGCCGGCAACCAATCCTTCAAGTGAATCGATTCATTATCGCCCGTCAAATTGCGATACAACTCCTCAGCCAAAAACGGCGTAAATGGCGCCAAGATGTAGCTCAGGCGCACTAGCACATAATGTAGCGTACGGTAAGCATCATTCTTGTCGCCATCATCTTCCGACTTCCAGAAGCGGCGGCGACTGCGGCGGACGTACCAGTTGCTGGCGTCATCCAGGAATGGCAAAATCGGGCTCAGCGCATCGGGGATATTGTAGGTATCCATGTGGCGCTCAACTTCTGCCACTAGCTGATGCAGCCGACTGACGATCCAAATATCCAGCGGATTCGTCAACTCGCCCAGCGGATCTTTCAATTCACCATCATATTCCCAGCCATCAACTTCCGCGTACATGGTGAAGAAATCATACATATTCCAGATCATACTGAGCTTACGCGCCACGTCACCAACGTCCTTATCGTGCAAGGCAAAGTCTTCACCGTTCAGTAGCGGACTACTCAGCAGCAAGAAGCGTAAACTATCGGCACTAAACTTATCCATCAGCTCGTTCGGGTCGGTAAAGTTACCTAAGGACTTGCTCATCTTGCGGCCGTCATTGCCCGCCACTACACCGGTGGTGATGACGTTACTGTAGGCGTTTTTGTGCTGCGCGCCAGCCTGGCCAAAGGCACCGATTTCTGCCAAAGCGGCGTTGACGGCATGCACATAGTAGAACCACGCCCGCACCTGGCCGATGTACTCAACGATGAAGTCCGCTGGGTAGTTCTGCTCAAACTTGGCCTGATTTTCAAACGGATAATGCAGCTGGGCAAACGGCATCGAACCTGACTCAAACCAACAGTCCAGTACCTTGTCAATGCGCGTAAATTTCTCGCCGTCAATTTCAAAGGTGATATCATCCACCCACGGGCGGTGGTAATCATCCAGTTCCACGCCGCTCAGCTCCTTGAGCTCCGCGTACGAGCCGACCACCTTGACCGTACCCCGGTCGCCCTTCCACACTGGCATGGCCGTCGCCCAGAAGCGGTCACGGCTGAGGTTCCAGTCTGGTGCTTGCTCGATATTTTTGGCAAAGCGGCCATGCTTCAGGTGGCTCGGGAACCAATTGATATGCTCGTTCTGCTCCAGCATCAGCGGCTTTTGCCCCTGGATGTCAAAGAACCACGACGGAATCGCCCGGTACATGATGCGCTGCTTGCTACGCGGGTTGAACGGATATTCGTGGCGAATGTACTCGATTTTCCACACCGCGCCCTTTTCCTTCAGGTCTTTGGCGATGAATTTGTTGTTATCCCACACCTCCAGGCCTTTGTAATTGCTATCGGTGTAGTAGCCATTATCGTCGATGACGTGAAAGGCGCTGATGCCGTGGCGCTTGGCCAGATCAAAGTCGTCCTCACCATAGGCCGGCGCAATGTGCACGATGCCCGTACCCGACTCGTGCGAGACGAAATCCGCCGCGTAAATGGTGTGGATCTTGTCATTTTCTGGCCAAGTCGAGCCCGTATCGAGCGGCTGGTATTTCTTGCCGACCAATTCACTGCCGGGGAATGTGCGCAATACTTTGTAATCTAGTGGATGGTGCTTTTCGTCCTGCAGGGTGCGTCCCAACGCTTCCTCAGCGATGATTAGCTTCTCACCCCCCACCAGCACTTCGCAGTACGTCATCTCCGGATTAACCGCCAGCATCAGGTTGGCTGGGAGCGTCCACGGGGTAGTGGTCCAGGCCAGGACAGATACAGAATCTTGAGCTTCAACAAACGCTTCAATCGCCTGCTGAGTCACGGCTGTCACAGGGCGGCTCAGCAGCTCTTCTGGCGTACCCATAGCAAATCCTGCACCCTCATGTAATTCTAGCTTCTCAGCATCAACACCAGTCACAATATAGATGGAACATGCAACATTTGTTCCATTTTCGTGCTTGACAGTTTGCAGCAAAAGATTATTCGAGCTTACTTCAAGTTCAAGCTCCTCCTGAAGCTCACGGCGTAGCGTCTCAATTGGCGACTCGCCCTCGTGGCTCGTCCCACCAAAGAGGCTCACCATGCCTGGGTTTGTGATTCCTGACTTATCGTCTCGTTGTTGTGCAATGAGTTTGCCATTTGTATCCACCAACAAAGCGCCAACATAACTCCTCTCGCATTCGTCAAAGCCTGCTGGCTTTTGTGCATCATCAACTATTTCACCGTTCAAAAGTTGCTTTACTCGCTGCTCAATTTCATCACGCGCTATCCGATTTTTTTCTACACTCTCATTACGTGGATCAGCCACATCCCACCAAATAATATTATCACCCCTGAGCCAGTCCGGTGTCTGGGATTTCTCCGCTAGATTAACGATCAAATCATAATCACCCAGCTTATCGGCGGTGAGCAGCTGCCGCTTATGTCCAGTGATGTCAATACCCACTTCTTGCATCGTCTCACTACTTCTGGCTGGCTTGCGGCTCATAGTTTCAAAATCACTCAATGTTGGAGCTTCGCCCCATTTTTTCTCTGGGTTCAACCCAGCAGAATCGGCATTTTGAGAGCCAGAATAGTGGTTATAAAATCCCTGCGCCATCTGCGAGCGAGCAGCATTTGCATTACATACAAACAAGACTTTTGAGTGTTCACTTAATACTATTTTGTGGCTCGTCTTACCGTCTTTTAACTTAAACTTCACATACACACTCGGGTCGGTCACCGTCTGGTAGGCGTCGTTGTCCATGGTTACTTCGGCCTTGCTGACAGGGGTGGCGAACTTGGTGTCATACATCAGCACCTTTTCGCCTTCGTAGATTTTGCCAGCCTCATACAGCTGTTTAAAGGCCCACCAAACGCTCTCCATAAAGTCCTTATCCATGGTGCGGTAAGCGCCCGTAAAGTCCACCCAGCGGCCAATCCGGTCGATCACACCCTGCCACGTCTCGCTATTCGCCACCATACTCTCGCGTGCCTTGGTGATGTATTTTTCCAGGCTGATGGTCGGCAAAGGATTACCGTCTTTATCCAGCGGCGCTGGCTGGTCGCTACTCGTCACAATCTGCCGCCGGTCGGTAATATTCAGCTGCTTTTCGACGAAATTTTCTGCCGGTAGTCCGTGGCAGTCCCAGCCCCAGCGGCGCTCCACGTGCTTGCCCTTCATCGTCCAGTAACGCGGCACCGCATCCTTGACGATACTACTGAGCAGTGTACCGTGGTGCGGCACGCCAGTGATAAACGGCGGCCCATCATAAAAAACGTAGGCATTATCTGCCGGCCGCTGCGCCACTGACTTTTCAAACGTCTGGTCGTCCTTCCAGCGCTGTACCCAGTCCTTCTCATATTCTGCCGCTCGGCGGCGTGTCCCGTGTTTGAAGTTCATTGGTTTCCTCCTTGATTTGTATTCATTTCATGCGTTTCACTATTTAACTCATCTCGTAATCTCATCCAAATTTTGCCCAGCTCATTGCGACCATCGCGGTTTTCACCCCAACCCCAGAAAGCATCCTTTGGCGAATCCTCGACAATCTCCTCATCCAACGTCTCAAGTAATTTTTGCTTAACGTATGGGTTTTGCTCACATTTGGCGCGGACGATTTCTTCCATAATGTCGACTTTTATCTCATCCCAATCATGAGGTGCCTTGTCTGCATTTGCCTTGGCAATTTTATATGCCTCATGCGCAGAGCGCGCCTGAAAAATCTGCTCCGCCAACTCTGGCGCCGTGTCAAAAAAGTGCGCTGCCTGATACGCATGCTCACTCGTCGGCCAACGACGCCCGCACCAGTCAACTTGAAAACTCGCAAAATTATCAAGCACATAAAACTCTCGTGGATAAAATCCCACAATTGACCCGTCAGTGACGAGTTGCGGATCTCTAAATTGCTTAATCTTTGTCATCGTGTCACCTCCCTATCATCCAAATCCTTTAATTTCTTGCCGTTGAACATCCAATACGCCGCGCCCTGATATGCGCCACTGGCATTACGCTTTCCTTTTTGCTGGAAGATATTGCGAGTTAGCGGCGATAGTTTATAGATTTCACCGTCGTACTCAACTTCTCGCTCACCAACAATAGTCGCGCTAATCGCTTTATCCTGTGCAAAAGTTATTACATCGCCGTTCTTTAGTCCTTTTCGATAAAAACTAAAAAGCGCTCCCTGTTTCCGTGACTGCGTCACTTCATCAAATTCACGCTCCTTATCAATATGCTTTGGATATATCACCTTCCCATCAAATGCCAGCAACAGCTGCTTAACAAGCTCACAGTCCAGCGCAAACAATTCACTATCGTCAACCTGATGCTTGCTAAAAATTTCGTGTAGTAGACTCTCCTTATCATCATCATAATCATCAAGTTCAATCGCAAAGAAACGCTTCAATCCAGGAACATTATGATAGCCATTGCCCTCAAGATACCGCATTCGCTCACCATAATTCTGCGAGCCAGTCTTGCCAATTTTAATCAAGCCAGAAACCGCAGTGTTCATAATGTAAACGACGCCCTTCATATTATTCCTTTCTCCAAACAAAAATCACCTCTTCTGTCTTCGAGAATCCGCTGGAGGTGTTTCAAACGGACGGTACCATCTCGATTCCAAAAGAAGTGATTCTTTTAGCTCTTTCTTATGCTATTTACGCAAGCTCACGGCGGGGTCTAATCTCAGGTGCTAAAAACTGATTTCTTCCCGCAGGCTTCGCGGTTGATAGCCGCTCATTTTACGTTAGCGCCATCAGAAATATACTCCACTAGGCACACGCAAAAACGCCCTACTTCCATTGTAGCGCGTTTTTGCCAAAATCCCAAGAGATTATTTAATTTCCAAACCGCCCAGGACACATTCGCCCTTCAGGTAGATTGTCTTTTTAGCAGAAGGTTTTGGTACAGTTTTATCATCACTGCCGCCGAACACACCACGTACCTCGTTCTTAACAATCACATCATCAGGCAAACTAATAGTAATACCGCCGCAAAAGGTAAAGACGTCAATGACCGCGCCATCCTTGATCTTCGCCTGGCGCAAATCCAACTCTACACCGCCGAATATCGCCGTTGCTGAACCACCAGTATACTCACCCCTCACTCGTGACTCTTCACCATAAAAAATTGCAACTTTCTCATTTTCGCGGTCATCAGCGGCTAATTTTTCAGCCCGCTTGCGACCTCCAGATCCAATACTAAACACCATCATCAGACCAACAGCAATCAACACCACCGGCCAGAACAGTTTCCAAATACTAACATCAATGACGCCATACGCATTCAGTCCAATTGACACACCAGCAGCCATCAGGAGCAGCCCCCAGGCCCGCGCTAGCAGCTTCTGGGAGCTTACTATTGTCATCAACCCCGCCAGGACCAGTCCGGCTGCCCAAACGGTCCCCCAGAACACGTTCCAGCTATCAAACTTGATGATCTCGAGATTCCTCAGTAACAGAACCCCGCCGAGCGCTACAATGGTGATACCAAAAAACGCTCTGACAAGAAAGTTTTTCTTCATACCTCTCATTATGACATATGGCTACTTTTTGCCAAAGTAAATCACCTTCTTTTGCTACTATTTACCAGAATGTGAAGACATGACTAGAATAACTGATCACCAAACTTAGCAATTATTGCCATCACCGTGAGGACCACCAAGACCGCTGCAAACAACGCATCATACCCACGGTTAACGAATTTGCCCAGGATCTCGCCAGGTATATTCTTGGCCAAAACATTGTACCGCGTCATGCCAAAGAAAATTAAAATCATGCCAAGATCCAACGTTAGACACCACGGGCAAAGCGCACCAATCACCAAATAGCTCATGCCAAACATCCACAGAGCAAAGAGAAGCCCCGCAATCACCCCGACTTGCGCGCATTGCATAAACCATTTCGGAAACTTTGTCCCTGCCAACAGGGCAACGGCGATGGTAATCATCACCGGTAAGGTCGCCAGGCCAATAAAGCTGTTCGGAAAGCCCAAAATCGCTGCAGACCAATGGTTGGCAACCGCCGAACAACTCAGCGCTGAGTTTAAGTCACAACTAAGAACCGCTTCTGAGTTTTTGGCTAATATTAAAGATTCGATTGACAAAGCCAGTGATGCCAATAATCCTAATGCGCTTCCGACCAACAACGCCAGTGCCGACAGATGTCGCCGCTTCAAGTCCTCATGAAATAACCACTCTCGCACTTTCTTAAACATAAAAACTTACCTCGCTAATTGTCGGTAGCGGAGTTCCCCGCCACATATTTTGTAATTGGCCACCATCACTTAACGCAATGATCGTCGGATATTCCACAATGTCATATGTCCTACAGAAATCACTGCCAGCCACCGAGTCCGGATTGATTTCCTCCAGATCATGCCCTGTCTGATTTTTGAAATCCCTGAGATAATCAAACACTGTGCGAGCGTGGTCGCTCTCTGTTTTGTACACAACAACAACGCGCATGCTAATCCCTTTTCTCTCGTTGCTGAGCTAAAATTTTCTCAAATTCGTCCAATGTCTTGAAGTCATAATACACGCTGGCAAATCGAACATACGCCACCTCATTACGATCAGCCAAAGCGTCCAAAACCGCATCACCAATCTGCTTTGATGGCACTTCAGATTCTCCCAGTGCATACAACGCGTCTTCAACGGCGCTGACAATTTGCTCAACCTCTTCTTCTGACTTGAAAAACTTACCAACTGATTGATGTACCGCTGAAGACAACTTAAACCGGTCAAACAGTTCGCGGCGTCCGCTCTTTTTGAGTACTGCTAAGTTTGGTTTTTCAATCCGCTCGTACGTCGTAAATCTCCTACCATCAGCCGTTTCTCTGCGGCGGCGAATTGCCATACCGCCAGCAACTTCACGCGACTCAAGCACCCGACTATCACCAATATTTACTGCTCCCATAGACTACTCCCTGTTCTTCTTGCGACGGCGTAAGAACGCTGGGGTGTCGTCTTCGTCGTCATCCTCATCTTCTGGTGGATTATCCCAAATATTCGTGTCATCCTCAGCAGCAAAATGCTCAGCAGCTTCTTTATGCTCTAGCTCCATGTCGATATTTTGCACCATTTCTTCATCCAAATTGTTAGAGTTGGTCTCAACTGGGTTCACATCAAGCGTTACGTCCCTGTCATGGAAGGTCTCGCTGTCAAATCCTGTAGCGATGACCGTGATCACCAAGTCATCTTCCATTTCTGGCTTCAACGTCGCACCGAAGATGATGTTTGCATTTGGCGATACCGCGCTGGTGATGATTTCAGCTGCCTCCTGAATCTCTGCCATGCTCATATCGTAGCCACCAGTAACGTTGAACAACACACCCTTAGCGCCGTCAATCGACACTTCAATCAACGGCGACTCAATTGCCTGTTGAGCCGCCTGAGCTGCTCGATTTTCACCGCTGGCTCGCCCAATACCCATCAATGCCGAGCCAGCGTTACTCATGATAGCCTTCACGTCAGCAAAGTCCAAGTTAATCAATCCGTGCTCGGTGATCAATTCAGAGATGCCCTGCACACCCTGACGCAATACATCGTCAGCAATTTTGAAGGTTTCCAATAGCGGAGTGCGTCGATCGATAGTCTGCAACAAGCGATCATTTGGAATGGTAATCAACGTATCAACTTGTCGACCCAGGTGAGTAATTGCCCAGTCAGCATTCACTCGGCGCTTTTCACCCTCAAAGCTAAACGGTCGTGTTGCAACACCAACCACCAAAATACCCAACTCACGAGCAATCTCAGCAACCACATACCCAGCACCAGAACCTGTTCCTCCACCAGCACCAATCGTCACAAACACCATGTCAGCGCCTTCAAGAGCAGCACGAATCTCTTCACGTGACTCATTAGCGGCCGCCTCACCAACCGCTGGGTCAGCACCAGCACCAAGACCATTGGTCGTTGAATGTCCTAGATGGATTTTGACGTCAGCTTTTGAGTTATGCAACGCTTGTGCGTCGGTATTCATAGCGATGAACTGCACACCATTGAGGCCAGCGTCTTTCATGCGGTTAACTGCTGAACCACCGGCGCCACCAACACCAACAACTTTGATGCTAGCAAATGTCTGAACTTCGCTTGGTTGTATTTGTGGCATTATCGTATCTCCCCTCTAATCTCTATCCAGTATATCATCTTTGACCCTGGAGTGGTCATATTTATTTGAATTTTGCGAACAACCCACCTAAGAATCCGCCAGCCTTTTGGGCAACTTTATTAGCTTTTTTACCATGAGTTCCTTCAGAGCGGGACGGATTGGTGGACATTGCCAACATTAGCCCTATAGCCGCTGCATACTCTGGATCTTTGATGTCATCAGTCATACCAGCATAATCCTGCGGTTTGCCGATTTTCACCGCCAGCCCAATCTGCTCTTTAGCAAATTCAGCCAAGCCCTTAACTTTAGCGCCACCGCCAACTAACACGGCTCCGCTCGGCATTTTGCTGATGCCACCTGCTCTTTTCAGCTCCTTGGCGACCAGCTCAAAAATTTCTTCATAGCGCGCTTCAACGATTTCTGCAACCTCTGCCCGGTGAAAAACCTGCGTTTCCTTCTCATGCTTAATGTCGACCACGCCCGTAGTCTCGCCGCCCAATTCACCATGCTGCAACTTAACTTTTTCAGCAATTTCCAAATCAACCTTAAGACCAATCGCCAAATCATTGGTGACATTTTGTGAGCCCATCGGAACAACTGAAAGATGTTGCAAATCACCTTCCTCAAACACCGCCACTCCTGTTGTGGAAGCTCCAATATCAATCACAGCCACACCATTTTCCATCTGAGATTCATTCAATACCGCTTGAGCGCTCGCTAACACCGTCGGAATTATTCTAACAGCATCAATATTGGACATCTCCGCCAACTTGTGCAAATTCCCCAAGTGTGGCACCAATCCAGAGACAACATTGGCCCGTAGTTCCAACCTCGTCCCAGTCATACCAATCGGGTTTTTGATATTATCTTGCCCATCCAATCGATATTCGTACGGAACCACTTCCAAAATCTCACGATTTGCAGGAACTTTTCCAACTGTCGCTACATTCTCCAGACGCGCTACGTCGTCTTCCGTCACTTCACTACTGCTTGCATTAACAGCAACCATACCGTCTACTTTAGTACTGATGATATGTACGCCATTGGTGCCCAAAGCAGCCTGGTTCACTCGATGACCGCTCATTCGCTCAGCCGCATCAAGCGCCGTATCAATCGCTGCCGCTGGTCCATTCAAGTGCGTGATCACGCCCTTACGCATCCCGCTATTGGGAGCTTGCCCCACTCCAATAATTCTTGGCACGCCCGTTGTTTCGTCAATATGTCCAATAACACATCGCACTTTTTTCGTGCCGATATCAATTCCTACCGCATAATGAGATTGTTCTTGCATATGCTTACAGTATATAGGAATATGGGGTCATTTTGCAAGCTGTCAAAAAAGCACAAGCATGATACACTAGACACATGAAACGTAATACTTTTTCTCATAAACCTGGCTTTACCTTAATTGAGATGATCATTATCATTTCCACAATCGCCATTCTCTCAGCAATTAGCGTCGTCGCTTATCAGTACGTCAGACAAGATGCCTATGACGCAAAAGCCAAAACCGCGCTACAACAGGTCGAAACAGGGTTTAAGTCTTACATAACCGCGGGCAATAAAGTACCAATGCGTTACTATAGCCCGTATGGTTTTTATGCTGACCCGGGAGGTGGATCAATAGAACAAGGCATTCCAATCAATAATGGGGGCGGCATAGGCAGAGCCCTAGTTAATGCTGGGTTCTTATCGAGCAATTTACTGGACAGCCTCAAAAATGGTCCTCAGAAGAATACTGCTTTAAAGAACAGTATCGCTTTTGCGCAATGTGGTAAAAATAAGGTATTTTTCTACATTGAAGTATACCGAAAAGGTATGACGCAAGCAGAGCTCTGGAATAAGGTTCACTCATTAGAGTGTGAGAGAAAAACTAAGGACGACTGGTATGCAGAACATGGCTTAAGTCCTTCACTCAGTACGGTTACGACTGGTACAGTCAACGGTCCAGCACGTTACATACTAGCAGAGATTGATCTCACCTAAATCTCTACAGCTTCGTCAAAATTTCCGCGCCCGTCTCAGTAATTAGTACGGTGTGTTCAAAATGCGCACCCAGACTGCCATCTTTCATGCTAATCGTCCAGCCGTCATCCTCAGTAACAATTTTCTCACCGCCGAGACTTGCCATCGGCTCGATGGCAATCGTATCGCCAGCGTGCAGCACTGGACCAGTCCCGCGCTGACCATGGTTTGGAATCTCTGGACTCATGTGCATTTCCAGCCCCACGCCGTGACCAACCAGCTCGCGAATGATGCCCAATTTGGCTTTCTTTAACACCGCTTCTATCGCTGCTGAGATATCACCAACTCGTGTCCCATCGCCAGAAATTGCATCAATCCCTGCATACAAACTCTGTTCCGTTGCGTGGAGTAAATGTTTTTTAGCACCACGTGGCTCTTCGTCAACCACCATGGTAAAGGCGCTGTCAGTTTTCATGCCACGGTAGCCGATCACCAAGTCAAAACTCACCACATCACCCTTCTCAAACACATAATCTGTCGGGAACGAGTGCACCAACTGCTCATTGGTCGACACGCAGATCACCCCTGGGAACTTCACTTCATCTGTCAAATACGTTGCTTCCGCACCAAAATCCTTGATCCGCCCAGCCACGAACTCATTAACATCCAGCTCGCTCATGCCAGCCGTTACTTTCTGGCGCAATTCGTCATAAATCGTCGCCAACATCCGGCCGCATTCGCGCATATCTTTCATCTGTTGTGGTGTTTTTTCACCAGTGATCAATTGGCTCATTTGGCACCCTCAACGATTCCGCGGCTAACCAGTTCTTTTTCAATTTCATCATGCACTTGTCCAACTGTACCCACGCCACTCATATGGATGATTGGGATATTATTGTCATTCAGATAGTCCAAAATTGGGTAAATTTCACCCCGGTAAATACTAAGCCGCTTATCAATTGCCTCTGGCGTGTCGTCAACGCGACCACGCACTCGCAAGCGTTCTAAAATCTCATCTCGTGGCACTTCCAGCACGATCACCAACTTCACATCCTGACCATGATGCGGTCGCGACTCAATCAACCACTTAGCCTGCTCCAACTGACGAGGATAACCGTCCAAAATCACACCGTTAATGTCCTTAGCTTTATTCAACGCCTCGCCCATCAACCCATTGATGATTTCTACCGACACCAGTTCACCAGACTGCATACGATGGATCAATTCGCCATCGTGCGTGTCGCGCAGCAACTGCCCTGCGCTCAGCCAACGCCAACCATGACGTGCTGCCAAAATCTGCCCCTGCACGCTCTTACCAGCACCAGCCGGCCCAAAAAAGATAATCATGTTCCCTCCTATTTTGTCAGTTTTTCTTTAACAATCTTTGCAACCAAAGCACCATCAGCAGCATTGCCAACCTTCTGTTTCACTGCGCCGATAACCTGTCCCATCTTTTGCATGGAAACGTCATCCATGCTCGCTACAACATCTTCAACGATCGCTACAATCTCTGCTTCGCTCAATTGTTCTGGCAAAAATTCTCGCAAAATTTCCGCCTCTTGTTCCTCGGGCTCCGCCAATTCCGCGCGACCATTACTGCGATAAAGCTCCGCACTCTCAACGCGTTTTTTCACTTCACGAGCCAGGACTTTCTCAACTTCAGCATCGTCTAGGCCCTCGTCACGCTTGCCCAGCGACACTTCCTCGTTCAAAATTGCTGCCTTGACATTACGTAGCACATCCCCACGAAAACGATTGCCGCCCAAAAGAGCGGCTTTCATTTCATCAGTGATGCGCGCTTTTAGCGCTGACATTAACGCACTCCCAGGCGCATTTTTGCCGTTTTTTCAGCCCGGCGTTCACGACGAACGATTGCCTTTTTACGGCGCTCGGCCTTTGAAATTGGTTTCTCAAAGCGCATAACATTTTTAGCTCGAGCCAAAACACCGCTCTGCAAAACCTTACGGTTGAAACGACGAATGATGTTTTCGTTCGCTTCCTTCTGATCTTTACGTGTTACTTGTACCATACTTCCTGCATTATAACAGATGAGGAAATATTTGACAAATTACTATTCCAGATCAACCGAGTATATCGCCGCCAAACTTGCCGGCTGGTTCATATTGGCGTGTGTATGACCAAGGATATTCCACTGACTGATTTCTGGAATATCAGGTATACTGTGTACGCGCTCAAATATCCTTTGAATATCTTCCCACTTGTTTAGATGGCTCAGTTCTGGCACCAAAACATGGATCGAATCTCGCACATTTGGAGCTGCCACCCGGAAGTCGTTCTCAAACGCATTCCGCGTTAACCCAGACGGATCAACCAAGAACTGCTGAATCCAACCATTTTCGGGTGCTTCAAACGGACGGCCCAACGCCTCTGGGCTAAACTGAACACCCTTTGCATATTCGATATCACGGAGACGAGGTGCTTCCACTGCAAGCTGTGTCAAGCCAGCTTCTTTAGCTGTTGGAGAAGCTGACTCCTTAACATACTTACTATTCTCTGCTCCTTCTTTTCCAAAAAAGCCAACAGCAATACCACCCAGACTCATATCCCGCGTACCCGTTGGGTCATGCAACCGCAGCTCCGATACTGCGCCTGGGACTATATTTGCGACTACTCCCGTAGCCACCCTTGCTCCCAACGAGTGCCCAGATACATTGACCTTATCATAATCCTGAGCCACATGCTCCAATACCTTTGCATAATATTCACCTGCTGGTACATAGCTACCGGTCTGCCTGATTTCTTTTTGGACCGACTTTGGCAGCATACCAGAATTACCAATTCCCGGGCCATTCATCACCATATAGGCAACATTTGGATTTGCGTAAACCATATTAACTGCTTCACGCTGAGCGTTTGGATGACGAAAGGCACCGCCCCAGCCATAATACACAGCCTGGAGCTCTTCTGCATTAGGATCACCGATTATCGCGACCTCAATTCCAATGCCACCCAAGCCACGAATATAGCGTGGGCCTTTCAACTGCTCAATAACTTTTTCTTTCTGGTCCTTGTTGATATCAAGCCACGGATTGACCTCCAGCTCTTTAATCCTTTCTGGTGATATCTGGATTATTTTACCATCATGAGACAACTTGTTCTCAGTGCCCTCTGCTGCAGGCACTATATGGCTGACTCGTTCTAAACGAAGGCCGTCGTCAAAGTCATAATCTATTGTTGTATTACATTTTTCATTCATATGCGTAGTGCTCCAGTATGGATTATTTCTTGAACTAGTTTCTATTATATCACATAAATTAGTATAATGCAACCCTGTAGCCCTTATAGCAACCCTAACGATGACTATTCTACTTCACTCACGTGTAGCAACCGTCCTTCAACCGTTCGTACTCCCTGCCATTCATTGACAACTGGCTGAAACCACACTGCCACCTCATCGCCTGGCTCACGGAAAAACTCCTCTGGCGCGTTGAACGCCAGCATCTGCAATACTTTACCGTTTTTATCACGCAGCGCTAATTTAACGTGTTGCCCATCCGCGCCCATTCGCCGCATGCTTAGCACTGATGCTCTGGCAATTGTTAGCACTGGTTCTGGGTTACCATTGCCAAATGGCTCCATTTTCGCTAGATTTGCCACCAATTCCTCATTAATTTCCGAAAAATCATCGATTTCCACATCAGCTCGTGGCAATAAATATCGCTCTTGATGTGTCAGCTGCAGCGAATCATAAAACTCATTCACCCGACGACGAAAATCACCAATTTTTTCAGTCTCCAGCGTCACGCCAGCCGCCGCTCCGTGCCCGCCACCTTTGATGATAATGTCATCCACCGCCCGCACGGCATCCGCTGCTGAAAAATCACCAAAACTGCGCGCTGAACCCGTGGCTTCCTCACCGCGCTCGCCAATGATAAACACCGGCTTTTTATACTTTTCCACCAATTTCGACGCCACAATGCCGATAACACCGTGATTCCAGCTATCGCTACTAACCACCAGCACACGGTCATTCGCCAGCTTCTCGGCTTGCACACATGCTTCCTCAAAGATGGCATCCTGAATACTGCGCCGCTTGATGTTCAATTCCTCCAGTTTCTCACTGGCCTCCAGCGCCGCCAGTCCATCATGCGCCACCAGCATGTCCAACGCGTGTTGCGCCGTCTCCAACCGCCCCGCCGCATTCATTCGCGGACCCAGACCAAAGCCCAGATGACGGGCATTAACCTGCTCCGGCTCAATACCCGCTACCACCATCAACGCTTTCAGTCCTGGGCGTTGTTGTTTTTTCAGAACCTCTAGTCCCCAATACACATTCGCCCGATTTTCATCAGCCAACGTCACGATATCACAGACCGTCCCCAGTGCCACCAAATCGAGCAGCCACTTTTCATAGCCATCAGGCAGTCCGTCCAGTTCAGTTTGCAGCGCCTGCACCAGCTTGAACGCCACGCCCGCACCACACAAATCACGAAACGGATAAGTATGTCCCGAAAATTTCGGATTCACCGCTGCCACGCTCGGCGGCGGCGTCTCGGCCACGTTATGATGATCCGTCACTACCGTATCAATTCCCAAGCTAGTAGCATAGGCAATTTCCGCATGACACAAACTACCGGTATCTACCGTCACGATCAGATCCGCACCCATGTCGCGTACCTTGTCCACCGCACCCATGGTCATGCCATAACCCTCAACAAACCGGTTCGGGATGAAGGCGTCGACATCCTCAAAACCAAACTTACCAAACGCATCCAACAGCAGCGCCGTGGCACTCAGCCCATCAATATCATAATCACCGTAAATGACGATTTTTTCGCCCTGATCCCGCGCCTGTTTCAACCGCGCCACCGCCTTCTCCATATCCGGCAGCAAAAACGGATCATGTTTTACCGCCGTATAATCCGGCTGCAAGAAAGCTTCGCGCGTTGCCCGCGTCGTCAGGCCCCGCGCCGCCAAAATCCGCTCAAACAGCGTCATCAATCTCTATCAACCGAACTACGCTTCGGTCGTGCCGCATGCTGCTGCGACTTAATCACCATTCCTTGCAACTCCTTGAAAATTGGAAATTGCTTATTTGTGAAATATGTTCGCGAATTGCCTTGCTTCTCGCTTTTGAGAAAACCGACTTTTTCCAATCTCTTTAACTCGCGCTGAATATTTCCTGGATCTTCTTTGATCAACTTCGCCAACCCACGTACATGAGTGTGAAAATCAGGATATTTAGCATAAACAACCACAATCTTACGCCTCACCCGCGATGTAATAAAAACGTCTAACATAGTCCTGTGCTCTTTACTGCATCCCCTTCTTTACTTAACTCCAGTGTAGCACAATTTTACAACACCCGGCAAGTCCTTTAGCGCCAATTCATAATTACTTGGTTGATTTTTGCAATGGTCTCTTCGCGTGAAGGTAGCTCATTATCCTCATAATAATGATTAATCCCCATGAAGTTTTCCTTGACGTCCAATATATGCAAATCATCCACCGTGATGTGCAATCGATCAACAGCAGCAATACTACACACAGGTAAAGCCACCACCAGTTTTTCAATACGAATTGATTTTAAAAATCCCAAAGCCACATCCAGGCTTGAAAGATTATCACCAAAACCATCACTCACCAAAATAACCGTCCGGTCTTTCAACAACGCTGCGTCAACGATACCACCATCACCCAGCAGTCGATTAATTCGTTGGTACGCCTGCTGTTTTTGCTGTTCCAAATAACCATGAAATTCATTGGTATATTCTCGAATCTCGCCAGACGAAAAGTCACTGTTGTAGGTAAATTTCCCACTTTGAGAAACCGCACCAAAGCTTAACCCTTCTCCAGGAACATCAATACTCTCCGACAGAAGCATCATTAAAACACAGTGCAACCTGACCGCAATTTGCTCACCGACCAACACCCCACCTTCGCCCAATGCCAGCACTGCGCAGTTTTCATAACGATATTTTTCGAACAACTGCTGCCCCAACTCCGCGCCTGCCTGTATGCGACTCTGAAAATACATATGCTTATTGTAGCATTGATGAAGCGTTATAATAATAGCTATGCAATACTACGAGGTGTCTCCAACCACAGTCATCCGCGCTGACGCTGGCAGCTTTTCCTATGCTTCACATGAAGAACTAGCACCAGGAACTATTGTGACCATTCCCGTCGGCAAGAAGGTTGTTGTTGGTGTTGTTTTGCAAAAAATATCGCAGCCTCCATACGACACACGGGAAATAATTTCGGTTGTAGATCAGCCGCCACTACCCAGCCAATTGCTGTCATTGCACACTTGGATGAGCCAATTTTACGCAACACATCCTGCCACCGTCTGGCAAACCATCCTGCCACGCGGCATCACCAAAAAGCGACGAAAATCCGTAGATTCCACCTCTGTCAATGTGCAAAATCGAACAAAAAATGTATTCACCAAAGATCAGCTCCAAGCCCTGAAAATCATTGATTCCATGGCCAGTGGAACGGCTTTGCTACACGGCGTCACCAGCTCCGGAAAAACACTAGTCTACATTGAAGCATCACAACGCGCTGCAGCTGAGGGAAAGTCTTCCATTATACTAATCCCAGAAATAGCCCTGACGACCCAGCTGGTATCAGCCTTCACAGAGCATCTCGACAATGTAATTGTCACTCATTCTCGCCAGACTGAGGCTGAACGCCATGCAGCATGGCTACACGTTTTGAACGCCAACAAGCCCGTCGTGGTCATCGGCCCAAGGTCAGCCCTATTCATGCCCATACATAACCTCGGATTTATCGCCATTGATGAATGCCACGAACCTAGCTTCAAGCAAGAACAATCCCCCCGCTACTCCGCACTGCGCACCGCTGCCGTGCTGGCGCAGGACCATAGCGCCAAATTAGTTCTGGGTAGCGCTACTCCCAGCATCGCCGACTATTATTTGTCTGAGCAACGAAACCGACCCATCATCACCATGCCCAAACCCGCTCGTAAAGATGCCGTCAAACCGACCGTCAAAATCGTTGACATGACTAAGCGTAATAATTTTACTCAACATTTTTTCTTGTCAGACACCCTGCTCTCTCAACTCCAGCAAACGTTCAAAGACGGTCATCAGGCACTGATCTTTCATAATCGTCGCGGTACCACTGCAATCACTCTGTGTCAGCATTGTGGTTGGCAAGCTGGCTGCCCCAACTGCTTTGTTCCGCTAACCCTACACCAGGATAAACATCAACTGGTCTGTCACATATGTGGATATAAAGCGACCGTCCCGACGGTCTGCCCTGAGTGCCAGCATGCCGATATCATCCATAGAGGTATTGGTACTAAACGCATCGAAACAGAATTGAATAAATTATTTCCTCAACAAACCATAGCCCGTTTTGACGCGGATACCCCCAGCGACCAAACTGTAGAAAAGTTATACCAAGACGTCAAAGATGGTACTATTGATCTCATCATCGGCACGCAAATGATCGCCAAGGGATTAGACTTACCACATCTACGAACTGTTGGCGTAGTGCAAGCAGACACAGGACTAACACTTCCTGATTTTGCAGCTGTTGAGCGCACGTTCCAGCTGCTTGCTCAGGTAGTCGGGCGCGTCGGTAGATCACATCACCCAACAACCGTCGTTGTCCAAACGTACCAACCACAACACCCAGCCATCCAAGACGGCCTCACGCAAAATTACGCTGATTTTTACCAGCGCACAATAGCTCAACGACAAGCAACCATGTTTCCGCCATTTACCCATCTTTTGAAACTCACTTGCGTATACAAAACCGAAGCCGCTGCCATTCGCAATGCTCAAAAACTTGCATCTACCCTCAAATCAGTTGCGCCAAGAACCGTACAAATTTTAGGACCAACACCTGCGTTTTATGAACGAGTACGTGATACTTACCGTTGGCAACTGCTGCTCAAAAGTCCCCAGCGTGATGATTTGGTCGCCCTACTAGCTCACCTACCGCCACAACACTGGCAATTCGAACTCGACCCGACTTCCCTCCTCTGATATACTTAATGTATGACTAGAGACGACATTATTGCCCTACCAAATCCCCACCTGCGTCAAAAATCTCATCGCATCCATGTCATTACCGACGATATACAAAAACTGTCTGACGACATGACCAGTGCTGCGTTAGATTGGGAGGATTCACGACCACATGAAATCAGTGCTGCTCTCGCAGCAGTGCAAGTAGATCGCTTGGAACGAGTCGTCATCGTCCGAGCTGACTTTGATAACAAAAAAACTCGCGACTTCATGACCTTGATCAACCCAGAAATTGTCAAATACGAAGGTGACTTAGTGGCTGATTTTGAAGGTTGCTTGAGTGTAAAACACATCTATGGCAAAGTACCACGCTACACTAAGGTTCGCGTTAAAGCCTTAGACCTGGAGGGTAACGAGATCCGCTTCAAAGCTGAGGGTTTCTTAGCGCGCGTATTGCAACATGAAATTGACCACACTAACGGCATCGTCTTCATCGATCACATTCGCGATACGCACGATGCATTTTATACCCTTGATGATTCTGGTGAATTACAGCCCCTCAATTACGACACAAGCATCAAAGATAATACCGACCTCTGGGGATAATCATGCCTGAGATAGTATTTTTTGGCACCGAAGAGCACAGTCTCATCACCCTCAAGGCGCTTCATGAGGCAAAATTTCACATTGCTGCTGTCATCACCAAACCTGACGCGCCCAAAGGTCGGGGCGGTAAACTGTCAGAGCCTGCTGTCAAAACATACGCTCACCAGCACAATATTCCCGTCTGGCAGCCAAACAATCTGAAAGACATCTCACCAGCCATTCAAACACTCAAATCGCCCGTAGGCGTTTTGGTCAGCTATGGCAAAATAATACCCCAGTCAATCATCGATTTATTCAACCCCGGCATCATCAATCTTCACCCATCACTCCTCCCACAATACCGCGGCCCATCTCCCATTGAAGCCGCCATGACTAACTTGGACTCCCACACTGGCATATCTTTGATAAAATTAGACGCCCAGATGGACGCAGGACCAATTTACCACCAAGAATCCATCTTGCTCTCCAGCGACGAATCTCGTGATGAACTATATTGCAGATTATTCAATCTGGGTTCACAACGCCTGGTAGAGTTATTACCTCGCATCATATCCGGCGACATACACCTCAAACCACAACAAGATTCCATCGCTACCTACTGTAAGTTACTGTCAAAGCAAGATGCGCCCCTCGATCCACAATCACTCAGCGCCAAGCAAGCAGCAGCACGAGTCAGAGCCTATCTCGGTTTTCCTCGCTCTACTATGATGTTTGACGGTCTCCGTCTCATCATCACCAAAGCCCATCCTGACGTCACACCCAAAACCGCTCTGGATCAGTGCTACCACGATGGACAATTCCTCATCATTGACGAACTCATTGCACCAAGCGGCAAAAAAATGACCGCAGAAGCGTTTCTCCGCGGTCATAAACATCAATAACCCATATAGCTAGGCTGCTGCTTGCGAAGCAGCAGAATCAGCCGCCAAAATCACGTCACGATTCGCTACAATCTCCCGCTTCAACTCATCCAAAACAGCAGCAACGACATCTCGATAGTCTGGTCGGTTCACTTCCAGCCATTTTGTTGCCGCAAATTCGTCCCGCAAGCGTGGGTCATCCATCGGTACTCCAGAAACTTGCACCAAACGCTGGAACATTGGGTCCTGCATCAAATCAGGAACGTGACGCGCCAGAAAGTCATCTACTGCCCCCGGACGCTTATCAATGATGCCAGAAAATTCTTCCAGTTGAGCATCGCTCATACCCTGGCTCAACCGCTCACCAACGCGAAGCTCCAGCTCACTGTAGATGTGCTGCAAAAACGGCTTGCGCTGCTCCTCCGGCAATTGATCCAGTCCGAGCTCTTTGAGAAATTCGTCATTCAGTTGGAACATAGTCCTCCTTTTCTTTCGTCTATACTCTCCATAAATTATAACAGCAATCCCGAAAGATTGCCATTATAACCTACTCATTACTATTATTCACGCACCATATTCAGTGCGTCATTGTGCAGTGTCTGCAACTCAACCATCGTCTGGTTCATTGAGTTCTGCACGATTTCCGTTAAGTTAATGCCATTACCCTGGCACCAGTTGAGCAGCATTGGTACATCTTCACTGTCCAGCAATGCCTCAAATTCTTCCAATTTTTGCTCACCCACAGCTGCCAACAATTGATCAGTAATCTTTGCTTGCACACTATTGGTTACATTCTGCCGCATCTGTTCTTTTGCTTCTGGTGGCAACATCCCAAAACCAGCTTGTGCCAAGAATTCATCAGTAATTTCAAACATTTATATCTCCTTTTTGTGTTATTGTATCTTACTGTTTATGTAACTATTTTACATAAATTGTTTCAGTACTGCCAAAACCTCATCAGTTTGAGAAATTCCGTCCACTGCGAGTGACTCCGTACCATTCAAGTTGGCAGTCCACTCAATTGAATGACCGTTTGCTTGAGCCATTTCTGCCAACTCATGTAACTTACTTGTTGCATTCTCAGGACCAAACTGCTCGACTGCCCAGTCCCATGGATATTCGTAGCTACCAACTGGAGAAGGAGCCTCTGGCTGTGTGGCAGAACCAGCGTCGGTAGATTCTGCACTAGGGGTGTCAGGTGTATGTTCTGTACCAGTAGTACTCTCACTGCCTGAAGTATGATTTATATTATCATGCTGCGCACCAGAAGCATGGCTCTCAGCACCAAATACTGTTGACTTCAGTATTCCTGTAGTAATGCTACCTGCGGCGTAACCAATAGCTACCTTACTCATTGCCGAGCGAACTTTCCGACGAAGTCGCTCCTGACGCTCTTCACTTGATTTCTGACTACTATCGACATAGGTGTCGACCATAGATTCCATCATTTCATCAGTATCTTCGGTATCTTTAGCACCCTGCTTAAACACGTCCTGCCAGGCATCCTGCGAGTTATTAGTTACTCGCTCTTCACCGCGATGTGACTCTAGTACCGATTGTTTGACCACTCCAGCTGTTACTAGGCCTGCGCCCAAACCAACCGCCGTAGTGATTGGCCAGGTTGCAACGGCAGCGGTTACTGCACCGGCCGCTGCACCACCAGCACCAAGCTTCAACAGTTGAGATGAGCTACTACCACTCGTGGCCTTATCACCAGCCTTCGTGATACCCTTTTTGAACCACGCTGCAAACTTATTCACTTTGCCAGCAACTTTCTTGAACTTAGACTCTTCGCCCTCATTAAGCATAAAGCGCTGATCAAGCATTTCATCATATATTTCTGTCGTCTTCTGAGCAGTTTCTTGCATGCCTTGGAAGGCACGAGCCGCCATCATCTGCGCCAACAGTTCCTGCTGTTTTGCCAATTCTTCACCTGAAAGCTGGTTCAACTGGTCAATCTGCTCTGCCAATTCTTCCTTGGCGACAGCCAACTCACAAGCCTTTAGCTTGTCTGCTGCTTCCTGAAGAGCTTCCTTACGCTTCTTTCCGCCAAACCACTCTTTAAAGAAGTGAGATTCTACATCAACACGCGCCTTAGCAAACGCCAGCCTTGCCGCTTCTAGCTCCTGCTGCGCCTTGCTCTTTTCGGCTAACTGAGCAGTTTCGCCCTCGTCGTACTGATCACCCAAGTACTTATCACGTTGTGCTTGCTCGTACAGGCTCAAGCTTTCAGGGTTTTCGTCTACTGAGGCAGTATTCTCTCCAGCTTTTTGCAGATATTTATCTACATTACCATAATAGTTGAATAATTCCCGTGCAGAGTCAGTCTCCACACCATTCGTTTGCCAAGCCTCATGTTGGTCAACAACTTCTTGGTAGTACTTGCCAAGCTCAGTGTCAGTTGAAGCCGCTTCTGTAACTTCTGGGGCGGACTCAGCAGAGCTGTCATTAACCGAAGCCTCAGGAGTAGTCGCAGTATTCTGAGCTATCGTCTCTTGCCTCCAACGGTAATATTTCTCCGTATTAGAATCAAGCTGACCCTGATGAGTTGCCAAATAGTCCTCGGTAGTCGGACGTGATGCAGGTGTCTCTTTATTCATTCGTGGTGGTTCCTTTCACTTGGATGTGCCAAGATTAATTGGAGTTTTTCTCTAAAGAAATACTAGCACAAATTGTCAAAAAAGTCAATAACCTTGCCTAGATAAGACACCTAAAGCGTCTTTTTCACCAACTCTCGTGTAAAGAACTCAAGCTCATCGCCCTCTTCGACCACAATCTTCTTGGCAGTTTTCAGACTCAAGCCGCACATTTCACCTTCAAATACCTCTTTAGCCTCTTGCTGCTGGCGCTGTACACTTGAAACCTCAACTTCGGCTATCTGTTCACCTTTACGTTTCAAACGAGCCAGGAGACCCTTTGAGACCTTCCCACGCATCATTTCACCACCAGCGATCACCTCCTCACGCATTGTACGGAACACACCCTTCACCTTAAGCGCACCAATCTCTGTCTCTACCACTTCTGGAGCCAACAGGTTCTCCATGGACAATTTTGCGTCATCCAGCAGCTCATAAATCACTCGGTACAGGCGTACTTCTACTTTCTCGCGAGAAGCCAACCGCTTAACAGCAGGAGGCAAATCAACATTGAAACCGTAAATGACAGTATTTTCACCAGTTGCCAAGTGGATGTCATTTTCAGAGATATTACCCACACCATGACCGATCACTCTCAGTTCAACTTCACCATTTGTCTCAATCAGTTTCAAACTGTCAATGACCGACGTTAATGAACCCTGTACATCGGCCTTGATGATGACATTAAACTCTTGCGCATCATGCTTTTGATTCATCATCTTGAGAATATCAGCGCCTGTCACATTTGTCGTCGCTGCACGACGCTCTTGCTCCAGCTTGGCTTTGGCCGCCATCTGTCGCGCTTCTTTTTCATTTTTCGCGATGACGAAGCTGTCACCAAATTGTGGTAATTCCTTAAATCCTGTCACATTCACTGGTGTTGAAGGACCCGCTAGCTTCATGGCCTTACCACGAAAGTCCAGCATGGTACGCACTCGACCATATGCCGTCCCTGCAACCAGGTAATGCGATGGTTTCAATTGTCCATGTTCCACCAACAAGCCAACCACAGCACCGCGGCCAGTCTCCATATGTGCTTCAATTACCAGCCCCTCTGCTGGCGTATCGACATCCGCGCGTAAGTCTTCCATATCTGCCACCAACAGGACCATGTCCAGCAGTTTATCAAGGTTTTGGCCCGTCTTAGCGCTCACAGCAACCATGACTGTATCGCCACCCCATTCTTCGGGATTAAGACCATGTTCAGAGGCTAACTGCGTCTTTACTAACTGTGGATTGGCGGTGTCTTTATCGATCTTGTTAATCGCCACCACAATCTTTGCATTTGCAGAACGCGCAAACCGGATGGCTTCCACCGTCTGAGGTTTAACACCATCATCAGCCGCCACCACAATAATCACCACATCAGTCAGCACTGCTCCGTGCTGTCTCAAGGCAGCAAATGCCTCGTGCCCAGGCGTGTCGAGCAATGTAATTACTCGGCCGTTACGTTCTGCTTGATAAGCACTAATGTGCTGTGTAATACCACCAGCTTCGCCCTCGGCAGTCTTTTTGTCTAAAATAGCATCCAACAAGCTTGTTTTACCGTGGTCAACGTGCCCCATAACTGCCACAATGGGCGGACGGGCTACAGCCTTATCTGTCAGCTGATGGACATGACGCAATGGTGCATCTGTACTAGTCGTCTGCTTACGTTCCAACTGCACATCCAGACCAAGCTCTTCCACTACAATCTGAGCAGTATCAAAGTCAAGGCGCTGATTAATTGTTGCGGCAATACCGTTTTTGAACAACTCACCAATCAGCGTGGTCACGGATAAACCAAGGGTCTCTGCAAGCTCACCGACAGTTACTGAATCTGCAATTTTGACGATTTTTTCTGCCATAATAAGCTCCTCTCACCTCTGGTACGTCACCACGCCTCAGGGATTTTGTTCTAATTATTTTTTCTTTGCTTCACCAAGCGTCAAAGAGATCTTGCGGCTCTCTTTGTCAATATCAAGCACTGTAAAGTTCTTGCGCTCGTTCAGAGTGAATACTTTCTCTGGATCAGTGCCATCACCACCCAGCTCAGACACGTGAACCAATGCCTCAACCGCTGGGCTTAACTGTACGAAAGCACCAAATGGAGTGATGCGAGTAACCGTTCCTTCAACTTGATCGCCTGATTTGAATTGTTCAACTTCTTTCAACCAAGGGTCTGGGGTTAGCTGCTTCATACTGAGGCTCAAGCGGTCCTTGTCGATAGCGATGATCTTTGCTTCTATCGTCTCACCAACTTTTACGTAATCACTTGGGCTACTGACGCGCTCCCAACTGATTTCTGAGATATGTACCAAACCTTCAATACCCTCAACATTCACAAACACACCAAAGTCAACGACACCGGTAACAACACCGCGAACCGTATCACCGATTGACAACTGCTTGAATCGCTCTGCCAGTCCTTCTTTGATAGCTTCTTTCTCAGAGAAGATCAGCTTATTAGCCTTTCGGTCAGCGTCCAATACGCGAACTCGCATTTCGACATTAACCAACGCATTCAAACGCTGCAAAATTTCATCCTTGTCGCTTGAACCAACTCGTGGGTAGTGCTCAGCTGACAATTGAGATACTGGCAAGAAACCACGAACCCCTTCGTATTCAACCAACAAACCGCCGCGGTTTGCGTCATATGGGGTAATCGTGATGATTTCACCACTCTCTAGCTTCTCAGCAACTTCATCCCAGCCTCGATCTTTAGCCGCTTTGCGCAGGCTCAACAAGCTATATCCATTGTCAAGCTCTGTGTCGATGACACTTGCGGTAACTTCGTCACCAACAGCGCAAGTCTTCGAAAAACCAACTTCACGCCTTGGGACCAAACCAACGCCCAACGGCCCCAGGTCAATCAACACCTCGTGCTTCTTTACTGACAAAACTGTACCGTGAACTACTTCACCAGCTGTCAATTGTTTAACATTATCGCCTGCTTGTGCCAGCAGGTCGTCCATTGTAATTGTGGCGTTTGCCATAAGTCTTTTCAGACTCCTTCCTTAAATTAATATTTTTGAGTCACACTAAAAAAGTAGACATCAAGCTATCTTTATAGTACCACAATCTGTTAGCAAAAGTCAAAGAGAGGCTATACAACCTTCCGAGAACGGAAGTATGCGACTGCCATACCTGGAATAACGCCAACGACCAACAATTCCCCAATGTGATCAGCTGGACCGGTTGTCGGTAGATTCGCAGTGCTACTGCCATTAGTAGCGGCTGCAGGAGCAGTTGGAGTGGCAGGGCCAGTCGAAGTAGTAGGAGCGGGCTGCTGTGTCGCTGATGGCTTCTGAGCATTGCCCGTAGACTGGTTCTTGGGCTGTTCTTGTTTTTGTGAGTTATTTGACTGAGTGTTGGTCGTGGTGTTTGGCTTGGCTGTTTCAGATTTATTTTGATCAGCTTTTTCATCTTTTTGTGCAAGTTCTTGTTTCTGTGAATTGTTATCTGTCGCGACAGGTACTACAGCATTATTATCTTGCTGGCGAGCAGTATAGAGTAGCCCAAGCGCCAAAATAGCCAATACTACTCCTACTACCGTAAAAGTCATCACTGAGCCTCTTTGTCGATTGATTTGCTTCATACTAGTCTCCACATTTGCACATTTGTCTATTACAAGTCATTATAGCACATCTGTTCCACCTCTGTAAAGTAACATGCTATACTGGTTTTATCTATGTCGATGGATGAATTACTACTGTTAGTTAGGCGCGACTTTCCAGACTATACTATTGCTACTGGTGATGATTTTAGTTGGGCACCAGCCACCAAAACGATTACAGTTGATACCAAGCATAATTCACCCACTCAGCTACTTCATGAGATTGCTCACGCCGAGCTTGGTCACCAGACTTTCTCTCGAGATATTCAACTCATAGAGATGGAGCGAGAGGCCTGGGAATACTGCACGAGGGTCTTAGCGCCACGCTATGGCATATCGCTGAGCATGGATGACGACATTATCCAGGAATCACTTGATTCCTATCGATCGTGGCTTACTGCCCGTAGCAGCTGCCCTACGTGCGGAGCTATTGGACTGCAAAAAACAAAAAATACCTATTCCTGTATGCACTGTCGCGTCCAGTGGCACGTCAATGAAGCGAGAACCTGTCGCCTAATCCGTAGAATCAAATAACGCACCCCGGTAATCCAAAGTGCGCTATTTAATAATCAAAATAATCTTAACTAGTCAGCTGCGACAGTTTTTGTCTTGCGGCGGCGTGAAATCCTACCACCTTTAGCACCAGCGATACGAGCAAGGTCTGGGTTAGCAGCAAAGCCACCAGTACGGCTGTTACGTCCGCCCTTAGCACCAATTTTTGCGTAAAAGTTTGGGTCTTTTGCCAGATTCTTAGCTGCAGCTTTCTTACCACCTGCTTTTGTTCCTGCCATGAAAGTTTTCCTCCACTATTAAAAAGATTTCCACATATATTATCGTGGAAACCCTCACCTTTATATATCACACATGATATGTGTTATGAATACATAATAGCATACTGCTAATACTTTGTCAATATTTACATTATCTACATATTAGGTTACACTCAAAGAGTAGTGATGTTCACCACACAGTTCTCGTCTTCTGCGAGATTCGAGAATATAAAATAAACCCTGTCTATTCACAGGGTTTATTTATATCTTGCTTCTTCTGTGTCTTGAGTGCGCCTTCGTATTCCTTACAACTGGTCCGTCGCTTGCGAAATCGTTTCATTGCTTACTGAGGGTGTGATTGTCGATATTACTCAAGCGCTCTTCGAAGCGGTTCAAATGGATTTTCTGACAGTATCAGATATTATTGTAGGGATCTATTATAGCCATCTATGTCGACAAACCCCTCGTATGCCACACCATTCTTCTCTGCGGCAGAATACCTTCCGCCATGTCTATGACTGTCTTCAAAGAAAGCCTGACAAATTTGTTTTGTTTTCTCATCGATTTTAGGAACCTCTCACAGACCATTCTCAATTACCTCTAAAATTGCTATGTTACGTTCATGCTGTTCTGGGGTAATCTCACTTGAAGTTGCATCATAGGGTACACCTGCAATCTCCCTAAATGATGGTTTATCGATCGACATAAAAGACTCTCCTTTATATACTATTATGCCTTTACTTTTTTTATTGTAGCAAATATTTATACAATTGTCAAGTATATTATCTGTATAAAACACCCTCTCGAACAGGTAAGTTGTCTTATCCCCATAATTAGACAAAAGAAAAAAGACTCCCTATTCGGAAGTCTTTTTTATAATTCGGCACCGTGCTAGTTTCCCACTTTCGCAGTATGATCGCCGCTGAGGAGCTTAACTTCTGTGTTCGGAATGAGAACAGGTGTTTCCTCCTCGCCATGGGCACCGAAGTAAGGCTTGCTCCTCATAGGTTCCATTTAGGCAACCCGGGGAAGCCTTGCTTCGATGTCCAATAACTTTCTGCACGGATGAATTTTTAATCAACTACAGTGTGATGATACACACCAATTACTAGTCAAGTCTACCTTATCCGTAATGTTTATGCAAGCATAAACTCCACGGACAAGGACATAAAAAGGCAATGGGACTATTAGTACGCTTTAGCTCCATGCATTACTGCACTTCCACCTTGCGCCTATCAAACAGATAGTCTTTCTGTGTCCTCATAGGGAAACCTTATCTTGAGGTTAGTTTCGCGCTTAATATGCTTTCAGCGCTTATCTAGTCCGCACATAGCTACTCGACAATGCAGCAGGTGGCCACAATCGATACACCAGAGGTGCGTCCGCCCCGGTCCTCTCGTACTAGGGGTAGATCCTCTCAAGTTTCCTATCGTCCATACCGGATATAAACCGAACTGTCTCACGACGTTCTGAACCCAGCTCGCGTACCACTTTAATCGGCGAACAGCCGAACCCTTGGAAGGTGCTCCCCCTCCAGGATGTGATGAGCCGACATCGAGGTGCCAAACAGCGCCGTCTATGTGAACTATTGGGCGCTATAAGCCTGTTATCCCCAGGGTAACTTTTATCCGTTTGCGCTGTCGATCCCACATTCATGTACAAATGTACGTACAGCGGATCACTTGCTCCGACTTTCGTCTCTGATTGGAATGTACTCCTCACAGTCAAGCTGGCTTATGCGCATACACTATCACTTCGATTTCCATCCGAAGTTAGCCAACCTTTGAACGCCTCCGCTACTCTTTAGGAGGCAACCGCCCCAGTTAAACTACCCACCATACACGGTCCGCTAACCGGATAACGGTCAGCGTGAGAACACAATCACAACAAGGGTGGTATTTCACTTGGTGACTCCACAAATACTGGCGTATCTGCTTCAACGTCTCCCACCTATGCTACACATGTTGAAACCGTATTCAATGTAAAGCTGTAGTAAAGCTCCATGGGGTCTTTTCGTCCTGGTACGGACAGACGGCATCTTTACCGCCAATGCACTTTCACCGAGTCCTTCGCTGAGACAGTGCCCACATGATTACTCCATTCGTGCGGGTCAGAACTTACCTGACAAGGAATTTCGCTACCTTAGGACGGTTATAGTTACCGCCGCCATTGACTAGGGCTTCAGTTCGCACCGTGAAGCGCTCCCCTTAACCTTCCAGCATTGGGCAGGAGTCAGCCCCTATACATCCACTTTCGTGTTAGCAGAGACCTGTGTTTTTGATAAACAGTTCCGTGGGCTCTTTTGCTGCGGCCCCCACATCGTTAGATGTCAGAGATTCGCGTTCAAAAGAACAGTTTGTTTGCTCTATCTCAGAAAATTCGTTTTGTGATTAAAAATGTACTCTTTAACCTATTATTCACTGAGTGAACGCGGCTGATATCCACCGAAGTGGGGGCAGACCTTATCCCGAAGTTACGGTCGCTGTATTGCCGAGTTCCTTAGCGAAGGTTCGCTCGTAAGCCTGAGTCTACTCGACTCGAGCACCTGTGTTGGTTTGCGGTACGGGCGGCTAAGTCCACGCGTACACCTGCTTTTCTAGCCAGGGCTTTCACCAAAATCGCGACTCCGAAGAATCACTTTCACTCCCTTTGCGTTCCCGCTCGGTTGGACGGATAAACCATGAATCCGCTTCGATTACTTCCCCGTGAACAGTGTACAAAACTTAACCGGTTCAGGAATATTAACCTGATGTCCATCGCCTACGCTCTGCGCCTCGGCTTAGGCCCGACTAACCCTGAGATGATTACCATGGCTCAGGAAACCTTGCTCTTACGGCCGAGAGGATTCTCACCTCTCTTATGGTTACTCATTCCAGCATTCTCACTTCCTACCGCTCCACCGAACCTTCCGATTCGACTTCACCGCTGATAGGAACGCTCCTCTACCACGCCAGATAAATCTGACATCCATATCTTCGGTATAACGTTTTAGCCCCGTTACATTTTCCACGCAAGATCTCTTGACTAGTGAGCTGTTACGCACTCTTTAAATGAATGGCTGCTTCTAAGCCAACATCCTAGCTGTTTAAGAAATCTCACCTTGTTTCCCACTGAACGTTAATTTAGGGACCTTAGATGATGGTCTGGGCTGTTTCCCTTTCGAGCACCGATCTTAGCACCGATGTTCTAACTGCCGTGGTTACACACATGGTATTCGTAGTTTGTTAAGGGTGGGTACAGTTGCCCGCCCCAGTCCTTTACAGAGCTCTACCCCCAAGTGCTACTAACACGACGCTAGCCCTAAAGCTATTTCGAGGAGAACCAGCTATCTCCGAGTTCGATTGGCATTTCACCGCTAACCACAAGTCATCCAAACACTTTGCTGCGTATCCTGGTTCGGTCCTCCACCACCTGTTACAGTGGCTTCAACCTGCTCATGGTTAGGTCACCCGGTTTCGGGTCTAATCCTTACAACTAAACGCCCTATTCAGGCTCGCTTTCACTGTGGCTCCGTCAATTGACTTAACCTCGCTGTAAAAATTAACTCGCTGGATCGTTCTACAAAAAGCACGCCGTCACCGGACAAGCCGGCTCCGACTCCTTGTAGGCACTAAATTTCAGGATCTATTTCACTCCCCTCCCGGGGTTCTTTTCACCTTTCCATCGCTGTACTAGTTCACTATCGATCGTATATTATATTTAGCCTTGGCTGGTGGTCCAGCCAGATTCAAACAGGGTTTCTCGTGCCCCGTCCTACTCGATAAAACATACATAAGGTCAGCGTCGTTTTCGCGTACACGGCTTTCACGTTCTTTGGCTAGTCATTCAAACTATTCTGCTAACCACGCCATTTTCTTACCTTACTACCAGTTGACAGCCTGGTATCACAAATCAGATTATTTGAACGAATCAAATGCTCTGACTTGGTCATATGTAATATCACAACCCCTTATTAAGTATTCGTCTATCAACTTATTTGCCTAAATAAATAGGCAAAAACTTAAAAGGTTTGGGCTGTTGCGATTTCGCTCGCCACTACTTTCGCAATCGTTATTTACTTTCTCTTCCTCATCCTACTAAGATGTTTCAGTTCAGATGGTTCCCGCTCGCTTGCCTATGTGTTCAGCAAGTGGCAACATGACATGACTCATGCTGGGTTTCCCCATTCGGAAATCCCCGGATCAAAGCTTGTTGACAGCTTCCCGAGGCTTATCGCAGTCTTCCACGTCCTTCATCGGTAATATACGTCTAGGCATCCATTTAGTGCCCTTGAGTACCTTTTTATGCATTGACTTAACTAGTAATTGGAATCTACCAATAAACTAATACCGTCAATTAAAAACTCAATTTCTTCTCTTCAAATTGTTAACGATCAATGCATCACATCCAGAGTGCACAATCGAACCGTCAAACCATCAACGCCTCTATCTACACTCAACTGATTTTCACTGCCCTCGCACATTATGCAGTGTATCGCCAGAGGTTCATCTGAACATTCGCGTAACTAGTAATTAACTATACAGCAGCTGTGGTTGTTTTGCAAGAGTTTTTTTAACTTTTTTTTCGACTTTTTTGGCTTTTCCTTAAAATCTGCGCCAACCGCCTCAGAAATATGAGAAAAACCATCATTTTTTAGTAATGTCACTAACTCACGATTCATACGTCCAATCAATTGTGGCCCCTCAAAGAATAACCCCGTGATTAAACCGACTAAGCTAGCACCAGCCCTAATCTTGGCGTAAGCATCTTCGGCCGTAAAAATTCCACCCACGCCAATGATTGTTAATTTGTCGCCATATTTCTGATACGCATGGCGAATTAGTTCCAAGCTGTGTTCACGTGTTGGCTCACCACTCAATCCGCCACGAATCTCATCAGTCAGCGGATCTTTAATGACCACCTTTGCGCGGTCTTTCACTAAGTTAGCTACTGTCACTCCCTGAATGTTGTGCCTGACAATGGCCTGCAGCAATGAATCAAACTGCTGCATGTCATACAAATGCGGCATCTTTACCCAAAACGGCACATTCCTCTCTATGTCGTCCATCTCCTGTAATAACATATCCAACGTCTCTGAGTAGATAAACGGCTCCTTACCCGCATTTGGACAAGAAATATTGATCTCTACAACGCCAGCCAAGCGATGCTTCACAATATACTCCACAGCCTTTTTTACATCCTTGATGATTAGATCCTCTGAGACATATGGACCAAACTGATCTTTCGTAGACTTATTAGCGATGACAGCTACCGAAACAACCGTTGGCATTTCCTGGACTCGCGACCTATTCTTAGCAACATAACGACTGATCGTCTCCAGCCCATAATTTGGCATACCAGCATATACCACCACGGACTTTGTCTTCGGTAACCGGTGAAACCAAGGGCGTCGATTGCCCTTTCTCGGCTCCAATGTCACCGATCCACCCGAAGCAAACCCAAAGCCAATAGTTTCCATCAGTGGCGACAACTGAATGTTCTTATCAAATCCTGCCGACAGACCAACTGGATTGCGGTAAGTAACACCGTCAATCTTCTGCTGCAGCGCTCTGTCTTGAAAACTCCACATTTTACAGACCATCCAACGGATGAGTGGTATTGTTTGCGCCACACGACCACAGAAAATAATTAGCTTATGCGTAAAATCAGGAGTTAGTGAAAACAATAGCGGCTTAACAAGATATTTATACATACTCTAGCAGTATAATAACCATTTTACCATTAAGCAAGTTACTTTTATTTTTTAGCTACAAACATAGGCCTACTAGCATAACTTACTAATTAATCTTGTTATTTCTCTGAAGGAGGGGACGTCTCACTTATCGCGCTTTCAGGAGCCTTCCGCTTTGCTAAAATCCGATTCTTTGCGCCACTCTCCTTGAGCTCAATTACCACTCCTGGCTCCACTGTACTGTCGGCAGTCTGGTCTAATCCCAGACCTCCCTTGGCACTACGCATCCCAGGTGGCATACGACGCCATACATAAGGCTTAAGACGCTCCTTATGCCACTTATCACTTTCCTCCCCATATAGAAAATGCATAATCCTTGTAGGAATCGGCTCTTTTGGAATCCTTTCTATCGAAGCTCCGCCTAGTGCCCTCATAACAAGCTCTCTGGGACCATATTCGTACCATTTTCTTTCACCAGGAGGGGGTATATTGTTTGGCAGTTGCTCACTCATACTGTTTATAGATTAACAAAGTATAGTATCAGGAACAAGAAAATAGCCTTAACCACAGTTAAGCCAAAATATTATCTCAGCCAGAGATTCCTCACGACTAAAATATCCGTCCACAGCATGAACGGATAGAATCAATACAATTCAGATGTTAGCACAGAACTCTGTTGCTTAAAGTATAATTCCACTAACAAAGTTTGTGGTGGGCGACAAGGGACTCGAACCCCTGACCCTCTCGGTGTAAACGAGATGCTCTAGCCAACTGAGCTAGTCGCCCTTATCAAAAAGCGTGGTGGGCGATGAGGGACTTGAACCTCCGACCTCGTCATTATCAGTGACGCGCTCTAACCAGCTGAGCTAATCGCCCTCATGCAGTCTTGATTGGTGGAGGCACAGGGACTCGAACCCTGGACCCCCTGCTTGCAAAGCAGGTGCTCTAGCCAACTGAGCTATGCCCCCAATCGCCAAGACTTATTACATTGTACCGTATCTTTTTTATTCTGACAAGTGTATAATTGGATATATGTATGAATTTAGTTTTACCGCATTCGGAGTAGGTCTCTTGATCTTGGGGGCCGGAGCAGTATTTACTGTTTACCATCAAAAATAGCAGACAACCTAGCCGGCGGAGTTAGTAGTTATGACCGCTTTAAGATGTGGGGTCTCATTACCTGTGGTGTTGGTTTCGCTGTAATGCTTAGCCTACACAGCATCATTCTTAATCTCCTCATCGGTGTATTTTTTAGAGGCTAGGTTATTCACCTGCATCAATAAACCCTCTCAAATGTGAGAGGGTTTATTATATTAACAACTTGATTGTGCAATTCATCAATCGGCTTATCGTAGAGAAGGTTTTGAACTTTGTCTCGTCCAAGAAGGACTATTGTAAATATGTAAGCTCAGCATATTTACGAGACCGACCTAGCTCAACTTGTGATTGCTCGACAAGCTGGCATCTATTCTCCCTAGAAAGGAGGTAATCCATCCGCACCTTCCGGTACGGATACCTTGTTACGACTTAACCCCAATCATGCCCCCCACCTTAGGCCGACGAATCGGACTTCGGGTGTTGGTCACTTTCATGGTTTGACGGGCGGTGTGTACAAGACCCGGGAACGTATTCACCGCAACTTGCTGATTTGCGATTACTAGCGATTCCGACTTCATGCAGGCGAGTTTCAGCCTGCAATCCGAACTGGGACTAGCTTTGATGCGATTTGCTTCACCTCGCGGCTTCGCTGCGCATTGTACTAGCCATTGTATTACGTTTCTAGCCCAGGACGTAAGGGAAATACTGACCTGACATCATCCCCTCCTTCCTCCCCGTTACCGGGGCAGTCTGAATAGAAAAATACAACTATTCACAAGGGTTGCGCTCGTTGAAGGACTTAACCTAACATCTCACGACACGAGCTGACGACGGCCATGCATCACCTGTCACAGGGTTCCAAAAGGCACAGTCTACTTTCGCAGACCTTCCCTGGATGTCAAGCCCTGGTAAGGTTCTTCGGTTATCATCGAATTAAAGAACATAATCCACCGCTTGTGCGGGTCCCCGTCAATTCCTTTATGTTTTAGCCTTGCGGCCGTACTCCACAGGCGGGATACTTAACGCGTTAGCTTCGCTACTGAAGGGGTCGATACCTCCAACAGCTAGTATCCATCGTTTACGGCGTGGACTACCCGGGTATCTAATCCGGTTCGCTCCCCACGCTTTCGTGCCTTAGCGTCAGAAATGGCCCAGTAACCTGCCTACGCCATTGGTGTTCCTTCTTATATCTACGGATTTCACTCCTACACAAGAAATTCCAGTTACCTCTACCATTCTCGAGTTTAACAGTTTGAATAATAGTCTGTATGGTTGAGCCACCAGGTTTCACTATTCACTTATTAAACCGCCTACGCAACTCTTTACGCCCAGTCACTCCGGATAATGCTCGCACCCTACGTATGACCGCGGCTGCTGGCACGTAGTTAGCCGGTGCTTATTCATGAGTTACCGTCATATTCTTCACTCATAAAAGAAGTTTACAACCCGAAGGCCTTCATCCTTCACGCGGCGTTGCTCCATCAGGCTTTCGCCCATTGTGGAAGATTCCTCACTGCTGCCTCCCGTAGGAGTCTGGACCGTGTCTCAGTTCCAGTCTGGCTGATCATCCTCTCAGACCAGCTATGGATCGTCGGCTTGGTAGGCCATTACCCTACCAACAACCTAATCCAACGCAGGCTTCTCCCAAAGCGGATAAATCCTTTAATCCGAAGACCATATGCGGCATTAGCTACCCTTTCGGGCAGTTATTCCTCACTTTGGGGCAAATTCCTACGCGTTACTCAGCCGTTCGCCGCTCGCCGACAGGGTGCAAGCACCCCTCGCTGCCGCTCGACTTGCATGTGTTAGGCACGCCGCCAGCATTCATCCTGAGCCAGGATCAAACTCTCCGTTAAAAATCTACTTTGTATCAAAGTATTAAGGCTCTACAAAAATATAAACTGACGATGATATTGCACAATCAAATTGTTAAAGTTCGATAGACTGGCCAAAAATCCTCACGTAACTTGATCATTACAGATTGTAATTGTCGTTTCGCTCGCATCCCCACGACCAGACTGATACTTATCATACATCATCAACCAACCTTTGGTCAATACTATTTTGTAATTATTTTGTTGCGAAAAAGACAACAAGCGAGACAAACAGTCCTATTGTTGCACCCACAGCAACCTCAACAGGGGTGTGGCCATGTGCAACACGGATGCGAGACAAAGAACTTTTTTGCTCATCCAACAACTGATTTAGCGTGTCCCCCTGTTGTCCAGAGGAGAATCTCACCATCATAGCATCATATAGAATGATCATGGTCACCCACAGAACGATAGCAAATTGCACCGTATCAACACCGTCATACAATGCGACAACAGTAGCTAACGAAACGACCGTTGCAGCGTGAGCGCTTGGCATACCCCCAGACAACAATAGAGGTGATTTTGGATTCTTACTAAATACTCGGCGATTCCTACCCATCAAGCGAAATACATGCTTCAAGCCCTGAGCCAATGCCCATGCCAACAGAGGCACTAGCAAATATCTCATTTAGCATCCTCTTCCAGGGACCGCTCTTCCATTAGTCCTATGGAAGATACTGCATCATTATCGCCCAATCGCATGATAGTAACACCTTGAGTCGTACGACCCAATAATTTAATATCTTTAAGGCTAATACGAATCGTTTGTCCATTTTGTGATACCAAGATAGCATCCGTCATGGTTGGGTCGATCGTCTGAACTGATATGATTGGACCCGTCTTTGCTGTCACAATCGCCGCTTTAATGCCCACTCCGCCACGCTTGTGGCTTGGGAAGTTGGTTACTCTTGTACGCTTACCGAAGCCCTGTTCACTGATAACCAATAGTGTTTGGTCGTCACTCGTCACAATATCCATACCGACTACTCGGTCGTTTGGCCGCAGACGGACTCCACGGACTCCACGAGCAGCCCTACCCATTGGCCGCGCATCTTTTTCGTTAAATCGAATCGCCTGACCAGCTGATGTTGAAATAATTACATCGCTTTCTCCATCAGTTTTCTTGATCCACTTCAGTTCATCACCATCATCAAGCTTTATGGCAATCAAACCATTGGTACGGATATTGGCATAGTCACTGAGCGGAGTTTTCTTAACGGTACCATTCTTTGTAGCCATAAACAGATAGCCGGCATCACTAGCATTCTTTTCATGTTTAATGATGGCGGTAATTTTCTCTTCTGGTTGCATTTGCAGTAGGTTAACAGCGGCCACACCTTTAGCACTGAGGCTAGCAGCTGGAACTTCATACGCCTTGAGCCGGAATACACGACCCTTATTAGTGAAAAACAGCAGATAGTCGTGCGTACTTGCCGGGATGATCTGGGCTATAATATCTTCTTCCTTAGTGGTCATGCCGCGCTTACCCTTGCCGCCACGGTTCTGCTTACGATAGTCACTCGCCAGAGTTCGCTTGATATAATTCTCAGTTGTCAAAAGAACAACAGCATCTTCCTCTGGAATTAACTCCTCGTCAGAGAACTTACCAAGCTCATGGTTGATAATTTTACTACGCCTCTCGTCACCATATTTCTCTTTCATTTCCAAGAGCTCAGTCTTGATGATATTCAGAATCTCTTGCTCATCAGCCAAGATAGCTTCTAGTCGTGCAATTAGCTTCAAGAGCTCACGCAGTTCATTCTCAACTGCTTCACGCTCAAGCCCAGTCAGGCGTCGCAGCTGCATTGCCAAGATAGCTTTGGCTTGAATCTCGCTCAGTCCAAACTTAGCACGCAAGTTCTTCTCTGCCTCATCCTGAGTTTTCGAAGCACGAATCGTCTTAATTACCTCGTCAATGTGATCCAGCGCAATCTTATAGCCCTCCAGAATATGTGCTCTTGCCTTGGCTTTTTTCAGCTCAAACTCAGTACGGCGGCGCACCACAGACTGGCGGTGTTTCACAAATTCGCTCAAAATATCGTGCAAGCCTAAAATCCGTGGCTGCATAGTATTGACCAATGCCAGCATGTTGTAATTAAAACTCGTCTGGAGCGCTGTTAGTTTGTACAGCTGGTTCAATACTTTCTTTGGATACGCATCTTTTTTCAGTTCAATGACAATGCGGACCTTACCTCGAGAACTTTCATCGCGCAGGTCAGCCAGTTGTACTCGCTTTTCTTTGTGAAGTTCACCGATTTTTTCAATTAGTGTTGCTTTATTTACACCATATGGTATCTCAGTTACGACAATCTGATGTCGACCTCGTTTAGTCTCCTGGATCTCTGCTACCGCTCGCATCATCACACTACCGCGACCAGTTGCATACGCCTGACGCATCGGCGCACCACCGTAGACGATCGCCCCTGTCGGAAAGTCTGGACCTTTCACGTGTTGCAGCAGGTCATCAACCGTTGCTTCAGGATTATCAATCAATTCAATCGTCGCATCTACCAACTCACCTAGGTTGTGTGTCGGGATACTGGTTGCCATACCGACAGCAATACCAATCTGGCCGTTCAATAGCAAGTTCGGCAACTTTGCCGGCAGCACAATTGGCTCACGCTCTGAGCCGTCAAAGTTATCCTTGAAATCAACCGTTTCCTTCTCGATATCAGTCAGTAATTCTTCAGCTGGCTTGTCGAGTCGCGCCTCAGTATAACGGTGAGCGGCTGGCGGATCTCCGTCCATCGAACCAAAGTTTCCCTGACCTTGCACTAACGTATAACGCATCGCCCAATCTTGCGCCAAACGAACCATTGAATCATAGATGGCAGAGTCGCCATGTGGGTGATATTTACCCATCACATCACCGATGATACGTGCTGATTTGACGAATTTCGCAGTACTGCGGTTGCCGTTCTGATTCATTGAATACAAAATACGGCGATGCACCGGCTTCAGACCGTCACGCACATCTGGCAATGCCCGGTCAACGATAACGCTCATTGAATAGCGAAAGAAGTTATCCTGCATCACATTTTCAAGTCGGCGTCGCTCTAATCCTGCTGATGCTTCAGTCACCATATCTGGTGTTGCCTCAATTGATTCATGCTCATTGGTTGGTTGCATCTGTTTGTCCTGATCACTCATGATTAAATATCCAAATCCTCTAAGTTAGCATTTTTTGCCCAGCTCTGAATAAAGCTTTTACGCAAGCTCACGTCATCGCCCATCAGTCGCGTAAAGATTGCGTCCGCTTCCTCGGCGTCTTCCACTCTGACCTGAATTAGTACACGATTTTCTGGATTCATCGTTGTCTCCCACAGCTGATCAGCGTCCATCTCGCCAAGCCCCTTAAACCGTGAGATCGTCACGCCAGCCTGTTTGGTGACATCCTGTTCATCGTCAATCACCGTACCGCGACTCTTCTTATCAGCAATCAGGTCTGCCAAGACTTTATCTTTCTCAGCCTCGTCATATGCGTAGATTTTCTTCTGCCCGCGGTTGATGGAGTATAGCGGCGGTTTAGCAAGATATACATAGCCACCCTCGACCACCTCTTTCATATAACGGAACAAGAAGGTCAGAAGCAACGTCGCAATGTGACTGCCGTCAACATCAGCATCGGTCATGATGATAATCTTGTGATAACGCAAACCATTGATGTCAAACTGATCGCCGATGCCAACACCAAATGCCTGGATCATCGCCACAATCTCTTTATTGGCAAACATTTTATCAAGCCGAGCTCGCTCAGTGTTCAACACCTTACCACGAAGCGGCAAAATTGCCTGGGTTTTACTGTCACGACCCTCTTTGGCTGAACCCGCTGCTGAGTTACCCTCAACAATATAAATTTCACTATCACTCGGGCTTTTACTTGAACAATCCCACAACTTACCCGGCAGCCCCATGCCATCAAGCGCGCCTTTACGAATCACATTGTCGCGAGCTGCTCGCGCTGCCTTGCGTGCTCGCGCTGCCAAAGTCGCCTTGCCGACGATCTTCTTGGCAACGCCAGGATTCTCCTCCAGATAGTATGAGAAGTATTCGTTCATTACCTGCTCAACATAGCGACGCATCTCTGGATTACCAAGTTTATTCTTGGTCTGACCCTCAAACTGCGGATCGGGCAATTTCACCAAGATGATCGCCGTCAGACCCTCACGAATATCGTCCCCAGTCAGGTTATCTTCTTTTTCTTTCAGTAAGCTGTTCTTACGCGCATAGTCGTTAATAACCCTAGTCAATGCTGAGCGAAAACCAACCAAATGTGTACCACCATCCGGCGTCAACACATTGTTAGCAAACGGCTTCACCGTCTCAATATAGGTATCATTATACTGCACAGCAATTTCCACCATACAGTCTTCAACCTGTTTTTCGACATAAAATGGCGCATCGGCTAGCACGTCCTTGCCAAGGTTTAGGTGTTTCACATAGCTCTGAATTCCGCCTTCAAAATAGAAAGCTTGACTATCACCTGTGCGCTCATCTACAACAGAGGTGTACACGCCTTTGGTTAGGTACGCTTGATGACGCAAATAATTAACCACCCACTTGTAATCAAAATCAATCGTTTCTTTAAATATTGTTGGATCAGGGTAAAAGGTTATTCGCGTACCAGTTGGCCGATCTACCTTGCCAACCTTCTTGAGCGGCTCAACAATACCACCAGTCGCGAATACTACGCGGTACAACTGGCCATCACGCACCACCTCAGCGATCATTTTTGTTGAGAGCGCGTTAACAACACTCGATCCGACACCGTGGAGTCCAGATGATACCTTGTAGCCACCGCCGCCAAACTTACCACCAGCGTGTAGCACCGTCAATACCGTTTCCAATGTGCTCATGCCAGTCTTTGGATGCTTATCAACCGGTATACCGCGGCCATCGTCAGTAATCTGCACACCGCCATCCTCCAGTAGCACCACTTCAACCTTTGTAGCATACCCAGCGATCGCTTCGTCGATCGAGTTGTCGGCAATCTCCTTAATCAAATGGTGTACACCATCATAGCCGGTACTACCGATATACATACCCGGGCGCTTACGAACTGGCTCAAGTCCTTCGAGAACCTGAATTTGTGATCCATCATAGGATTGATTATCTGTTTGTTTAGCCATGTCTCCCTCACTATTTCCTGACTTGTCAGCTATTTACAACTCTCTCATTATACCGCAAAAAAATTGTTCACTCAAGTGCTTTACCTGAACATATTTCTTATGCTAAAATAGAGTAAATATTATCATAATAATAGATTACATAAACATACAAGAACGGGGCAACCATGTTTAGAAAAATAGTTTCTCACTTGCCATTTAGTCCATCACTTATCAATGAATTGGGCTTTTATGCAAAAAGGTTAAGTAAAGAGGAGGCTACTCGAAAATTAGGCTTAATTTTCACTGTTCTTGCGTTAATTGTGCAATCATTAGTCGTATTCTCTCCTCCGGAGTCAGCCAATGCTGCAGACCCAAGCGATATGGTTCGAGGTGGCGTATGGAGTGGAAGCCAAATGATGAACCACTATGATGCCAATACTAACGACATTCGCTCATTGTTTGATACGATTGGCATTACTCGTGCAGAGCTATCAAATGCAACCCGCAACCTGCAGACATTACATAGCCGTGATGGTAATTATTCTTGGGGGATGACTCCTCACTTTGGGTCAGCCCAAGGAGAAGGTTCCTATTCTGTCAAATCAGCCGGCAGCGGAATGCGTAATTTCTACTACCGGCCGCACCAGCTTTGGGGTAATTTTACCTATACAGCCTACGTAGGCCATTCAGCTAAGTTCGGTTGGTTCGCAATCATGCGTAACTGCGGCAACCTTATCACAAAAAGTATCCCACCGGCACCAACATGTCCTCCAGGACAAATCGGTACCTATCCAAACTGTTCAACACCTCCAGCTCCAATAGTCACTTGTAACGCGTTAGAAGTGAAACAAAGCGACACCAATAAATATCAGTTCACCGTAAACACAAGTGCCGCTAACGGAGCTAAGATACAAAAGTATGTATTCAACGTCTACAGAGGTAACTCTCTAGTAAAAACCCTAGAAAGCACCAGCCCAAATATAACATATCAGGAAAAGACCCCTGGATCATACAAAGTGACCGTAACGCTCAAAACCTCTCTAGGCGACCGCACCTCTGCCGGCTGTCAAAAGACGTTTAATGTAGCTGAGCCGGAAAGATGTCCACAAAACCCAACATTACTTAAAAATGACCCTCGCTGTCAGCCATGTGCAGGCAATCCGACCTTATGGATAGAAGATAAACAGTGCTCTGCTTCCTTTATCCAACAAAAGAACGCCATAAACCTCACTCAGAGCAATATGGATGCTACTAAGACCACCGCGAAAGCACATGATCGTATCACCTACCACCTAAAAGTCACCAATAAAGGCTTTGCGCCAGAAAAATATACGTTCACAGAGAATTTGGGCGATGTTCTGCAATATTCGTCTATCTTTGAATCAGGTGGCGGAACGCTCAAAGAGGACGCCAATAGCAATGGCGGAAAAACTGTTCTCCAGTGGCCAGAGGCAACCATTAAACCTGGTGAAACCCAAGAACGCACGTTCACGATACAGATGGCTAGTAAAATATCCTCTATGAGCACTGGCACAAGTAACCCTGGATCATTTGACTGTAGGATGGACAACACCTTCGGCAACACCGTAAGTGTCAAAGTTGATTGTCCAAATGAAAAGAAAGTCGTCGAAACAGTGGCTACACAACTGCCCCGCACTGGTGCTGGCGAAAATATGCTGTTCGCAGGTCTAATCCTCTCCATTGTCACATTCTTCTACTTACGATCTAGACAGCTCAAGAAAGAAGTACGTATCATACGACACACCTATAACTCAGTGGGCACAATTTAAATAAATAAGGTTAGGCGTGGTAACAATGAAAGAATCACTTAAATTCAACAACGAGACCAAAACATCACATGAAGGTTTGAGCGAGCTGCGAGCAGAGACGCAAGATCGTGCGGCCGAAACCATCAAAAATCGAGTCGAAAACGAAAGCTCACCAGCAGAAAAGTCAGAAGCTGAAGCACGCGAACAGCTCGAAAAGGTCATTGAGAAGGCTGAATCTGAAGAGGTAAAGCAAGAAAAGAAGCAACCCGCAAAAGCTGAGCGCATCATAACTAAGGAGGACCGTAAAGATAGCTTCAAAAAGACCATGGAGATAGTCCAGAGTCAGCTCCCTAAGTCTAGCCGAACTTTTAGTAAGGTCATTCATAACCCGACCGTCGAAAAGGTCAGTGAGGTTACGGGCAAAACAATCGCTCGACCAAATGCCATACTGTCTGGTTCGGTTGTGGCTTTTGTCTTAACCCTCGCCATATATACCCTAGCAAAAATAAACGGGTACCCTCTGTCGGGATTTGAAACAATTGCAGCATTCATCATCGGATGGATTGCTGGCATGTTGTTTGACTACATCCGCATAGGCATAAAAGGTAGTAGCAGCTAAGCTACTACCAAACTTTAATATTCTTAGCCTATCGCAATTTTATTGATATTTCCCTATCCGAATCTTGATTACCATCCCTGAGATCAAGCCTATTGTTAGATGGTTTTGGCTGTACTGAGTCTAGCTCTTGTTGCATTCTTTCCTGGATGGATAAGTTCTCTTTATTGGCGTCATCCGAAGATGGCACAGCATTGGCAGCCGAAGGTGTTGTCGGTATATCTACAGGAGCATCAGGATTATCCTGAGGTGACCGCGATAAATTACCCGCCTGGGCGACATTACCTAAGCTCTGCCCATTAGGGTTCACATTAGCGGTAGACATTGGTGTCGGTATCGTTACTGGCGTTGCAGGAGATAACGCACCAGAGGCTTTTTGTGTTGGTACTGGCTGCGCACCGCCTATCTGCTTACGCTTCGACAACCACTCGTCTAGGAAAGACTTATTCTCCCGTAGCGCAGTAGGCTTAGGTGATACAGATCGTGCCTTCGGATCTGCCCTACCTAGCCTCTCAAATATTTCCTTTTCCACAACAGCACGTGGTCTACCGTATTTCGCAGAAGACAGCCTCACCAATGCATCGCGCAACTGAGAGTTCTCCTGTCCCATCGGCGGTATCCAATTCATACTAAACGGCGCTGACGGAACATTGTTAATCATGACAGAGGTAATCGATTGGAAGTTTGGCAACTTAGACAAATCGTCCACATCAAAGACTGGTTGAAACTTCTTGACCATCAACTCAGCGTCCGTCACACCAATACGCCCAGAAATCACCGTACCAACGTTACCGATAATCGCTTCACGTATCTTATCTGTCAACTGGGTCATAAACTGGTTACCCATAATAAGACTCAGTTTATATTTACGAGCCTCGGACAGAATAGACTCAAAACTATCCGTAGCAAAGTTCTGAAACTCGTCAACATACAATGAAAAATCAACTCGTCGGTCTTCTGGAGTGTCAGCCCGAGCCATCGCTGCAGCCTGAAACTTCATCACGAAGATAATACCCAGCAGCTTGGAGTTTAGTTCTCCCATCTTACCCTTGGAAAGGTTGACCAGCAGAATCTTATTATTATCCATTATCTCCCGCAAATTAAATCCAGACTTCGTTTGCCCAATAATATTACGCATTGCATCATTAGAGATAAATGGACCAAACTTCGCGACAACCCAAGACACAACTTCACCAGCTTCGTTAGAGCGCTGGGATGCCGGAAACTCCTTCGTCCAGAAATCAATCACCTGCGGATCGGTAACATATTTCAGCTTACTCTTAACAAACTCTGGGTCTATGAGGCATTTTGGTATATCGATAAATGTTCCGCCTGCAGGGTCAGCCATCAACAACAACGCACAGTTGCGAAAAATGTGCTCCAAACGAGGACCAACAATTCCCGTATGCCCCGGGTCGTACAACCCATACAACATATTAATTGCTTCTTGCACCAAAAAGTCCTTCTGGTCTGGTGTATCAAACTCAAACATATTCAAACCAATAGGATTTGTCATGTCAGCCGGGTTAAAGTAGATAATATCTTCAACACGCTCTTTCGGTACCTTACCGAGAAGCGACTCTACCAAATCTCCATGAGGATCGATGAACGCAAAACCTCGACCATCCATCATGTCTTGGTATGCCATATTTTCTTGCAGGACAGACTTACCGACACCAGTTTGACCAATAATGTATACGTGGCGGCGGCGGTCTTTTGTCCCGATACGAATAGGTTTTTTCACACCACGAAATTCGTTATAACCAATCAACAAGCCTTCATCCAAAACATCAGTAGGACCATCAACCTGCTTGGACATCTGGCGTTTAACCTGAGATGTCGGTATTGATGAGGAACCAGGTAAATGAAACAACGTTGCCATTTCTACACTGTTTAAAACATTGTATTTTATCTGTTGTGGAAAAAACCTCATAATATAGGCCGTTGTAATTTCCTCTATATTACGAGTAACTGAGAACTTGAAGCCATTATTTCGTGGTGAATCAAACAACGCAAAAGCGGCAATAATATTCTTTAACAGAGACTGAGACCTGGCTGCAGTATTAGAAGAAACCACAACACGAATCAAAACTTCGTAGGCTGGATACCTAGTCTTTTCACTTACAGCATCAACCTCTGCCTGTTCAAGTGAACTCAACGGCTTATTTTCCTCTTCTTTTTGTTTCTCGTCATTTTCTTGTGGTGGTTTCCACAACGCTTCTAAAATATCCTTTGGAGCTATCAGTGCACCAATGCCCGTCTTTTTCTTTTTATGTTTTCGCAAATTATCAATGTGAAGCTCAGAAGCTTTGGCCCAACCATCATACGCTGGCCTGATAAGAAATTGAATACCAATTCCATCATCTTTTGATGCAGATGAGAGCGCGTTAAGGAGCGCCCGTGAGGCATCACGTTTTGATTCTTGATACGTTGCTATTGGATAAATGAAAGATTTACGCAAAGTAAATTCACCGCCTATCATACCAGACGTACGACCAATCTCACTAAAGATATTTACTTCGCTCATCTCTTCCAGCCGCGCCGATGGATAAGCTGCTATGATAGCTTGGCGAATAACGTCGATTAATACCACAGGAACCACCGCATAATAATGAACTAGGCCACCAGTAGCGACGATCTCAAGAGATATGTGACGCTGCCCATAAAATTTGCTCTTAAATCCTTTCGTAGCGGTACTGGAAATAATATTATACATAACCTGCGCCTGCGAGATGACTTCCTCGTTAAGGTCACGCTGGTCACGACTACCATTGTCTATATCCTCACTGGTCGGAGGCAAATGTATCAACAAGGGTACCATTTTTAGGCCGCGCTCATAATTCTTTGCTTCGCGCATAGCATTACGGTACAGTATAAAAATCACTGATGTTCCAACAGCTATAATCCCTAATACCAGTAACCCTAAGATAAGAACTCCACCCATTAATCCATCCTACTCATTAGACTGACCAAGAGTCTTATTATATCGTTTCTTCAGATAATCTGCCTGTAGCTGAGCAATAACCCGCGCTCGTTCATGGGGATTACCCTCTGTTAGGGCAATTAAACTCTTTAGCTTATCAACCCACTCTTTCTCAATTAAATCATCGTCCCCTGCTATAGAAGGAACTCCTGCCATAACCACATCATTATCTGTCTGCGGTGTCTGAACACTAGCAGGATCCTGAGGAGCAGGCTGTGCCAAACTTGCTATATCAACGACAGGCAGCACCGGCGTAGCAGGCGGTTGCTCCCCCTGCTCAACGGACTGTGCCCCATACTGTTCAAAACTTTTTTCTTGATTACCATATTGACGCTCTACATCAGGAACTACAGGCGCTGATTCTGTCCTCGGTATTACTGGTGTCGTCTCAGGATTCATACTCAAATTATATCATGGTGTATACGAAAAGACCATGTTAGAACCTCTTATATACATACAGACAAGCAATCACTTCAAAGATAGCAACAAGACAGGCGTCAAAGAGCTTAATGCCACCAATAGATTGGACTCCCAACAATATAACTGGAGCCAGAGCAAGCACGCTGGAAAAATAATACAGTTTTATATCCTGTCGACTTTTGCTACCATCTCTAGACTTTGACACATGTACCATAGAAAATAAAAACCTAAGTAAAATGTATAAAGCGCTAGTTAGCGCCACATATAGGGAAAATAAAAATAAAAGAACCCCAAAAGGACCTATGCCAGATGGAGTAGTCATATTTATAATCAATAATACCGTTAAGGTTGCGACGCAGCCAATTGTAATAGCGATCTTCTGCTTCATATCACATATTATACACGAAGGCATAGCCCAAAAGAGCCCGAGCGATAACAGAAGCTGAACTACAAACGCTCCATCCGCCGCTTTAAAACAACTATTAGGGCGCGGGCATTGCGAGTCCGTCGTTATCGCTCAAGGCGACTGACCGCTCCTTATATAAGGAGCATGTCCTTGCGTGAAGTTCCTTCCACACATCCAGTATTCTCATTACCAATGCTTTGCAAAGATAAGGATAAACTGGATGTGTGTGTACTATCCACGCGCGCTCAACACCTATATTATTTGTAACTTGCGAATAATCACAAATAACTTCAGTGGAGCATCGGCGGCACCATGACTAAAATACAATAATCATATATAGACTATGTGCTTTTCAGCTTCATGTTGCAGCCGTTCCCTACACCAAAGCAATATTTAGTGTTAAGCGATATTCTAAAGTTGGTTATTTTAATGTACTTTTTTGCTTTGTTTGTTTTTCAAAAGCTTATGTGATTATACTAGCATCTATTTCAAAATAAATCAAGTAGTTTTCTGAAAAAATTGTTGTAATAAGCACATATTTCAATATTACTGACCGTATTCTAATCTGTAAAAATAACGCCAAAATAACAATATATAAAAAGTAAATATTACAACAAAATGATCCTTTTAGAATCATTACTCCCAAATATATCCGTTTAAACACCATTATCATAACGGCTAGCTTGTGCCCCATACGACAGCAATAATTAGTAGATACAGTATAATCCAGCTGCTGATTTCTTTAAAAATATTTAAGCAAAAATACATTACATAATTGCCTTGAGGCTATTTATCATTTATCCATCACGCACGATCATGCATTTACAAAAAGCTAGCTTAACCAATATTCCACATCCCGTACGCTTTTGTAATGATCATATATAGCACTCCGAGACAACAAAAGAAAAAAGCTACTACACTAGGTTCTCACACCGCACCGGTAACTACTTGACGGTCAGCAGTGACACCTTCATCGTCCATTCAGGTGTAGTTTTTTTTACTCACTAAATCTCCTGCAAATATGTTGACATAACCGTTTTCATGAATTATTATAGGGGTAGCTTCTGAATAAAAAAGTTGTACAAACTAATAATGGAAGCCAAAAATAAACAGATCATCAAAAACTCCACTTTTTGAAAACGACCACTACTCGCAGGTGGTTGTTTTCTTATATCAGAATTCTGCATAGTAAAAAATCAGCCTACTGGCTGATATACTTAAGCTGCATGGTGGAGCTGCCGGGTACTGCCCCCGGGTCCAATTGGTATCATAAATATTCGTCTACAAACATAGGATCATTTACAGTTTTATAACATAGCTTGGATAATAAACGAACCCAAAAGACCGAGCTTGTTACGTGGCAAAAGTCCCATGTATTTGCCACTTCCAAATACATAGCGAGCAACATAAATTCTGACACCTCAAATCGTATCATGTTGCCTATACGAAGAGATGGCTATAGATTAAGCTACAGCTGGCGCAAAGGCTGGAGCCTTGAATAGGCTAGCTACTTTGCTTGCAAAGTTTTTTGCATTTAACAATATGCGTATCGTGCATGTTCGGTTTGCAGAATATTTTGATAAAGTCCAACTGTCGAACGCTATTTCAGCCCCACAATCATATACAGTATACCACCTCACCTTTAAAAACCAAATAAATTATGGTTAACTGTAGATATATGACGGTAAGCAAGATACTCTCTGCAACACCATGTGGGTTTCAAGGCCAATTGATTGAAATCGAGGGAGACCTATCAAAAGGACTACCGAGCATCCAAATTGTTGGTTTAGGAAATAAGGCGATCGACGAAGCAAAGGACCGAGTTCGAAGCGCCATCAAGAACTCTCTACTTGAGTTTCCAAAGGGCAAAATTGTCATCAACCTGGCGCCAGCTGAACTACCAAAAGATGGTACCCAGTTTGATCTGCCGATTGCATTGTCAATATTACAACTGAACAATCTCCTTTCGCAAGAAGCTGTCAGCGACGCGCTCTTTGCTGGAGAACTAGCCTTGGATGGCTCCATTAGACCCATCCAGTCAGCTATTACTATTGCCGAAGTTGCTAAGAAGAATAATATTACAACTATTTACATCCCAGCTGATAACACGGAACAAGCCCTATTGCTGAAAGACATTACTGTCATTCCTATCAAAAGCTTGCGCCAATTATTCCTGCATTTGAAAAAGGAATGTCTTATATCACCTGCTGTCAAAAAAACTACACCTGATGTTACAGAGGTAATAGACACTCCAATAGATACAATCATCGGACAAGAGCAAGCTAAACGAGCCATCAGTATTGCAGTAGCAGGAAGACATAATTTACTATTCTCAGGACCCCCTGGGTCTGGTAAAAGCATGCTAGCAAAGGCTTGTGCCGGACTATTGCCCCCTCTAAAGGGTCAAGAAATAATAGACGTTACCAAATTGCATAGCATTGGTAACCCGGACTTAACAGACGGCATAGTCTCATCCAGACCATTTCGTGCACCACACCATACAGCGAGCAGAACCTCTATTATAGGCGGAGGCCCTAAGGCACGGCCAGGAGAAATAAGTCTGGCGCATAATGGAGTCTTATTCTTGGACGAAATCTTAGAGTACCCACGATCAGTCTTGGAAGCGTTACGCCAACCCTTGGAAGACCACACTATAACCATCAGCCGGGCTAACCAAAAATACAAATACCCTGCCAGTTTTTTACTAGTTGCCACTATGAATCCTTGTCCTTGCGGATATTACGGAGATACTGAAAAAAGCTGTACCTGCACATCTTCTCAAATCCTTAATTACCAAAAACGGCTATCAGGACCACTCCTTGATCGCATAGATATGACAGTAAATGTTAGTCGTGTAAATCATGAGACACTCCTTCAAAATAAGCCGTTGAATAATTCACAACATTTAAAAATAACAGAGGTTATCCAGCAAGCGTTGCGTTTTCAACAACAGCGTTTTAACAGCAATGAAAAACACAACGGATCACTGAAAAGCTCTGAGGTTGACCACTATGCTCGTCTCTCTACTGACGCAAAAGACCTCCTCATTAAAGCAGCAAAGAGTTTAGACCTTAGTACACGAAGTTACTTCAAAGTCATAAAAGTAGCTCGAACCATCGCAGACCTAGAGGCGTCCGATGTAATTGAGACACCCCATATCGCCGAAAGCTTGCAATACCGACAAGTTCAATATTCATAGATCCTTGAAATACGCGTCCTTATCTGTTAGAATTGATTTTGGAATTAATCTAACGATTCACTTTACAAAGGAGAGCTAACGATTAATAAAACAATTCGTACCAACGGAGCCATCCGTGCTCGCGAACTACGCGTTATTGGTTCAGACGGTGAGCAGTTAGGAGTAATGTCACTCCGTGACGCACTAGCAGCGGCGGAAGAAGCGGGATTAGATCTCGTGGAAATATCGCCTAACGCTAATCCACCTGTGGCTAAAATCGTCAACTGGGGTAAATACCGGTACCAGAAGATGAAGGATCAGCAGCGCAATCGCAAACTAGCTAAAGCCAGTGACCTGAAGCAAATGCGTTTTGGTCTCAAGATAGGCCAAGGCGACTTGGAAGTAAAACTTCGTAAGGTCCGTAAATTCCTAGAAGAAGGACACAAAGTTCGCATCCAGGTAATTTATAAAGGTCGCGAAATGGCACATAAAGAGATTGGTTACGAGTTGATTGAAAAAATCACTGCCCTACTTGAAGAAGTCGCAATCGTAGAACAAAAACCTCAGATGGCAGGTCGCAATCTGAGCGTAGTAATAAGGAGTAAGTAATGCCAAAACTAAAGACCCACAAGGGCACTGCTAAGCGCATTAAGCTAACCAGTACCGGCAAACTAACCCGCCAACGTGCATTTGGCGGTCACCTCTTGGCTAAGAAGTCTAAGAGCCGTAAACGTGCCATTAACACAACAGCAACCGTAAAAGGCTCTATGGCCAAAAACGCTCGTCGAGCAATGGGAGTGTAGTATCATGCGAGTAAAACGAGGCGTTTCAGCACATGCAAAGCACAAAAAGATTCTCAAAGCTGCTAAAGGAATGCAGCATAACCGTACACGCAGTTTTCGTTTAGCAAAACAAGGTGTTATTCGCGCCTTGCAATATGCTTATCGTGACCGTCGCAATAAAAAACGTGACTTGCGAGCATTGTGGATTACTCGTATTAACGCAGCTGCTCGACAAGAAGGCACCACTTACGGTAAGTTGATTGCCGGTATGAAAGCTCATAATATTGATGTTAATCGCAAAATATTAGCAGAAATAGCCGTGAACGATCCTGTAGCATTCAAAAAGATCGTTGAAGCAGCTACAAAATAGACCAGAGTCTACAGAATATACTAAAAATTCCTCCATCAATAGGAGGAATTTTTAGTATACAGTCCACCGATAAGCCGGGTTCTGTCGTGGGCAATCATCTATCTAGTTCATTTGTTGCCAAATGAATCAAGCGGTTCTCGACCTACAGGCGGACACCCGAAATGTAGATCTCCTTGCAACCGACAGGGTTTACCTCCTTACTATGTCGCCATAGTAAGCTGTAAGCTCTTACCTTACTCGTTTCACCTTTTCCCATAGCTATGGGTAGTTTTGTTTCTGTGGCACTTTCCCTAGGGTCACCCCTGGTCGCCGTTAGCGACTGTCGTGTCCTTTGTTGCCCGGACTTTCCTCTTGACAGAAATCAAGCGATTGCCTAGTGAACTGCTGTATTTGATTATATATGCTCTGCAATTATTCGTCTACCCGCCACAGCCAATAAACGGGCAAACAAAAAGCCCCAAGAGTCATGAACGCTTGATATTCCCCGCATAAAGCAAGGTGGGTGCTCGCAATATACCACCACGGTGATATACCATATAAAGCTCCCTATCATATGATGTTAGGAAAATCATATGCGCCCATAGACTCAAGGGACTACTTATATTATACACTAAAAATCAAAATAAATAACTGAAGTGTGTGTATAATCAGCCAATTCATGCATAGAGATATAAATGGCGAACCAACCATAACAAGAGCCATGATGATGACAAGCCCATATTGCTCAACCTGTCTCATGAAATTTCTTACAAAATCCGGAGCCAATGCATAGAGTACTCTAGATCCGTCAAGCGGCGGTATAGGAATCATATTGAAAGCAAAAAATCCCAGATTAACAAACACAAAAGCCTGAAGCGTGACACCAATCAATGATGGAGAAAAGCCAAATTTATCTACAAAACCCAGACTCACACCAATACCAAAAAAAGTGAATGCCAGTACTAGGTTAGTCAGAGGTCCGACGATTGCCACCAGGGCAACACCCCACTCTCCAAACCGCACCTTATGCGGGTTAAATGGCACCGGTTTAGCTCCACCAAATACTGGAGCGCCCAACACTAGTAATGTTAGCGGTAGCAGGATAGTTAAAAATGGGTCAATATGTCTTATAGGATTAAGAGACAACCTTCCTTCTGCTTTAGCAGTCTGATCACCCAAAAAATATCCCATAAAAGCGTGCATCGCCTCATGAATAGTCATTGATACCAGAATCACTAACAATGTAATTATCACTACCGTAAAGTTCATATATTTCATTATATCATCTTGACTATTTTGTGATATACCGTTACAATATTAGGGATTGTTTAATAAATTAGAGAGGTTGGAAATGGCATCACGATGCGAACTAACCGGCAAAGGCAAGCAGTACGGCCATAACGTGAGCTTCTCACTGCGACGTACAAAGCGAGTTTTTAAGCCGAATCTACAAAAAAAGACCTTTACGGTCGGTGGCCAAAAAGTCACAATGGTACTTAGCACTCAAGCAATTCGCACTCTTCGAAAAAAAGGAATTCTGCAGAGCGCGGCAAAAGCTAAATAATTAAAATATCCTCCGTTAGTGGAGGATATTTTAATTTAGCTATTTAGTTATCCTAGCTACGATCAACCTTAACTACTGTCAGCTGCTCAGGTAAAGCTTCTGCAGATTTAACCTTCCACTTGGTGCCAGCATCTATACCGGAAGCGCCCACTTCTTTTAAGAATGTATCTAATACATCCTGTGGTACTTCGTATGCTAATTCTAAATCTGAGTAATGAACCGGTATGACAACTCGAGGATCAATCTGTTTAACAATTACCGCAGCTGCTGTAGCGTCCAGGGTGTACCCACCACCGCCAACAGGCAGCACAACAATATCAGTAACTCCGATTTGCTCCAATTGTTCCTCACTCAATTTTGGATCAATATTACCCAGTACAGCTATCCTTGTTCCACCTATCAAAAGCTTATATATTGTACTATTGCTCCCTTCCGTATCAATGTGTCGCTGGGCTGGAAAACCAGCTAACCCGACGTCTGCCACCTCATACTCACCAGGACCATTAAATTTCACCCGAGGATTGCCGACTGTTGATGCAAAGCGGTCTTCAGTAAGTACCTCAACTGCATCTTCAACAGACAAATCCTTCTTACCAACCAATGATAACTTTGGGTCAAACACAACTTTTACGTTTTTTGTTGTAAAAACAACAGCATTAGCACCCTTATACTCTATGTCAAACATATTGTCTCCTTATTTTAATATTCTATCGACATCAACCAACACTGAATGCTTACCACTCAAAATATCAGTCACAAACCTATCACGAACACTCAACCGATAGTAAAAATCATCATATGATAATACTGCATAATTAAGGCTCTTCTTTTCCAGTTTTTCAGCTTTATCCATCAACTTTTCCAGCTGAGATTGTACTATCTCACCGACAACCAACAAATCCACTCGGCTGGCCGAGCCTCTAACCAAAGTTCCCGCCGCTATAGCAAGTCGCAGCCCAGAAAGCTGGCCAACCTTAGCTAACCAAGTCGCATCCTTTGCTACAGCCTTTGGTTCTTTTGCCTTAGGCGAGTTGTCGGCGAATATCATAGATAAAGCCTCAAAATATTGATACTGCTGATTGACTGCGTAGTACAGCTTATTGTCAGCATTATCAGACACGATGATACCAACGTTCATCATGTTGGCTAATTCACGCCTCACTGAATTTATCTGCTCGTCAATAAGACGCGTAATTTCTCGTACGTAGAATGATTTTCCAGGATTATTTAAGAATAAATGCAGTAGCTTTACTCTTGTTTTTGAACCAAATAATGAATCAATCATTGCACAATAATTGTATCACGGATTAACTAAGCGAGCCAGTATCTGTGATAAATAGTGTTCAGCTGAATATAGGTCACACCACATAATATGAGGGTTGCGCCTCAGCCAGGTCATTTGGCGCTTAGCTAATTGCCGATCGCTGGCAATCATCTGCTGCACCATTGTACTGTAGTCAATTTTACCACGTATATATTGATTTATTATAGGGTAGACATTGCCCGTCATTGCCTCACTGCGCCAGCCATACTTATTACCCAAATATGTTGCTTCATCTACAACATTATTGATCAATAGTTGTTCAGTTCTTTGGGTAACTCTGTTAGTTAGTTCATCTCTTTCTGTCGCTATTCCTACAACAATAGTATTTTCTTGTATTGATGCATTTTTTACTACATTTTGAGTACCACGTTCAATGGCCCGAATTACATAACGTTTATTATATTTATTCTCCGGCAAAGACATGTTGTTATTAACACAATATTTATGTAAGTCTTCTATGCTCATACCTTCTAGCTGCTGGCGATAACGTCCATCGCTCCTATTCGCAAAACTAAAGTTGAAAATAATCCCATCTATATATAGCCCGGTGCCTCCAACCAAAAATGGTATGTTGCCACGGTCACGAATCTCTGCAATCTCTTTTGTTGCATATTCCTTAAAATCAGCAGCCGAAAAAAGCTGCCCTGGTTCTACTAAATCAAGTCCCCAGTGAGCCACTCCTTGCCTCTCCATGAGAGTTGGCTTGGCAGTTCCTATATCCATGTCACGATACACCGTCCTACTATCTGCGCATATAATCTCACCGCCAAACTTTTTTGCTAATTTTATCGCCAGTGACGTTTTACCGCTTGCCGTCGGACCAGTAATGACAATCAAGGGTGTTATTTGCTCCATCATACCGGTTTCCATCGCCGTTCCTCAAAATCAATTATTCGCCACTGCGCATCACAAAAAATCCCATCTTGTTCAAGTAGCTGTTTTTGTGCCTCTTGGCCCCCAGGAAAACCAACAGCCAATCCGCCCTTGGCATTAACTAAGCGATGCCAAGGTAAATCCAAAGCTCCATTATGAGCGATACCTCCAACAATGCGCGCTGCATATGGATACCCAGCCATGGCAGCTAAGTCTCCGTAGGTAGTGACTTTATTATTTGGCAATTGCGCCATCAACTCATAGACTTTATCGCGCAAGCTTGTCGCTGTTAGTTCGTTCAATATATTACTCCGTGCCATTCAGCTTATTATTAAACGGCTTACTATGCTTGCTTATTACACGTTCTGGATATAACTAGCCAATTGATCGATTGTGACTTGTTCTTCACCTGCACGCGTGCGCACGCTCACAATCCGCTGCTCTTTATCTTTTGGACCAACAATAATTTGCGTTGGTATTTTTACAACAGTTGCTTCACGAATCTTCTTACCAATTGATTCATTTCGAATATCTGTTATAAATCTGACTTCATTATATTTTACCGGTTGCATCAAAGTCACCCCTGATAAAATCGTTGTTATTTCATCAACATAGTCCAAAACAGTGTCATTAATTGTTAAGATGCGTACCTGCTCTGGTGCTGCCCAGAATGGGAACCAACCGCCCGTGTGCTCGATGAAGACGCTCAGGAATCGCTCAATCGAACCCAGCAATGCACAGTGAATCATCACAGGTGTTGTAAAATTGCCATCCCTATCTGTATATTCCAAACCAAACCGTTGCGGCTGCACGAAGTCTAGCTGCACTGTCGCAACTTGGTGCTCACGACCGATAGCGTCGGTTGCCATGAAATCAATTTTTGGTCCGTAAAAAGCAGCCTCGCCTTCCTGCTCGAAATAGTCCAAGCCAACTTTTTCAACTGCTGATTTCAATTGATTTTGTGCGGAAGCCCACAATTCACGTTCACCCAAATATGCATCAGAATCATCACGGTAACTGAGTCGAACCCGCAGCTTCATATCAATAGTGCCGTACAATTCCTGGGCAGCAGACAATAAATTATTGATTTCTTGTTCAATTTGGTCTGGGCGACAAAAGACATGACTGTCATCCTGGGTCAGCGAGCGCACACGATTCAGACCGCCAAGCTCACCGGTTTTCTCGTCACGATAGTCAGTGGTTGTTTCCAGGTAGCGCACCGGCATATCACGGTAACTACGTGGTTGTGAAGCAAAGATTTGTGTATGATGCGGACAGTTCATCGGCTTTAATGCCATTTCATCACTGGTTTCCTGACTCTTAACCAAAAACAGCTCTTCGCCAAATTTAGCCCAGTGGCCTGATGTTTCATACAGGTCCTTTTTAGTGATATGCGGCGTCCAGACTTTTTCAAAGCCAAACCTCTGACGCAGCTGATTTGAATATTGCGCCACGACATCACGCAAAATGGTTCCACGAGGCGTAAATAATGGCAAACCAACCCCCACGAGCGGCGAGGTTGTGTATAGATCAAGTTCCTTGCCTAGCTTGCGGTGATCACGCTGTTTGGCCAGTTCTAATTGCTTCAAATATTCATCTAGCTCTTCCTGCGTAGCAAAAGCTACGCCATATAGCCGCTGCATTTGAGGATTCTTTTCATTGCCCCGCCAATAGGCGCCTGCAACCCGCATCAACTTAAACGCACCAATCTCACTGGTATTTGCAACATGCGGTCCGCGACACAGATCCTTAAACGACCCGTTAGTATAAAACGAAACTTCATCAAGCGCACTATCACTTTCGGTAATTGTGCCCATTTCTGCGGCATCCAAATCTTTTGCCACTGTCGTCCCGGCACGCTTCAGATCATTAAGAAGCTCTTCTTTATATGGCTGATGGCTATCTTTAGCCCATTGAATAGCATCATCAATTGGACATTTTGTGCAAACAAAGTCCTGCTTCTCTGCAATGATTCGTCGCATTATCTTTTCGATTTTGTTGAACTGTTGCTCGCTAATCTTCGTTTCGCCAAGATCAATATCGTAATAAAACCCATGCTCAACAACCGGACCAACTCCGAATTTCGCATCTGGCCATAACCGCTGTACGGCTGCTGCCATGATGTGTGCTAGGCTGTGTCGCATTGCATAGAGTTTGTCTTCGCTCATAGAACCTCCTTAATGTACTTTGATACATTCGGCTTAAATAATGATAGATATTATACGCCTCGGGCCAGGAGATCTGGCGGTTCCACCTTGGCGATTCTCTTGCTCCGACTGTTATCGTTTATTCAAAACGCATGCGTCGCAACCGCTTCCATGAGGTTCCGAAGATGGTTAGTCTTCATCATTACCTTGTCGTTATTATACCAGCTAATCACAACTCTCTCAACAAATCCCATTCAGTCATTACTAAGATACTAACTCTTGTGGTATTGGGGTATTTCTGATAATATCAATATAAGCGCGGGGGCGATTAGCTCATTTGGCTAGAGCGCAGCATTGACGTTGCTGAGGTGATAGGTTCGAATCCTATATCGCCCACCATTATAGACACCTTTACGGGTGTTTTTTATTTACTCACATATTCACATCATGATATATCAACCACAAACTTGTTCTATTGACTTTTTAAAACGTTTATGCTAATATGTAGAGTATGAGTAATCATACTACCAATGTGATTGCGTCATCAAAGCAAGACGCGTCACTCCTCAGCAAAATCACTATCCACTTTGAGTACGACAAGCGAATCAAGGAAGTTCGCGCCAACTACTGCAAGATGAACGAAAAAGTAAAATAGCCACCAGAAACGATTTTTACTCCTATCCCCAGCGATGGTTCTGGGGATATTTATTTGTCCACTATCTCCTTATAGTTTTCCACTAGATTTTTTAACAGCGATATGTCAATATATAGACATGATATGTATAAATTGTTTTCACAACAAAACTCGTGTGATCAACTCACGGAAACATAAAAAATACCCTCAGCTGTGGCGGCGAAGGTTCTGCGACAACTGCCATGGCGCGTTCACGACATATGAATACCCCTCCATCGACAGTACACCAGTTGTTAAGGAAACAACTGAGGAGCCTTTCAACATCGGCAGACTAACCCTCAGCATCGCGAAAAGTCTTCAACACAATGACCATTCGGCAAAATATGATAGCTTTCATTTAGCGCAGACCGTGCAGCGAAATCTCCTCATTAAGAATATGGCTAAAATACCAGTAGACGCTATTACTAAAGAAGCTCACACTGTACTCAGTAGATATGATCCTGTAGCAGCTATACAGTACGCTGCTCAGCACAAATTACTTATTTCGAAGCGCCGTCCTGGTCGCCCTTCGACCGGTTACGTTCTGCCTTCAATCGATCATTGATATCGACAGTCAGCTTCTCGGTAACATCAAACTTATCTAGGTATCGTCCTGTCATCAGCTTCGTTTGAGCAGCATACGCTGCCATGGAGCTGTACAAAATGGAGGTAACAGGCATTAAGATCCACTGTATCAGCATCAAGAAAGTCCGTCGCTTCTTATAGCGCGCTGGCCGCGGCGGCAAAATTTTAAATGAAGAGAAGATAGCAATCACCATACCAATCATCGCAATAGTCTGCAATAAACTGATTGTACCCGGTAACTGGTGAGCATCTATGTTTCTTACTGCTTCTGGGTTCAACAGAAGTGGCAACCACGCCCCAAAAGCCGTTACAAGCGCCACATACGCTAATGTGACATGGCCATCCAACAATCTCAGAAAACGCGTGAAACTTGGCCAGAATGGTGCTTGGCGGCTGGAGCTAAACACCCGAGAGCCTACATATGCAACATCTGAGGCGCCATATGCCCAACGGCGAAGCTGAACGAACTGCGCTTTTAGTGTCTTCTTGTATGTTTCTGACAAAACTGCGTCTTGATAGATTGGTGCATATATTGGCACTACCCCGTATTTACCATCAAAATGGAAATAACTGCGCCAATATTGGTGCCCATCCTCAACAATTGTTCTGACACTCCAAAAATCCATCTCTACTAGCGCATCCATCGGTTGCGCGTGTGATGCAAAATTTCTCAAAGCATATGGACGCATTGAACTAACAATATTCCAAAATGAGTTTCCAGTTGCAATCACTCGCATAGGCGCTGGTACATCCCATATATTATTAGTAAACAACGCAATTGGCTGGTATGACAGGTTCTTACGGTCTTTATAGACAATATATGCATAGGTTATATAGTCAAAATAGGTAGGATGCGGTTTATTGTCACAGTCCATCGTAGTGACCAGCACTCGAGAGAAATCTATCCCGAGGTCAACAAGATAGTCTTTCAGCCAACGCCCTGCGTGTGTAATGTTACCACCCTTGCCGATTACCTCATGCTCTATACCTTTTGGATGCTCAACAATATGGAATGAATGGAATTTATCGTTATATTTCTTCTGCAGCGTCTCAGCAGTTTTCTTAATTGCAGCACCTCCGCGTTCTTCATAGGCAAATACAACGATGAGATGCGACAGATCATAGGTTGTATCCAGCAGCGACTGCACTGCAGGCTCGATAATTTCGATACTTTCATTATACGCTGGCATAATGATTGCGTTATAAATCTGCGATGGTTTAGGATAGCCTGATGGTTCATCAATGATACTTTGTAAGTTTTTCAGATGGGTCTTATATTCAAACTGCTTGTTTTTTGTAGAAAACAACCTAGCATGAGCAGCCGCTGGATCTTCAAGGTCATGTAATCTTTGCGACCAGTCTACTTGACAGGCTTTCTCCATATTCGTACGGCCAACCAACATATGATAGCTGATGCCAAAAATCTTTATCAGAGCCATGGATATCAGAACCAATAGATACACTGAAGCCAATAGCGGGTTGAAGATTGACAATAAAATCAATAGAATAATGACGCCATAGCTCAGCATCCCGGGTAGTATTTCTAAGAAGCGATAGAATGGTTTTCGTTTGCCTACGGGTATTTCTAAATCCATGTCATTTATCCAAACGAAGCAATTCGTAATATTGGTAGCGCCAACAGCAAGAGGATAGCTGAAAAGCCAATAGTCCCCCAAGCTAGAGCCAAGCCAAGATGACGACGCTCTAGCTTCACCAGCTTAACCGCAAGAATACTGTGCCCCACAACAGCCACAACTTCCAGCAAAGCATAAAACCATAAGGTATACCAATAATCCCTATATAAACTCGTGATGCCAAAGGCGCTGTACTGGGTGATAACCTGTGTTTCGCGCGGTTTTATGTGAGCTGCCAGAACAATCACTACAATAATGGCAAAAATGACATTAAACACTATCAAACCAGCTAGCCAGCGGTCGCTCATAATGGTCTTAATGCTCGTCGTTATCTCTTGTTTCATAATGCTCTGGAGCCGCTGACCGGATTCGAACCGGTGACCTACGCTTTACGAAAGCGCCGCTCTACCAACTGAGCTACAGCGGCAAGACTCCTCCGCATAATTATATCAGATGTGAATTATTTTTCAATCAAGAGAAATGTAGTAAGTTGCCTTCTTTTCAGACTTAAAGCTATCAACTTTAGCCTTAAATACCGTCAGCGGCACATGGATGTAGCTGTACTTCACAGAGCTGTCGGTTCGCTCGTCAACACGGATAAAGTAGTAACCGTCACCAGAAACTGTCTGCTTGGCTTCTGAGGTGGTTCCTGGCTCAATTTTTAGTGCTTGTTCAGTAATGCCATCAGCGTTGTCTTTGCCGACTGATATGTCGGCAACATATTGCACTGATTGACCATGTTCTGTCGCAATGTCTGCCAAGCTTTTACCTGATTTTATGGCTCCGTCTATAGTGGAGACCAAGTTAGTTGCCTTATCGTCAATAGCAAATGACACCTTGCTGGTGATCAGACTATCTCGAAGATTCTCTTTCATCTCCGCAAGAGACAGTCCCAGTGTCTTACGGACAGCGGCATCATATGAAGCATCAGAAAGTCCACGCTTATGCCGCTGCAACGCTGTATCAATCTCGGAATCTGATACTGTAATTCCCTTTTCTTGGGCAAGTTTCTTTGCATATGTAATTTTTACAACTAAATCCATGGACTGTTGCCGCTGAAACTTCACCTTATCATCACCACCCAGGCGATTAACCGACTCTAGAGAAGCTAATGTGCTGCGGTAGTACCGTAGGTAATCACTATAACGCACTGTTGCGCCTTCAATGGACGCCACAGGAAGCGGTAAAGTGCGCGTAATGCGATAGGCTACATCCCCCGTGTCACGCCAAACATAGAGCTGAACCCATACAAACACTGTCATCAAGATGGCTGTTCCAAGGCCGATGAATATCGCGTTCCACACTAACCGGTGCCTGGTGTATTGGATTGGGTATTTATGCTTACGACCACCTGCCAGAATCTTCTCACGATGTTCAGCAACCGTATCATTCGTGATACGCGTAGGTACTTTTTTTGCCTTTTCCGACTTACGCTTCAGTGCTCTCTTGATCATGATTATTCCTTTCATTCGCTATTTCTACTGCATCTTGCAACATGTTGTAAATTTTATCTGGGTGCTCTACATTCTTAATCACAAGATCACCGACAAATGTTTGAATGATAATTGTTCCAAACTTAAACATTTCGCCGCTGAACCCTGGAATATTATAACTGATGGTTTGGATTTTTCGTAGTTGCAATTCCACAACATCTTTACCAAAAAATCCGCGTTGCGTGACCTGGCGAATTCTTCGGTCAGTCACAATGAAGTAGGTAAAGAACCACATGAGAAAATGATAAATAAATAACAACAACCCAAAGATGAAGCTACCAAAGAATACCCACAGTAATTCTAGGTTGCTTTGCCAAATCAAGAACGGTACTGCACCAAATGTCATTGGCAACAACAAACAGTAGAATCCTTTGCGCATGGCAATAATGTGACGGCGAAATACGAACAACAGCTCCTCGCCATCGCGCTGACCGTCAAAAGCCTTATCTGTTTTCGTCTTCTTTGTCATAGTCCTATGGTACCCCGGGCAGGAGTCGAACCTACAACCTTATCCTTAGGACGGATCTGCTCTATCCAGTTGAGCTACCGAGGCATACTACTATTATACCACGGTAGCTCTGTGGATATACCAGTGTTAGCGAGTAAATTTTTCACTCAACGTCGTATAGCTCACCAATTCTGATTCCTCAAACCAGTGGGCAATCTCCTGAACAGCCTCGTCAGAGTCACCAGAAGCATGGATTAAGTTTGGGATGCCCTTACGGCATGAGTCAGCATAACCGAAGCTAACGTGTGAGTAGTCGCCCCGAATCGTACCCATGTCAGCAGATTTTGGTTCAGTCGGACCAACAATTTTACGAACCACCGCCACGGCTTCCACACCCTCGAGCACCATAGCAATCACTGGACCGTCCATCATCATGTCTAGTGTAATATTGAGAGTTTCTTCACCACGACGAGTTGCCAGTTTACCAATGCCCTCATAGTGTTTTTGGTAATGCTCCCTGTCTGGAGATACCATCTTGACACCAATAATCTTTAGACCAACTCGCTCAAAGCGTTGTAAAATTTCCCCCACAATTCCCCGCTGGACTGCGTCTGGTTTGAATACAATCAGTGTTCGCTCAACTCCACAGAAAACCTTTTCGTCATTACTTGCCATAGTGCTCCTTTCGTTAGTATTTGTCTTATGATAGCAAAAAGCTATTATTTGATAAACTACCTAAATACACGTACAATAGGCTTATGTTTGTATCAGAGGCGCTAACTGATTTCCTGGAACATCTAGAGATAGAGGGCGGCAGAAGTCAAAATACCATCCGAAACTATTCGCTGTATCTGGAACGATTCATTGAATTCGCTGGTGATATAGAAGTAGTAAAAATTACATCAGAGATGATTCGGCGCTATCGCCTGTGGCTAAATCGTTATAAAAATGACAACGATGGCAAAGAGTTGTCAATTTTAACACAGAGCTATCACCTGATTGCTCTACGCGGTTTTCTCACCTATCTGTCGCGGCGCGATATCCCTTCATTATCTGCTGACAAAATCATCTTGCCGAAGACCGTTCGCAAACAGGTGACTTTTTTACAATATGACGAGGTGGTTAATTTGATAGACAATATACCACTGGACAGTGAGCAGGGCTTGCGCGACCGAGCAATCATAGAGCTACTTTTTTCCAGCGGACTGCGTGTGTCAGAACTCGTTAATCTCAATCGAGACCACATCAACCTCAAACGACGAGAGTTTATGGTGCGCGGAAAAGGACAAAAAGACCGCCCGGTGTTTGTTTCACAACACGCCGCTGAACACGTTGAGAATTACTTGCAAGCTCGTCAAGACAGCCTACCTGCTCTTTTTCTTAGCTACAGCAGACGGTCAACTAAACCAACAATGTCGGGCGATTATCGCCGCTTGTCTGCACGTAGTATCCAACGGATGATATCACACTATGCTCGTCTAGCGGGGATAACCAAACACGTCAGTCCACACACCATGAGACACAGTTTTGCTACAGACTTATTAATGAATGGCGCTGATCTACGTTCAGTTCAGTCACTATTGGGTCACAGTAGCATATCCACCACCCAAGTGTATACGCACGTCACCGACCAGCACTTAAAAGACATACACGAGCGCTTTCACAGCGACACTTCCCAATAGGAGCTATGAGTCGCAAGCTCCACCTTCTACAATATTGCCAGCAAGCGAGAAATCCTTACACAAATTATTCAGGACCTCCACAGATCCAGCTGGATACCATATATCCTCACCAAGCCGCAGGCGCGCTTCTACGCGACGGAATAGATTATTTGCTCGCCCTGTTGAGTCAACCGCCGGCTGAGCACCATAGAGCATAACCTGCTCCGTTCCTTTCATGACAGATACACGTACATTAGCGCCCTTGTAGAGATGATTTATCGCTAGAAAGGCATTTGCACTGGCCTCCGGGCTCACCTCATCAAGTTCAATGACAGCTCTGCAGGAATGACCATGAGGATGTGCAAAATCTTTAGAACACAACACTCCTGCCGGCTCATTGCGAGTCGTCGGCGTATCAGTGGCGCGGCGCAATGAGCCTTTGTGTACTACATTTTCTACTGCTGGCAACCCTGAAACGATACCGTTGGGGCGCAAAAAGACCGCTTGGGATGCTGACGAAGAGTCCAGACTGTCTATGGTGAAATTATTGCCCGGTGTAATGACCTGTGCGCGCAAAACCGCTGGAGCTTGCGTATTCCAAGCGGCCTTCTCTGGCAAACCAACATCACCATTGTGAACATCGGCTAGTGCAACATTTTTATTTGCGTTGTCCTCCTTGTTAAACCACTCTATAACCACCTTATCGAACGCACCACGAGCACGTAATGGCACCAATTGCACTTTGTTCTCCGCTCCAACATACAAGAAATCTTCAGTATCCATGGAAACCTTCAGACACGTATATGCCTGGTCAAATTTCCTACCGTTTGAACTATTGGTCTGGACCAGTGTCTCCTGTGCATTGGCAGCACCCCCCAATACCGCTGATTGACGAACGCTATTGCAATCTTTCTTCTCCAAAGCATCACATGCTGAAGCATTTCCCTTCTGGCACGCACGAATCACGCGTTTTGCGTCTTCTACGCCAGCCAGCGCAGCGTCATATGCACTTTGAGACAAGTCGTTATTGATGGCTTGTTGCTGATCTTTGAGCATTAACTTTACAAATCCAGCCGCTAAAATAGTCAATAACATTGCTGAAAAAATAACGGCAAACAGAGACGCCGCTCCTGATTCTCTTCTCTTATCCATTAGTCCTCACTATCATCTCAAAATTATTAATTGCACAGAAATTGAAATTGGCTTCATTGTCTTCTGGCGGCTTACAGGCCATATCCTGTAACTCAGCGACGGCACTGGTTCCCAGCGTGAAAGATACTTTGTACAATGCTTCTGAATTATTGGCTGAAGTAACGCGAGACGCAGTAAAATCATGCACTGCAATGGCAACATCAGTACCATCAATGGGTCGCAGTAAATGGGTAACTCGCTCTGGCTCAATATCCATCGGGTATGAATCTGAGGTCGATTGGCACAAAGCAGCATCCTCATCAAGCACTCGCGCCAAGTTAATAGCCTGGCCATTGGAGCGCACAACTCCCTTACCACTCCGGCGTACTACTGGGTCGTCAATCGCCGAAGCCATGTTCCAGACGTACGAATATTGTCCCAAGCACATGCGTCCACTCCTGACCGATCCAGATTCACGAACCACAATGACCGGATTGGCTGAGTTAACAATTTTGGTAGCGCTACTTTGCAGAAAATCTCGACGAATAACATCGCTAATTGTTCTACCCGACTGATTGACTGTCTTCATCACAGTACCACGGTTGTATATTTTACCCGCTTGGACAGCAACCATCGCCACGGAAAGCAACAGCACCGACACAAATGCCATTGCTAGCATCAATTCCACCAGGGTAAATCCTGAATTAACTCTTCTCTGGTGCATATAACCTCACAATCGTTCCTATCGTCACAGGCCTCGGCTGGCTTGGTGCATACCAACAAGCTTGAATATAAGCATCATAGGCCGATCCACCAGTCACGCGCACCAATTGCACAGAAATACCATATGAAACATCACCCTCTTGTTTGGCATACACTTGAGCTGGCATATACGTCGACACTCGACCAAGCGAATCGCTGCGTGAACGCAATGCAAATTCACCATCGCCAAAGTGATCTGGGCAGGTATCAACACTCAACATCTCATTTGCCGCATCTTTTTTGGGCAGATTATTCCACAACTCGGCCATGGCAGCATCGCCCTTGTGGGAATTGTTATGCACAAAACGGAGCATCTCTGCTTGCGCGTCAATCTGCTGGCGAACCAGTGTTGACTCAAGAGACTGCTGAGCTATAGACAGTCCCCGATTCATCACCGTCAGACAACCAACAGCAACCGCACTAAAAACAGCAGTCGCCAACATGACCTCAATCAAGGTATCTCCAGCCTGATGCTTATAACGCTTTACACGCATTTCCCGCCCCCTTAACCGTCAATGCCTCACTTGATCCAGCGCGCGCACCGATAAAGACCGATAAACGCTCTGGAGCGAACCATTTTTCATCATAGATGCAAACTTCATAGGTCGCGTCGCCACTAGTCGTCAATAATTCACTGATTTTATCATCTGGATAGGTGCGCGAATCTGAGCGTATGGCCAACTCTCCGGTGGCAGGATTGCGAACCATAGCGACCGACAAACCGCCGCCAGCTGGCTCAACAAGCGCTGTTTTTACACTCCAGTTGGTCTGATATTCAGCGACATTATTATTTGACGATCGATATGACCAGGTTTTTCCATCAGCCCCAAGCAACGCATAAATTAGCTTCACGCGGAAGCTTCTACCCTGATCGTCGCCAATGATATAGCGCCCTACTATCACGCAGTTTGACTGCCCCCGATAGCCATTGACACTAGCCCCCGGAATAGGACACGGATCGGTTGGTTGTCGATCATTTTCTATACTAATAACCTTTGAGTACTGTTCGGTTAAAAAATTGGCGTAAGATTGGACAGCGTCGCGATACTGTTGGCGCTGAATAGCCACGCCGATACCAGCCAATAAGGCAATCGCCATGGTGCCGGAGATTGCTAGAAACATTGTTACTTCAATTACAGTAAAGCCACCCTGTCGTCGCATATTTCTAGTATAGCATAAGCGGTTTCTTTAGCCATCATATGAGCGGGAATAATCCACGGATAATTTCTGGACCAATGAACCAGGTCAGTAAAAATCCAACTATCAAAAGCGGCCCAAACGGCACTTTAGCCTTACGGTCTAGTGTTCCCCGTACCATCCCAGGCAGCACCATCAGGGTACCAAGGAGATTGGCTGCAAAGAGACACAGAAACGCCAACTTCCAATCAGCCAAGAATAATGCCAGGCCAAGACCGAGCTTGACGTCCCCAAACCCAATCCACTCACCTTTGGAAATAGCATACAGTACGAGGTACAGTCCACTTAAAATAGCTACTGCTCCACTGAGTGTCATCAAAAGGCCGACGATGTCCGAAGAGGTTATAAACCGTGTGGCTACAAAAATACCACCCAGCGCAACGAATGGCCACATGGCAATATCAGGCAAAATGGACCATCTTAGATCGTAAACGAACAATATTGTTAATGGCACTAAGGCTGACAACCACACAACTACCCGCAATAACCCTAGATCAGAGAACGACTCTGGCCAAAACCATACCGAAAGCGCAAACAAAGCTCCCAGGCCAAGTTCTAACAAGATTTCTGTATAGCCAATTTTTGCTTTGCAGTACCGACATTTACCACCAAAACGTAGCCAGCTGAAAACTGGTATCAGATCCTTCCACGCTAAATCATGATGGCACGACAGACACTGTGAACGGTCTTGTTTGAGTTTTTTGCCAACGAGAGGCTTGAGTTTTTTCCACTCGGCGGCATCTATTTTTTCACCAGCAGCCTTGTCTTGTTTGAGCTGCCAGGCGCGCAGTCGCCACACTTGCGCCCCAGCAAAGCTACCCAAAACCGCCCCTAACAATCCAATCCCTACGGTCATACTGATCATAATACAACTATCCATACCTCTTATGGTAGCAGAAATGCCAAAAAAAAGCAGCCTCCGTTGATGAGGAGGCTGCTGTGATTGACCTAGTTTCTAAGCACCGCTGTCTTGGCAGAAGTGAGTTGGGCCACCTTCAAGCAAAACCACAACAGCAAACTGCCGTGAAGTACCAGGTACTAGTACCTGCTTCTCCTTAGAGCTTTCACCACATTTCATGCCAGTAACGACCTTAACTTGGGTATCACCAACAGTAACTGAAGCCTTTTTACTGTCAACTGAGACCTGCTCTTTGTTGGTGTATTTTGACAGATCCGTGCCCAAAAATGATCGGAGTTTCTCAGTGCCTGGCCACGCGCCACGGTTAGCATTGGAGTAGTTAGTAACTGCAGTTGAAACAAGGCTCAAGTCGTTTTTACGAGCCGTGTCACGTTGGTTACGGTTTAGTACTGGAACAGCGATGAAGACCATCAGGAATATCAGTGCTGCGATACCCAGAACCAATACCACTTCTATGATCGTAAAGCCTTTTTTATCTTGTGTGTTGATCATAAAGTTTCCACCTTTCTATGATCTATTACTAATGTTAGCGGTAGTGCTTATCCTTATAATACACGGTAACTAGCACGTTGTCTAGATTCCTACGTGGTTAACCAGACTATAGATTGGGAACAAAATGGCTCCCACCATACCAGCTGCTACAATAGCCAAAAACACCATCAATACTGGCTCGATGGCGGTGGATATAGCTTTAATTTCCTCATCAAGCTCATTTTCATAAATCTGAGCTGTTTTGCCCATCATTTCATCAACCTTACCTGATTGCTCTCCAATTTTGATCATATGAGGCACCATTTCCAGCATATATTCCTCATTTTTTAGCGACAGAGATAATGCCTTTCCGCCCTTCACCTTGTCAGCAGCGCGCATGATTTCCTCGCTGACAATAACGTTGTTGACACCGTCTGCAGCGATTTTTAGCATATCAAGCATTGGCACACCAGTTGACAATAGCGTCTGTCCGGTTCGAGTAAACCGCGCCATGTAGAGCTTACGGAACATGCCTTTAAACAGCGGCACATTGAGCTTGAATTTGTCCTTCATATGAATACCCGCCTCTGTTTGCAAGTACTGGGCAAAGAAGTAAATGCCAAATCCCAGTAAAATAGCTAATAGCCACCAGAAATTGATGAAGAAATCAGCGATACTAACCATCACTTGCGTCAAAATTGGCAGTTCTCGCCCAACGTCTTTATAGAGGCCTTTGACTTGTGGTACGACCGAAACCGTCATAAACCCAACCACCATGACGATCACCACTAGGACGATTGATGGGTAGGTCAAAGCGCCCTTGACCTTACGCAGCATTGCAGCATCTTTTTCCTGCTGGTTTGCCACTCGCTTCAAAGCTTCATCCAACGTTCCAGAGGCCTCACCTGCTGAAACCAAGGCAATGAATAGCTTATCAAACACTTCAGGGTGTTTTGAAAAGGCGTCAGACAGCTGTTTACCGCCTTCAATATCAGCGATCACTTCTTGAACGATACCCTGCATGCGCTTATTGGACGTTTGTTCCAACACCGTACGCATACTTTGTGACAATGGCAACCCTGCACCAATCAACGTCGACAACTGACGAGTGAACAATATTTTGTCCTTGGATGTGATACGGCCCAATATCCTATCAATAAAATTTGACTTATCGTCCTCAAGCTCAATTTTTAGTGGCACAAAGCCCTGGTCAGTCAATAGACGCGCGGCTGCATGTTCACTCTCAGCCTGAACCACTGATTTGACTATTTTATTACTGGCACTATCCCTGGCTTCGTAGGCGTATTTTTTCATATATTATCCTCGCAATAACCTTTCTAGTTCCGTCAAATCAACTGCAAATTCACGTGCGCTATCATAGGTAATCGTACCATTTTGTACGAGATTTGCCAGAGTTCGGTCCATAGTCTGCATACCCTGCTCGGCACCGGTTTGGATAACAGCATCCAACTGGTGAGACTTACCTTCACGGATGATGTTGCGCACCGCTGGGTTGGCGATGAGGATTTCTGCTGCTACTACACGACCGCCTCCGATGGCTGGCACCAAGCGCTGTGAACAGATAGCCATCAAGATATTACTGAGCTGTGCTCGAATTTGTGGCTGCTGGTGTGGCGGGAACACGTCAATCATACGGTCAATCGACTGGGCAGCGGAGTTGGTGTGAAGGGTTGCAAACACCAAGTGTCCAGTTTCAGCAATGGTGATAGCCGCTGAAATAGTTTCCAAGTCACGCATCTCACCAATCAGCACCACGTCTGGGTCCTGACGCAAGCTGGATCGCAAGGCCGCTGAGAATGAGTAGGTATCGTAGTGGACTTCTCGCTGTACAACGACTGATTGCTTGGATTTGTGAGTAAACTCAATTGGGTCTTCAATAGTAATGATATGGTGTGACTTTTCTGAGTTGATTTTATCAATCAATGAGGCCAACGTTGTCGACTTACCAGAACCCGTCGGACCCGTCACCAGCACCAAGCCTCGTGGGAAGTCGGCGAAACTATTGACGATTGGTGGCATACCAAGTTCGGTAGCTGATTTGATTTCGTTGGGAATCAGACGCAGCGCAGCTGCTAAATTACCTCTTTCATGGAAGGCATTCACACGGAATCGCCCCAATGTACCAAACGCAAAACTGAAGTCAAACTCTTTGTCTTTCAACAAGATCTGGCGCTGATCTTCATCCAAAATCTGGAACACCAAACGTTCAACCGCCGCTTCATCAAGTGGCATGGTACCAGCTACTGGCATCAAACGTCCGTCGATACGCAGCATTGGTGGCAAGCCCACTTGAATATGGAGGTCAGATGCGCGCTTCTTAACCACATCTTCCAGTAATAATTCAATTCTTAGCTCTTGATTGTTCATACATTCCCCCTTTTTTATGCTGTGTCTGCTGCAACACGATTAACTTCTTCCAGTGTTGTGATACCACTCAAAGCTTTCAAATAACCATCCTGACGCATCGTGATCATCCCCTGCTGGACCGCCATGCGCTGAATCTCTGCCGAGGTTGCCTGCTTGACGATCAAATTCTGAATCTCTTCGGTAACATCCATCACTTCATACAAACCAGCTCGCCCCAGATAGCCTCGCGGCGATTGAGGAGTATCCCTACCTCTCACTAGTGTATACGATTGCTGGCCAGCCAACGGTAAGTCTTTATATCCCAAATCCTGAGCATATGGCACAACCTGCTCTCGTGACTGCGGCAGTAGATGACCAATCGTCGACTGAATGGTTTGTGTCTCCAGAGGTGAAGACTGGTAGGCGTCATGCTTTGGTGCAACTCGTCTGACCAAGCGTTGGCCAATAATCGTGTTCACTGTACTAGCAATCAGGAATGGTTCAATCCCCATGTCCAACAAGCGCGGCAGCACGCCAGCTGCTGAGTTGGTGTGTAGCGTTGAAAACACCAGGTGACCTGTCAATGCCGCCTGGACCGCCAAATTAGCCGTTTCTGCGTCACGAATCTCACCCACCATCACCACATCTGGGTCTTGACGCAAAATAGAACGTAATCCCGAGGCAAATGTCAATCCGACCTCGGTATTGACTTGAATCTGATTAACTCCATCCATCTTATATTCCACCGGGTCTTCCAGTGTGACGATGTTGACTGAGTCATCTTTAATTTCTTTGATCAGAGCATACAAACTAGTAGATTTACCAGAACCTGTCGGACCAGATGTCAAGATCATGCCGTTTGGTCGCTTAATGCCTTTTCGGATACTACGCAGAGCTCGACCCGCGTAGCCCATATCTTCCAGGTCAAATGAATTTCCTGTCTTATCAAGCAGACGAATCACCACCTGCTCGCCCCAAACCACTGGTGATATTGCTATACGTAAATCGACCGCCTTGCCAGCTACGTTAACAGCAAACTGACCGTCCTGAGGAATGCGATGTTCATCAATTTTCAAGCTGGATAAAATCTTTATACGGCTCACCAGTGCTGGCTCAATGCTTTTTGGCAGCTGCATAACCTCCCTGAGCACACCGTCAACACGGCAGCGAATCTTCAGAGCCTTCTCGAGCGGTTCAATATGTACGTCGGACGCATGACTTTTCACCGCATACTCCAGAATAGTGCTTAACGCACGCGAAATTGGAGAGTCCTGGACAATAGTCTTGATCTCAGTTGCTGATTCAATGGCCGCTTCTTCTTGTGACACCTGAGCAGCATCACTAACTGTAGACAAATCGGCCTTGTATTGGCCCAGCACGTGCCTGACGCTATCCTCAGAGGCCATAAATACCTTCAGCGGACGCTGAATGCGATTTGCCAAATAGTCAACGGCCTGGACGTTATTGGCATCAATCATAGCCACTGCCAAGCGGTTCTGAACTTCAGCCAACGGAACTGCCATGAAACGTTCTGCCACTTCGGCAGGCAGCAGAGATAAGATGTTTTGATCGATAAAACTATTACTCAAATTGACATACGGCACACCCGAAACCTGAGCCACAGCATGTGTCAATAGCTCATTATCAATCACGCCCTCTTCGGTTAGTAAAGAAAAGAGTGGCTTATCTTCTTTTTTCGCACGTGTTTCCGCATCATCTAAAATCCGTTTCTCAACAAGACCCTCATCAATCAAAAGCTTGATGAGTTTTTCCTGTATTTCATCTGTTAGCAGCGCCATGTTGCTAACCCCTTATCCGTTTTCGCCACCAACAATCACTTCAACGGTAGGGTTGATCGCTTTATCGTTAAAAATATCTTTACTCGGTTGCGTTACGTCTGATGAGATCTTGCGAATAGTTTGCACTTTCACACCATTGTCTGGCAACTTCAGGAATGACAGGTTAGAAGCCACCACATACGCGACGATCACGCCCAAACTTGCCACCAAAATAATCATTGCTATATCTGTTTTTTTCATGGTTTTACCACCTTATTTTCAAGTGTAATTGTCTGTGCTGGATTATACGGAACCTTACCTTGTATATTAAGAACCACCTTGCCGTCACCTGCTTGAATCTCCATGGCGGTGATTTCAATGACACGAATTGATTTTTCAAAACGCTCCATCAATTCTTTCAGCTTATCAGGCGCGCCACTAACCGAAAGGTTAAATTTATGTGCCGACTCTGAGGTAGACTCCCCTTCATTGGCAGATGCTGCGTCCACAGTCAAACTCTCTAGTGTCAGCCCTGGCACTGCCCCAATGAACTTTTGTTGCAAAGCGGCACCCAAGGCATCGGCATTTGGCTCAGCTGGTAGTGCGTCCAAAATGGTCTGCAACGGGCTACTTTCGTCACTGGATTTCACTGATTTGAGGGCATCATTTGTCTCTAATACCCTGATGTTATCTTTTAACTCTTTGGCATTAGAGATATTGCTGTGTAGTGTACTCACAGTACCATTCTTTGTAGCAATGACTTTAGAATGGAAAATAATCTGCTGTATCAGGAATATTGACACCACCAGTGCAACACCCGCCAAAAAAGCAGCGCCCGCCACAAAAAAGAACATTGTCTTTTTTGAAGAATCTATCTGTTGGCGTTTGCGAATTGCCACATCTTGCTCACCTGAGGGCATTATTGATTCTCCTTCTTCTGTTCAGTTGATTCACTACGACTAAAGAGGCTCTCTGGAACACCTAAGCGTGAATCTGTTACGTTTGTCTTGCTGGTAGGCGTAATGATTGAAATCGCTTCTTTTGAATGCGCGAATAAATCATCAGGATAGGTGAAAGTGAAAGCAAAGCGCAAGACCTTCTTACCTTCGGCATTCTCGCCAAACGTTGTTTCACCGGCTTTCATATCACTTGCTAGCGACACACCGTCACCCTCGGCATTACCCTTTTTCACCTTGGTGCTGGTCAATGTCTTCTTTAGAACTTCCAGTGCCGCAAAGCCATTAACGGCTGAACCTTCCAGGGTAATTGTCTTTTCTTCTGGGTTGAGGCGCGCCATTGATATTTGCACATTATTTGGCGCCGGTGGATTGATGGCACTGATCAGTGACAATAGTCGTGAATTAATTTTTTTATCACTGTGTAATCGATCAATCTGCCCTAACTGCTGCTGCAGCGTTACGGTCTTATCCAAATCACTAATTTGTGACAGTTCGCCATATTTGTTTTTGATGTCACTGTCTTGTTTTAGCTCAAACGCTAATTGACCGCCCAAAACAACCGCACAGAATACAACAATAGCGATGGATACGATACCTACCAATATCGACATTGATATGACCGCATTGCGCATCATGCGAATACGTAGTAATTCGCGCTTAACATCTGGGATCAGGTTAATTTCAATCATCCTAGATTACTCCTTTGTGCCAAACCAACGACTGTTGCAAATTCGGAAGCCACTGGAGCCAATTGCTGCTGATCATTCTGTGACATTGAAACACGTTGCCACGGATTGGCCGTAACGGCGTTAATGCCGGCCTTTGAGGAAATATATTGATCCATTTGCGGAATAGCTGCTCCGAATCCAGACAATAATATGCCAGAAACTTGCAAGCTTGTGTAACGAGTTTGGAAAAAAGTGATCGATTTGACAATTTCTGAAGCAAAGTTATCCAACACCATATCAATGGCTCGAAGCACCTGACCGTCCAATCGATCTGGCGCCAGACCAAACTTCAAAATAAACTGCCTCGCCTGGTCTTCTTGTACACTAAGGTTCTGCACCGCTGATCGCACTAATGATTGCAGGCCTGTTGGCACAGTGCGCACCAATCGAGGTGTTGTGCCATATACCACAGCTAAGTCAGTAGAGATTTCTCCCATGTCAAGGATAAGTTTCACATCTTGGTTATCAGATGGCGTCAACGAGCGGACCATGGCTATTGGGTCTGGCTCCTCAGCGATAACATTAAAGCCTAAGCCTTCCACAAATTCCAATTTGCTTTCGGCATATGATTTAGCTGTACTGGTCAATAACACCTCATACTGGTTTTGCGTTCGCAAGCTGTCACCGAGCAACGCCCAGTCAACCTTTGCATCGTCAATCGACATTGGAATATATTGTTCCACCTGATATTTCATGGTTGCGCGCAGCTCTTGGTCGGAAACTTTTGGCACATCGATGATAGTGCTGAAGGTTTTACTCGAAGGCAACCCGATGGCAACATTTGAGGTTTTAATGCCACTTTGCCCAACGGCAGTCATGATAACTTCACCCAAACGGCGCTTCGCCTCTGGTGAATCACTGCTTGATATTTTGCTATCAACTGGTGCATAACCATAATGCATCAAGTTCCAGCCTGAACCACTGCGGCCCAACTGAACAACCCGCACCGCGTTTGTACCGATGTCTAGTCCGAAGAAGTCGCCCAACCCTTTTGAGAATTTCATATCACCTTTCATTATACATAAGCTTTTTGTATTTGTAAAACAAAACGTTAAAAACGTGGCGGCAGTTCACGGGAATACATGGTCTGAATGGCACCCGAATCACGTGAACGGCCATAATTTGCTAAATATGCGTCTGGTCGCAAGTTCAAAATCTCTGCTGGTTTACCAAAATCAGTCTGATCAGAACCATGAGTTCGTCGCAGGTAGAGTGACCCGGTGACAATTGGTCCGTTGACGCGAAGCTGCTGTTTATCACAGGCTCCACTTGCCAACAAATCCGTCTCTGGCCAACCCTTGCCATTCTTGGCTTCAGCACAGGTACTGACAGTCTTGTTGGCCAGCAACCAGGCATCGACACGCTGCACATTTGGTTCTATGATGATGTGATCTGCTCGAATGATGAGTTGTGGAATAGACCCAACACTTGATAGCGGCCCGTTTGCATAGGTAATATCGCCGGTAATCCGTACTGTTCGCCCATACACCGTGACGTACGCACCAGTCTTCACCGTACCACCAGTAATCTCCACTTGCGCTGCACGATACTCGGCGTTGCCAGACAACTGTCCGTCACCAATCTTGATCAAACCACTGTCCGTCCCCTTGATGGCTGGGTAATTATATCCCGTGAGGCGACCAAATTGTCCATATGGCGTTTTAGTGTTACGGAATGTTAAGGCGTTATATTCACGCGCCAGACCACCAGCTGGGCCACCATCAGACAATCCAGCCCCCGAAGCAGAAATAATGTTTTGTGGCGACAGGATGCCATATTCTGCCCATGATCCATACCGTTTATCATCTAGAATTGTCATACTAGTCTGCACCAATCCCTTACTTGTCGCTCCGCCAAATGATACGCCAGCCCTAACATCACCACCCCAGAACTGAACTTTTGGCTTTTTACTGACCACCACGCATTTTACCGCGTATGATGATGTTTCTTTGCCAACTTCCTGTTTGTAAGCAGCAACCACTGTTGCGTAACAGACCCTATCACCCGACTGAACCGGTAGACCATTAATATCATCGTCAGACGAGTGAATCACAGTTTGATTGACTGGAAAATCTCGATCCGATCCGTCTTTATACAGGTCTTTACACGCACCAGAAATTGTCACACCATGTTTTGCGGCAATGTGAGCTGCTAATTCACACGGATTCTCAATGGACATTCTTACATTATCGCCCGATTCAGCAATGGTATTGCCCGCCTTTGCCACAAACCGCACAACTGCGCTGCGGGTTGGTTTGGAACGTGTCGGCCCACTGTTGTATATTGACCCCTGCACCCCAGAGACCTTCTTTTGTCCTAACATAATTGTTGTTGAAGCTACATCAATTGATGGTCTCAAGGTGTATTCATATGGCACGACAGCACATGCATAGTTTGAACCAGCAACACCACCCTTGTAGCTAGCTGGTGCCCATTCAATTCGTTGACAGATATTTTTTCCTGCGTCACTTGCTTTAACAGTATATCTCATGACATTCCAGGGGTTCTTTGCACCAGGATAGGGACCATAGTGCTGAATAAACGTGTCTTTTAGCAGTGGCGGGCTAGACCAGCCATAATCAATCACGCTATCTGCCTCTGATGCAGGGATATGCGGACTTCGTGGCAAGTTATGACCCCTGATGGTGTGGCGAATTTGCTGGTTAGCATTTGCATCACGCATAGCCAGTCGGTGAGTAAAACCAATGGTCTCACCTGGTTTAGCAAACAACGTTGCTTTCTGCCAATCCCGATCAACATTTTTATTCCCTGCTGTTTCACGACGAATATAACTCTCTCCCTCTGCACGCCATGGAGCTGCTTGGCGGATTATCCTGACCGGTAACGTTTCTGCTCGACATCGATCAAGCGATCCATTCTCTTTGAAGTCACCACAACGCCGAAATGTCAGGTATACAACCTGTCCATTTGGGTCACCAGGGGTGGCAATATTTCTAATATCCAGAGTAGCTGGCAACGACCCCCCAATTGACGTCCAGCCACTGGCATCACCACGTCCACGGAAAAGATTGGTGCCATGAATAGTTAATCTTGATGATAGTGACTGAATAAACGTAGCATAAAAGGGATCGCCCTCGCATCCAACCATTACCGCCGATCCATGAAGATAAATGGTGATATACTGCTGGTCATGAGCGACAGCCTGGACACCAGTTGAATAATATCCTCGTTCCCAATCATTTGATGGACCATAGTTTCCATCTTTATCATTAAACCACAGGGCTCCTTGTCCACAAACCCCGTATCTCAAATAATTGTTCCAGGCATCTATCTCTGAATTATTATATGCTGGACGTGCCGCATGGGCATCGTTTGTCAAGAATAACGCTGAGGCCATGGCGCCCACCAAGACCAATGAAGCAAACGCCCACCGCCGACTCATTTAGTCTCCCCGCCTCTGATCACCCTGCTTATCATGTGAGCCCACAATATTTTTTATGGCTTCCAGGTTAATGATATCATTGATTCGGTAATCTACATATACGCCAGAACTATTAACTGCTTTTTCGAGAGTTTCATAGCCACTTTTTGCCGCAGCTGCATCCCGAGTGTAGTAAAACGGATACGCCAAGGCCATGAACGCACACGTCGGGTCTTTGTCGTAATCCTTCTTTGTCTTCACGTCGTCAACAAATTGTTTCATGTCTTCGCTGTGCTTTTTCTTTGCCCCCTCATCAATCGACAAGTCAGTGTCTTGACGAATCTTGTTATACCGGTCAATCATATCTTTGCCACATATCACATACGGTGTTTTCACCACTTGTTGTGGCTGCTTAAAACCGAGGTAAACAAACCCGCTTTTTATGCCAGCGACGACAATAGCCACCACGACCACTACTGATATAATGCCCCATATAATCACTTTCTTCATACTGCTTATTCTAATACAGCTACGCTATCCTTGCAACTGTCAGTGATGGTATAATAACGTTATGGGTTTATCTATCGGTATCGTGGGGCTCCCTAATGTTGGCAAGTCAACCACGTTTAATGCATTAACGAACAACGATATTTTAGCAGCAAATTACCCCTTTGCAACGATTGAGCCGAACACGGGAATTGTTCCCGTGCCAGACGAACGATTGGAGGTTCTAGCAAAACTATACGGCTCAGAGAAAATTCTGCCAGCCACGGTGACATTTGTGGATATTGCTGGGTTGGTAGCAGGCGCTTCCAAGGGTGAAGGTTTGGGTAATAAGTTTTTGGCAAATATACGACAATGCGACGCAATTGTTCATGTAGTTCGAGCTTTTGAAAATACTGCTATTTTACGACATGACGAAGCACCGGTAAATCCCAAGGCTGACATTGAGATTATCAATACCGAGTTGATTCTGGCAGATATTCAAACCATAGAAAATCGCTTGCCGAGGCTACAAAAAGAAGCCAAGGCTCGGCCAGCAGCTCGCGAGGAAGTCGCCTACTTGCAAACTCTGCTGGAACAATTACAATCTGGTACGCCACTGTCTTCAATAGCTGATCTGAACACAGAATTGATCCAAGATCTCCACCTACTGACTGCCAAACCAGTTATTTATGCATTCAATGTCGATGAGTCAGGGTTAACAGATACTGCCCTGCAATCAGAGCTGACTTCTCTGGTGGCACCTGCTAAGGCTTTGTTTTTAAGCGCCAAACTGGAAGAAGAACTGAAAGGACTATCACCCACAGAAGCTGCCGAGCTGTTGGAAAGTTACGGCGTCACGGAAACCGGACTCATGCAATTGATCCATGCCGCCTACGATACCCTTGGCCTTCAAAGTTACTTAACTGCTGGACCCAAGGAAGTTCGCGCCTGGACCATCCACAAAGGATGGACAGCACCACAAGCTGCTGGTGTCATTCACACCGACTTTGAAAGAGGCTTCATTGCTGCTCAAGTAGTCGACTATCACGACCTCGTTAGCGCCGGCTCTGAAGCGGCTGCCCGCGCTGCCGGCAAAATACGAACTGAAGGCAAAACCTATGTCATGCAACCTGATGATGTCGTTGAGTTTAGATTTAACGTCTAGCCGACTTGATCACTTTTAGTGCATAAAATCGCTCACGATTACCGCGAGCTCCAGCCACGGCGCTATCAGCTTTGTCCACTGTCACAAACAACTTTGCCGACCAAGTCTCAAAATCACGCAAAATCTGCCGCCGAATTGTATCATTTTTGATGACACCACTGTTACCCAACTGCTGACGCGCGGCTTCAAACTGCGGCTTGACCATGGCCACAATCAGCGTCGTATCCTTGCAAATGCTCGCAAGATGCGGTAAAATTTGCCGTAAACTGATGAACGATACATCGATCAGCACAATATCTGGCGATTCGTCTGGCACAAAATCCCGAATATCAGTTTTTTCGTGCAATTCTATCCTTGAGTCACGTCGCAAATCTGGATGTAATTGATCCGTCCCAACATCAACCGCATATACTTTTTTGGCACCATGTTTCAGCGCATAATCAGTAAACCCGCCAGTACTACTGCCAACATCCAGCACGATTCGGTCAGTAAACCTAACGCCCAAAACTGAAGCAACACTCGCTAATTTCAATCCCGCACGACTGACATATCGTTCACGTGGCGACAGTGTAATCAAGGACTGCTCGCCCACCATATAGCCTGGCTTTTGCACCACCTTTCCATCAACCAGAACATCACCGAGGCGAATATAATTTTCAGCTTGCGATCTACTAGCAACCAGGCCTCGAGCAACCAGTTCCTTATCAAGCCGCCCCTTAGCCGCCATACATAATATCCTCAAGCTTACGAGTTATCTCAGCTATCTTGCCCCACGACTGCCCCTTAGTGATGATCGACATGACATATTTACCCTTTGGATGAGTAACAATGGCTGCATCATTCAAGTAGCCTTCCAGAAAACCAACCTTGTCTTGCACCGTGCCGCTACTGCCGGCCGGTATACCCTGGCGATATACCTGTCGCTGCATCAATCCCAATAGGAAATCACGATGACCACCCCTGACTAAAGTCCCGTCATCAATTCCTTTCAAAATATTCGCCAAATCATTAGTCGATGTCATCACGTAGGAACCCCTAAATGACGTCTCCTTAAAACCTTTGCCCTCACGCAAATATTCAGTGATACCGCTAGCGGTATATTGTGCTATAGTTGCCTCTGGACACGCATTATCCGAGTTCACGATCATCCGCGTTATACATTCTTGCACCGGCACACCACCAATTTTATCATTCATGGTCAACTGGTTGTTGTCAATTTTATCCATCAAAACCATAGCTATATATAATTTGTAAGTGCTGGCCGACACACTAGGCTCACCGCCGCGCACCTGAGCACTCCAGTTTTCGCCAGACACTTGGCTGACTGTCAGACGAATGTCATGATCACGCGCCAATGAATTGACATAAGCCTGCAGTCCCAGTGCCGAATGGGAGAAAGTTTCTTTATATACTGGCTGTGGCGGCAACTGTTTAGCAAGCAAGGCAATTTTACTATCTTTTTCCTCTGTACCAAGCAGCACCTCTTGTACTTTTGTCGTCATTTGCGCAACATCGATGCCTCGACCTGGCGCCCCATTCTCACGCTTTGTCTCCGTGCCGTCATGCATATGAATAACGGTTTTTCCAGCTGGTTTATTAACTACCTTGCCAAATGACTGTTCCAAAAATTCCGTTAACTTTGCCTGGTTTAGTGCTATTTTCGGAACATTATGGCCATCCTCAATGAATGACAAGAGCTTTGCTATAGTTGATTTGTCTATCTTGACCGCCTTGCCTTCAAATTCCAAGGTGATATTTCGCTGCAAAATCTTTTCAACACGAGAACGTAGCTCTTGCAGCTGTTTTTCCGTCACTTTAGCAGACAAACATTTACCCTTCATTTGTACCTCGGTCTTGTCACCCAAAGAATACTGGGTCGAAGCTATCGCCTGACGCGCCTCAGCACTTTGCAATTCACGACCAGATTTTTCAGCCATAACCACCACCTTGCCATTCTGAATCTCTACTCGTGCATTTTCTGGCGGCAAGGTTAAGGTATCACCATATTCAGCCATCTTCGCCTCCAACGCACTTTCATCAAATTTTACTTCAGCATTTTTGACCTCAACTGAACGCCACCATAGACTAAACGGTATCAATCGCTGCCACCATGGATAGTCCAACGCCTTGTCGGCAACGCAATGACTACACACTGTGCCACCAAAATTGTCTACGGAGGCTGCTTGCTTACCATTTCTTGTCACAAATTGCAGCTGTGTCTGCGGAGTACTATCCTTCGCTAGTTTTTCAATATCAGTACGTGTCCACCAGCTAACACTTCGTCCCATCATGTGCGCCCTGCTGGTCAAACGATCGCCCGGAAAGCCCAATTGAACAACCACAGACAACAGACAAAGCACACAAAAACTTGCACAACCATAAAAGACCCATCTCAGCGATGAGTCTTGATGACATCTTTTACAAAAACGGCGCACTCGAAGACGTATAATCTTCAGTCGTAGCGTGAGACACCTCCTCAGTTCTCTACTTTTTTCTTTCCCTATACTCACCAGTCGTTGTGTCGACATTAACAATATCCCCCTGTTTGATAAATGCTGGCACCTTGATCACTAATCCAGTTTCCAATGTCGCATCTTTCAACACGCTCGAAGTCGTGTCACCCTTCACAACATCTTCAGTATAAGTCACTTCCAGATACAAATTCTTTGGTAGTTCTACGTTAATGACTCGCCCATCAAAAAACTGCAGGCTCAATGAGTCACCTTCCTTCAAAAAGTCAGCCGCTGAGTCGACGATTGCTGCGCCTAATTCAAATTGTTCAAAGTTTTCAGGGTCCATAAAATAGAACGTCTCGCCATCGCGGTACAGATATTGAACAGTTTTATTGGTCACTTCAGCTGACTCAATCTTCTCTTGCCCCTTGAAGGTCTTTGGGATAACACTGCCATCAATCAAGTTTTTTAACTTCACATTAACAATTGATCCGCCGCGGCCCATTACCTTCTGGCCGTATTCAACCACGCGATATGGCTTACCGTCTATTTGGCAAATCGTTCCTTTTTTTAAATCTGTTGGCTGGTACATCCTTGCTCCTTTATTTCATCTTTAGAACTGTTGGCCGGCGCGCCACATCCTTTGGTGCGCCGAAAAATGTTCCAAATTAGCCATGTGTCACGAATGGCAACAATGCCAAGTGGCGGGCACGTTTGATAGCAACCGCCAGGCTTCGCTGCTGTTTCTCAGTCAAACCAGTTTTTGCAATTGATTCAATTTGACCGTACACGTTGGTGTATCGTTGCAACGTCTTTACGTCTCGGTAGTCAAATACACTTGGTGTATCCTTTTTTTGTCGTTTAGCCATTTTCTACTCCTTGTTAGAACGGAATTTCTGATAAATCAATTGGCTTATCGTCAATTTCCGTCACTACTTCTTCTTTCGTTGATATATTTGCCGTTGAGCCACCGGTGTCACCACTTGGCCCATCCAGGAAGGTCACGTCAGAGGCAACCACTTCAATTCGTGAACGTCGCTTGCCAGTTTCTTTGTCTTCCCAGCTGTCTTGGCGAAGGCGTCCTTGTACCAATACGCGTCGGCCTTTTGATAGGTACTGCATAACCAACTCACCGAGCTTTTCCCATGCAGTTACATCAAAGAAATCAGCTTGATCATCTTGTGTTTGGCGATCCACCGCGATAGAAAAGCTCACCACCGTCCTTCCTGACGTTGTCGTGCGCTGCTCGGGATCACGGGTCAATCTTCCCATCAAAATGACTTGATTGATACTTCGTGCCATAGTGTTACCCTCCTTGTTATAGGTTTATTATCGATATCGGTTGCGATAATTATGCGTCAGCTTCAGCGGCTTCAGCAGCCATCTTCTCAGATCGCTCGCGCTGCTCTGCCAATGCCTGACGAGTCTTTTCATCAGTCTTTACCAATAAGTAGCGCAGTACTTCGTCAGTGATGTTCAATGTGCTTGAAATCTTGCGTGGTGCGTCTGATGGCAATGTTGCCTCAAAGTACACATACACTGCGAAATCTTCGCGGCGAATTTGGTAAGCCAGTTTTTTCTTACCCCAGTTATCTTCTTTGGTGATTTCACCACCATTGTCTTTGATCAACGCTCGAACCTTGTCCAGCGCCGCGTCCAAATTTGCTTCCAAATCTGGATGAATAAGAACGGTCAGTTCGTATTCGTTCATGTTTCCTCCTTCGGAATCCTTCACGGATAGTTATGCTATCTCACATAACCTTAGGTTATTATTCCCTCGTATTATACGGTAATCTGATGTAAAAGTCCAGCGGTAGGCCCACCAGACCGTGCTACAATAGAATTCATGCGTATCGCTATTCAAGGACAAGCTGGATCATTCCACGAACAAGCAGCAAAACAATGGTACGGACCTGACGCTACCATTGTTCCGTGCGTGACCTTTGGCGATGTCTTTCAAGCCTATGCTCACGGCCAGGCTGACGCCATTGTCGTGGCGGTAGAAAATACCATTTACGGCACCATAAACGAAACATACCGCCACATCGAATCGTGTGGCGCTCCCATCGTCGGTGAAGTGACGCTTACCATTCAACAAACCCTTATCACTAATCCAGGCACAAAACTTGAAGACATCACCGCTGTCTATTCACATCCTGTTGCCTTATCACAATGCCAGCATTTTCTCCAAGAGCACCTACCGCAAGCCGCACAAATTGAATATTTTGATACCGCTGGCGCTGTCGAATTCATCAAACAACAGAGTTCACCACACCTAGCAGCCATCGCGGGTGAAACTGCCGCCCAGCTATACAATATGCCCATTCTCAAACGCCACATCCAAGACGGTCAGGACAACATCACTCGCTTCCTCATCCTTGACCAGACAACGACAGTGACTGACGCCGATCGAGCGACCCTTGTTGTCACCACCGCCCATCAACCAGGCAGCCTCCTTGAGATACTCCGCACCTTTGCCAAGCAGTCAATCAACCTCACCAGCCTCCAATCCCAGCCTATCATCGGCCAACCCTGGAACTATAAATTCTTCATGACCGTTGATGCTGCCGGCCCGTCATTACGTCGCGCCATCAACAAAATCACCTCAACTGGCCACAAAGTCACACTGCTTGGAGAATACAGAACCGCACGATAAGTCCGTCCTTTCAGACTAGCTATCGCCAAGCTCATCAAGGCTTGATACCAACACGTCTCGTGGCTTCGAACCATTGGCCGGACCAATGATTCCTTGATCTTCCATCTCAGCCATGATACGAGCAGCTCGACCATACCCAATCTTCAACCGCATCTGTAATAAACTAGTAGAGGCTCGACGACTCTCAATAACCAAGCGAACAGCGTCCTTAAACATAGCGTCACCGTCGTTGCCCTCCAGGTTCACCATCACGCCACCCTTACCGTTGAGCTGCACAGGCTGAGCAACCACTTCGTCATTGTATTGTGGCGCTGATTGCATCCGGAGGTAATCAGTTATCTTATTAACCTCGTCATCAGTCACCCATGCGCCCTGAATACGTTTTGGCTTACTCATGCTTGGTGTATACAGCAACATATCACCCTGACCAAGCAGCTTCTCGGCACCAATCTGGTCCAGAATAGTTCGGGAGTCAACTTGTGAGGCCACTGTAAACCCAATTCGTGCTGGCACATTCGCCTTAATCAAACCAGTAATCACATCAACGCTCGGGCGCTGCGTTGCCAAAACCAAGTGAATACCCACCGCTCGAGCTTTCTGCGCCAAGCGAACGATCAACGCCTCAACATCACGCGCCGCTACCATCATCAAATCAGCTAACTCATCGATCACAATGACGATGTACGGCATTGCCCCATCCTCATGCTGTTGAACGTTCCCATTCTCATCAGCAACCGGGATTTTCGTGCCAGCAGTCTTAATTTTTTTATTGTAACTCTTGATGTCGCGAATTTTCTCAGCGGCCAACAACTTATACCGCCGCTCCATTTCATTGACCGCCCATTTCAAGGCCGAGATAGTCTTTTCTGGCTCAGTGATCACTGGTGTCAGTAGATGTGGAATGTCTTCATATGGCGCCATTTCCACTTGCTTTGGGTCAACCAAGATCAATTTCATGTCGCTCGGGCTGTTGCGATATAGCAAACTGGTCAATAGAGTATTAATCATCACCGACTTACCAGAACCGGTCTGACCAGCGATCAACATGTGTGGCATTTTGTTGAGCTCGCCAACCACTGCTTCGCCAGAGATATCCTTACCAATCGCAAAACTCAATGGTTCACGAGCGTGCTTCCACTGCTTAGAGTCCAACACACCATATAGTCGCACATCAGCCGCTCGTCGGTTTGGCACCTCAATACCAACGGCTTTTTGTCCAGGAATCGGCGCCTCAATACGCAAGCTCTGCGCTGCCAAGTTCAAAGCAATATTCGTCTCCAACGCCGTGATCCGCGTCAATTTCACACCACTCGGCGGCCGCAAGGTATATTGCGTCACCTTCGGTCCAATATTGGCGTCTTCCATCTCCACATCAATGTTAAATTCCGCCAGCGTATCATGAATGATCTGCGCGTTTTGCCGAATATCACCAGCGTCAGCCGGGCTTTGCTTTTTCTCTAGTAGATCCAGGCTTGGTGATTGCCAATTTGGATCATGCACTGAAACCAATGCTGCCTGTTCCTCAGCCGACTTATCCTGCTTCACACTACCCCGCAAACTACTCAGCGGCGATGTCTTTTTAGCTTTGACTGGCTCTTCCGTATCTACCGTTGGCACACCAGCGTTCAAATTAATCTCGCTAACCTTTCGTGGTTCTGCTTTTTCTGCTTTTGCTGCTTGTCGCATGATTGCCTTATTTTCATCATCCTCCGACGAGTCACGCTGCATCATCTCCCATATCTTACCAAACAACTCTACTGGGGTCATGAGTGTAATAAACAACGCGGTGATAAGGATGAGGACAATATATATCAAGGCAACAATTGGCTTTTCCGCCAGTGTCATCATCATATTATTAGCGACATCGCCAATAACGCCACCAGCTTCTGGAAGCGCATCAGTCTTTAACAACCCAAACAATCCACTCAGCCACACCACCTCCAAAACAGCCGCTATTTTCATGGCAATTGGCAATCGATTATTCTCTGCGCGGAAAGTCTCCACCGCAATATACACCAACAACACTGGCAAAGCGTACATGGCGTAACCAACAACCTTCAAAGTGGTGTGGTTGGTCCACTCCAACACTGGGCCACCGACATCAAACCATGCCACCACTAAGAGTAATGACAGTACAATCATCAAAACTGCCCCAACTTGCGACCAAAAACCACTCGGCACGTCATGTTTTGGCGCGGTCGCCACTGATTTCTTTTTCGTAGTCTTTCGTTTTTTAGGCATAACTGTTATTTATTATACCCCGTTTTACGGATTATCGCACTTATTTATTATATCATACTTTGTTAAATATGTCTAATAAGCCGGTGCGTTGTGTCGCTCTCGAGCTTTAGTGTCATTTGCCTCCGTGTCGGGGACTTGTTTAGCTGGAAATCGTTTTTTTGGTAGTTTTGGAACGACTGAACCGTCGGCATCTACTTCTGACTTGACTGTTCCCTGCGCACCACGAGAAACTTTTCCTGGCGCCTTTAGGCCTCCACCAATTTCATTAACCACTGGGATGACAATTGGTGTTCGGCGTGTCTGGTCGTACAGGATATGCGTGACTTCGTCCTTAATCTCCTTCTTCACCACGTCAAGGTCATACTTGCCAGTGAAACTACGCGCTGCCTTCTGCTTCAGGTACTGACGAATCATATTCATCAATTCCTCAGAGTCACGCAGGTAGATGAAACCGCGGGAAATAATATCCGGACTGGTCAATAACCGACCCGTGCCGCGTTGCACCGTCAACACCACCACAAACATGCCTTCTTGAGACATATGAATGCGGTCCTTCAGTACTACTTCAGAGACGATAGCACCCGTGTCGTCATACATCACACCACCAACTTGAATTCGACCGGCTTTCTTAGCTTGACGCTCAATATCAATTTCAATAATATCGCCGGCGTCACACACAAAGATATTTTTCCTCGGAATGCCACACTCTTTTTCTGCCAGCCGCGCGTTGTGGACCAGCATGTGGAATTCACCGTGAATTGGCATATAGTACGTCGGATTCAAGGCGTTAATCAGCTTAATGTGATCATCGTAGTAGCCATGACCCGACAAGTGTAGCGGCCCAACCCCGGTCAAGTGCGTTTTACCATTCTGAATCACATCAGAACCCTCGCGCATCAAACCATCAACGGTTCGCACCACGTTTTTCTCATTACCCGGAATCGGATTGGAGCTAAACACCACCACGTCAGAGCCTTTGATCTTCATGTATTTATGCGCACCAGTCGCCATGCGATTTAACACGGCATTAAACTCACCCTGTGAACCAGTACAAACCACCGTAACCTGGCTGTCTGGTAACTTGATGATATCCTCCATCTTCATGACGGTATCTTTCGGAATCTTGATAGTCCCTGAGCGCAGCGCCACTTCCAGGTTCTGAATCATCGAAAAGCCAGCGAACGCCACCTTACGCCCGTGCTTGTGCGCTTCTTCCAAAATCAATTGCAAACGGTGCACCTGTGATGAGAAACAGCTTAAAATCACTCGGCTGTTACTAAATTTATCCATCACTTGGCCGATGGAATATTGAATATCAAACTCCGTGTGCGTGTGTGTACCAGCCGACTCACAGTTGGTCGACTCGTTCATGAACATCAACACGCCTTCTTTGGACGCCACTTCGGTCATGCGCTTGAGGTCAAACTTCTGACCGTCAACCGGACTTTCCTCAAATCGCCAGTCACCAGAGTCAATTATTACACCCAATGGCGTCCGAATAATCACCGCCGTTGAATCAGGAATCGAGTGGTTTACCCGCACTAATTCCACTGAAAAATGCTTCGATACTTGAACAATTTCATGGCTCAATGGATCCATCACCCAAAAGTCTGGCTGAAAGTCAGTATCGGCATCAGCCAGCGACTTGTCTAACATACCGATAGTAAATTTCGACGCGTAGACCGGTGCTGGAATCCGATGAATAAAGTGCCGGAAAGAACCGATGTGATCAAGGTGTCCGTGAGTGAACACGTGTGCCTTTATCTTATGCTTATTTTCCTCGAGCCAGGTGATATCTGGCGTGATGTAATTAATACCTGGATAATCGCTGCCCGGAAACAGGAAGCCCATATCCACAATGATAATTTCATCATCGTACTCAATGGCGTTCATGTTTTTACCGATACCCATTTCGCCGACACCACCGATTGGGATAATCCGTAGTTTTGGCTTGCCGCCACGAGTCCGTTTTGGCTGCATTTTGGCACTAAATTGCTCGCCACCATAGCCGTTATAAACTGATTTATTTACCGGGATATTGATTACGTGCTGCGACGCCCTGAGATTGACATTCTCGCTCGTTCGTCGCTGCGCTCGAAAGACCTCGCCTTTACGAGTAGTGGTACTGTTTAATACTGCATTGTTACTTTTTTTCGACTGAGGACGCTTTTTAGCATCATCCTTCTGCGGTGTTGCCAGTCGCCGCTGACCCATATTGTTATACTCCTTTTTTATTACAATAATCTAAAAACCAGGTAGAGAGGTGTTATTTTACTCGCTAGAAATCCCTCTCGTTAGTAGCTTTATTTTAGCAAACTGCCCGCATTTTGTCAAAAAATGACCCTACACCAACCAAGATGCCAGCGCCGTTTTCCCAAAGACGCTGGCATTTTCTAAAAGCTTCAAAGAGGATTAATCGTCGCCATCCACCGAAGTATGAGCAAACTTACGCTTACCGCGGTAGATAAAGAAGCCGATCGTTAACAAGTTAGCCGCCAACAAGAATCCCGCTAGCACCCACATGCCATTGTCATAGAACGAACTGCCTAAGCCTCCCGAAATAGCCTGACGCAACGCCCGAATAGAATAAGTCATCGGCACCAGCGGATTAACCGCCTGGAAAAAGCCATTGGCTGTTTGAATCGGGAATGTTCCCTCGCTTGACCCCAGCTGCAATACTAATAGTACCATCGCTAGGAAGCGTCCTGGATTGTCCAGCACAATTACCAACAGCGACACAATCGACATATAGACAAACGACGTTAAATAAATCGCCCCGATGAAATGCCCCGGGTGGTCTGGCACTAGACCCAGGCAGTAAACCATGATCAGCATCAAAATTGTTGCCTGAACGAAAGCCGCCATACCAGTAACCGAAGCTTTAGCCAACCACCAGCGAAAGGCGTTCTCTTGTTCGGCAAAAGTTTTGCGGATTGGATAAATAATATTCAGAGCAATCGCCCCGACAAACAAGCTCAGCGACAACACGTACGGCGCCAGCGCATAGCCGTAGTTCGGCACGTCGCCCTGCTTGGTCGTTTCCGACTTCACTGGATTAGCCATTTGCTGCTGGGTGGCTGCGCCAGTTGGTTGTATTTTGAGTTGCCGGGAAGCGTCTGCTAGCTTCGTAGCCAGAGTATCCGCGCCGCCCGCCAATTGCGACGCGCCATTCGTTAGTACACCAGAGCGGCTGTCTAATAGACCCGCACCGTTCGCTAGTTGTTGGCTGCCAGTTTGCGCCTGCGCCAGACCATTCGCCAGCGATGACGAGCCAGCCAGCAATTGGTTATTCGCTACTCTGACGCTGTTATAACCATTAAGGGCAGCGGTTGCATTTGGCGCCAGCTGGTTAACGCCGTTGTTCAGCGTAGAAATGCCGGTTTGCAATTGTGCTTGCTGCGTTGACAAACTTTGAGTAAGCGTCTGCAAATCTTTAAGCAGTGCGGCTGCTTGAGTAGTAATTATTTGCGTTTTGCTAAGCGCCTGGGAAAGCTGGCCAATTTGCGGCAAAGTTATAGTTGTCGAACCGCCAGAGCTTGCCGCACTAGCTCCTAGTGTCTGTAGCGTCCCGCCTGCTGCCGTCAAATCCGCTGCTGCCGTTTGCATAGTTTGCATCAGATCTCGTGCTTCACTCTGCACTTTGCTCTGCTGATTAACAAGCGTCGGCGATGGATTATGGACGCTGGTATTTAATTGATTAAGGCCTGCCTGTAACTGTTTCATACCGTTTGTTAACTGCGCAACTTGTGATTCGCTTGGCAAACCGTTCGACAATTGCCCCAAGCCTGCCTGCAATTGGCGCGATCCATCACCGAGCCGCGCTAAGCCATTAGCCATCGCCCGCTGATTTACCGCCAATTGTTTAACACCGCCAGTATACGTCTGCGCGCCCGCTTGCAGCTGCGTCAAACCGTCGTGCAAAGTAGCTGCGCCGCCCGCTGCCGTCTCCAAACCGCTGCCAAGTTTACCTACATTCTCCAACACACCTTTAGCGTACGCCTGAGTAATTTGCTCAGCCATCGACGTTTTAACTTTTTCAGCCGCTTGATTGCTGACCAGCGAACCGATGTAGTTCTTGGCTGGCGTAGTCGTATAGCGAATCACCGCTTGCTGCGGTTGAGCAGCAGTAATCGACGCCGCTTTTGCCGAAAAATCTGTCGGAACAGTCACCACCGCATAGAAATGCCCACTATTAACCCCGTCATCAGCCTGCTGTTTATTTACAAATTCCCAGCCCAAATCATGATTACTTTTGAGTTTTTGCTCAACCGATTGCCCAATATTGGCCGTTTGGCCGTTCAGCTGTGCACCTTTGTCCTCATTGACAAACGCCACCGGCAAATTTTTCACCTGTCCGTACGGATCCCAGATTGAACCCAAGAAAAAACCGCTGTACATAATCGGAATAAACGAGATAACCGCCATCGACAGCAGTAATATTTTATTCTTGCAGAGGTGCTGCCATTCAGCTCGCACCATATTAGCGCGGCGTCTATTTGACAGCCGCTTTAATTTTTCAACCATGCATTACCTCCTTGACAACGTCTGCTAACGTTACCGTCTTTAGATATTCGTTCCACTTCTCTTGCGCCTCGGAAAAGACTTTTTCAATCATAGTCATGCCAATTTCCACCTGGCGAGACCGCGACGCAAACACCCGTTCGACAATCCCTTGAGGCTGAAAAAACGGTGCTTCGCCTTCAATCGCCAACACCACATCGTGCAGCGTCACTTGGCCCATTTCCCGCGCCAAAATGAAACCGCCGACAGCGCCCTGTGTTGAGGTAATTAGCTTTGCTACCACTAGTTTACGACTAATTTTTTTCAAATACGTCGGCGAAACCAACATCTTTTCTGCTAAAGCATCGTTGGTTATCGGCGCTTTTCGCTGCGGGTCAGCCAAAATTGCCATGATACAACACGCCTGCTCAACAGCTCCTGATAGTTTCATGCTTGTCCTTCCGTAAATTAGATATAGTGGATATCGACTATCTATTATATTACGTTTAGTTATTTCAAACAAGCCCCATAGCAAGTAAAAACTCCGCCAAGTGACGGAGCTTTTACTTGCTATAGTAACACGTTATCCCTGGTTCGCCTTCTCGGTCAATACGCGGCCCAAAGCATTCAACTGAGAGTTAACCTCTGCCTTTTGGAATGCCTCGTTTAGCTTCTTTGGAGCGTCACCAGCCTTGAACTTTGTGAGCTGGCGGTACAATTTACTCGCAGCTGCTGACAGGCCAGACGCGTCGCCAGCATCGTGAGCTTTTTGCATCTCCTCAACTATACCTCGTTGCTCATCAAAAGCATCAACTAGCTTCTTTGCTTCTTCGGACAACAACTGGCTCTTTACTTTGGCTAATTTTTTAACAGCAGAAACACAAGAACCAACAGTTTTGTCATAGTTCTCTAGTAACTTACTACGATCTGAGCTAAATCGAGGAAAGGTAGTAGCAGCTCGACAGTTCTTTGTGGTCTCTAACAATTCATCAGATGCATCAGCCAAATCACCTACCATTGCGGTAAATTCATTGTTTTGTTTGATGAAATCGTCATATTTTTGCTTAACATCTTTGTCGCGTAAGGCTTTCATATCTTTCAAGTCGTCAACCGACTTCTTGTATTCTTCTACTGATTCTTTAATCTTATCAGTAGACGCGGTTGATGTCCCATATGAAACCATGCGAAAGGCTGAACCAACCCGTAGATAGGTACCACGCACTTTTGTAACCTTATCGTGCGCTTCCTTGTAATCTTCTTTACTTGGACCACTTAACAAAACCACCGCAAGAACGATACCCACAACCAACAAGATGAAGGCGATCGAACCACCGATGATACCCCACAACATACCCTTGCTCATGCCCTTTTTCTTGGCTGGTCCCTGAGGAACTGGCTGAGTTGGCGCCGGTTGTACACGTGGTTCCGGAACGGTTGCAGCGGGAGTTGGTGTCGAGTTTGTATTATTACCTTTATTATCCATGCATACTCCTTTTCTTACTCTATTAATTGTACACTACTTACGTTTTACTGAACATTGGTTATGTTCAGGCTACAAACCAATCATCGTCAAATTGATCTTACCGCGCTCGTCAATACCAGTTATCTTGACCCGAACAGTCTGACCTTCTTTGACGACATCAGTCACCTTATTTACCCGACCTTCGGCCAGCTTTGAAATGTGTACCATACCATCAACTCCTGGCAAGATATTCACAAAAGCACCAAAGTCTTTGATACCAACGACCCGACCCTCATAGATCTTGCCAACTTCTGGCTCTTCTACCAAACTCTTGATCCAGTTCATAGCTTTTTCAATTGATGCGCCATCTGGGCTAGCCACAGTGATTAAACCGTCTTCTTTGATATCAATTTCAGCACCAGTTTCAGAGGTGATCTTATTGATCATTTCTCCACCCTTGCCAATCACCGCGCCAATCTTGTCTGGATTAATCTTAATCTTCTCAATTCGCGGTGCGTATGGGCTCAATGCTTGGCGTGGTTGTGGTAATACTGACAACATATGCTCCAAAATGTGCGCTCGGCCAGCTTTTGATTGCTCAATTGCTTGCGCCAAAATGTCAACCGGCAATCCATGCACCTTCATATCCATCTGAAGGGCGGTAATTCCCTTGGCCGTACCCGTCACCTTGAAGTCCATATCACCAGCAAAGTCTTCAGCATCAGCAATGTCGCTCAGCACATATGGCGTATCACCATCCATCATTAAGCCCATGGCGATACCAGAGACCGGCGCTTTGAGTGGCACACCCGCATCCATCAGCGCCAAACAACTTGAACAGGTTGCTGCCATTGAGGTAGAACCGTTCTGACTCATGATTTCCGTTACCGAACGAATAGCATATGGGAATTCTTCTTCACTTGGCAAAACTGGCGTTAACGCCCGCTCCGCCAAGTAGCCATGCCCAATTTCCCGACGACCCGGACTGCCCAAACGGCGCACTTCACCAACCGTGTAGCCTGGAGCGTTGTAGTGATGCATATAACGTCGTTCGTAATCGGTCTGCTCCATAGTGTCCACCAACTGTGCGTAGCTCAGCGGCGCCAAGGTAACGATGTTCATACCCTGGGTCACACCACGGGTAAACAAGCTTGATCCGTGTGCTCGCGGTAAGAAACCAACTTCTGAGCTGAGTGGTCGGATTTCCGTCAATTGACGACCATCTGGACGCACCTTGTCCTCAACGATACCTCGGCGTACGTCCTTGTGGAGCGCCAATGTAAAGGCCTCGTCGTATTGAGGTCGCAGTTCATCATAACTCTCGCCAAGTTTTTCGGTAAATTCGTCATGAAACGCCTGACGAATATCCGCGATCAATTCATTGCGCTCTGGGTAGGCACGACGAATAGCTGCACCAAACTTACCATCAACCCACGCGTCAACTTCTGACTGAATGGTTTCATCTGGTAGAACCAGTTCGTATTGCTGTGCAGCTGGTGCGACTTTTTCTGCCAACTGACGCTGAAGCTGGATAGCTGGCTGCATCATCTGATGCGCCCACGCCATTGCATCAATAATCACTTGTTCGCTCACTTCATGAGCACCCGCTTCCACCATGGTGATGCCATTCTCAATACCAGCAACCACCAAATCCAAGTCGCTTACTGCACGCTCCTCAGGGGTCAAAAAGGCCTTAAACTCACCATTAACGTGACCCACACGTAGTCCTGCTACTGGTCCATCAAATGGTGTACCCGTCAGGCTCAGCGCTGCGCTGGCTGCCACTATCGCCACCATATCAGGACGGAAGCTTGGGTCCATGCTGAGGACACTCGACACAACCTGGACTTCCTGCCGATACCCCTTCGGAAACAGGGGGCGAATTGGTCGGTCAATCAGCCGCCCAATCAATATTGCCTCATCCGACGGCCGACCTTCTCGCTTGATAAATCGACTGCCGGAAATCTTGCCCGCAGCATAAAACTTCTCTTCATAATCGATTGACAGCGGGAAATAATCCAGCTCCACTGGTCGCGAGCCAACCATCGCCGTACCCAGCACAACAGTGTCGCCGTAACGCGCTACTACACTGGCGGTAGTACGAAAACCGACCCTATTTACCTCTAACGTCAGCGGTCGACCACACCATTCAGTGGTAACACTAAAAATATCCTTGCCACTTGGATTAATAATGCTCATTATGAGCCTCCTTTCTTATCGCGAAAAGTAACAGGGGTGAAAGCTGATATCTCATGAACTCTCGTCTCTATCACCATTCGCGGTTATTTACTCTTTCATTATATCACACTCTTCAGCCACCACCCGGTGAACTGCTATAATGATAAGCGTGAAGATTAAACGTACTAAAACGACAAAAGATTATCTCATATTAGGTATAGCATTAGCATTATTGGTAGGTGGCGGATATTTGCTCATTACTATTTTTAGCCCCTTTTTTGCCACACAGTTCATCGACCCCAAGAACAACGAGACAACCAAGGTTCTACAAAAAACAACTGATGAATTCCACCCAGAAAATCGCATTTACATCCCGGCTATCAATGTCAATATCCCCTACAAAACAGGTGGCGCAGAAGTGTTAGAGCTAACTGCCTGGTGGCGCAAACCAGAAAATGGTAATCCCAAAGATGGTGGAAATTTCATCGTTGCTGCTCACCGCTTCCAGATTGGACCAACACCACAACGCACCATTAATAACTCTCCGTTCTACAACATCAACAAACTCAAAGTTGGTGACTCTATCACGGTTGATTATGATGGTAAACGCTACGAGTACAGCATATATGATATATATAAGGTTAAGCCTGATGCTATTGAGATAGAAGAACGGACCGATCAACCACGCTTGACCCTGTATTCATGTTCCCTGGGTGGTTCATTTGATAAACGCGAAGTCATCATCGCTGTTCCTAAATAGTCCACAAAAAATCCGCCCCAACATAGTAGGGCGGACCTGAAACTACTTGGCTTGCTTATTTGCGCAGTCCCAATGTAGCCAGCACTTGCTTGTAACTCTCAAAGTCAGTTCGCTCCAAGTATTTTAGCAGGCGTTTACGCTTACCTACCATCTGGACAAGGCCGCGACGAGCCATGAAGTCGTGTTTATTCACCTTCAAGTGCTCTGTAACTTCTTTGATACGAGCTGTCAAAATCGAAATCTGCACCTGTGGGCTACCGACGTCGTTCTTGCCAACCTGAGTCAAAGCAATCGCTTTTTGCTTGTTCTCTTTACTGATCATAGCCGTTTGATTATATCAGGAGTAAACGATATTTTCAAGCAGTACCACTAGAACAGTTGTGCGTAGCTATATACTGTGGAACCACTGGTGGGCACCTGGCTATCATTATGATGACAAGCTGAACGAATACGATTAAATGTCGCTATGTCTTCAGTTGTTGGATTATTGAGAGCAGCGTATATTACAAACCCTTTGCCGCCATCTTGACATTGAAATATCCGAAAAATCGCTTCATCATCAGCTGCTTTCTTACTCGAGACACCTTCTCGATAGTCAGATTTCAGGTACTCTGGAACAAGACTCTGAACACCAGTTGGCGCACTAAACATAGGAAAACTTTTTAACTGCTTTCCTCTGGATTCCGCTAAAACAGCAGCGTCACCTACAGTTTTAACCACAGACCGAATTTTAGCATCCAACCCATTTTCACGTACCGACCGATACGAAACAATCGCTATTGATGCCAAAACAGCAATCACCGCTATAACAATTAATACTTCAATCAGTGTAAAACCCTTATGCTTCATATCCATATAATACCACTCTAGTTCTCTATGCCAAAATCCGACAGTTTTACTGCTTGTTCGATGGTAAAATTGGCAATTTTCGTGCGCCGCAACGATTGACAGTAAGCGCCGGTTCCCAAATATTTCCCAATATCCTCTGCCAGAGTGCGAATATATGTACCACTGGAGACATGGGCATTGATGTATAGGTTTGGATAGTCATATGATTCAATCTCAATGTCATAGACCGTAATCTGCCGTACTGGCATAGCAACCGCCTGCCCTTTTCGCGCCAATTGATAGGCACGCTGCCCATTGATTTTGATGGCACTAAAGACTGGCGGGATTTGCTCAATCACCCCAATAAACTGCCGTGTCGCTTGTCTCACTGCTTCAATCGTCGGCTGGTGGTCAGACACTGGCGTAAGCTCCCCTTCAGGATCCCCCGTCGTGCTGGTTACTCCCAATATGATTTCTGCTCGATACCACTTGTCTAACTTAGTAAACAACCCGGCTTCTTTACATTTTTTACCAGTCACCAAAATCATCAGACCAGTAGCAAACGGATCCAACGTGCCGGTGTGTCCAACTTTTGCTTTCTTACCCAGCTGCTGACTGAGCACCCTCCTGATTCTGGCGACCACACCAAAACTGCTCATACCAGCTGGCTTATCAATGAGCACAATATCATCATTTGGTATCATGCTAATTTTGTCCTGGAATCTGGAACTGCGTTGGGTTGAATTCAGAATTGGTATTGTTCACGGCTGGTGGCGTTGCCGCTGGCACTGATGGAACAGCGGGACTGGCTGCTGGAGCTGGCGGAAAGGCCGCTGGTAACTCTGGCAAAGTGCTAAAGTCAGGCATTGGCGGCAACCCTGCTATATTCTTGGTGGAAGATTCAATTTCTGCCAAGGTTGGCGCACCAGGAGCGCTAGTCGGTGCTAACGGATCCGGGACATTAGGTACTGCTGCTAACGCCTCACTAACCGCTTCGTGGCTTGGTTGACCCAATGGTTGGTTAGCTCCCAACACCTTTGAGGTATCTTCGCTGAGCGCAGCCATGACATCACCGTTGTGCCCAGCAATGGTTGAGGCCTCCCCTAAAGGAGAGATTGATCTATTACTTTGCATATTATTGTTCGTTTCAGCAAACGGATCAACCGACTTTGGCTCATCATTATGACGAGCAACTGTCGCGTTTATTGGCGAATCGCTAAACCCCCCTTGACTACTGCCAGGTTGGCCATGATTCAAAATTGTGCGGTTACGACCACTTTCAGCTTCTCGCTTCTTGTCTTCTGCAGCCTGCTCAGTTGAGGCATTAAACGTACCACCTACTGACGGCTCTGGTAACTCATCTTTCGTAGACTGCGGGCTACCCAGTGGCTTGATGGCCGGTAAACTATATTCTGGTTCTGGTAGCTTTGCTGGCTCTTCTGATTCTACCGTCTCTTCTGGGGTAGATTTGGCTAATTGCTTCTCTAAGTATGATTCTGCAGCACGTGCAGCCTCGTCTTGAGCCTCAGCCTGAGTTCGTCGAGCAACCTCGTCTAAATCACCCCTCTTTTGGTGCGAGATCTCCAGGGTGCCATCATCTGGTTTTGGTAGCTCTTTGTCTGATTTTTTTGGTGGCTGCTTGCGGGATGAACGGCTAATTGATAGCTTTGTATTGTCCACCTCTGCCTCGTCAGTATCTGGCGATTCATCTGGAGTGTTGGCATCTTCTGGTTCATCAACAGGAGCTTCCAACTCCTCAGCTTCCACTAACTTTGCAGCAATCAATTGCTGATTGGCGCCTGCGGCCATCAAGTCTGCGGCAGCTGTCATGACGCGAGGTGATGTCAGGTTGTTACTAAACCTATTAGTTACAGCAACGATACCGGTCATAAACGCATTTGCCATCTGTTCATCCAATGTTGCCTTGACCGTCTTCAGCTCATCAACCAATTCCAAAAGCATCTCGCTCACACCACTAGCATTGCGCTCGTGCCAATCAATCGCACCCAAACTACTCTTGATGTCCCGAGCCGTCACCGTCACTACGTCAGCACTGTGCAAAATTTTACCATGGGCCGTCAAGGCTTCATCAAGATGATTGCTATCTTCAACGTTCAAAGCCAACACCAGCTCAATGTTGTAATCACCCTGTGAGAATTCCAAGTCTGCTTCAGTAATTGTCGTTCTGTACGGTGTGATAAAAATTTTCACAACCGCATCGTCAACGATTTTGTACCGCAAGTGATCCGCCTTGTCCTTATCAAGTGCGATGATAAAGTCTCTGAGACTGTCCGCCGTGTCCTCAAATGTCTTATCAGGCTCCAGAAAATTTATTGCTGGTGGAATCTTACCAGAGAACACCGCTGTAGCATGTTTTCCAAGCTCATTCAAAAATAGCGTTAGCCCCAGTGCTGCTGATAGTTCATCAACGCTTGGATCACGACTAACCGTAACTAATATATTAGTATTTTCTTTGATTTTTTGGATTACCTGCTGCTTGGCGGAAGCGGTGCTCATTGTTTGTTTTCCTGTTTCTTTTTATTGCTATAGCCTTTGGCTGAATTATAGCATAAGCATAGGCGATTAGTCAAGATCATACCCCGTTTCATCCCGCCTCTTTACTTTTCATGCAATTTTCTGTATAATGCATCTTTGATTAGCGATAAAAACTTATAGAGGTAAAGGAGTACCATGCCAATCATCAAATCCGCCATCAAGCGCGCTAAACAAGCAGTTAAACGCCGTGAAAAGAACATCGGCATCAAGAAAGACATCAAGTCAGCAGTCAAAGCTTTCCACGCAAATCCAACTGCAACCACCCTGGCAGCTGCTCACTCTGAGCTAGACACTGCGGTCAAAAAAGGCCTCTTGAAGAAGAATACCGTTGCTCGTCGCAAAAGCGCTCTGAGCAAAGCAGCCAAAGAGGCTGGTGTCAAGTTAGAAGCTGCCAAAAAACCAGCAGCGAAAGCACCTGCCGCAAAGAAAACGCCAGCTACCAAGCCAGCTGCAAAAAAGTCACCTGCCAAGAAGCCGGCAGCTAAAAAACCTGCTGCTAAAAAAGCTGACAAATAAAACTCGTCGACTTCAAACAACACCTCAGCAATAACGCTGAGGTGTTTTCATATAACTACAAACTTACTAAAGCCGTTTCTATCAGTAACCACGGATTAACCCCGGTCGTTTTCATCTGAAGGTCTGCCTGAAACAACGCATCGTTAATCCGCCTGAGATGTTCAATGTCAACGGTCCGAGCTGACGAGGACAAGCGCTGCAATACATATGGATTGACCGATAAATCGGCTGCCACCGTTTTATTATCACCGCCTGCCAGCACCAATGCCGCCATGTTAGTTGCTTGCGAGGCCAATAGTCCCATCGTCTGGTAGGCGCCGTCTACGCCACTTTCTGACTCCAGGTAACTGATGATATTGTGCACCGTTTCATAATCCTTCGACAAAGCAGCAACAAACAAATCAAACACGTTTTCTGATCTTGCCAGTGGCACTAACTGATCAATCAACTCATCAGTAATCTCCTCCACGAGCGACAATTGATCCAAAAAATTACTGAGTCGCAACTGGTCAAACCCCAAACGGTCAATCAACGTTCCTATTTGTGTGCGCGTCAGCTTATAACTGCGCTCACGAGCCTGCACTTCACACCAAGATATAAGCTGCGGTTTTTGGCGGTCACTGAGCGGCAAAAATTCTTGAGTTTTGGCAGTTTTTTGCAACCATTTATAGGTTTTTGTTCGTTTATCAAGTTTGCTTTCTACTAGGATAATGGTTTTATCATCATCAAACGGCAACTCTGACAATCGCGACCAGATGTCAAAATTTTCGCTCAACTTCGAGATGACATACACTGCAGACTGACTAAATAGGGTTTGTCCAATTGCTATTTCCTGCATATCAGCCAGCGTTAATTCCTCGCCATCATACCGCACGACGTCCGCATCACCAACCAGCGCTACCAACGCCGCCTGTTTCTCAAACTCATTGTCACCGTGGAGAAGATGAATCATTTAGCCTCCACCTGGCACATCGGACAAACATGTGTACCACGACCGCCGACTTTTAGCTTAATGATTTCTTGGTCGGGGTGGCGATGACAGGCTTGACCTTCGCGGCGAAACACATGAGCAAATGTCAGATAATTTCCCTTCCGACCCTCGGCATCAACGTAATTTTTATCAGTCGAGCCACCTTGGTCGATGCTGAGTTGCAAGATTTGCCGTAGCTCATTAAATAATGTATTCAACTGCTGGTCGCTAACGTTTTTCACCCGCGTTTGCGGATGAAGACGCGCCGCCCACAACGCCTCGTCAGCGTAAATATTACCAACCCCGGCGATCACTGCCTGGTCAAGAAAAGCTGGCTTGATCATCGAGTTTTGACGGCGACGAATCCGCTGGATGAAATCCTCGGCGCGTGTATTGGGATCAAGCGGTTCTGGGCCGACTTTTTGCATGAACGGCAAGTTCTTCACCTCATCAGTCGGCAGTAACTTTACCCAGCCAAACTTGCGCTGATCGTTAAAAAACAGCCGCGACCCGTCCACAAAGTCAATCTGCACCCGCGTCGACCGATCTGGCAACTCGCCAATCAAACTGTCGTTCGGATGGCCGCCAGCAAAACTCTGCACTCCACGAAAGATAAGCTGCCCCGTCATCTTCAGATGTACCACCAGTGAATACTGCGTATCCAGGTCAATCATCAGCACTTTTGCTCGCCGTCGCACCGCCGTTACGCATGCGCCATACAAAAATTGTTCAACATCAGCCCGCGCATTTGGGAAGCTTTTTGGTGAGTCAAACACCGTTACTCGCGTCAGCACTCGACCGGGCAATAGCTCAGCTAAACCGCGGCGAACCGTCTCAACTTCTGGCAGCTCAGGCATCCAACATAACCTCCCTCGTTATCTATTTATATACATTAGAACTGGAAGAATGTATCTTCCTGCTGCAAACCAACACCCGCAGCAATCTTTTTCCCGTCAGGAATTTGATTGAGGAACATCAACAATATATCGTTAGCATTGGCAGTTGCCGAACCCTTTGAACCGCCACAATCAGACGTCCACAGCGTCTTCACTGGATTCCCGTGATATAACGTCTCAAATTTGTACACCTTACCGTTTGCGCAAATACCTCTTAGGTCATTTTGCTCTTCTGATAATTGGCGTCCTTCCATCATCTTTCTTTTCTCCAGAGCGTACACCAATTCTTCATATGCCCGGCTATTATTATCCAGCTTTTTCTCATCAATTTGCTTTTCCAAGTAGCCCTCATAGGTGCTCATGCGCCGAATATCTGGCGTGATTTCAATCTGGTAGGAGCGGAATTTTTCCTGCGCCACGATTGGTCCGCGAACCGTCAAACGCACTGCTCGATTGGCGTCAGTTGATAGCAATGACTCTTTGGCAATATCTGCCTGAGATTTTGGTTTGTTCTCCGGATTATTACCGCCCAGCAAAGACTGACCAATGGCGATCACCGCTGCCACCGCCACTACCATGATAATAATAACCAGTAAAATCGGTATCAGTCGGGAAAAAGAATTTGTTCTTGCGTATCTCATGGGGTGATTATACCATAATATTAGAATTTTTGCACTAGTTACTTAGTATCCTACGAGAGCTGGGCTATCGCTTGACGGAAGGCCTCAGGATATTTGTTTTTCAAATAATCAGCCGCTTGTTCAGGGCTTACCCAATGAAGTGTAACGCCAGGCTCACATGAACGAGGAATTTGATCTGCCGGTAGCTGCACGTGATAGACAATTAGCATGAGGCTTGTCATCATATCATCATACGGGAGCTGCTTGACCGCTTTTGCCACATCCCAAAGCTGATTATTGGCAATATGATCAACGCCAATCTCCTCATGTAGTTCACGCAGCAGTGCAGCCTCTATGTCCTCACCTTGATCCATTCTGCCACCTGGAATATCCCAATAGTCTTGGCTTTTGAGTAGTAAAATTTGGTGTTCATCATTTTGAATAAGGGCTTTTATGCCGATTTGAAATAACTGCTCTGTCATCTTATGTTTCCTCCCAATTTTTGCCTATTTGTACATCAACCTTTAATCGAATTGACAGTTCCGGACAAACACCTTCCATTTCCGCACGCATGATGCCACCTACTCGCTCGGCGTCTTCCGGCGCACATTCCACCAAAATCGAGTCATGAACCTGCAGGACTGGCTCGGCCAGCCCAGCCAACTTGTCTTCCAGCCGAATCATCGCCAATTTCATCAAATCCGCTTCCGTGCCCTGAATCGGCATATTCATCGCCGCCCGCTCAGCCGCCGAACGCACCATAAAGTTGCTCGATTTAACATCTGGTGTTGGTCGGCGCCGACCAAAATACGTCTCAACAAAGCCTTGTTCGCGCGCTTGAACTAAAATTGTGTCCAAATAGTGGCGGATTGGCTGGCGCACCGCAAAATAGTGTTCGATAAACTGTTTTGCCTCAGTGAACGTCATGCCGGTGGCCGCCGCCAAACCGTGCGGACTCATGCCATATAGCACGCCAAAGTTGATCACCTTGGCTGCACGCCGCTGTAATTTCGTCACCTCGGCCATCGGCACGCCGTAGGTCTCGGCCGCCGTCTTAGTATGAATATCCACGTCACTATTAAAATCGTTAATCAGCTGCTCATCGCCCGCCAGCACCGCCGCCAGTCGCAGCTCAAATTGTGAATAATCGGCACCAACAAACACCTTGCCCTCACTCGGCACAAACGCCTGGCGAATTTTCCGGCCCAGTTCTGTGCGCACCGGAATATTCTGTAGGTTCGGATTGGTGCTGCTCAGCCGCCCGGTGCTAGTGACGTCTTGGTTAAACGTCGTGTGAATCCGCCCGTCCTCGGCCACCAACTTCGGCAGCGCTTCAATGTAGGTACTGATCAATTTAGTCAGCTCCCGATACCGCTCAATCAGCTCAATAATTGGGTGCTGTCCGCGCAGTTTATCCAGCTCCTTCAGCCCCGTTGAATAGCCGGTTTTACCTTTTTTGATACCAGTCGTCGGCAGCTGCAACTTGGTAAATAACACCTCAGACAGCTGTGCCGGACTAGCGGCATTGAACTCGCGCCCAGCCATCGTATACATTTGTTGTTCAAGCTGACTGACTTCTGCTGCCAGCTCCTGACCCATGTGTTCAAGAAGTGCTGTGTCCAGCTTCATGCCGCGCCTTTCCATCTGAAACAGTGGCCAAATCACCGGAAAATCAAACTCGCGTAGTACCCTGGCAATCTGCTGATGCGTCGCCATATAATCCTGCTGCTGGCGATAAATTTGATGGAGCCGTGCCAGCTGCCGCGCTGGGGAGTTGTCCTCAGAAAAATCACCCGCCAGCGCCATCAAACTACGGTCACGCCTCAGTGGATCAATCAAAAATGCCGCCTGTCCAACATCCCACACTTCATGAAACCGCACCGTCACACCGTGATCATCCAGCGCGTGATACAACTCCTTGACGTCCGCCGCGATCACTACGCCCTGCGCCAACAGTTGCCAAATATGTTGACCAATCTCACTAATCTTCGCCCGCCACGCCACGCCAGGCTTGGAATTGATATACACTATGTCCGGATCCGATGAATCAATATAAATAATGTTTTCCGTCTCAAACAGCGGCTCAGCTGGCAAGTTTTCGACGCGCGGCAGCTTCAACTCCACTGTCTCCGCCACCTCGTCCACCGCCTGCATTGTCCGCGGCAATCGCCCAATCAGCGAATGAAACTCCAATTTTCGCAAAATCTCCGCCACCTGCGCAAAGTCGCAGTCGTTAACATCGGCTACTTCCCAGTCCAGCTCCACTGGCGCGTCAGTCCAAATCTCCGCCACCTGCTTAGTCAAATATGCCGATTCCCGACCACTCTCCAGTTTTGTCCGTAAAGCGCCTTTTTGCTCGTCCAAGTGCGCGTACACCCCGTCCAGCGTGTCATATGATTGCAATAATTTCACCGCAGTCTTTTCACCAACGCCCGGCACACCTGGCAAATTGTCGCTCGCATCACCTTTCAACGCCTTCAAATCCAAAAACTGGTCCGTCCGAATACCATATTTTTGTTCAAAATATTCCGCCGTAAATTCCTCGATATTCCTCAGGCCATTTTTCATGGCATAGACTTTGGTCAGCGGCGACACCAATTGTAGCGCATCCAAATCCGACGTTAGCAAACACGTTTGTACGCCGCGCGCTTCCGCTTGCCTGGCAAACGCGCCCATAATATCGTCCGCCTCATAATCATCCAGCTCATACAGCGGCCAGCCGAACGCATCCAGCAGTTCGTGTAAAATCGGAATTTGCTGATAAAAATCATCAGGCGCTGGCTTACGACCCGCCTTGTATTCTGGATATAGTTCCCGCCGCTTACGGATATTAGTACCGCGCTTGTCCCACGCCACTGCCACATAATCTGGCTCCAATTTCTTGATCAGCTCAATCGCCAAACTTACAAATCCATACACCCCGCCGGTCGGCGTACCATCCGCCGTACTGAGCCCCGGCATGGCATAATACCCTCGGTAAAATACTGATTTTCCGTCGATAACTGCCAAACGTTTCATATACTCAGTATATCAAATTTGCTATACTAACAACATGATACAACCACACGCAAAAATCATCGCCCTGGTCGGTCTGGCTGGTAGCGGTAAAAGTTCGGCGGTCGAATATTTCACCAAAAAGGGTATTCCAAAAATTTACTTTGGTGGCGTCATCTACAAAGCCATGGAAGAGGCCGGCATTGAACCAACTTGGGATAATCAGCAAAAATTCCGTGAGGAAATTCGCCGGCGTGAAGGCAAAGATTTCGTGGTCAAGCGTATTGTCAAATCCGCGCACGACTTGATTGACGCTGGCCAAAAGCTCATCGTCCTGGACGGTTTGTACACTTGGAGCGAATACAAAATCCTCAAGCACGAATTCCCTGGCCAGATGTCCGTCATCGCCGTCGTCACACCAAAACACCTGCGCTATCAACGCATGGCCAAACGCCCCGAGCGGCCGATGCAGCCACGCGAAGTTGACCAACGTGATTGGTCGGAAATTGAAAACCTAGAAAAAGGCGGGCCAATCGCCATTGCCGACTATTTCGTGACAAACGACCGCGGACTGGACGAATTATACGCGCAGCTGGAAGCCGTCACTCACCACGAACATTTTTGTAAGGCGCCTGAACAGTGCTAAACACAACGCATCAAAAAAGCCAGGTATACATCCGCCTGGCTTTTTTCTTATCACTTGCTCATTTAGCTCAAATATTCATACAATTTTTTGGCGTCTTTGTGCTTCCTCAGTTTCGCCAAAGCCTTCGCCTCAATCTGACGAATTCGTTCGCGGGTCACGGCAAATTCTTGACCAACTTCTTCCAAGGTGTGGCTTTTACCATTGTCCAACCCAAAGCGCATACGGACAATTTTCTGCTCACGATCGCTCAAGCTCGACAACACATCATTAACCTGCTCTTTGAGCAACTGATTGGTGGCTGACTCCTCTGGCGATACCGTATCCTCATCTTCAATAAAGTCACCCAACACCGAATCTTCTTCATCACCATCACGACCAACGCCAGCATCTAAGCTTGAAATGTCTTGCTTGATTTTCATCACATATTCAATCTTTTCTGGCTCCATATCCAGCTCTTTAGACAGTTCTTCAATGGTTGGTTCACGGTTCAGCTCTTGCGTCATCCGTCGCTGGGTGCGCAACAATTTATTGATGGTTTCCACCATGTGCACCGGGATACGAATGGTTCGTGCCTGGTCAGCAATTGCTCGGGTGATTGCCTGGCGAATCCACCACGTCGCATAGGTTGAAAATTTAAAGCCCTTGTCTGGATCAAATTTCTCCACCGCGCGCAGCAAACCAGTATTACCCTCCTGGATCAAATCCAGAAAATCAAGACCACGTCCTGAATACCGCTTGGCAATTGACACCACCAAACGCATGTTGGCCTCAGCCATCTTATCTTTAGCCTTTTTATCGCCCTGAGTTACACGCTGTGCCAATTCCATTTCTTCTTCAGCGCTGAGCAGCGGAATTTTACCAATCTCACGCAAATACAATCTGACTGAGTCATCCGATATGTCATCCAAATATTGCCCAGCATTCAGAGCATCAAGGTCTTCAGCTTCCTCGTCATCATCAACATCATTGATGTTTGGTTCATCAAACTCCGTCTCATCAGTTGCTAATGGCCTGTTTTTTATTGGGTCGTCGGTCACGCTTTCTCCTTAATTAGTGCGTTCAGCTGATGTCGCAGATCTTGAGCCAACGACTCATCATTTGCAGTTTCAGCGTCACGCAAATTACTCATTAATTGTTGTATTTTGTTTTCACGGTGTTTAGATATTACATGTTTGACCAATCGTGCCATCTCACCTGGTAAATCGTCTTGTTTCCAGTCGGCATAACGAGTGTCGAATTTCAACTGTACTATCTTTACATACTCCTCAATATTTTTCAAGTTTTCGGGTATCGGATCCAGTGTTGCGTTCGGGTTCTGGGTGAGATATTTCAACAATTCTCGGGTGTTTGCATTATCCGTGACTTCTTCTGGAACTGACGCCAACCAACGCCTCACGCTTGGTTCTTGAGCTGCAAGCCCCAGTAACATATCGAGCGTCTCATCTGATGGTTTTTGCGGCGCGGTTTTTTTGGTTTTTGAGTGGCGGAGAACCGTTTTGTTTGTTGTGATGCCAGACATCTTTGCTTTCAGAGCGTCTATGCTGGCCCCTGTTTTTTTGGCTACCACCTGCAAATAATGCTCTTGTTCCACTGGATCATGTAAACTACGAATCAAACCAAGTGACGCCGTTGAAAATCGTCGCTTCCCCTCAGCAGTCGTGAGATTTTCTCGCTGCGAATATTGTTGTATCACCCACGCCACAGCGGGCATAGCTTTGGTGATGACTGATTTCCACTGCTCTACACCCTGAGTTTTAATCAATTCGTCCGGATCCTTACTACCCTCTGGTAAACTAACAACTTCCAACTCCACGCCAATGGTTTGTGATAGTTTAATGGCCCGTTCTGTGGCATTTAACCCTGCCTTGTCGCCATCAAATGCTAATTTGATTCTACCAGCCAGTCTGCTCAAAGTTTTGAGGTGCTGTTCAGTGATGGCCGTTCCAGCCGTAGCTACAACCTGCCGCACTCCCGCTTGATGGCTACTCACCACATCCAAATTACCCTCAACGATCACTACTTCATCTGATTTTCGAATCGATTCTTTAGCTTGAGACAAACCAAAGATGTGCCGTGACTTATCAAACAAAAGAGTTTGTGGCGTGTTCAAATATTTAGGGGCATCTATCTCATCTTGAATGATCCGACCCGTAAAACCAACCACTCTGCCAGTAGCATCCATCAGTGCCACCACCATCCGACCGCGATACAAATCGCCGCCAAACCTATTAGTCAGGCCAGCGTCCGCCAATTCTTGCTTTGAAAAACCCCGTTTAGTTAATGCTGTCACCAATGACGAACCATCGTCTGGCGCGAACCCAATCATAAAATCCTGAATTGTTTGTCGAGTCAAACCGCGTTTTTTTACCACATATTCCAAGGCTCTGGGTGTCCGCAGCAGTGATTGTTGAAAGAATTTTGCAGCAAGCTCTAATGCTTCAGCTGCCCGGGCTCGCCGTTTGGCCGTTCGTCCATCACCGCGGGAAAATAAGCTCAGATCCACGCCCGCCTTGCGCGCCAAATGCTCCAACGACTGACGAAAATCCATTCCTTCCACCAGCATCACAAATGAAAACACATCACCACCCTTGCCCGAAGAAAAATCATGCCAAATCTGTTTTTCCGGACTCACCATAAAACTCGGCGTTCGCTCATCAGTAAACGGGCTGAGTCCCTTGAGATTACGACCCGCCCGTTTCAGCTGAACATATTCACCAATCACGTCCTCAATATTCAGTCGCGCCCGCACTTCTTCTTTGGCATCTTGCATATCTTTATTATATCACCCTTTACCTCTGTTTATGTTTATGCTTAAATAGTACTATGTATCCAAATGATCCATATTCTCAACCACCAACACCATCTGGTATTGATTATCTTAATCAAATCGCGGCTCCACCAGAACCAGCCGGATTTGATAAGAAGACTAAGATCATCATTATCATCATTGCGCTAGTCGGTGTGCTCAGTCTTGGCTTCATTTGGGCGGCCAGTCAATCAGGCTCTGGCCCAACCATTTCCAACGCCATCATGAGAGTTGCCCGCCTACAAACAGTCACTGAATTACAGAAAAAGCGTCTAAAAAACAGCACCGTTACTGATATTAACAGCTCCCTTGATGCCATACTCACCACCGCCGTCAATAAAGCAACGCCAATTGCTCAGTCGGAAAAGCTAGATATCAACAAGGCCCTCAAGGTGCCAGACTTTGAGGTAAAACTGAGTGAGAAGCTAGATGATGCCTTTTTGAATGACCAGCTTGATGCTGTCTATACCCGAGAGATGGCTTATCAGCTTGAACTGCTTAGTTCAGAATTATCCAGTCTATCGAAAAAAGCCAAAAAATCTGACGTCAAAGAATTTTTAGAGAAAACACAGTCAGATATTACTTCCATCAAGAAGCGTCTCGAGAGCTCTCCGGTGTAATACCGCTAACCAACTGCCAGCTCAGCCGCGCCAAATCAAAAACTTCTTCATCACTCAACTGCCCTGAGCAGATGATAGTATTCCAGTGCTTTTTGTTTAAATGATAGCCTGGCAATACCGTTTCGTATTTTTCCCGCAAATTCTGCGCCAGCAATGGGTCACATTTCAAACTCACCCTGAGCGGCTTTGAGCCTTCCGCCACCAATGCCACCATTTTCCCTGCGCTATCATTGCCCCTGCCAAATTTATACACCGCGATATCCTCGCCAAACGGATAGTCTAACCACACACCGGGCAAACTCAAGATAAATTCTTCAAATTGTTTATGGGTCATGGTTTCACTTTCTTTAAATAATACTTAAGTTCCATGATACTGCCACGAATATCCTCCAGCGCCCGATGATCCTCTGGCTTGGCAAATTTCTTACCATATTTACCCTCAAACACCACTTTCCAAGCACTGACATCCAGCATCCGATAATGTAGTCTTTTTGACAACATAGGCCACCATTGGTCGATAAATCGCCGGTCTTGATGAATTGAATTACCACCAAGCAAAATTCGTGGCTCATCTGTAAAATGTTCATCGCAAAATGCCAATAATTCACGCTCCACCTCGGCTAACGGCTTACCCGAAGCATTTTGTTCCTCCAAACCGCGCCGCGCTGCTGGATGCTGGTCCCAAAAGCTAGCATTTCGGTCCAGTAGCTTACCCAGCTTCTCGGGTTCATGTCGCACCACACCCTCATAGGTCGCAATTTCCGTAAAATCCCAATCCGTAGCAATCGCCGCCACTTCCAAAATCTCATCACGCACTGGATCTAGTCCAGTCATCTCCAGGTCGATCCATAAAATTTTTTTTGGCTTAAAAGTTGCTTTCATATCTTTATTATACTACTTTTTAGAGTCGTAGTAGTCACGAGAAAACCGCTCTGGCACCTGCCGTAATAACCCTTCAATAACGTCATCAAGCTTTACCACGCCACCATTTTCTCTTTCAGCCAGAAAAACATCAGATGCGTTGCCGTCAGAGGGAATAAAATTTGTCCGATTGACTAACTCATAGTATAATTCGGCAGCACTCATATCTTCACAGCCATATGGCAACATCCTGTACGACCTCAGATTTTTTACGTAGCGTTCGGCCAATTCGTCGCTAACTTCTAACGCCTTGTCCAATTGCAGCGTTTGCATGAAGTAATCGTCTTTTGGATCGCCATAAGTATCGTCTGGCAGCTGGACGCTTTTAATACTTGCATCGTCAATTCCTTGAACTTGCATATCTGAAAGAAGCCGCACAGCCTTGAGAGCTAATTTGTTACCAATGCGATAGCTATTACCAGGATCGTGCTCAAATACCGTTGGCCTGATGACGTGCTCAGCAGTATCCAGCACTGCTTGAGTACTGGCCAACAGCCTCCAAGTGTCACCATCCTTGCGTATAAGCACTTGATTGATTGTAAAATCATGCTGCCTCATAAACTCAGCGGCAGACTGTACAGGCTCCGCACCATAGCCATTCATTGCATCACGCGGCGAAAAGCGCATTGAAAGATCGCTCGCTACCGCCCGAATCTCATCTGGATCATAATCGCCGTTAGCAATAACTTCTTCTAAAATTACCAAATCGACATCGCGAGGAGGTGGTAACTGACGGTCACTGTGTACTAATGCCTCCAAAACCTGGCGAGCCGCCCCGCCCTTTACACCAATAAATGACGGTAGTTCATCTAAATCAAAACCCAAATTAGCCCGCTCAATAGCATCGGCAGGCAACTCATACTCATATATTTCATTGCAGCGAGCTTCCGGGTTACCGAGTTGCTCACAATCACAGTCTTTTAATTGAAGGTTCGCCACCCCTAAATCCGTATAGTGTTCACCACTATCAAGCATTTGCAAAGCACGAGGCTGATGCATCTTAGCCCCTATATCGCTCGGGTTCGGGCTTACTTTTTCCACGTATTATATTTTAGCATAAATTATTTAAAAAGTCAAACAAAGAAGTCCTCTCATCACGGACTGGATCTAGTCCAGTCATCTCCAGGTCGATCCACAATATTTTTTCGCTTTACTCATACTACCTATCATACACTCGTCATCTGTTTATTTGACCATAAAAAGCTTCTTGCTGTTCGCTCGTTAATACCTCTTGCACCACAGCCCAAACCTTAGCCTCCGCTTCATGGACATTGTGACTATTTACCGCAGACCCGTCTAGGACCTGACGCAATTGACCCTTAGTAATAACTCGCTGATGTTGTAAATCAAACAATACTCTTACTTGTTTATTGGCCCTGTTTTTCATCGTGTCCACTACCAGCGCGATTTGCTCATCTGTTGTGGCGGGGATTTTTTGCTGTTGCTCTGGACCGATTACCAGTGAGCCAACTTTCGGCTGCGCCACATGAACCAAATCACCATTCGGGGCAACTCTGTCACCAAGGAACTCAGGCACAGCACTGCCGCTCAAAGCTTGCGTGATTTGGTCCTTCGTCACCGGCAAAATCGTATTAAGCGTATGTCGACGACCGTCATGCGCGTCATACCACCATGGAAAGGCTACTACCAACTTCAGCGCCTCCATACCCATGCGCCGCGCTAAACTATACGAACTAATTTCGTACTCAGAAATACCACGTTCGCCAGTATGAATGTTGGTGTATTGGTTGACCGTTGTTCGTCCAATGCGCCGACTACCAGCTTTGGCGTACAATAATTCCTGAAACCCGCGCACCAAAGCCACTGATATATTGTGTTTTTCCTCACTATTTAATTCACCCATGTCGATGTCGTTTGGATTAACCGACAGACGCCGACATATTTTACTAAATTGATAGTGAATATTGTCCGCCTTATTCGGATCAATGCCATTTGCGAGATAGGCACGACCATCAGTGTGATGACCATCATAGATCTCTCTGGTTCTCAAAAAAGCATCGTATTCGGCAAAAAAGTCATCTGTTGTATCTGGGCTGATAAATTCCTGGAACAATTCCTTTGGTTGATGCCATGCAGCAAAGCCACCACCAGAGATAGAAGCCGCAATCGCTGATAGCGCCAGCACTTCACGCAAGCTTCCTCCACGTTTAATCATTTCTGCTAATGCTCGAGACAATTCTGGTGACAACGGTAGATTATCCATAAATTCACCAATTTTTGTAATCCGCCCCTCTCCGTCAATCGCCTCCAGCGTTTCCAACAAATCGTACGATTCTTGAATAACTTTTTTACTAGCAACAGGGTACATCAAGTACTGGTTCAAGTCTTCAAAATCACCATTCAAATGAATAGCTGACAAGACATTACGCACAACATTAGTGTGGTATATCTCCGGTGGAATGTGCTGTTCACGGGATGTAATGTCATAGAACCCTTTTAATTCCTCTGGTAGATAAATCTTGCCGTAGGAAATTGGACGCGCCAGCACAAACTTTGCACCATCAATATCACGACCACCGCGCCCCGCTTGTTGCATCAACTCGGCCTGAGTACACAACCGAGGTGGCAATCCTTCTGCACCCTCTTCGCCAATCTCTTTACTCTTTGTCAGGCCATTTGACAGCACCAAATCAACCTCAGGGATGGTGATACCAGACTGTCCAGCCGAAGTTGAAACAATGACAAATGATTCATCTTCTGCCGGTTCAGCAGTAAAAATTTCTCGGCGGGCAGCTTCTGATATACCAGAATGTAGCTTGAAGAATCGTATCCTCCCGGATTGATGGCGAGTGTGGCGTTTGATTGAAGCAATAGTCTCCTCAATACTCCTCACCCCCTCAACAAAGACCAATGATTTTTTCGAGTCCTTACCATATTCAAGATAGGCTTCAGACACGGTACTCACCTTATCTTCTGTGATGTCGATCTCATGCGGTCGGCCCTCAATGGTTACGACGGGCAGCTCCGATCCGTTAATATCTTCGTACATAGTTTGGGAAACTTCGGTATCAGGCGTGGCGCTGGAAAAAGCCATGTGCCATTTGTCAGTCTTCTCAATCGATTTTGCAGCCAGTGCGGTGGCAAATTCCATCTCTAAGTTAGCTTCATGTATTTCATCAACCAGCACCAGTGTTTTCTCATCATGCCAGTCACCAGAAAGTTGCTCCAGCTTCTTCGTAAAGGTTGCCGCTGTCATGAAACAAAGCCTGGTGTCCGGCGTCGCCTCAGTGGCACGTCCATGAATCTTTCCCACCAGGTGATCAGGATATTGCTTACCCAACTGTCCACGTAAACTTTGCTCGACATATTCAGTAACATTATCAACAATCACCCGTCGCGGCATCAACACCACAACACGATCAAACCGCTCCAGTGCATACTGAGCGGTTTGTGTCGTTTTACCACTACCCGTCGGTCCACATAACCAAGATATTTTGTTCTCTGAGAGTGTATCTAATATCTCTGCTTTGTGCTTATACGCAGGCAATTCTTTGTCACCAAGATCGTAGTTAGCAAAAGGAGTTTCCGGTAACTTCCCGTGCTGTTTTCGCAATTCTTCGAGGCGCTGTCTTCTCTGCTCGGGAGACTCGCCATAGTTATATGGCGACCGTCGAGGACCTTCAATATTCTGACTTAACAAATGGCTACTACTCGGTTCTTTCGACCTATGTAAATAACCCGCCCTCCGGACTCCATCTTTCACGCTACACTCTCCTTTATACTCACATTGTAGATAGGAGAGCGCAAAATGGCAAACGTAAGCGTTTTAGTCTTTTTTCTTGTCTAATTTATCAAGTTTCAAGAAATGGACAATTGCATATACTACAAAGGCAACCGCCAGCAAGGTGATCAATGAGCTGATAAATGCTCCGTACAAAAATTCACCCCGACGTCCAGCGATCTCAACAGTAAATGACGCTGCCTGAAGACCTTGTTGCGAACCAACGATCAACTGTACAAGCGGGTCGATAAATGCTGTCACCAACTTTTTCACGGTATCACCAGCCGCAGTACCGATCGCCAAACCGACAGCCAGACCAACGACGCCTTGTTCACGGATAAACGTCATAAAACCACCGCCATGGCTTTTTACCGCGCCTGCTTTTTCTTTCAACGCCGCTACGCTTGGTTTTTTAATAATTGACTTCTTGGTTGCCGTTTTTTTGACTGCCGCTTTCTTGGCTACTTTTTTCTCCGCCATAAAACTCCTTTACGTTAAGTAACACCTTGATTGTACCATATTTAATGTAGAGCGACTTATAGCCTCTCTGGCGCTACAATACCCAAAACAGTCAACCCTGCTTTCAAGATATCAGCGTACACCGCCACCAGACCAACGCGGTGCGCTTCTTTGTCGCTGCCGACGACTTGGTTTTTCTCGTAATAACGATTGAACTCCTGTGCCAGCTCAAACAGGTAGGCACAAACATGATGCGGTTCCAGGCTTTCAGTAGCTCGGTTAACCGCCTCCGCGTATTCGCTCATTTTTCTGACCAGCAGCCGATCTTCGTCAAACAATTCCGTCGGGAAAGCAGCTGTCTGCTCAGACTTTGCCAAAATTCCCCGCGCCCGAGCGTGCGCGTATTGCAGATAGCTACCGGTATTACCGGTGAGACTCACTGCATCATTGATATCAAATACCACGTCGCTACCGATTTTCACCTTCAAAAATTGATAGCGCAGTGCACCTGCCACCACCGCGTCGGTTGGTTCGCCACCAGCTTGGGTGATAGCTTTTTTGAATTCGTTGAACAGCCAGTCAATGGTAATCACCTCGCCAGTACGCGAACTCATTTTACCAGTCGTTAGTTTGACGAGGCCAGTCGCATAATTAAACAATTTACCCTTCAATTCTGGAATTGCGAGTTCACTAGCGGCAATCACCCCGCGGAAATACGCCGCCTGCTCTTCGCCGTTGACCGTAATCGATAGGTCCAGGTTTGGATAATCTTGATGCTTCAACTGAATTAGTCCCATGTCGTGCGCACCGTACAACCCGTTGCCGTGTGAACCGATGAACACATTATCAAACGCACCGTATTGGCTACCTTTGAAGATATACGCACCATCTGATTTGGTAAAGACCTCTGGGGTTTTTGCTTTGATCAAGGCCTTGCCCGGTACTTCGGTTTCGCTCTCGACATAGCGCCGTTCAATTGGCATATTACCTAGCCGCGCCACATTGGCGTCAATTTCATCAAAACTCCAGGCTTTACAAATCTCGTACACCTGCTTATACAGCGGATCGTCCAGCACAAACGATTGTTTGGCCAGCTCATCAATTTCTGCCCGCGCCTCTGGTGATTCCTTGGCTGCCCGCGCCCCTTCAACGTACATACGACTCATAAATTCGTTGCGCTTATCAGCCGGGATAGCGTCCAGTTTGCTGACATCACCGTCAATTTCGCGCAGAATCGCCCACATACTCTTGCCGACATGTGTACCGACGTCGCCGTGGTAACTCACTCGGTGTACTGACGCACCATCTACCGCCAGCAAATTCGCCATGGTGTCCGCCAAAATTGCATTCAACGCATGGCCAATGTGCATAGCCTTAAACGGATTTGGACAATTGGTCTCAATGACCACTTTTTTTCCTGCACGATTAGTCGCCGGCCGCATTTTCAGCGATTCCAGCACCGCTTGGTCACTTAACGTCACGTTGATGAAGCCCGGACCAGCCACGCTAACCTCGCTCAGCTCCTCGTGACCACGCAGCTCTTCGGCAATCGCCTCAGCAATCTCGCGCGGATTCTTACCCAGCGGTTTGGCCAGCTGCAGCGCCACGTTCGTCGCAAAATCGCCAAACTTTGGGTCAGGACGCGTCAACTGCACTGTTGTTTCAATATTAAATAGCTTTGCAATAACTTCTTGAATTGTGTGTTCCATCAGCACCAGTATACCACCAGATCAACTAGTCTTCCACTATATCCAAGTCTAACGCCGTGGCAGAGATTAAACTTGATCCCCGGACATGACGCAAAATATACGACAAGGTTGATAAATCATCCTGTGTTGGCAACACATGTGATTGCTGTGATAATGCTTGTTCTTCAGCCATTCTTTTCCTTTTTATTTTTAGCATACAACTGATTACCATTTTAGCATTATTACATCTTTTTGTCAATATAGCGCGGTTGTTAGGCGTTTCTTGCCAAAACAGCTGCTCGGATTAGCCCCGAAAAGAGTGGATGTGGCCGGAATGGTCGTGACTTAAACTCTGGGTGAGCTTGTGTAGCGATGAAATAGTCACAGTGTGGCGATTCCACAAATTCAACCAATCTACCGTCTGGCGAGGTGCCCGAAATAACCAAACCACCTTGTTCAATCGCCTGAGCAAAATCCTTATTCACCTCATATCGGTGGCGGTGTCGCTCTGTCACCTCTGTTGTGCCATACGTCTTTGCCACGAGTGAGCCTTCTTTCAGCACTGCTGGATAATCACCAAGGCGCATCGTGCCACCAGTCGACTCTTTACCTGCCTGCCCATCCATCAGATAAATCACGTTCGCACCCTGACCTGCACCAAATTCCTCACTATTAGCACCGTCCACGCCACCTCGACGCGCCGCGGCAATTACCGCTGTTTGCATACCCAAACAAATGCCCAAATATGGTTTATTGTGCTCCAGACAATACATTGCCGCTGCAATTTTTCCTTCAACACCGCGTGAGCCAAATCCGCCTGGCACCAACACAGCATCAACCTTAGCAAAATCGTCATCGCTGGCGGTCTCTGAATTTATCCACCGTATATTGACCTCACAATTCTCCGCCCAGGCTGCCGATTTCAACGCCTCAGTCACCGACAAATACGTATCGGTATTGTCAATATATTTTGCCACTAGACCAACGGTTACTTCACGAGCATAGTCAGTCGTGTCACGCGTGGCGAGATTTTTCCAACGAGTCAAATCAGGCTCCGTTGTTACTCCAGTAAATTCACTCAACATTGGTCCCAGGTCGCGTGCAACCGTCAGCGGCACCTCATACACGGTATTAACATTTGGCATCATGATGATACCTTCAGGACGTACACCAGATGAGATAGCAATTTTTTCGCCAACACTACGCGGAGGTTTATCATGACCCTCGGTCCGCACCGCCACGACATCTGGCATGATCCCAAAACTACGAAGCTCCGCCATGGCATTTTGTGCAGGCTTTGTTTTGTACTCCTGACTCGCTTCCAAAAACGGCACATACACCACATGAACAAAGAGACAATTATCCCTACCTACTTCTTGTGAAAAATCACGAATTGCTTCGATAAAGCTCAGACCTTCGTAGTCCCCGACCGTACCGCCAATTTCTACAATGTGAACATCGCCCTCAGCTGCTTCGTGAATAGATTTTTTAATAGCATTGGTCAAATGTGGCACTAGCTGCACCGTTTGCCCACCAAATTTACCAGCTCGTTCATCAGCGATGAGATCACGCAATAGTCGACCTGACAGGGTAGTATTTTTCCACGTCAACTCCAAATCCAAAAAGCGTTCATAGTGTCCTAGGTCCAAATCAGTCTCGGCACCATCTTTTGTTACAAAGCATTCACCGTGTTCTTTGGGATTTAACAATCCAGCGTCAACATTCAAGTACGGATCACACTTTTGTACTGACACCGACAAGCCTTTGGCTTGCAACACTGCACCAATACTTGCCGCCGTGATTCCCTTACCAACACCAGACAACACCCCACCAGTTACAAAAATATATTTCTTCGTCATCACTTCTCCAACCTATCAAAAGAGGCGCCGAATCGGCACCTCTGTTGTTTTATTCACAACCGTCACACACCGTCAAACTTGCGGGATCGAGCGGCGCCGCAATACCACCAGATTTTTTTGCCTGGTCATCAGCTGCCTGCTGTACTGCTTTCATCGCCGCGTCAATAGCGCTTAATTTTTCTTCCAATGTCATGTCGTCAGAAATAATTTGACTTGCGTTCATGTTCCTGTCTTTCTATATATTTAGTATCTGCTTATGCTTATAATACGCTATATGTAGCGTTTATGCAATATAGTGCAGCCAATTTCCTGTTGTAGTTTTTTCATCAATATTACCAATTGGCATGATGTAAATTTGCCTATTCTCCACACGCGGCATAAAGTCGCCCAGTTTGTTGGCGTACACTTCCAAAGCCGCGGCCTCTTCTTCCTCTGGCAACTCTCGTACCTTTGTTGTCAAAAAGACAGCACTCTTTTGATCATTCCACACTACAAATTCTACAACACCGCTGCGGTACGCATTAACGGCGTGGCGGGATTGTCGGTCAGAGATCCAGATAATGTTGTCATTTTTATAACGTACAAAGTGGAGCGGCGTCACTAGCGGCGTTCTGTCACGATTAACAGTCGCCAAAGCGCCAATTTCAACTGTGTCTAAAATATCTGTTGTAATTTTGTCCATGGCAGTTACTTCGTAGTGTTTACTTCATAGCTCGTGTTAGTACTTTCAAAGAAATTGACCAACTCCAAAGTGTCGTTTGCCGTCGCCATCCATTTGGCTGGGTTGGCCACGTTGTACTCCGGCTCAAACCCAAGCTCGACCAAGCGGCGGTCAGTCATGTGCATAACGTACTGGTTAACATAATCAGCGTTCAGACCCAAGATGCCTTTTGGTAACATGTCCTTGTTGTACTCTTTCTCCAGCTCCACCGCCTGCAGGATGAGGTTGCGGATTTCCTCAGCAAATTCTTGGGTTTGCAGTTCTGGGTTTTCGTCCAAAATAGTCAGTAGCAAATTAATACCAAAGGTCAGGTGTAAGTTCTCATCCTTAGTGATCCAGTCGAGCAGTGTACCGACATTGCGCAGCAAGTTGCGCTGACGGAAACTCATACCGACCATAAAGCCTGAGTAGAACCAAATGCCTTCCAGTACAATGTTATAGGCCACCAGTGAGCGGACAAAATCTTTCTTACCCTCCAGCGTGTAGATATCAAGATTTGGATCCAGCATCACATCCAGGTGCTTGTTCTGGAAATCTGCCTTGTCAGCCAGCGATTTTTTGCCAAAGCCCGCCGCGTAAATCTCCTCCCGGTCAAACGGAAACGTCTCGATGATATATTCAAAGGTCATGAAGTGGTTGGCCTCTTCCCACATCTGTTTTGACAGATAGAGCTGCGCTTCAGCAGCGTTGACATATGGGTAAATACCAAAGGCCAGCGACTTGTTGATCAGTAACTCGTTTGGGTTAAGATAACTAATGACGGTTTTGAGCGCATGCTTTTCCTCGTCACTGAGTTTTTCAAAATCCGCCAAATCCTGTACCAACTGCACCTCGTTTGGAAACCAGGTGTTAGCCACTGCTTGGTTGTATAAGTCGTATGCCCATGGGTAACGAATTGGGTGCAAGCTCAGCCCATCGCGTAGTCCTGAACCTAATATTCCACCTTTTGGATGTGTGTAATCTGCCATAATATCCCCCTTTTATTTATTAATTTTCGCAAAGCCAAAGCCACGTGCCTTGCCAGCGCCTGTTCTAATCTTTTGCTCAGCAATTTTTTCCACTGAAACCGTCGTTTGTTCTGATTGGTGGCGTGGCTTAACGTGTAGGTAGTAGGTCGTTTTCAAGCCACGACGCCACGCTTCAGAATAAATCTCCACATATTCATCAATATCACGAGTCTCAAGGTACATATTACGGCTAATTGCCTGGTCAACCCATTTTTGAGCCCGAGCCGCCACTTCAATAAATGCATATGGGCTTAATTGGAAGCTGGTTTTATACACATCTTTCAATTTCTGTGGGATAGCGTCAATGTGTTGAATATCACCTTGATTGGCGAACACTTCCTCCTTGATGTCGTCCCACAAGTTCAGCGCCTTAAGGTCGCGCACCAGGTTGTTATTCACCTCCAAAAACTTACCGTTCAACGTTGAGCGGCTAAAAATCTGCGCAAACTGCGGATCAATACCTGGCGTGGTGCCAGCAATGTGACCGATGTTAGCCGTTGGCGCAATAGCCATCAAAGTAGCATTACGCATACCCTTTTTAACCTTCACCCGCAGTGCGTCCCAATCGAGGCTCGACTTGTGATCGATTTTCACCTTAACTTTGCGGTCGGTAGACAGCGTCTCTAGTGTATCAATCGGCAAAATACCCTTACTCCAACCACTACCCTTATAGGTAGGATAGCTGCCTAGCTCTTGTGCCAAATCTGCTGACTGGTCGATAGCGTGATAACTGATAAATTCGGTAAGTTTATCAATCAAGTCATATGCCTCTGTGGACTCATAGCAATACCCAAGTTTTTCCAGCACATCAGTAAAGCCCATCAAGCCCAAACCAATTGCCCGAGTTTGATTGTTTGAGTGCATAGCTTCGGTGATTGGTGTTTTGGTGATATCCACCAAATTATCCAATTGGCGCACAGCAGCCCGTGACGCTTCTTTGAGTCGATCCCAATCCCACGTCTTGTCTTCGTTCAAAAAGGCTGACAAATTGATACTGATCAAGTTGCAGGTAGCGATGTTGTCTTTGTCTTGCGGTAAGGTAATTTCTGTACAGAGATTAGAAAGGTGAATCGTACCGGTGTTATTGTTTAGGGCTCGAACGTTAATAGTATCTTTCCAGGTGAGCCATGGGTGGCTGGTAGCCTGCAGGCTGGTCAGAATCTGCTTGAACTGCTGACGAGCTGATGTCTTTTCAAAGACACGCATTTTGCCAGCTTCAGCCAGCTTGATGTACTCTTTGTAGCGCGCTGAAAATTCCTCACCGTACAGCTCTGGCAAATCTGGCGTATCTGCTGGATCAAACAAGTACCAATCTTGATCTTTTTGCACCCGCTTCATAAATTCGTCAGAAATAAACACCGCAGTGTTAGCAAAACGCGTTCGCATGTACGGGTCGCCGGAGTTCGAGCGTAGGTCGATAAACTGCGGAAAGTTAAGATGCCAGTTTTCCATGTAGATGGCTGCTGCACCAGCTTTCTTACCCTTACGAGAGACGGCAAACAGTGCGGTATCAATCATCTTCATAAAGGGAATCGGGCCGGTTGACTCAGTATTAGTGGTTTTAACTGGACTACCAGCTGCCCGCAACTTAGTAAAGCCAATGCCGATGCCACCGGTGCCCTTAGCAATCCACATAGTGTCGCGCACTGCCTTAGCAATTGACTCCATGTCATCATCAACATTTAGCAAAAAGCAGTTACTGAGCTGCGGGAACGAGCCACCAGCATTGACGCGGGTTGAGCCGCCTGGCACATATTCCAAACTGCTCATGTGATTATAAAACACAATCGCTGCGGCGGTAGGATCTTTCTCGTTGTAACTCAGCCCCATGGCAATGCGCATGTGAGTAAATTGTGGCGTCTCCATTGGCTGACCATTTTGCTTACGGAGGGCGTAACGGTTGCGGTTGGTGATCACTCCCAGATATTTACTGAGATCGTCCTTGGCAGGATCAAGCGCTTCACCAAGCTTTTTCAAATCAAACCTACCGTCAGCCATGCGAGTGTCTAACAGGCCTTCTTTGACGGCTGCTTTCACAAATTTCGGAAATTCTTTTGCGTGCAACTTTTTGAGTTCATCCACCGACTGATAGTCGCCCAAAATACTCTTATAAATCGTCTTCAGTAACAGTCGTGCCGCAATCTTATCATAATCTGGATCATCTTTAACATTCTGCAGTGTTGTTTGAATGACCGCTTGGTCGAGCTGCTCGGTCGTAATGCCGTCAAACAGTGTAAGCTGAAGTTCAGTAGCCACCTGCACGACTTTAGATACTTGGTCAGGCAGCCCCTCTGCTGCCTTCAGTAACGCTATGTTAATTTTGTTTGCATCAAACGGCTCTTTCGTCCCGTCTCGTTTGACGACATGAATGACACTCATTATACCTCCCTTAAACTATATTGGTCATAGAGACACAAGAAAAATACCAACAGCACCTCCCCCGTGGTATCAGCTTTTCTCACCTCTTGGTTTTTGTTTGTCTACCCGCTATAGATATAGCGTATATATACCATGATAAGCACTAAATGTAGGGTTTGCAATAGGTTTTGTTAATTTTACAATGAAAGGTGTCGTGAAAAGCGAGCAAAGACCGGGCATACTGAATTCCCCCTTCGTTACGAGAGATCGTTAGATACTCCTGAAAGAGTCTTACGACTTGGCTGTGCGCTGTTGGCCCATGTATAATCAGCTTATTAGTCAGGCCAGCGTTAATGGCACCGAGAGCATAACCTCCACCGTCGACCGCATCCATACCATAGTAAATCTTCGTAATTCCAGCATTAATACAGGCTCCGATGCACATCAAGCAAGGCTCAAGAGTTGAGTACAACACGGCGTTTGAAGCCACGCTCCAAATTCGATGTCCAAGACATTCGATCATTGAGTTCTCTCCGTGACATGCAGGACCTCCGCAAGCAACACGAGTCTCTCCAATAGCAACCACTTTCCCGTCAACTGCCAGGACACAGCCAATGGGGTTCTCGCCATTCTGTATCGCGCTACGAGCCGCACCTAGCGCACGCTCCATTAACCGAGAATCATATTCATCCATCATTCACCACTATACAGCTTTCCACAAGTCACTCTTTCAAACCCCAGAGACGAGTACATCTCCTCCACTGGCGAGTCCGCTTCAGTCTGCAGCAGAATTGTAGGATTGTCGTGCGTAAACCGCGCATTTACCTCACGCACTATTGCTTTTGTAGCAAGAGAGCCGTAGCCTTTTCTTCGAGAATCAGGGGCTGTTCCTACCGAGTAGATCGCTCCAACATCTGGCCCAACCAGGGCCGAGCCGACTGCGACACACCGACCGTCTACCGTAACCTTGCTATGTACGGCATGAATCAACGGATGCTTGGGCTCCTGTTGTGCATACGACCGCACATATGCAAAGGGTAGCCCAGAATAACCAATCCCCTCGCCCTCCTCCTCGGAAGTGCCATACGCGGCCTCGAAGACCATCAACATATCATTATCGGGCCGAGCCACGATCGTGGTGGAAGCTCCCGAAGAATCGGTGGTCGAATCGTCTGTTAGCGCAGTGTTGTCGGCCAAGACCATCCATGCTTCACGAGATTCCAGAGAAAAGGACATGTCGTTAAGCGAATCCGTAGTCCAGATGTTGAAAGGATATCCGTACTGCCTACAGTAGGTGGATATCTGCGCCATATCCCCCTTCGAAGGCGCCCTCCCATCAACGCGGTAAGCGTAGTTCCAGTAGCAGTCGTCAATTCCCGACTGCCCTTGGGCATACCACCATCCATCCCCAATCAAATGAATCCCACGCAAAAAGACGCCAACGTTTGCTTCATTGTGGAATTGAACGAGTTTTGATAGGGTCATAATCTCCATGGTATCGATGGCACTGAGAGGTAAGTATCAACTCTGGCGGAAGGACGGGGATTCGAACCCCGGAGACCCCGTGAAGAGTCTACACACTTTCCAGGCGTGCCAGTTCAACCACTCCTGCATCCTTCCGTCTTGACTTAGTATACAAGACTTTATGGGAAATAACCAACTACCACAGTAACAATGTAATGATAGGCTGATGATGTACATTTTACATAACTATTATGGTTGCATATCCTCCCGTACTGCATATAATAAATATAGTATGGATACACCAGTTGCACCGTGTATAAGACTCACAAACATTACAAAGTGTTTCGGTATCGGCGATGCGGAACACTATGCTCTTGACGACGTAAACTTGACCGTCGAGAAGGGCGAATTCATTGCCATCATGGGGCCAAGTGGTTGCGGTAAAACCACTCTCTTAAATATCATCGGATTGCTAGATCAAGCAACAGATGGTGAATATTTCCTCAACGGTGATTCAGTGGACAATCTCGGCTCAAAACGATTAGCCCGAATCCGTTCAGATGACATCGGTTTTGTGTTTCAGAATTTTAACTTGATTCCTCGCTTAAGCGTCTTGGAAAACGTTTCTCTACCTCTGACCTACAAAGGAATGAGTAAAATCAAACGACTACAAGAAGCCAGCCGAATCTTAAAGAATTTCCACCTGGGCGAGCGTGAATATTACATGCCACATCAATTGTCAGGTGGACAGGTTCAGCGCGTAGCAATTGCCCGCGCCCTGGTGAACAGCCCGTCAATCATCTTGGCGGATGAACCAACCGGCAACTTGGACAGTAAAGCCAGCCACATCATCATGGAAGAGTTGGCCGATATTCACCGCCGTGGCAACACCATCATCATGGTAACCCACAACCCTGAGTTGACTTCGTACGCCAGCCGCGTCATCACCATGCTTGACGGTAGGATCGATACAGATGAACAGCTGCAGAAATCAGCACCATTCAGGAAAAACTTGGAAATTATTGACGAGAAAAAAGAGGCTAAACCATCAGACAAGCCTAAGAAGTCTGAGAAAAAAACTACTGAAACAACTGAGAAGTCCAAAAAGGAAGATTCAAAGCCTACTGAACAGCCTGAGAAAGAAGAATCCAAACCTGTTGAGAAACCAAAAAAAGAAGATGATAAACCTGCTGAAAAGTCCGAGAAAAAATCTTCAACCAAATCCACCAAGAAGACACAAGCTTCCAAAAAGGAGACGACCAAGTGAGGTTTTTATTCAAAAATCACATAGAAAATGCCATGCAATCCCTCCGTGCCAGCCGTGGTCGGACAACGTTGACTGTTACTGGCATCACCATTGGTATCATGGGCATCACCATGATTATGTCTTTGTCTGTTAGTGTCAATAAATTGATTAACCAACAGTTCTCAACAACCAAAGACAGTGTAGCATTGATACGGTCTGGTTTGGGTGGTAATGTTGAACGCTCATTGTCTCAAGCGCAAAATATTACACCTTTACCAACCCTAACTGAATATGATGTACAGGACGTTGCTCGCATCACCCAAAACAGTGCTCCAATGTCAGTTATTCATAACACCATCACTACCACTAATTCACGCGTTGACGCCAACAAAACTGCCATCATTGGCACTACTGAAAAAATCAAGGACCTTGCAGAGTTAGAGTTACGCGATGGTCAATTTGTTGGGCAAGCCAACGGCGTGGTGATTGGTCATCAATTGTCAATTGATTTGTTTGGTACCGAATATTCACTTGGTAATGTACTGCGTATTCAGGATAAGCCGTTTACTGTCATGGGTGTCTTAAAACCAGTCAAACAACCGCTTACTTACTTGGGTGTTAATTTCAATAACTCAGCCATCGTTTCACTGGATGTCAGTAAGAAGCTAACACAAAATGTCGCACAAATTCAGCAAATTGCCATCAAAACTGACGGCGACTCATCGCTTGAGAAAGCAATTTCTGATATTACAGCAAAGCTCAATCAAAATCACCACGATGCTAATGACTACCACATCATAACCGGTAAAGATATTACCGCCACCAGCGATGCTATGCTGTTGTCACTGTCGGCAATCATGATTGCTGTATCAATCATATCGCTGTTCGTCGGTGGAATTAGCATCATGAATATTATGTTGGTAAATGTTGCCGAACGACAGCGTGAGGTCGGTATCCGTAAAGCTATTGGTGCCACTAACCGACACATTATCCATCAATTCTTGATCGAGTCAGTAATCATTGGCTTAGCCGGTGGTATCATGGGGTATATCTTTGGCTTAATTGGTGCATACACAGTCAGTACTTTCCTACCAGTTTCACCAATTTTGAGCTGGCAGCCTGCTGTCGTCAGTATTGGCGCTGCCATGCTGGTCGGTGTCGTCTTTGGTATTTATCCAGCCGTACGCGCTGCCAACCGCAACACTATTGAAGCGATGCGCAACTAAGTAATCCAGACTATTTAGCTTAATTCTTTCTTCAGACGTTCTACCAGTTTTACTGGCGCTGGATCAACGCCGTTCAGGATTGCTGTGTAAATACTTGCGGCGTCACCAAGCGCCAAGCCCCACAATAGTTGTTTAAGCAAGGTCTCTCCCTGTAATTCTACAGACACAGCGTGCGGACGCATACCACTCAACAGGCGATCGCTCAGTTCCATACGCTCGCGAATACGCGGATGTTCCAAATGACTCATCAAATCAAAAATCACAAATGGCTTTTCAACCGGATGAGATGACCAGCCGATAAACTCATTGTGGTTAAATTCAGGGTATTGATTACAAAAAGCTATATTTTTTGCCGATTCATTCCAGCTGATTTTCCACTTATATGCCAACGGCCATGTTAATTCACCAGCATAAATCACCGGGGTTTTGCCAGCCGACTTGACTGCCAATTGTTTAGCAATGTTTTGCTCAGTTGGCACTTCTGGTGCCCAAGCTTTTACCTGACCAGATAACCATTCGCCGCTTTCTTCCAATTTTTGATACAAATCACCATCGATGATCAAAAAATGTTGTAATATTTTCAACAGTCCTCGCAGATGATAAACTGTCGACATGCGCGGCTGTGCACCAGCCGGTATTTTTATCCTTTTTACGCCGTCAGCTGCTGCTTTTTCAAACAAGGCTCCACCTGTGGTGATTACTGCCAGCTGACAATTTTTGGCACGCGCTTGATCATAGCAACTGAGGGTTTCTTCTGTATTACCAGAGTGACTGATGGTGATAACTAGGGTATTATCATTCACAAAACCTGGTAGATCATAGCCTTTTGTTACCACCAGAGGAATATGTAGCCAACCCCTCGTTAACGCAATTACCATTTCTGCTGCCAGCGCCGAACCACCCATACCAGCAATCACCACCGCATTGATATTTCCCGCTATATACTCATTTCCTTCAATAATTGCCTCAAAAGACGTTTGCGCTGATAATTGCATCAAACCAGACAACGTGTCGGCTGGATCTTTTCGCCGAATCATAATAGGATCATCAAGCATCTTGTCATACCACCTTTCTTCATGCTAAAGTATAACATATATAAGCATAATCATTAATAAGATGGGTGGGGACATGCAAAACCAATCAGTTACCGATGACCAAGAGCTTGCCAAGGTTTTGGCAGGTGTAACACAACAAACAGATGACAATTTGAATTTTGAAGAGACGGGGACAACTCCGCAGTCAGACGACGCCCAGGTAGTCGCACCGCCACCAGACAACTCAATCCCAGTAACAACAGATGATCTGATGGTCGCACCGCCACCAGCGGTACCTATTTCCGTCGATACTACGACCCCTGTAGCCCCAGTGAGTGATTCAAACCTGGACTCCATCAAGCAACAAGCACTGTTAGAGCTCCGTCCCCTGGTTGACAAGTTGAATATCTCCCCAGAAGAAAAGTTTGACACCTACCTACTATTATTACGCTCAACAGATGACAGCGCTTTGATCGCTCCAGCACACGCAGCAGCTGGTGCCATCGCCGATGAATCTCGCCGCGCCCAAGCTCTGCTGGATGTGATCAAAGAGATAGATTACCTGTCAAATCCACAAAAATAGTCATTTCAATTCATTAAAATAGGGCCTGCTACCGGCCCTATTTTGTTTGATGTAGCCTGCTACATCATCCCCATGCCCGGCATACTGCCAGGTGCAGCTGGAGCTTCTGGCTCTGGTACGTCGACGACTAGTGCGCCCATGGTCGCTGCGGTTGAGGCGATAGATACCGCATTCTGCACTGCTTCCTTGGTGACACGCGCCGGGTCGATGACACCAGCTTTTTTGACATCCACCAATTCGTTCGCAGGTTTCATAACATTAACGCCAAAGCCAGCTTTGCCCACTTCGACTTGCGCTAGTAGTGCGTCGGCGTTCAAGCCAGCGTTACGCATAATCTGTAGGAATGGCTGCTTTAGGGCATCCTTTAGAATCTGCCGGCCAGCCGCGATGCTATCCGCGCCAGTCACCTTCAGCCCGCCAGCCAAGTTTACCAGCGTCACACCACCACCAGCGACAATTCCCTCGGCCAAGGCTGCCTTAGTAGCTGCCACGGCGTCGTCCACGCGGAACTTCTTTTCGTCAATCTCGGTCTCGGTCGCGCCGCCGACTTTAATGACGGCCACTTTGCCAGATAGCGCCGCTGCTCGCTTGTCGAATTGTTCTTTTTCGTATTCGCTGGAGGCGTTGTCAGACAGTGCCTTAATCTGAGCGATCTGTTCCTTCACGGCTGATGGCTTACCCGCGCCCTCAACGATGGTGGTTTCATCTTTACCGACAATCACCTTACGCGCTGAACCTAAGACCTCCAGGCCAGCATTCTCAAACGTCAACCCGTGGTCCTCAGAAATCACCGTTGCGCCGGTCAGCACCGCGATATCGCGCAAAATCTCCTTGCGGCGGTCGCCGAAGCTTGGTGCCTTGACCGCTACGGTGTTAAATATGCCCTTGAGCTTGTTCAGTACCAAAATGCTCAGCGCCTCGCCTTCAACCTCATCAGCGATCAGCACCACGTCCTTCTTGCCGCTTTGTGCCAATTTCTCCAACATTGGCAGGAATTCTTGCACGCTGGAAATTTTCTTATCGGTAATCAAAATCGCTGGTTTTTCATAAACCGCCTCTTGCCGACCAGTGTCGGTGACGAAGAACGGACTGACCCAGCCTTTGTCTAGACTAAAGCCTTCAACGACCTCGGCCTCTAATTCCAAGCCTTGGCCTGCTTCGACCGTCACCACGCCGTCTTTACCAACTTTCTCGATGACACCAGCAATCAATTTACCAATTTCCGCGTCACCCGCCGAAATGGTTGCTACTTCCGCCACGCGCTCAGACTTACCCTCAATTGGCTCCGCTAATTTGTTCAGCTCTTTGACAATTTCCGCGCCGGCCTGCTCAATACCCTTGCGCAGCTCCATTGGGTTGTGGCCCGCTGCGATTAGCCGGTTGGCTTCCTTCAAAATCGAATAGGTCAGCACCGTCACCGTCGTGGTACCGTCACCAGCCTGCTTGTTCAAGTTCTTGGCCGCTTGTTTAATCAAATCCGCACCAACCTTGTAGCCCAGCGTCTCATCATCATTCTCTGGCAGCTCAATGCCTTCCGCCACCGTCACGCCGTCGTGCGTCACGGTTGGCCCACCAAACCCCTTGGCAATCACCACATTGCGGCCCTTTGGCCCGTAGGTTACCTTAACTGCGTTATACAGCGCCTCGGCACCGCCCAACACGCGAGCGCGCGCATCGTCATCGTAAAAAACTTTTTTTGCCATACTAAAAACTCCCCTTTTCTCAAACAACCGTTGCTAAAATATCTTCCTCGCGGACGATCAAATATTCCGTACCGTCAATTTTCAAGTCCGTGGTCGAATATTCCTTATAAACAATTTTATCGCCCACTTTTACATTCTTGACATCGCCGCCAACCGCTTTGACCTCAGCTACCACCGGCCTTTCCTTCGAACTGTCTGGCAGATAAATCCCGCTGGCCGTCTGCGTCTTTGCCTCCTCGCGCACCGCTACCACGCGGTCGCCGAGAGGCTTGATAGGTGTATCCATATCATCCTCCGTTTCCTTATCAATGTAGTTAATTGTATCGTACCAAGTTAGCACTCGTCAAGCGTGAGTGCTAACTTGGTGTCGGTAATTTTTCAAAATAGCCCTCCCGCCCCGATATTGCTATAATAATCATATGAAGCTATTCAAATCTCTCATTTCTTGCCTATTAGTGCGAATCATGCGTAAATTTTTCCACAACAATCCACACGTTCGCCTGGTCGCCGTTGTCGGAAGTGTTGGTAAGACAACCACCAAATCAACCATCGTCGACGTTCTCAAACACAACAAAAAGGTTCGAACTAACAGAGGTAATTTCAATGCTGAATTTAGTGCGCCACTTGAGATGCTTGGCATTGACGGCCCACAGAATCCTCGGTCAATTACCAATTGGTTATCGACCATCTACCGCGCCTACCGCTCAGCCCGCCAGCTTCACGACATCAACGTCATTGTCCAAGAATTTGGTATCGACCACCCCGGTGAAATGGCCGCCTTTGGTCGCTACGCTCACCCTGATGTTCTCGTTGTTACCGCCATCTCCCCTGAACACATGGAGTTTTTTGGTAATCTCAAAACGGTAGCCCAGGAAGAATTTGCTCTGTCCAGCCACAGCATTGTCACCCTGTACAACCGTGATGATATCAATTCTGGATTTATCGCTTTTGCCAATTCTGAGCGCAATCTTTCCTATAGCACTGAGCCAGATGCTGACTATTACATTACCGCCCATCAGTTTAATCACAGCCAAGGATACGCCTGTACTCTAACGCACGGCGAGCAAACCTCCCGTGAGTTCATCATGCCCGTTGTTGCCAAACACCAACTACGAATTGCTGCTGGAGCCGCTGCTGTTGCATTGGAGTTCAACCTTGATGTCGAAAGCGTCATTACTGCCCTGGAGAATTTTACTCCCGTGTCGGGACGAATGAACCTCCTGAGCGGCATTAATGACTCAACGATCATCGATGATTCATACAATTCCAGTCCGCTCGCTGCCAAATCAGCCCTTGAAACGCTCTATCAATTACCAGCCAAGACCAAAGTTGCCGTCTTGGGAGACATGAACGAGCTTGGTGGCACGACAGCGGCTGAGCACCGCACACTCGGCACACTATGCGACCCAGCACATCTATCACACGTCATCACCATCGGCCCCAACACAGCTAAATTCTTGGCACCAGCCGCCAAAGACAACGGCTGTACTGTCACCTCCTTTGATAAAGCCACTGACGCCGTAGAACTGTTACAATCCCTGGCTCGTCAAGATACCGTCCTATTATTCAAAGGTTCTCAAGGTGGCGTCTATCTTGAAGAGGCCATCAAACCACTCTTAAAAAACTCTACCGACAGCAAGAAACTCGTCCGCCAATCTAAAGAATGGCTCCGCAAAAAACAAGCTTTTTTCGGTAAGTCATTGAGCTGATTATTCTGCTTTTTCCTGTCCTAAAATCTCGCGCACTACCTGACTATCATTCCACGGTAGTCGCTGTCCATTCACAATTCGGTATTTTTCGTGCCCCATACCAGTGATCAATACCATATCACCCTTTTGAGCAGAGCCAAGCGCTCGCTCAATCGCCTGCCGCCGGTCAGGAATTTCCGTCGTCTTAGCGTCACCATGAGACCGCTCAATTCCTTCGTAAACCATTCTTCTGATCTGATCAGGGTCTTCGTTATAACTCTCCTCGTCAGTCAGGAATATCCTGTCTGCGTTTTTAGCAGCAATTTCGCCCATAGTTGGCCGCTTACTCTTGTCACGATCACCACAAGCCCCAAATACCAAAATCACTCGACCCTTGGCAATCTTACGAGCAGCCGTCAATAATTTATCCAATGCATCAGGCGTATGAGCATAATCAACAATTACGTCATACCCAAGGCCCTCCACCGCTCGCTCAAACCTACCAGGAACCGCTTCGACATTCGCCACTCCTTCTTGGATATCCTGCAGCTTGACACCCAGCAGATACGCCAATGTCACCGCTGCCGTCATATTGTGCACATTAAACTCGCCCGGCAGCGCTGTCGCCAGCTCCAAATGCGTTTGATGATCCAAAACTACATCAGCTTCAGTGCCCTTGCGGTACAGCTTAACTCGCTGAATCTGCGCCTCTGCTTCCGGATGTTTGCCGTAGGTCATTTTTTGTTCACCAGCAACAAATTGATCAAAATAGTCATACCATTCATCATCACGGTTCAAAATGATATATCGCGGTTCCAGCGCAAACAATTTACTCTTAGCCGCTGCATAATTCTCCATAGTCTTGTGATAGTCCAAATGATCCTGCGTCAAATTGGTCATCACCGCTGCTTCAATTGGCACGCCGTCAAGTTTATGCTGATCAAGCGCGTGCGACGTGATTTCCAACACGACATAGTCCACATCGGCCTTTTTTGCATCACGAAAGAACTGCTGCATCCTACCAGTCGAAGCCACTGTTGCATTCAAATCATTGACTTGAGCCTTCCCTGCCACCTCGATCAACGCTGTCGTGAACATCGCTGTCTTAAATTTAGCTTCCTTCAAGATCTCATTGATGTAGCAGGCGGTCGTTGTCTTTCCATTGGTGCCAGTTACTGCAATAACTCGCAAGTTTTTTGACGGGTTACCATACCGCGCGCTCAATAGTCGTACTCTGACTCGGCGATATCCATTCTCCACACCATGCAAAGCACTGGCGGGCAAAATACTTCTGGCTGCTTTGACAAGAATCTGTTTCATATATCCATGATAACATTTTTTGCGCGCCGATTCACACTTCCAGACAACAGAGGCGACTATGTGATATACTATGCCATAGTTATGAGGATTTTGGGAATTGAATCAAGCTGTGATGAAACAGCTGCCGCCGTCATTGAAGACGGTCACATGCTACTATCAAACGTCGTTAACTCACAAATCGACATCCATGCTGCATACGGTGGAGTAGTACCAGAGGTAGCCGCTCGTTCACACCTGGAAGTCATCAGCCCAGTCATCAACAAAGCTCTGTCTGATGCTGATTGTACCTGGGACGATATCGACGCCATCGCCGTCACCTACGCGCCTGGTCTCATTGGTTCACTACTCATCGGTACTCTTGCCGCCCGCACCCTCGCCATTATTCATCACAAACCGTTGTACAAAATACATCATGTAGAGGCTCATGTATACGCTAATTTCATCAACCAACAGTCTGACACCTTATCTTTAACACTGCCAAAAAACCAACCCGTATTCCCTCTCCTTGCCCTCATCGTCTCTGGTGGACATTCACAGCTCGTCCTGTTCCAAAACCACGGTGACTACCAGCTCATTGGCCAAACTCAAGATGACGCTGTTGGTGAAGCGTTTGATAAGGTTGCCAAGATTATCGGCCTGCCCTACCCTGGTGGCCCGGCCATCGCCAAAGCAGCTGAGCTCGGTGATTCGCAGACCTTTCATCTACCCATCGCCAAACTCGCTGGTGAGTATGATTTCTCCTTTTCTGGCCTCAAAACAGCCGTTCTAAGGACCGTACAGCGCGAAGTCGGTAAAGACTTTACCTTCCCATCACACGAGCTCCCTGCCCTGGTGACCGACGAATTACAGCACAACATGGCTGCCAGCTTCCAGTACACCGCCATCAAAACTTTGGTTGATAAAACCAAAAAAGCCTATGACAATTTTCAGCCTGCTTCCGTCGTCATCGCTGGTGGTGTCGCCGCCAATCAAGAACTGCGCCGCCAACTAAGCCTAGCCCTGCCTATCGACATTGAATACGCACCCATTCAGCTCTGCACCGACAATGCCGCCATGATCGCCGCACTCGGGTATTTCCGCGCCCACATCGACCAGCCCACCGACCCATACAATATGGAAGTCCAGCCAAGTCTATCCATGCTCGACGCGGCGTAAGCCATGACGCCAAAATCCCAGTTCTATGGTATACTATAACTAGAAATAAACATGGGAGAATACACACATAAACTCGTTTGAGTACTTTTTCGTGTGAAAAGTACTGAATGGTTTGTGTGTATTATTTTTCCCGTGAAATATATAGGAATCAGATCATATGCAATTAGCCAAACAATACATTCCAAATGACTACGAACCAGATATCTATGCTCTGTGGGAGACGAGTGATTCTTTTGCGCCCACAGGTGAAGGTAAGCCATATAGTATCGTCATGCCACCACCAAATGCCAACGGTAACCTGCACATTGGACACGCGCTTGACATGAACCTAAAAGACATCTTGATTCGTTATCACAGACTAAAGGGTGATGACGCAGTGTTCATTCCTGGAGCAGATCACGCTGGCTTTGAAACATGGGTGGTTTACGAAAAAGAACTGGCAAAGCAGGGGAAAAGTCGCTTTGATTTTTCGCGAGAACAACTGTACAGCCAGGTGTGGAATTTTGTCCAAGAAAAGCGTGGCAATATGGAGTTACAACTACGTGCTTTAGGCACAAGCGCCTCCTGGAAACACCTTACATTTACCCTGGATGATAAGGTGATACAAACAGTGTACGACACTTTCAGACAGATGTGGGAAGATGATCTGATTTACCGAGGTGAACGAATCGTTAACTACTGTACTGTCCACCAAACTAGTTTTGCTGACATTGAGGTCGAACATAAAACAGAGAAGGGTACGTTATGGAAAATTGCCTACCCAACATTGGACAAAATTGGCGAGATCGTAGTTGCCACCACCCGTCCTGAAACCATGTTGGGCGACGTTGCTGTGGCTGTTCACCCTGATGACGAGCGCTACAAAAAACTCATTGGTACCCGCATTCTCCTGCCAATTATCGACCGCGAAATCCCAATCATCGCTGACGAATACGTCGATATGAGCTATGGTACTGGAGCCGTCAAAATAACCCCAGCGCATGATCCAAATGACTTTGAGATGGCAGAACGCCATGGCCTGCCGATCAAAAGTATCATCAGCCACGACGGCAAGCTAATCAACGTGCCGCCACAATTCTTAGGCCTAGATCCACAAGAAGCGAGACGCCGCATCCTAGCCGCCCTGGAAGCCATGGAGCTACGCCGCGGTGAATCTGACATTGAACATGCCGTCGGTCATTGCTACAAGTGTGGCACCGTCATTGAACCAATGGTCAAAGAGCAGTGGTTTATCAAAATGCAGCCACTAGCCAAGCCAGCCATTGAGGCGCTGGAGAAGAGGGAGATTACTTTCCACCCAGCCTCAAAGCGTAAAGAACTCATCGCCTACCTGGAGCAGCTCAAAGACTGGAACATCTCCCGACAGATTCCGTGGGGTATCCCAATTCCAGCCTTTGTTAATGAAACCGACTCAAACGACTGGATCTTTGACACTCGGGTGACAGAAAAGCGTATTGTTGTAAATGGCACAACATATATCAGAGAAGAAGACACCTTTGACACCTGGTTCTCATCTGGTCAATGGCCGTACATCGTGACCGATTACCTCAATGGTGGGGAACTAGCCAAATACTTCCCAACCAGCCTGATGGAAACTGGTATGGACATCATGCGGGCATGGGTATCACGCATGATTATGCTCAGCCTGTACCGCACTGGTAAGCTACCATTCAAAGACGTTTACCTACACGGCATGGTCAACGACGAGCACAATCAAAAAATGTCCAAATCCAAAGGTAATGTCATCAACCCAATGGAACTGGTGTCAGAATTTGGCTCAGACGCCACCCGCATGGGTATCATCGCTGGGCGAGCGCCAGCTCAGCATCAAGCCTTCAACCGGGGTGCGGTCATCGCTGCTCGTAACTTCTGCAACAAGCTGTGGAATATTGCTCGCTTTGTTGAAGCACAAATTGGCGACGATCACGTCATCGTGCCATTACAGCCACAAACCCCAGCTGATCACTGGATTATTCGCCAGCTGAATGACGCCGCCAACAACGTCGCTGTCCGTCTGGAACAATACCGCTTTTCTGAGGCCGCCGAAACCGTCTATCACGCTATTTGGGATGACGTCGCTGACTGGTATATTGAATCATCAAAAACCGCCATCAACCGCCCATTATTGTCATGGGTACTGGCAACCAGCCTGAGGATTACTCATCCATTCGCACCGTTCGTCACTGAGACAATTTGGCAGACACTCAACTACACCGACGGTATTCTGATGCGCGACAGCTGGCCAACACCAGAACAATACGATGAAATTGAAGCTGAACAATTTGAACGAATCAAAGAATTAGTCTCCGAAGGTCGCTGGGTGATCACAGAGCTACCGGGCAATAAAAAATATCGCTTACTGTACGGCAATGACAGCTTGGTCAAAGAAAACGCCGACACCATCAAACACCTGATGCGCCTTGCCTCAATTGAGCACACCGATCAACCGCGTGGTCTCAGATTGGCCGCAGCCAACAGGGAAGTGTGGCTGGATATCGATGATGAGACGCTCTATCAACACCAGACTGAGCTAGAAATGCGCCTCGCAGAAGCCCGAAAACGCCTCGAGGGGCTTGAAGCGCGTATCAACAATCCATCTTACGCCGAAAAAGCACCGGCCCATTTAGTGGAAGAGACTCGCCAACACATTACAGATCAGCAAGCGCTCATCCAACGACTTATCACCGAGTTGGAAGTTATCAAATGTAACTAAAAACAAATCTTACCGATACACAAGCGTTGCCCATCAAACTCAGGACCGCCATTACCCTGGGCACGCTTGACTTTCATGTATTTTCGGTCATCGTTTCGTGGTGTTGAACGAGGATTTGCCGATCCATCATGAATGATACTACTGAGTGATGTATGCTCTGGATGTGTGTGCGCAGACGAACCAATCCTTGTCGTTTTCATACCATCGTCGCCCGTTGACCCCTGAAAATCAACCGCACTAAATACTGATACCACCGCCTTATCTACGTGGGTGTCATGCATTAGTACACCACAAGCAGTAGTCAGGCTCACAAATATGGTAAATTGTGTAATAATCTGTTGTAATATATTCATGTATCTCTCTGTTTATGTTTTATTAACGCGCACTGAGCGCTGTTAACCTGATTATCATATTAGCATAAGTTTTATTTTATGTCAAGTATATTTCACGTTGTAGCAAATAAAAACACCTACTCGAGGTGTTTATGTATCATTCTGGCGGAAGGGGAGGGATTCGAACCCTCGGTACGTTTTACCGCACGCCGGTTTTCAAGACCGGTACCTTCAACCACTCGGTCACCCTTCCAGAAATCTGTTCACATTATACCATACTCCTGTTCACAAATAAAAATTCCCAACCCGTAAGTTGAGAATTTCATATCAGTTTCTGGCGGAGGAGGGGAGATTCGAACTCCCGCTACAGATCTCTCCGTACTAACGATTTAGCAAACCGTCCCCTTCAGCCACTTGGGTACTCCTCCAAAATGTACACCATGAAACCTGGTTACATTGTACCACACCTGTACAAAATACCATAGCGTTGACTTTTTAATACCAAACAGGGATAATATAGCTATTATGAAAAAGATTGTAACCGTTGGCGCAAGCATCATCATAACAACCATGTTAGCATTAACCATCACTGGTCTGCCAGCTCTGGCACTTGGTGAGGGTGGTTTTGCAGAAGGTGTGGAGGCAGCTCGCGGCAATGGCGTGCCAACCAACCTATGGAACGGTGACAGCTCTCTAGTGCGTCGGGTTATTAACTTCATGTTGATCGGTATCGCGGTAGTCAGCGTTGTTATGCTGATCTTTGGTGGTTTTCGTTATGTCATATCTGGTGGACGAAAAGAATCGGTTACCGCCGCCAAGAACACCATCTTGTATGCTGTCATTGGTTTATTGATTGCTCTTTTTGCCTATGCCATCATCAAGTTTGTCATCAATTTCGCCGTCAGTGGTGGCTCTACTGACGTCTAGCCTGCACATCATGCTCATGGTATACTAAAACCATGGAAGCAGAACCAACCAAAGCAACAGCTCATGATTTGTCTGAACCGTTTTCTTGGCACGCCCCAGAGACCAGGGGTCCAGTACGTGGTCTAGGCTGGTATCTATCATTTGCCGTAGTCATCATGGTGCTCATGGCGCTGTCTGTTTTCTGGATCAAAAGCTGGACATTCACGGTGTTGATACCCATCATGGCAGTAGCATTACTGTCTCTGTCTACCAAGACTCCTCGCATGATCAACTATGCCATTAGCCCTAAAGGTGTTTATGTGGCGGACAAGTTATACGATTTTAGTGAATTCAAAGCCTTTGGAGTTATCGAATATCAAGGTCAATTCTCAGTATTACTACTTCCCGTTAAACGTTTCTCACCGGGGCTAACCATTTACTTTTCAGAGACAGAAGGGGAAGTAATTGTCGATATGTTAGGCACACGCCTCCCCATGCAAGAGATAAAACCAGACGCTTTGGAAAAACTCATCCGAATCATTAAGCTTTAGCTTGCTCTTAGCTTTTGATATATGTTAGAATGTAAAAGTTCGATGTTCATGACGTGAGCAGAGAAGGTACCTTATATTTTTGTTATGGCCAATCGGTTTTGCCGAAAGGCTGTATGCACCCGTAGCTCAGCTGGATAGAGCGTTGGCTTGCGGAGCCAAAGGTCGTACGTTCGAATCGTGCCGGGTGTACCAATAAGCATTATCAAAACAACTCTTCCCTAACGAAGAGTTGTTTTTTTATGATAAATCACTCACGCGAATTATTCTTCTGTCGGCTCCTCTTCAGGAGACAGCTCAGGCACTAACTTAACTGTGTTCTCAAAATGATTTACCTTAATGGAGTCTGCAGTATCAGCAGCAAGAAGTGCGCCTGGCGCAGAAATACCGTATTCTCCCATTGCTGTATAGAACTGAACAATGTCAACTGGTGGTATTTGTTCATCCGTTCTTTCTTCAACTACTTCTTGAGCTTCTTCAATTGCTGTTTCTTGAGCTGCTGCTCCTCCTAAGCCCCTAATAACCTCCTCGGCAACTTTAATATATTCAGGCAACTTTTTATAGTCTATACCATAATTAAAATCCATATTATCATCTCCTTTTTACGATATTTCAATATCATTGTATCATAATTCTTCTGTGGTAGTACACAACCCTCACCGTGGCGAGGGTTTAATAAATATTCCATGGCGGAGAGAGAGGGATTCGAACCCTCGAAGCCTTGCGGCTTACCGCTTTTCGAGAGCGGCCAGTTCAACCACTCCTGCACCTCTCCGTGATTGACTTTTTCATTATACCAGAGGGTAGGTTATACTTACCATTAGTTATGCTCAAAATTATCACAATCGGCAAGAAAAATAATTCATGGGTCATAGATGGCCTAGAATACTACCAGAAGCGCCTGAGAGCCCCGTGGAATGTCGAATGGGTATTGTTGGCTAATTCTTCGCTGGAAGGCCCCAGAGCGCGTCAGGAAGAGTCTGAACGGATACTCAAGCAAATCAAACCAGACCATTTTGTCATTTTACTGGACGAAAGAGGCAACAATCTGTCGTCTCCGGAGTTATCAGCTCTCCTGGAAGAGTGCTTCGCCCACAGTCGGTCAGTGGTCATCATCATTGGCGGGGCATTTGGTGTTTCTTCGGAACTACGCGAGCGGGCTGATGTCGTTTGGTCGCTGTCAAAATTGGTGTTTCCGCATCAACTTGTGCGTCTACTCCTGACAGAACAACTTTATCGTGCACAGGAAATTGCCAAAGGTAGTGGATATCACCATGTCTAATCAACCGTAGATTTTTGTGAGTCGTGCCGCGTTAGAGCTATGATTGTCACAGAGGTAGCACCCACCTGACGCAAACAGTAAGCAGCTTCTCGCACCGTGGCGCCAGTGGTGAAAATATCATCAACCAGGTAGTAATGCTTGGATGGATCAATATTACCCGCCACCCGGAAAAATTCTTTCGCTTGCAGTCTTCGTTGTTTGGCTGATTTGGTAAAATGCTGCGTCACGTTGTTGCACCGTCGGATAACCTGCTCAACGGGGATGTTCCTGACTCGTCCCAGCTGACGACAGATGAGCTTCATGTGATCATATCCTCTGATGCGTGTATTGCGTGGCGTCGTCGGGATGGGGACTAGTACGCTGTTAGCCGGCAGCTGCGGCAACAATTCGTCGGCGATTGCAACCAAGTCGTTAATCACAGCCCGTTTGCGCTCAAACTTGAGTGCATCAATTGCCTGCAACACCGCACCCCGCCTGAGCAGCAAACAATAAACCTGCCCGACAGGGAAGTGATGTCTACCACAATAGTTACCATGTTTGGGACGCCGATCACATAAAACGCATGTGGTATAGGTCATTTGTGTGATGTATTTTTTACATTTTGGGCAAATAGTTTGGCCAGTTTTCCCACACCCATAACAGTAGTGGGGAGCGATAACTGACAATAACTCATCAAACATTGTATTTTTTACGTTTTTCGCCTTTCACTGTTGATTATAACGCACATAACCGTTATACTAATAGAGAACATTGTCAATTGAGCCAAATAGAGTGGAGGAACAACTATGGCCCGGAAACAGGACGATAATTTATTTACCGACGACGATTTAACTGCTGCATTTTTGGATGAAGCTGATTTGTCAGCTCCAGCACAAGCACCAGTAGCACCAACCATTGCTGCCAACGAAGACAACTGGGAAGAGGACGCCGATGACCTGATGGGTCAGTTGGCGGTTGACGTTTTTGAGACCGAAGGAGAATTGGTCATCAAAGCGCGCACCGCTGGTGTTGATCGCAACGACCTGGATGTCAGCATCTCTGACGGCATCTTGACCATTTCTGGTACCTTGTCTAGTGGTGACGAGACTGAAGTTAACAACTGGCACATTCAAGAATGTTACTGGGGCGAATTTAGGCGCACCCTAGCTCTTCCAGTTGCAGTCAAGGAAGAGGGCGTGAAAGCAGAACTAAAAGACGGCGTATTGACAATCACCTTTGAAAAAGTAAAACAAGAAAAAGCTAAGAAGATCCAAGTTCTGTAACCAGTCACTGATTTCTACTAAAAACACCAGTCGTTATGACTGGTGTTTTTGAAATGTAACTGAGTGGATTAGTTACCAGTAACCTTATTGACCACGAAGTTAACGATAGCGTACGCAAAGATAGCAATCAACAAACCAATCAGAGAGTACATAATGGTGTTCTTAGCAGATGTCACCTTAGCGCTGTCACCATTTGACGTGGTGTATTTAAAACCACCAAGGATCAACATAAACACAGAGACAATCGCAATGGCCATCAATGCAAAGTTAATTGACTTTGAGATGATGTCGTCAACGTTAGCAGTAGCACCGGTGTTGGCATTTTGAACCTTATTCAAACCTTCTCGAACCTGGGCAAATGCGTTATCACCAGAAGCCAAAAATACTACACCCATAACCAACATAGGAAGGGCAAACGCGCCAGCTATTTTAATAATGGTTTTTTTCATGAATTTCGTTTCCTTTCCTTGGGAAATTGATTGTTATTTTACTTCATTATACCATATTTTACGGTCTGTCTATACTGTGTTGAGCTCCATTTATTTACCAATGATGCGAAGAAATACATAATCAACGATAGCATACGCAAGGGCAGAGATGATCACACCGATGATGGCGTACATGATGGTGTTCTTAGCAGAGCTTAGTTTAGCACTGTCGCCATTGGAGGTGCTATATTTCAACCCACCAATGATAACCATCACAACTGATACGATACCAGAGATAATCAGCAGATATCTGATGACTGTTTTGATGACAGGGTCAACTGATTCACTACTGTTAGCACAAACAATGTTATTTGGATCAGTACTACACGCGTCATAAATACCAACCGCTGAAGCAGCTTGTGACAGCAAAAAACCACCGACTATGGCGAGAGCCAGAGTAGCGGTAATAGTTACGATTTTTTTCATTAGTTAAACCTCCCTGCGACATAATTTGTAATAACAAAAGCGCACCATACCACCAGCAAACCAACCACCGAATAGATGATACCGTTTTTAGCTTTCGAGACTTTGCCTGGATCGCCAGCGGATACACTGTACATAATGCCATAGATGATGATGGAAATGATAGCTACGACCGCTGAGATAGCAAACACCAGGTTCGCTATACTTTGTAATGCCACCTTATCATCTTTACGATCAGGAATTCCTACGTCACTTGGGGAACCTAGTTGGCTAACAATTTGAACGATAAACTTTTCCATAGTTACAATAATGCTCCTGATACCCAGTTTACTACACCTACTGAGGCGATAGCTATAACTAAGCCAATAATGGCATTAAAAACTGTTTTTCGCCCACGAGCCGCCCGATCTGGCGATCCTGAGCTAGTAATGAACAGAAAACCACCGTATATGATGTATCCTGCTGCAATATAACCCGTGATTTGGAACAAGTCTTCAATGAGGTTCAGGGCAATTCGCCAGATGTATGGGCCAAAACCGCCAACCTCACTCGGACTCTTTAAATCACACGAATTACCAGATGTTAAGTTATAAAACCAAGGTTTTAGAGTTATAACACGACCACGCTCGTCACAAACACCAGCCAGAGCAGGCTGTGTATTGACGAACGCCATACCAAAACTACCTGTAACTATCAAGGTCAGCGCTACAATTGCTCGTTTGATCATGAGAATACTCCTCCTGGGATTAAGAATTGGGTGAGTGTAACGAAAAATGCATAGAGTAGTAAACCTATCACAACATTAATCCAAATCTCGCGAGCTTTTTTGATGTTTTCCGGCTTATCTCCAGATGATGAAAATAATATGCCACCATAAACTACCGCACCAACAGCTGTGACACCTACACCCATGGTCAAAATTTTCACTGCCTGCCTGACGATGTCAAAAATAGCGTCTTTACCGCTCTTACCGCCACATTCTATGGTTGAAGTATCGACGCCAGCACATTTCTTCGCACTCTCCTCCTCAGCAAATACCGGGGTCGACACAGCAAAACCGACCAGTAAGACTACGGCAATGATGGTTTTTGTAAAGAAATTTCTGTTTACCATTGAATTGTTCTACCAATATTAGGTTGATATGTGACTAATTGTAAGATATTGTCACGCAAAATGCAAACAACATTTCACCTGATGGCTCTTGAATATTAGGGAAGTCTTTGGTATTATCGAGCTAGTTGACATGCGCTCGTAGTGAAGTTGGTCCATCACGCCTCCCTGTCACGGAGGAGATCGCCGGTTCGAATCCGGTCGGGCGCGCCACAGACACCCAAGCGACAGGGTGTTTTTATTTTGCTGGTTTTCATACTTGTATTTTCATATACTTTGTGTTATAATCACGCCATATCGATTGTAGATATGATACATGTAACTAACCTGGTAGTAAACCAGAGAAAGAATCCCAAGCGTTATGAACGAGCGTAACCCAAGCGATTCACAAAAAGACAAATTAAACCGCCGAAGGTTCATTGAGCTTTGTGTGGTCGGTGCTGGAACAATGGCTGTAGCAGCCTGCGGTAACAAGGAAAACCCTACAGAGCCAACATCAGGACAACTGTCTAAACATGTAGAAAGCGGCAATAATACTCCTTCACCAGAAGTGTCTCCAACTCCTGAAGGGATGCCTAAATTAGACTTAGACCCTTCAACAGAGGTAGAGCTTTGCGAATCGTATGTAGACACAAGATTCCCTGAAGAAGAGGCTAAGAAATTAACCATTCCCGTTAGTGCTTTCGAAAGCCCCGACGAATTAATGCGACACCTGAGTACTATAATTGAAACAACAGTTAACGTAGTTGCTGATAAAAAAGATCAGGAAAATCCACCGTCATCTGAATATAGTAGGGTATATGACGAAAAAAGGTTCAGTTATTTGGCACAGAAAGATCGTTCTGCAAACAGCACACCTCCTACTTTCGGATCAACACTAACCCCATATATCCTCAATCGCATAAAAGGAGTTTTTGAAACTCCAGGCAATGACGCACGTGGAAAATCACAACCAATTAAGTACGGGAATGGTTTCAAGAGTCTCTTGGAAAATCTTATAGATGCACAAGAAGCATTACGGATCGATTACAGCACTCACCTTGAAAATGATGAGAATGGTCTTCACAGGACGGCCTATACGAACCCAATAGACCCAGAGATGATATTGGGGCCTGTCACTATTGCGGGAATGGAACATGGTGAGCCAAAATACGATGGTGATACTGTTTCTATGACTTTCTCATTCCGACCAGATAATGGCGCCCAACATTCTGAGAAAATTACTGATTTCCTTGCTAACAATAGCGTTGGTACGATGCCTGTGGAATGGGTACTAACGGCTGGAGTTGGCGGTATGCAGGGTAATGTTTCATTTAAGAAAACCGGCCCTGGTACTGTTGTTATTAGCGAGCTAGAGTTTAGTCGTAAAGAAAATGCTCCGTATTCAAAATTGCGTGAAGAAGGTAAAGCATAAGCCGACTTTCTAAGCATTTGCGCTTTTGGGACATATACACTACAATTTGTAGTGTATATGTTTTTTCTGAAAGGGCATCAAAACAATGGGTAAAAAGCGAGGGTTGATAGTACTCTCTACGCTAGTGGTGGCACTCATATCAGCAGTGCTGCTTGCTCCGCAGGCAGAGGCTGCGAAAAACTTGAAGCTGAAACAAAAAGTTGAGTCAACATTACTTTACGCTAATTTGATGACTCGTGGCACCAACGATTGGACATGTATGACCGATTTCGAGGGGATGCGGTATAGAAACACGACAAGCACCGACTCCAACTGGGCGCCCTCTAATGGTGATAATGAAGAGCGTGCAAATACCTTTGTGGGAAAAAATACCAAAGGCGGTATTAAATCCTACTCAGGCGTCGACCCCATCACAAAACAAATCGGTGGAGATCTCAGTTGTGCTAGTCTCCTAAAAGCGGGGATTGACATTTGGGAAGGCTCTTCTAAATATGCTGACTTCTACCGGCATATGGGTGGTAAATTTTTTATTGATCAAACCAAAGCTGGCTGGGTATTTCGAAATTGGGAAAGATGTAAAAAGTATGAATGGAATTCCTGGGGTCGTTTTACACAAAATGTTAACGACTTACGGAGTGTATCAAAACCAAATTATTTTACTTCATACACTGTTTACTATTCTAGTAGTAATTTATCTCCTGACGAAAATCCTCCGGGTGGTTGTGCACCAAAAAAGGGTGGTGCGGCCATTAAGGAACGTTTCAAAGACGGGATTAAAAATGCCACCGGCAGTCTACCTTCTATAGCTTCAGGCAGCGCCGAACAATGGTATATGTATTCAAAGACATTTACTAGTTCTGCTAGCGGTTGTTCTGCTAGCGGTGATAAATCTCTCAAGGAAATTCCCAAAGAAAATCCAGATAGCTCGGGGTATTATTACTATAAAATTCCATTTACCAGTACAAGTGGCAAAACCGCCGACATGATATATAAAACCTCTAAGGGCAACGAAAAGGTATGGTTGGCAGCAACCAATAATTCCGAGGGTACACTAGTTGAAGTAAGCTGTAGTGATATTGGTTCTTGGCTACAAAACAATAAATCCGCGTTTGATAAGTTCGCAAAATATGCGTCTGAACATAAAGACGAACAAAAAGAACTTTCTGTGGAGGATTCACCAGAAAAGAGTGCTGACGCTACAGCCCAGTCAACAGAAGGAGCTGGGGAGGAAAAAGAAGAAAAAACGTGTACTAGTGAGCTAACGGGTATCGGGTGGTTTATCTGTCCAGTCATTGACAAGCTGGCTGATTTTGCTGACTCAGTCTGGGGAATGTTGGAGGAATATTTAGTAACAAGTCCTTTACAGGCAATAGGAAATACATATGATGCCTGGAAAACTATGCGAGACCTTGCTAATGTCCTGTTAGCACTGGTATTTATCTTGATCATTATCTCACAAGTGTCGAATGTGGGTATCTCTAACTACGGCATCAAGAAGATGTTGCCTCGTTTCATCATCGCTGCAGTTGCAGTGAATATATCCTACTTTGTCATCCAAGTCATCGTTGATGCCGCAAATATCCTTGGTAGTACTCTGTTAGGAATCATTACAGCTCCGATACAAACTATGAGTTACAAAGATGTTGGTTGGGGTGCCTTATTGACGGCAATTTTAGCAAGCGGTGGCACAGCGGCTGGAGCGACAATAGTCGGTGGAGCAATTGCGGCCTCGGTTTTCGGGATTGGAACCCTGTTTATGTTCGTACTGATGGCGATCGTTCCAGGTGTAATCGGTATCGTCTCAGGATTATTGGCATTGGTATTTCGATCAGCAGTGATACCGGTCCTCGCCATCTTGGCGCCACTAGCTTTTGCAGCCTGGATTTTGCCAAATACTCAAAGCGTCTTTGACAAATGGAAGAAGGTCTTCACTGGTATGGTGTTCCTCTATCCTTTGGCGGCTGTGTATTATGGTGGATTAAAATTATTAGCTTTTAGCGCCCTTATGAACAAAAATACCGAAGTGATACAACAACTAATGGCCTTAGCCCTCTTGTTTGTTGGTACTTTCGTCATCCTTGGTATGGCACTAAAATCCAACGCTATCATTGGCAACCTAATGGGGCGAGCCAGTGGACTGTTGAACAAAGCGTCGGCACCTGCACTTAATGCAGGAAATAAATTCGCCAAACGTAGAGCAAGTATGAAGCGCAGTGAATTTATGGCTAGAGATTTTAGTAAAAACCCAGTAAGGGGACGCTTGCAAGGAGGTCTAAGAAAATTACGTCAACGCTCACTTGACCGAGAAACTCGAGCATCGCTGGCAGAACAGAGCGAGCAACAGCGTTACCGAGCAGGGTTGGCTGAGGCTTCTGGAGGTGAACTAGATAAGCGCCTGGGGTTTGCAGCAGCTACTACCGGTGGTCAGGAATATATTCATAAACTATCTCAAGAAGCTGCAGCCAAAAAATTGCGGTTTGAATATAATAGTAACGCAGTTGAGGCTTTACGATCAGATGACAAATACGTTCAGGCGGCGGCGGCGGAAAAACTGTCTCAACAAGGTGCTTGGGGAACAGGACAGTTGCGTAAATATCTGGAAGAGGGTGGTAAAATTACCAGTATCGAGATGGGGGATGCCCTCACTAATGTCAAGAAATATGATGCCGGAGTGGCCGCTGCCGGAGTGGCCGGCTTTGATGCAATAGGTAAAGGACAGCAAGCTTACGGCGTCAGTCGAGATGAGCTAGCCCAAATGACAAGTAAAGCATTTGAGAACCTTTCTGTAGATAATTTATCTACGCAGAGTGCAGAGGCACTTGTCAATGCTTACGATAAGGGAGGTCTGGCGAACAGTAGGGCTGCCGAAGTGTCTGACAGCTCACGATACATGGGTCAAGCTAATGGTAAAACCGCACCAGTATTTGAAGCCTTGGGCCAAAAAGGAGAAAAGGGTCAAACTAATCTTAAGGCAGCAATTGACACAATAAAGTCTAATATGGCTAGTTCGCCATCCGTACCACCATTGCAGCAAAATCAAGCTCCACAGGGCGTGGCACAGTCAACACCTTCTCAAGCGCCAAGCATGGCCCCTGATCGTCAATACGCCATCAAAGAGCAGGCACGAGGAGTAGAAGCTCCAAAGCCAGATTCATTGTCTTCAGGTGGTCAAACACAAGCTCCAGCTCCACAGGTTAACGTTACTGTGCAGGTAGACAGATCCTCTGATCCGACGAGTGCTACCAGTATTCCACCGAGCTATATTGACCAGGGTGGCACCAGTGGCACTGGACGGTCACAGCACCGACGCAACCGACCGCCTACTGCGTTTGGCCGATAGATTCATATAGTTGACTTTTACGCTAAAAAATGCTACCATTTACAGTAATGGAGTGGTTGAAAATGCGAGTGCGTCCGCAAATACGTCGGTCGCAGTGGTTTGCCATACTGACTATTGGTATTTTTGTCGGGTTTTTTAGTGGTATACTCATCAACTCTACCTCAGTTTATGCCGCTGAGGCTCAGTGGAAAAGCGACTCACTGGTCGTTGATGGCAAAACCCTCAAACCAGTTAACGACACAGCTCGTAAAAAACTGCTTGGTCGCGACAGTAAAGACTGGGTCTATGAGGCTACCGAAGGCAATCAATCAACAGTGGTCTTTTTCGCTGGAAACGGCAATCCACGAACCGCTACTACCGCTAAATATGTCAAATACGCCCTGAACGGTAGCACACCAACACCGGCAGGCGAGCCAGAGGACATTGAAGTTAAACAGGATAGCAACCCCAGCGAGGCAGAGTGTGATGTGAGAGGGGGAACCGGTTGGTTTATTTGCCCAATCTCTAACGGAATCGCCTCAGGAATTGATGAAGTTTATACATGGATTTCCGACCTGATGACTACACCGGCGATAGACAGCTCCAACAATAGCTCTGGAGTAAAGGTCGCCTGGGACATCATGCGAAACATTGCCAATGCAGCGTTCATCATTGCTTTTTTGATCGTTATTTATTCACAGCTCACCTCAGTTGGCATCAGTAATTATGGTATTAAAAAACTAGTTCCACGAGTGGTTATTGCCGCAATCTTAGTCAACCTGTCTTTCATTATTTGTGCCTTGATGATTGATTTATCAAACATCTTCGGTGTTGCCTTACAAGATATGTTCAACGAAATCCGTTCTCAAGTATCAGCAAACGGTGCATTTAACGGTGCTCCTTTGCCAACTTGGAGCGACTTGGTAGCCATGGTTCTGTCTGGTGGCGCAGCAACAGCGGGAGTATATGGCGCACTAGCGGTAACTGGTGGGTCGTTAGCTTCAGCCGCTTATTGGTTGCTGCCCATCATTGCCAGTATCTTACTAACTTTGACAGTCGTCTTTATCATCCTGGCGGCACGACAAGCATTACTGATCATTCTGACGGTCATATCACCGCTGGCTTTCGTGTGCTATCTGTTACCAGGCACCGAGAAATTCTTTGAAAAATGGCGAAACTTAATGTTCACCCTGGTGATATTCTTCCCAGCATTTTCAGTGGTCTTTGGTGGTGCACAGTTGGCAGGAATGATCATTTTACAAAACGCCAACTCATGGATTATGGTGATCTTGGGGCTGGCAGTTCAAGTCTCAGCTCTGGCTATCGCACCTCTGGTGTTCAAGTTGAGCGGCGGCGTACTGGGTCGAGTGGCTGGTATCGTCAACAACAAGAACCGCGGCGTCATTGACCGCACCAAAAACTGGTCTCGTGACCGTAGCCAATTGGCAGCACACAAGAATTCATTAGGTAAATCAGATGATGAATTGAAGAAAATCAGTGGCCTCCGTAAAATGGGGCGCTGGGCTAATTACCGCTCACGTAAGTTCAAAACCCGTTCAGAAGCCTACCAAAAGCGTGCTGATGCAGCATACAAACTTTCCCGCGCCAATCAAATTGCTGACATTGAGTCACGGGCTGCCGCTGACCAATTGTCACTGGCCGATGTTACAACCGCAAATGCTTATGAGGAAATGAAGGTCGAGGGAACACCAACACCAGCCAACCTAAAGAAGAGAGGTGCTCGCCGCTATGAGACATTACAGGAAGAAGCTCAACGAGAAGCGCGCAGTATTGCAATTCAAGGGCTGCGAAAGAACAGTATCCAGCGTGTTAATGATTACATTTTGGCAAACGACCTAGCAAATCAAGAGGATTTGCGGGCCCAAGCGGGTTCGGTGGAAAACATGTACTTCGGCAATGACCGTGGTTCACAGCGTGTGTGGTCAACGGCACGTAGCACCATCACTAAGGCTAATAAGGAATCGATTGAGAACGCTATGACTATTCTCAATGCCATGAACGTCAGCAATGATGATATGGTGGAATTGGCCAATGGTGTTAGTCGACGCGGCTTGACGGTTACTGATGATATCCGCTATGCGGCAATTCACCATGTGCTGGGCGGTAAGGACGCTGTGGCTATTCAAAGCTTACTGCAAAAAACCGACTTTGGCGCACTTAATGACGACTTCGCGCAAGAATATGGTGACGCGTTGCTATCCAACTCTGCTAAGCCAGCTTGGTTGGGTGGTGCAGCTGCCGCGGCCATTAAGGCAAATAAGGTTGACATGAACGGTCCAGACTACATGAGGAAGCTTATGCTTGATAACCTGAATATTGGTGGCTTATCGACCGAAGCAATTGTTGGTTCAGACCTGGCTTACTTGAAACCGCTCAAGGAAGCCTTGAGCGACCAAAGCTTTGTCTCACAAATCAATGAAACTGGACTGGACACGCTGCGCAAGAACCTTGTTTTAGCACAAACTGATCCTCGATTTAGTAGTCGAATTGGTAAGACCGGTGGTACAATTCGAGAAATCTCTCTTTCTCTGGGGATTAAGCCCGAAGATTTAACTAGTTAAACTATCTTTGCTATACTAGTATCATATGGCTGTGTATAGAGTGCCCCAGGATGTGGAAGCAGAAGATAAGCTGCTTGGGCCGTTCAGTTTTAAGCAATTTGTGTTTCTCATTATTGCGGTGGGCTTTTTTGGTATAGCGTGGGCGCTGGGAGTTGCTTTGTTGCCACTGGCAATCATTCCTTTGCCGTTTGGCGTGTTCTTTACCGTATTGGCTTTACCGCTACGTAAGGAACAGCCGATGGAAATATATATCGCAGCGGTGATATCGTTCTTCTTAAAACCGCGTGTTCGCCTCTGGGAACCAGACGGAGTGGAAACGCTGATAGAAGTGGTGGCACCAAAAACTAAGGAAGAAAATCTGAGTAAAAATTATGATCAACGAGAAATCCAGCGACGATTGTCATATCTAGCAAATATCGTTGACACACATGGTTGGTCGGTTCGTGGTGTTGGTAACCCGGAAGCGACGGGTAACTTGGACACCGCCAGTTCATTGCAGGCTGATTTTTATAATACGGCTGTCCAAGCAGAGGAAGATATTTTAGACCGAGGTAATACTACTTCGCGACAAATTGCTGATATGATCGCTGAGACCGACCATCAGCGACGAGAAGAGTTGATGCAGCGCATGCAAAAACCTCAAACACCAGCAGCACAGTCACCAGCTCAGCCAGCAGTCTTCATGGCTGCACAAGAGGAAGACATGCCAAAATTAACCGTCAATCCATATCCTCACATGCGCCAGGGTGTCTTATCTCCAGCAGGGGAGCGACCTGCCACCACCCCGCCGGCCGACCAAAATCAACCTATACAACGACCTATTGACCCTGGTATAATAGACCTTGCAAATAATCATTCTGATCTTTCCATCGCGACCCTACAAAAAGAAGCAGATCGGATACATAAACGCTCAGAGGAAACAGCTGAGGAGGAAGTGGTGATTTCACTACGGTAGGTGGGAAATGCAACCAGATAATCAACAACCATACCAATTACCACCCAACCCGACGACACCGCCGGTTGTTTCTGGGCAGCCCAGCCAAGCTTTACCGCCACAACCACAGCAACCACAACCTGGTCAGCCGATGCTACCAATGCAGCCCGGTATGACTCAGCCTGGTCAACCAGCTCCAAATCCGCAGGCCCAACCAGCGCCTAAAGATAAAAAGAGCGCCATTAGCACACAAAATACGTTGCTATTTTCAGAGATGCGCGAAAATATGATCATCATGAGCGATGGTAGTTTTCGAGCAGTGATAGAATGTCAGTCCATCAACTTTGACCTGATGAGCACCCGCGAGCGAGAAGCTATTGAATTTAGCTATCAGAACCTGCTTAACTCACTCTATTTCCCAATTCAGATCCTAGTGCGGTCGCAGCGCGTTGACATTGGCCCATATCTGGATCGATTGTCACACATTCGCCGCTCTCAGGACAATATGTTACTAAATGTATTGATGGATGACTACATGAACTTCATCGACGTTTTGTCACAAGAGGCAAACATCATGGATAAACGCTTCTTTATTGTGGTGCCGTATTTTCCTGGTGGTGATGTTAATGCCATGAAACAACAGGCAAGGGGTCTGTTTGACAGCTTCTTTAGCGGCAAGAAAGAAACGTTGATCACCAGGATTGATCAGCCAATGTACGAGAAGGCAAAAGATGAAATCAAAAACCGCATCGATACGGTGATGAACGGTTTATTTGCCATGGGTGTGAAGAGTTTACAACTTAACACCAGGCAGCTTGGAGAATTGTTCTATATCTCGTACAATCCTGATACTGCAGCACGCCAGCCATTGGTGCGTAACCCTAATGATTTGACAACCACCTATATCCGCAAGGGAAATGGTGAATCACCATATGGAGGAGACCTATAATGGCTAAGAAAAAATTAGACGCCATCGACATTGCCGCTCAACAGCGTGCTCGTGAACAAGCTGAAGTTGAGCAAGCTTTCTTGACCGGTGTGAGAACCTTGCGCGACTTTATTGCACCAAGCAGTGTGGAAATTCAAGCAAGCTATTTCCGACTGGGTGCCAAATATGGTCGCACTATCTACGTCTATGGCTATCCTCGTGAAATTTACACTGGTTGGTTGAGCTCGGTGATTAACATCGACGAAGTGCTGGATATCAGCATGTTCATCTACCCAGTCGACACTCAGGTGGTGCTTAACAATTTGCGTAAAAAAGTGACTCAGCTGGAAGCAAGTATGAATATCAACGCAGAAAAGGGGCGTGTGCGTGACCCGGCCATGGAAGCTGCCTTACAGGATGCCGAAGAACTGCGTAACCAGCTACAGATTGGTTCAGAGAAATTCTTCCGTTATGGGTTATATGTGACGATTTATGCCGACAGTCTTGATGAGCTGAATTTTATTCAACATAAAATTGAAACAATCTTTGGTCAGCAGCTCATATTTAGTAAGGTAGCATCAAATCAGCAAGAGCAAGGACTGAACAGTACCGTTCCTCAGTTGATGGACCAACTACAGATTCGCCGCAACATGAACACTGGTGCCATCTCCACCAGCTTCCCATTCACATCTGCTGACTTAACTGACGGCAAGGGTGTATTGTATGGCATCAATATGCACAACAATGGTTTGGTGATCTTTGACCGATTTTCTCTAGAAAACGCCAACATGGTGGTGTTTGCCAAGTCTGGTGCTGGTAAGTCGTTTACAGTGAAACTGGAAGCACTGCGCAGTATGATGACTGGCGCTGACATTGTCATCATCGACCCAGAAAATGAATACCAAAAGTTGTGTGATGCGGTTGGTGGTAGTCACATACGCTTGAGTTTGAACAGTGACACGCGTATTAATCCGTTTGATTTACCACGGGTGATTGATACTGAGGAGGCGGACGATGCTTTGCGTGCTAACTTGGTTACACTGCACGGTTTGTTGCGTCAGATGTTGGGCGGTTCAGTAGCTGGCTCAATTGGACTCACCGCGGCAGAGGAGGCGGATATTGATCAGGCTTTGATTGATACCTACGCTCGTGTCGGCATCACGTCAGACCCACTAACGCACAATTCAACACCACCAACCATTCACGATTTGTACGACACGCTGCTACACATGGGCGGTACTGGCCCACAACTAGCACAGCGTCTGCGTAAGTTTACCTCTGGTACATTTGCTGGTATTTTCAGCCAGCAGAGCAACATTGACATCAATAACGCCATGGTAGTTTTTAATATCCGAGACCTAGAAGACGAACTACGCCCAACGGCTATGTATATTGTATTGAATCACATCTGGAATATCACTCGAACCGACCAGAAAAAGCGTATGTTGATCGTTGACGAGGCGTGGCAATTGATGAAATATGAAGATTCAGCCAGCTTCTTGTTTAGCCTAGCTAAGCGAGCCCGAAAATATCAACTAGGCCTCACCACAATCACCCAGGACGTCGAAGACTTTGTGGGTAGTAAAATGGGTCGCGCCATCGTCGCCAACTCATCCATGCAGCTGCTTCTCAAACAGTCATCAAGTGCCGTTGATGTACTTTCCAGTGTGTTCAAGTTGACCGAGGAAGAACAGAAACGCCTGGCGAATTTCCCGGTTGGACAGGGTTTGTTCTTTGCTGGACAAAACCACGTACACATCCAAATTCAAGCCAGTGACACCGAGTACGATCTGATCAATACCTCACCGACGAAGCAACTTCCGTCTGAAACACCAATTGGTGGTTATGGAGCAGTATAATTATGCCACGGATTGACTATACGACCGATCCAGATATTGATGAACGGCTCAATCCGGCTTCTGAACAAACGTCCAAATATCTTAATTCCATGGAAAACAATGCCGCCAAGGATAATTTCTATGACGACGACAAGAAAGATGATGGACTAAACGCCGCGGACAGTGTTAACAATCAAGAGCAGCTATATTCTCGGTCTCCTTTGGGTAAGGCTGGCGGTAAAAAGCGCGGCAACCTCTTGGCGAATATGACTCGCAAAAAATGGGGTGCCACAGCCGGCATTGGTGGAGGATTATTTGGCTTAATGATGTTATTTTTCACAATTTTGCCATATAAGCTTGATGCCATGGTCTCCACCATCACCGACCAGCTCAGCTCTGTGCCACAACACGCCATTAACCAACGGCTAGAATATATCACCACACGCTGGGTTGCCATGAAAATGATGCAAACCGCATATCCGGGTGACGCAAACATCGTATTTTGTGCTGGCGGTGGTGTGTTGTGTCACTTAGGAGCCACAAAGTACAGTACCTGGTTTGAGGAACAGCTTGACGCTAAGTTTGAACAAGAAGGAAGAAAGGTTAAAGTTGTGTTTAATGCCAGCGGGCGAAATACCTTGGGTGGTAAGGCAACATCATTTTCTATGCATCTTGAGTCAAAAGATATGGACTCTGTTTTAAAGGGGGTAGAGAAAGAACTATCTCACAAAGATATGCGTCGTCACATCAAAAAGATGACACGTAAAGTTCATGGCCGTAATTACTTCATGCGCTATCTATCCAAACGTGTTTTGTACCGAAAATATGGGGTGAAAAAGTTTAATATCATACCGGAAAAAGCTGGTCAGAAATATGCTGATTTTAAGGCTAAAATTAAACTGAACATGAATACCCGCATCACTGCCAAAATGTCACCTCGCTTTGCAGCATATTTGGGATGTTTAGATGGTACTGACGCTAAAAAATGTCAAGATACGTTAGATAAACTAAATAATGATCTTGATTCAAAGATCAGCGAGGCGGAGAAAGAGGCTGAAAAGGCCACTGGCGATAATAAGACAAAAGCTGATGAAAAAGTGAAGAAAATTAAAGGTCAAAAAGAAGCCATTAACAATATCGACTCTCTGTCCAAAGCAGCACCGGACACACCACTAGGTAAAATTATCAGCAAACAATTATTTAAGAAAATAGCGGCTGCCAATGCCATCATTGGAGCAATTGACCTTGTTGCAAAAATCGTGGGAGCGGTTAATGAAAAAATTATTGAGATCGTTGGAGCGGACCAGAAGAAGCAATTATACACCGCTTTTACCTATGACGAGGAAGCCAGCCCAGTCTTAACCCGAGACCAAATTCGTGCCGGAACAATCGACAATATTCAGCACGTTGAATTAGCAACCTCACTGTTTGACGGCGCTGAATCAGCACCAATATTCCAAGCGACGTTTGGCGGTAATAACACCGCAGCCTCACTACTATATCCAACGGCATATGCTGAGGACGGTGGTATTCGCACCAAATGTGACGTTGGTGGTGAACAAAAGGTTGTTGCTTTGGATCCTGGTGAACTTGTCTGTCCAGAGAAAAAAATCGTCAAAGACTACACTACCTTTACGAAATATCCTGTTTGGCGAGTGCTAGCAGGAATTGCCGAAGCCTGGAACAGCACCTTTGGTGCAATCATCGACTTTGTTGGCGACACAGTCGGCAAGGTATTCAGTTGGTTCTTTAGTTATCTACAGGAACTACCAGGATTGAAGCAGCTTGTTGAACTTTCGGAAGGTTTGATTGAAAAAGCCATGGGCTGGGCAGTAAGTCTACTGTTCGGTATACCAGAGGTGGGAGTTGATGCTCCAGGTAATAATAACTTTGAGGCTCTCCATGGTGGACTCACAACAACCATGCAAAGTAGCACTGAAGCTGGGCAGGCTGGGGCTGATTCAGGCTCCAAACAGCCGGATGGAATTGGTGGAGCGCGATTAACCAACCAGCAGGTTAGTGTACTGGCAAAACAAATTGAGCAGGAGCGCGACGAAGAATTCCGTGAACAACCATTGATGGCAAAATTGTTCGACCCAACGCTCAAACGCTCAGTAGCTGGACAATTACTAGCCGTCATGCCAACGTCTGGATTTTCGACCGCGCGACTACTTGCACGCGCGCCAGTTGCTTTGGCGTCTGCCGTCACACCGGCTCATACTCACGCTGCTAAATACGATCAAGCAGCCGTCTTACGGGCCTTTGGCGTGACATGGCATGGCTTTAGTGATGAAGCAGTCTATAAAGCCGACCCAAGTCAATACACCGACAATGTCTGTTCAGCCAAAGCCAAAGCACGTGAAGAAAGTTACGGAATTCACGAAGGTGACTTAGTTCCAACATATAGTGTAGCTGACCCATGCGCACTGGAATTAACAGTGGCTGGTAACCTGGCGCTGATGGCCGACGACAAGGAAGGTAAATATTACCCAAAGGAAATTGATGATCCATCAGCTAACACTGGAGCGCAACAGCCAAGTAGCGGACCGGTTGGAGATGCCATTGGCCCGCCAGAACTTGAAGAAGCACAAACCTTTGGCGCTGAGCCCGCATCATGGGGTGGACATAAAAACGGTGAGATTCCGCTGTCAGCCATGAGTGAGCTAAAAACCGCGCCAGGTCACTATATGCATCCAAAGGCCGCTCAAGCCTTTGACGCGATGAATGAAGCGTACGCCCAGGAACACGGTGGTCAACATATGACCATTACTGAATCATACCGAACTCTAGCGACTCAACAGGATTACTTTTCAAGCGGCATAACACAGGCATCTCCAGGAACTTCAAAACACGGTCATGGGCTAGCCTTGGATATTAATGTTGGTGGCTCTAGTTTTAATACACCAATCTACCTATGGCTAGCCGCCAATGCTTCAAAATACGGCTTCGTCAACCCACCATGGGCAAGGGATCGCAATAATCCTGGTTGGTATAAAGATGAACCATGGCACTGGGATTACGCAAGGAGAGTACAATGAAACGAGTAACTGTTGGTCTACTGTTGGCTTTGGCGGGCTGTATCATATTTTTGACCGCAAATTCTTCAGCAGCACCAGAAAAAGATAAAAAAGAAGAAAAGAAGAATCAGCCAGCTGGCATCCCTTACCAAGATTATATTAAAAACGACATTAATATTACCAATCCAAATAGCCAAATCTGCTCAACCCAAAACACCGCAACTGGTGAACTTTCTGGCGAAAATGTAGAAAAGGTTCTTAAATTCTTTACCGGTAAGGGCCTAACTTTGGTACAAGCAGCAGCTGTGGCTGGTAACCTCCAACAGGAGTCTCGCATTGATCCAAGTGCACTCAACAGCATCGGTGCCTTCGGCATCGCTCAGTGGCTGGGTGGACGCCGCACGAATCTGGAAAAGAAGCCAAACTACAGTACCATTGAAGGACAATTAGAATATCTCTGGGAAGAGTTAAATGGAGCAGAAAACGCTGGTTTAAAGGTATTACTTAAACACACCGATAAATCAGGAAGTAGTGTCAGCGCTTTGGCGGTCGAGTTTGGTGAAACATTTGAGCGCTATGGCCCAAATGAAGAAGGTAACCGTGCCCAGTATGCTTCTGAGATTTTCAACAGTTATAAGGGTAAAATCCAAGATGGCGATCCATCGAAAATCGCGCCAAGCGCTGGTAGTGATTCGGGCGGCGCACAAATTAGTTCAGCATCAGCAACTGGTTGTAGTGGTGATGGGTCAAGCGTCGCCGGACAAAGTATCGTCGATACAGCCAAACAATTAGCATGGAATCCAAACACTGATAAAGGAGCTAATAACCACACGGCTAAAGCTGAATATATTGATGCGGTCAAGAAAAATAACCCGAGTGTCGTCGGTAGTTCAGACACTGACTGCGGTCGATTTATAGCGACGGTGATGCGTACCTCTGGTGCAGATAAAGATTATGAACCGATTGGCACTACAGCACAATATTCTTATGTAAAATCTCATCCAGAAAAATTCAAAATCATCGAGCGCCCATCTGCCTCAGACTTGCAGCCGGGTGATATTCTCCTCCACCCAAGCCATGGTGGTTACGGACATACCTTGATTTACACCGGTGACGTCGGCGGAGGGTATGTCGCCGCTAATGCCTCACTTGATGATACGGTGCCGATATTCATCAAGCAAGGATCAGTTGATTACCAACTCAGCCAGGCAGGCAACATCTTAGTTCGCGTCATTCAATCAAACAAAACCTAGAAAGGAAATATCATGCAGCCAGTCATTACTAAACAAAAAATTATTGGCGGTGCAGTGATCATTGGCGCGCTGCTTGTTGCTTTCATTTCATACTATGTATTCCAAACCGTCACCCGCGATACCACACTGCTGGCAACCTTTGCGCCAGAAACTGTCAAAATGTCTTATGATTCAGTGAAAAACCAGACCATCACCTCTGATAAACCCGTAACGGTTAAAAGCGGTAAACATACTTTCAGTTTCAGTGCTGATGGCTATGAAACATATACTATTGTACTTGACCTGGAGAAGGGAAAAGAACGAAAACTGTTGTTTGCCCTGACACCGAAAAGTGATAAAGCAAAAAATGAACTGAAGCAGAAAAAATATGCCAAAGTCTTGGATGGACTAGGTAGTCGACAAGTAAACAGGGTCGGTAAGGAAATCGATGAGGCTAATCCAATATTGCAGCATCTACCATTTGAAGACAGAGATTACCGAGTCTTCTCGTGTCAGCCATATCGCACGGATATCAAGAAATCGCATAAAATCGGCATCTGTATCACCATGGTCGGGCGCAACGGTGACGCGCTTCTGAGTCAAATATTAGAACGACTCGCCAGGCTTGGCGCGACACCAGATAACTACGACTTGAAGATTAATAACTACATCATACCAACCAAGAAAGAAAAAGATAGTCGAGCCGCTGTACCGTGTGGCAATGGACAGCCATCGTGGTGCTACAAATTCCGTGATCGTTAAGCTAACTTTTTAGCGGCATAATGATGTGAATATAGTCACGCTTCTTAGCCGTGGACTGAATGATACACGGGGAGAGCTTACCACTGAAGGCAAATGATACTTCCTCTCCGTCTGTAACATTCAAAGCTTCAGTCAAATACCGAGAGTTGAGCGTAATTTGACCGTCAGCAGAAATCTTAGCAGTTGCTTCTGAGGTGTTTTCACCAAGTTCTGAGGCGATGGAGTGGATGGAAATGATATTGTCTTCAGCTGAAGCATTGATAGTAACGCCGCCGCCTGACTCTCGAGCAAACAAGCTAGCAACTTTGGTGATGCGGCTGAGGTCGGCGCGTGAGACGATGATTTCCGTCTGTGACTGCTGAGGAATCAGCTGGCGATAGTCTGGGAATTTTCCGTCAATCAAGCGACTAATAATTTCTAGTTCTGGTGTCTGGAAACAAACTTGATCATCACCAAACAATATCACGATGGTTTCTGTGGCATCACTTAAACTACGAATCACTTCCTGTAGCGCAGACGTCGGGATGATGGCTGCAACTTCACCATCCGCTTTCATGAGTTTTCGCTCAGCCAACCGGTAGCCATCAGTCGCCGCTAGATATAGCTCATTTTCAAACGTATGCCAATACACGCCAGTCAGCACTGCCCGAGCCATATCAGAGCTGGCCGCCAAAATGGTTTGTGACACTGCTTTTTTCAGATCATCAGTGGCGATTTCGTAGCGCACTGCTGTATCTTCATTGATGGTTGGTAATTCTGGAAATTCATCAGCAATGACGCCATTGATAACTGATTTAAATTTACCAGAAGTGATGTGCAGATGATCGTCTTTGGTCTCCAGGTCGATAGTACCGCTTGGCAAGGTTGAGATAAATTCTGAGATCAGTCGTGCCGGGATGGTGATCGAACCTGGCGATTGTATTTTGGCACCAATATACTGGGTGGAAGCAATTTCCAAATTGGTAGCTGCAATCAATAATCTTCCTCCGTCCGTACGAAGCAAAATATTGTTCAGAATAGGAAGTTCAACGCGACCAGAAGCCACTCTTCCAATATTACTAAGCGCTTTTGCAAAATTTTCTTGTGTGACTGAAAGCTTCATAGTTACTATTATATAACCTTTCTTATTTTTTATCTGGTGTTAGTAATAATAGGTGCTGTGGAAACTGAGTAAAACAATTATTCAAACAGAGGTGGCTAGGCAAAAATAGCTGTGGATAGCGGTGTGGATGGGTGTGGTATATAGCAGTGGATAAAGCGGTGGTAACCCACAGCTGTGCAGAGTCTACTAAATTTTGCCACAAGGTTAGTCGCAGGCTGCGGACAGAATTCCATAGGTCTTGCACAGGTTTTCCACTAATTTTGCACATAGAGTTTATCCTTGACGTCATTGATTTGTTCACGCACCAGTTGGTTGGTTAAGCTTTCTTTGGTGATTTTTTCGACAGAGTGCATGGCTGTGGTGTGGTCTTTACGACCAAGTTCTTGAGCGATTTTTGGAAAACTCATTTTCAATTCGCTACGCAACAGATACATGGCGATTTGTCGTGGCTGGACGATGAACTTGTCGCGCCTGGCTGAACACATATCTTTTGGATCCAGATTAAAATAGCGTGCTGTACGATCAATGATCTGCTTAGCGGTAATGTGTTGTGGGCGAACCCGTTTCATGTCTCCCAGAACACTTTCAGCTGCTGCTACGTCTGGCACGAAGCCTTGCATGTCAGCATAGGCCAACAGACGGTTAAGCGCGCCCTCTAACTCTCGGATGTTAGTTTTAAAATTAGCTGCCAAATATTCAACAACACCTGATTCTAACTCAGTGCCACTGAGGCCAGCTTTTGCTTTGACAATGGCACACCGCGTTTCATAGTCAGGCATTTGAATATCAATCGCCATGCCCCATTCAAAACGGCTGCGCAGTCGGTCGGTGAGGGTAGGGATGCTTTTGGGTGGTTTATCGGAGCTGATGATAATTTGTTTATTGTTTTGGTGGAGGTCGTTAAACGTGTGAAAAAATTCATCCTGAGTTTTTTCTTTACCGGCAATAAACTGCATATCATCAACGATCAGCACGTCAACATTGCGATATTTATCAGAAAACCCCTTTTTCTTGAAACGGATATAGTCAAGGAATTCATTCACAAAAGCCTCAGTTGTTGTGTATAACACTCGAGCTGACGGCTGCTGTTTGATAATCTCATTACCGACTGCTTGCATGAGGTGAGTTTTACCAAGACCCGAACCACCATATAGATACAGTGGATTATATTTAAGACCAGGGTGCGACGCGACCGCTTGGCATGCAGCGTAAGCCAGGTCATTACTTGATCCGACGATGAAATTATCAAAAGTGTAACGCGGATTGAGATTACTATTGTTTTTTTGCGTCGGCGCAATGATGCGACGTTCCTTTGGACGGGTAACTTCTTCTGGTTGCTCCCGGTTGACAGTTCTTTTTCGTGAACCAGAACCAATCCGATACCGCACCACTCCTTCAAAACCATTTGATTTTAAAGCCGCTTGAATATCGGTATGAAATTTTTTCTCCAACTGAGCCTCTACGAAAATATTTGGAACGATGATAACGGCTTCTTTGTCGGAAACTAGTTCTAATTTTGTTTTTGTAAACCATGCAGAAAATGAAGAAGACGGAATGGTCAATTCTAATTGACCCAACACTCCCTGCCAGATTGCTTGTTCTTTCAT